>JAYUKX010000159.1:0-31966 GCA_043764095.1 Chitinophagales bacterium
CCAAAAAAAACTCGCCGCACAGTCGAGCGGGGACTGCGTCCCTTCAGTTTTGTTTGGCTCAAACACTTTTTGGCTTCATCCGCCTCCACTCAAGCAAAAACGGCATTTTTCTAAGGCCGGTCTTGCCACACTTGGGGATCTGTACTGTATGTCAAATCTCAAAATAAATTACCAAAAATAAAAGTGTACGGTTATAAAACAAAATTGGCAAAAAAACACCCTATTGTACCATTTCACAAGTATCAATAGGGTGTTTTTAATAAATTTATAGAAGTCTAGCCTATTGTGAGGAACGATAAAATTTTCCTGTTAATACCTGCCCATCGGCAACCATTTGTATGGAGTACATACCCGTTGCCAGTCCCGAAAGCGGGACAAGAGTACCTGTTTTTGGGGTGATTTCGGTCACCATTTGTGTGCGTACGATACGGCCATTGATGTCATAAATAGAAATAACTCCAGCGGCATCAGGATGTACGATGGTGATGCTTTCGCTCGCGGGATTAGGATATGTAAATAAGGTATTTGTAGCATCAAAACGTACCGATACGATTTGGGAATATGCACTATTTCCGTCAAAATCTGTTTGCTTCAATCGGTAATAATTTGTACCATCCAAAGGTTCAAAATCGGTCATGGAATAGTTATTTTCCACTTGTGTTGTACCCGCACCTTTTTTTACACCCAGCACTTCAAAATTTCTGCCATCGGATGATTTTTCTATCGTAAAAAAGTCGTTCTGCTGCTCATTGGCAGTTGTCCATGTTAATAGTACATCGTCGCTTGCTCGTTTTGCTTGAAAACGAACCAATTCTACAGGGGCAGGAGGAAGCGCAGGTATCGTATAACCCGCAGCAACAAAGCGTGTACGTATGGCCAAACGATCGGCATAACTATATGCCAGATTGATGGCCGCTTGATACACAGCATTGGCGGCATCGTTTTGATTGGTGCTGCTATTGGTAACGTCCAAGCCCAACCAGAAAATTTTATCCGATTTTTCGCGGCCAATATCGTTCCAAACATTCATCATAGATGTTGCCCATATTTGGCCATCGGTATGGATGGCGCCCACCAATCCACCGGGATATACCGCCGTATAGTTCAGTACCCTACCTCCCCAAAAGGGATTATGCCCATCCCAATTAAACATCCAGTTATAAGCGGGATCACTACTAGCCCAGTTGCCTACTGATCTGCTATACGAACCCGCCCAGTAGTCTCCACTGCCTTCGCTCAATCCATTCACCTGCGATAAACCACCCGATGTGATCCAATCATGGATACCATGACCTAGTTCGTGTACCACCACATCGGCATCTTCAGCATCGTCCACACCACCTTCGCCAAAAGCCAACCTGCCACTACTACCCACATAATGTGAATTATCGGCACCACTTAAGCCGCTGGGATCAAACCGAACGCCTCCGGTGTATTGATAAGGCATAATCGTTACCCCCAATGTAAGGTTAAGGTAACGCATCATATTGTCGATATGGTAGTAGGTATTAACGGCTTCAAATCCATCCTGAAAGCGATTGAAATTAAAGTTAGCACTATTTTGCGTAAACAAACCCTTGCTTGGCGCCTCAAAATCTTGAATCACGGCATAAGGCCCTACCAGCGAATAGGTAGAACCCGTTAAGGTAATATCTAACAAATCATTTGTAAACTGCTGCGCTTCCAAAGATGCATTGGTAGCATCACTATTATCAACATAAGTACCACCGTAGGCTACTACGGCAGAAGAAAGCGGATCAGGTCGGAAAATCAACCCTGAACCATTTACAGGAGGAGGTACTACCCACAACATATTAGTCGCCGCCGGTATATTCGGTTCTTCGTGTTCTGATTTGTGATACAAACTGGCATCTTCCAATTTCAGGATTGTGCCTGTGCGCGCATCTACATAAGCATCCCATTCACCCAATGGCTGCTCTGCCAAAAAGACGATATGGTGTACCAAATAATTTTTGTTTTCGTGGTGCAAAACCATTAATTGGTTGGTTTCGTCGGTCACTGTACTGGTCAGGTTGAGTTGTTTATCAACCAATTGGCGCGCCTCCGAAGCACTGACGGGTAAAGTAGCAGGTAGATCCATTTGAACGCCGTATTGGAAACCGTTCATCACATAATCCACCACGTTATTTTTTGTGATATGTACCGTGATTTCAGCATTTTTATTCACAGGCAGGCCATTGCACATTTGTCGAAGGCGGACAGTGTGTCCTGTTTGACTGGATCGAATAGCATGAAGTTTTAAATTATTGATATCACTTGGTCGCAATCCCAATAAGGATTGATTGCTCATTAAGTAAGTTCGTGCCATAGACTCAGGGTTGGCAGGATTTACGTTATATCCAGCCTGATAAATCGCTGCTGGATATCCTGTTGCATCAGAAATACGCATATTGCCAAGCAGGTGCCAAGCCTCGTTTTCTGGTGATAGTTTAATTTCAAAAGACCTCGTTGGATTAGGTTTTTGAGCAAATACAAATAGTGGTAACGAAACAAAAAGGAGTAATAAATGACGCATTACGAGTTAAGGATTAATAGTATGGACAGAGCCATTTTTTGTAAAATGAAAAGCACCATTACGGCATTACGGCAAGGAACGGAGTCGAAATAACTCCCACCATTGATGCTAATCTTTTGAAGCCATACTTCGGCAGGCTCAGCATAAATATTTCCCGTTTTTTGCGTTAAATAGCCCCACTATTCGCCTTAAAAAACAGTTATCTGCCTCCAAAATCTTTAGCCTGAATGGTAGAACTTATTTCGACTCCGTTCCTTAGAGAAGCAAATGTATAACTCTTCACAATTACAATTCTATGTACGACTACTAATTTTAGCAACTAACTACCTATTTGTCATTTTTCTTGCATTTTTATCCATTAAAACAGCAGAAATAACGCCATATTATTTTGCAATTCGTCTTTTATACCACTTATAGCCTTCAAACCAAATTACAGAAAACAATCCAATACCGCTGCTGACGATTAACTGTGATAGGTTTAAAGATTCAAATTGAAAGAAATGAGCTAACGGTTTTATGTATAACAATAGCCCCGCAATAGCGATAGTGATACCTATAATGAATACAATGAGGTTATTTTTGTTTTTCATCGAAGTAAACATACTAAAATAGAAGGAGCGATTCACTAGCGTTAAAAAAATATTGGCCGAAATAAGTACGACGAAGACCATAGCGCGGGTAATAGACTCATTATAGCCCGATTGCACTGCATATTGGTAGCAAGCGAGCGTCCCTGCCGTAATCATCAAACCTTGTATAATGCTTGTTGTCAGTTCTTTCCAGTTAAAAAAAGTAGCGGAAAATGGGCGCGGTTGCTGTTTCATAGCATTTTTCTCGATAGGTTCATTTTCATAAATGATCGAGCAGGTAGGCCCCATTATGAGTTCTAAGAATATAATATGGCTCGGGAAAAAGATATTGGGGTAAATCCATCCAAGAAACAGCGGCAACGATACTGTAAGGATAATTGGAATATGGATAGATATGATATACTGGATCGCTTTTTTGAGGTTGGTGTAAATTTTCCGCCCCATAGCCACCGCATCCACCATTTTAGAGAGGTCATCTTCCAATAAGATAAGGGAAGCGGCTTGTTTTGCAATTTCGGTACCCTTTTTTCCCATCGCAATACCAATATGCGCGGCTTTAAGCGCAGGTCCGTCGTTGACACCATCGCCAGTCATAGCCACTATTTCGTTTTGTGCTTTGAGCGCATTAATAATTTTCAGTTTTGCCTCTGGGTACATTCGGGTAAATAATTGGGTATCCATCACTGCTTTTTTCAAGTCGGCATCAGATAACTGCATAAGTTCGTCGCCGGTAATACTTTTTTCATAGCCTTTAAATCCTATTTGTTTTGCTATGGCTGTGGTGGTTGCTGCATTGTCGCCAGTAACGATTTTGACCTTGATACCAGCTGCATAGAAATGCTCCAATACCTTTTGGATATTTTTCTTTGGTGGATCGTAAAAAGCCACCAAGCCTTTAAATATAAACTTGAATTCTTGTTGTGTTTTGGGAAATTGGTTGCCTTCAAAGTCTGCCACGCCTACGCCTAGCATTCGATAGCCTTCATTAGCAATGCTTTCCATAGCGGCTAAAATCTTATTTTTCTCGGTATCGGTCAGGTTTGAAACAGCCATAATGGCTTCTGGAGCACCTTTAGCAGCAATAATACGCTCGCCGCCCTGTTTTTTCTCAAAAAGATGGGTCATCATAGGCGGTTGGCCGCCTAGCGGATATTCGTGTATCATTTCAAAATTGGGTCGATCATCTACTGCGGCGTACTTGGTATAAGCATCATGCAAAGCCGACTCCATCGGATCGAATGGAATAGGCTCACTTGCCCACATTGCAATACGAATCAAATCCTGCTCGGCATCGCTACTTACTTGGGTGGCATCTGTGACATTTCCGGATTCCAGCACAAACAATTTGGCCAGGCTCATTTTGTTTTCAGTGATGGTACCGGTTTTGTCGGTACAGATGACAGTTGCACTCCCCAGTGTTTCTACTGTTTTCATCTGCTTGACCACAATACCCATTTTCATTAATCGCCACGCACCCAGTGCCATAAATGTGGTAAAAGCCACGGGTATTTCCTCTGGTAAAATACTCATAGCCAGTGTGAGGGCTTTGAGGAGGCTGTCCAAAATATCGCGTGAATTAAGGTAATTAACACCCCAAACCACCAAAAACACCACCGTTCCTGCCATTACCATTTTTTTTACAAAATTGTTGATCTGCAATTCCAATGGTGTTTGTTCCTCCTGAATACTTTCGAGACTTTTCCCTATTTTCTCTATTTTTGTTTCATTAGCAATAGCGGTTATATTAGCAATAGCCAAACCGCTGGCCACCATAGTGCCACTATAAATTAAATTATCCTCTTTGTCTTTGTCCTTGTCTTTAAAAACTGCAAAGGATTCGCCAGTAAGGATGGATTCATTGACAGAAAAATCGTTAGAATGCACAATAATTCCATCCGCAGTGATAAAAGTACCTTCCTCTACCATCAGACTATCCCCTACCACCAAATCCTCGCTGTTTATCTCTACCATTACTCCAGCGCGAATCACCTTGCACTTAGGTTGGCTGAAATTTTTTAGTTTTTCTAAGGCATTACGGCTTCTGGAATTTTGGTACAATGAAATACCCGAGACCAATATAATAGCACAGGCTAGAAAAATGCCGTCCCCAATTTTTCCACTCACAAAATAAATAGAGGAGGCTACCAATAACATCAGCACCATAGGATCTTTTACAAACCCTTTAATGGCCTCCCAAAACGCATTTTCTTTTTTGTATTCCAATGTATTGGATCCATGCTGTGTTCTTGAAGAAAGGACCTGCTCTTCTGTTAGCCCTTGGATATTAAATTGATTAGTTGTCATATAGATGATAATGGTAGTTATGAAAATATTGTGTTTGACTTTGCAAATTTACGTTTTTTTAACCATACTTACGTTAACACTCCTATAATTATACTAATATTATATTTACTCAACACTCAAACTAACCGCTCTAAAGTTAACGAAATACGAACAAGTTTCTAAAAAAGATTAGAAAAATAAAATAAGTAGTACCTTTGCAACGTTTTTAAGCATTCAAAAGAATTAGCACACGTGCAAACACGGAATAAAACAATACTCATCATTGCCCTAAGCCTAGGTGCTTTCTTTTCTGTCTTCGGTCAGAAAAGAGTACATCAAAGCAATGCCGACAATTTTTTGAATATTGAAAGATTATACGGTTATACTGATGTTCATTTACTCCACAATTCTAGTGAATCCGAGGAATTATATTTTGAAGAACAATTTTGGGAAGATGATGATGCTTCTTCTTCCAATTTAGTAAAAGAACAGCCCGATAACGTATTTATTATTGTTCCAGAAGCGGGTTTATATTTCAGCAATCATATCCCATCTAGTCTTTCCCTACCATTTTATATATTGTATTGTAACTGGAAAATACATCTTTCTTAATTTTCACACCCATCATTTCGTACCCTTTTTAGTACTTGGACATTTGTCCATTGTACATACTGTATATTCTTTTTGTACGAAATACCTATTCCATATATTTTATTTCATTTTTGTAATGTGTTTTAATACACTATAAACCTAATATTGGTTTACAATGTATTTAATCATCTTTACGGATTTTATGGCTTTTTTTCAATTTCTAGCACTCCGCTAGAAATGCATTAAACTATTATGGCAAATCACACGCATGCTGTCAAAGACAGGCATAACACTTCTTTTGATATCCACGAAGTGCTGCACGATTTAAAACATTATCTCCCGAGTCAAACGCCACTCAAGGATTTTATTCATCACAATTCACTCCACGCTTTTCAGGAGTTGGATTTTTACAGTGCGATTTTTAAATCATCAAAAATATTTGGCCATCAAGCCACTTTTAATGTAGGAGAATACCGAAATCTATATAAAACAGGTAGAATCAGGATTGAAATACTCGATAAAGTTATTGAAGACCGAAAAGGCATTGCTGGTTTACCATTATGGAAAGAACGCGTATTAAAACAACAATACGACAGTAGTTTTACGCCCCGTATTGGCCAACTGCGCCGCTTTTGGAAAGAGGCATACCATATTGACCTCGATAATTTGGTACAGCCGCTACTCTTCAGGATTCTTTGTAGTTACTTAGATCAAGGTATTGCCATCGAGCATTTTCCTTTTGAAAATGAAGGATTATTGACCGCCATCCGGAAGTTAGAGACCAATAGTTTTAGTAGTTTTTTCAAAACAAAAAGGTCTAAAGCACTACTATTTGACCCGACCTGTACCACCGAAAGTTTGTTGAAAATGGTGGTTGGGGATGCTACTTTTTATACGCAATATATCTTCGACCAACAGTTTACACACCGCGGGTGGTCGGGGATAGTATCGGCCATTGAGGATAACCCACATAGTATTTTGTATCCCAAAAAGATCTCTTTAGAAGAGTTGCTCCATTTTGAATTATTATTGGAATTGGACAATTTGGACGATCAATTGGGTACAAATTGGACGCCATTGAGCAGTAAAGTAAACGTTGCTCCAATGGATCTATTTGCTGATGTTGCTAATACCGAACTAGAAGAAGTATTAAAAATTTGGCAAGATGCCTTTGAATGGAGTTATTACGATGAAGTGCTGGCGGGGGTACGCTATTTGAGCGAAAACCCGACGACCGCTTCGGTTCAATTGCCTAAGAGTTTTCAGGCTATCTTTTGTATTGATGAGCGGGAATGCTCACTACGCCGACATGTTGAGTCTTCCGATACCACAAGCGAGACGTATGGTTGCCCTGGTTTTTTTGGCGTTGAGTTCTTTTTTCAGCCTGAACATGGTAAGTTTTATGAAAAACTGTGTCCTGCGCCTGTTACACCACAATTTTTGATTAAAGAATATGGTGTTACAGAAAAGCACAAACACGACCTATTATATACCAAAAAGACGCATACTTTCCTTCAAGGATTTCTATTGTCGCTTTCAATGGGTGTATGGGCTGTACTCCGTTTATTTTCCAATATTTTCAAACCAAAAATGAGTCCTGCTATTTCGGATGCATTTTCGCACATGAACATGTATGGTCAATTGCAGGTGGAGAATAAAAACCCCAATGATATAGAGAATGGTTTGCAATTGGGCTTTACGGTTGACCAAATGGTGGTGCGTGTAGAAGGTTTACTGCGCGGTATCGGGTTAATAAATGATTTTGCGCCATTGGTATATGTTGTAGCGCATGGTTCTAGTAGTGCCAACAATCCGCACCACGGCGCACATGATTGTGGTGCGTGTAGTGGAAGGCCAGGTGCTACCAATGCTCGGGTTTTTGCTTTTATGGCCAATCACCCCAAAGTACGCGCTATTTTATCCGAAAAAGGGCTACACATCCCCGATGAGACACAATTTGTGGGTGCCATGCACGATACTGCGAGCGACGACATTGGTTATTATGATGAAGACTTGCTTTCAGTAACCAATAAGCTGTCGCACCAACAACACAAAGCCACTTTTGAGAATGCACTTGACCTCAATGCGAAAGAGCGTTCACGGCGGTTTGCTTCTATTGATACAATGAAGGATATTCGCAAGATAAGGGCGGCTATTCGTCAGCGGTCGGTTTCGATGTTTGAGCCACGTCCTGAACTCGGACACGGTACAAATGCATTGTGTTTTGTGGGCAACCGCAGCCTTACTAAAGGTTTATTTTTGGACAGGAGGGCGTTTATGAATTCGTATGATTACCGTACCGACCTTGATGGAAAATTGCTTTTAAATGTGATGAAGCCGCTACCGCCGGTGTGTGGAGGTATCAATTTGGAATATTACTTTTCTCGTATTGACAACCAAAAACTGGGTGCTGGCACCAAACTACCCCATAATGTGATGGGGCTGATTGGCGTATCCAATAGTAGTGATGGCGATTTGCGCCCCGGACTTCCGCTTCAGATGATTGAAGTACACGATCCTGTTCGACTGCTTATCTTAGTAGAGCATTACCCGGAGGTCGTATTAAACACCATTAAGGTATTGCCCGAATTATACGAATGGTTTGCCAACGAGTGGGTACATTTATTAGCGATTCACCCTGAAACAAATGAGTTTTATTTTTTCAAAAATGGTGCATTTCAAGTATATAACCCGATCAAAAAGCAGGTAAATGTAGCCAATGATTTGCAAAAACTGATTGAGTCGGCGAATGAGATGAAAACCAATCATATCATAGATGCAACAAAGGAGAACCTATCCATTCATGTTATACAGAACCCTAATGCGTAGCAATAGTGTAGTAGAGATTATGGCATTCGTTATTTAATTTTCATCTATTTAAAGCAAAAAATGAGTTATTTACTTCAATATTTTATATTAATACCGCTGATTGGCTTCTTGTTCATCTTGTTCCCGAGTAATAAACAGGAGAAGTTTATTTTTTGGACAACGATCATCACCATCAGCGCGCATCTGCTGGGCACAATAGCATTTATTGTATTTTGGGGCAATAATGGATTCCCCGTATTATTTGCCAAGGGGCCGGTGTTGTACGCCGCCGAAACTTCGGAGTTTTCGATTGATTTTTATTTCGATAAAGTATCCGCCGTTTACCTTTTGGTTTCCGGTATCCTTACGTTTTTAGTGTCTATTTTTAGTCGCTATTATATGCACCGCGAGAAAGGATTCAAACGTTTTTTCAACAATTTGCTTTTCTTTTTTGCAGGGATCAATGTAATAGTCGTATCGGGCAATTTTGAGACCTTATTTATTGGTTGGGAGATTATCGGTATTACTTCTTTTTTCTTGATTGCTTTTTACAGGGATCGCTATTTGCCTGTAAAAAATGCATTGAAAGTAGTTTCGTTGTACCGATTGGCCGATATTTTTCTATTGTTGGGTATTTGGTTGTGTCACCACGTATTTGAGAAGAGCATTACTTTTTTTGATCTCTACGATTTACAGGCGCATCATATCGATATTATTCAGCAAAGATCATTTCAACTCGTTATCCCAGGTGTGTTTTTAGTGGTTGCATTGATCAAATCAGCGCAGTTTCCATTTTCATCTTGGTTACCTAGAGCGATGGAAGGCCCTACTACTTCGAGTGCGATTTTTTATGGGTCATTATCGGTACACATGGGTGCGTTTTTGTTGCTTCGTACCTATCCATTCTGGGACCACAACTTGATATTTAAGATCATAGTGATTGCATTTGGTTTGACGACTAGTTTGGTGGCTACCTCCATTTCGATGGTACAGTCTTCGGTCAAAACCCAGATTGCGTACTCTTCTATTGCGCAGATTGGTATCATTTTTATCGAAATTGCGCTTGGATTTGAATATTTGGCCTTAATACATTTTGCGGGTAATGCATTTTTGAGGACGTATCAGCTATTGGTATCGCCATCGGTACTCAATTACCTGATTCACGAGCAGTTCTTTAATTTTATACCACCTCAACATACAGAAAACAATAGTTTTTGGGGTAAACTCAAAGTTTCGCTGTATATCTTATCCATTAAAGAATGGAATTTGGATGCGATGATGTATAAATTTTTGTGGCAACCAATTAAAAAAGTTGGCAATTGGTTTAGTTTTATTAGTGCGCGGAGTATAGCATTTGCGTTTGGGCCCATCTATTTGTTGGGGTTGTTTTTTGTGTATAATAAGGCGTTAGTAAATACTTCAATTATTTTGTACTTGCCGGGGTTATTTGCAGGCTTAGGCTTGGTAATGGCTCTACGGGCTTTTGTGGAACGTAAGAATGCGATGACCGCTTGGTTGCTCATTATTATGAACCAATTATTTACCTCTTTGTCGGTAGCCTTCAATGAACAGTTTGATTTCGAGCAGATACATATTTACCTGAGCGGAACTGTTGTGGCGGGGTTAGTAGGCTACTTGTGCCTGCAACGACTTAAAGGTGAGCAGGAGTCTATTTCTTTGGAGCGTTTTCATGGGCATTCGTACGAGCGTCCTAGATTGACACTTTTATTTATGATCGCTAGTATGGGGCTATCAGGGTTTCCTATTTCGCCCACGTTTATCGGTGAGGATTTGATTTTGGGACATATACACCACAATCAATACCTGCTTACTGGATTGACGGCACTCAGTCTTATATTAGATGGATTGGCCACGTTCCGTATTTATGCAAGGGTCTTTTTAGGGCCAAATACAAAAGGATACCACGAGGTAGCATACCGTTCTTCGTAAATAATTATTATTCAAATACTTACACTAAAAAACCATCACATTTAATATAATATTCTTAATTTAAAAATCATGACAAATAATAATAATAATAATAAAGTTGTATTACCCAAAGATGGGTTAGCAGGTCTAAAAGAAAATTTTGCGGCAGATTCTATTTCTGGTTTTATTGTCTTTTTATTGGCATTACCCTTGAGTTTGGGTATCGCAAAAGCCTCTGATTTTCCGCCACTTATGGGATTAGTAACTGCCATTATAGGCGGTATGTTGGTGAGTTTTATTGCTGGTTCTAAACTAACGATCAAAGGGCCTGCTGCGGGTCTTATCGTTATTTTGGTAGGTGCTGTTGCCGATTTTGGCGGTGGGGAGCAAGGTTGGCACTATGCGCTCGGCGCGGTTGTAGTGGCTGGAGCGATCCAAGTCCTGTTTGGCGTATTCAAACTGGGCAAATTAGTGGATTTCTTCCCACTTTCAGCGGTACACGGAATGTTGGCTGCTATCGGTATCATTATCATATCGAAGCAAATACCCGTCTTATTCGATATTAACCCAATAGAGACAAAGGGGAAAGAGCCATTAGAATTGATTGCGGAGATTCCACACTTTATTATGAGTATGGATCCGAAAGCAGCCTTGGTAGGACTGGTATGCCTCACCATCATGCTGATATGGCCATTTATCAATCATAATATCCAAAAATTACCAGCACCTTTGGCCGTTTTGATGTTTGCAATTCCAGCAGAACTCATGCTTGATTTTCAACATACAGAACCAGTATATGCCCTTGTTCACCTTGGAAATTTATTGGATAGTATCAATGTCAATGTAAGTTTTGGCGGTTTGGCCATGATGGGTACCTTTATTAAATACGTCGTAATGTTTGCCTTAGTAGGTTCTTTGGAGTCGTTGCTTACGGTTAAAGCGATTGATATGCTAGACCCCATGCGCCAAAAATCAAATGCCAATAAAGACCTTATTGCGGTAGGTATTGGTAACATGATTGCGGGCATACTTGGCGGCTTACCGATGATCTCAGAAGTGGCGCGTTCCTCGGCGAATGTAGCCAACGGAGCAAAAACACGCTGGGCTAATTTTTTCCACGGTTGCTTCTTGCTTATTTTTGTATTGCTTGCTTCATCTCTGATTGAACTTATCCCAAATACTGCACTTGCTGCAATGTTGATCACGGTTGGTATCCGATTGGCACATCCAAAAGAGTTTTTGCATACCCTACACATCGGGAAAGAGCAATTGATCATTTTTGTGGTAACTATTGTTTTTACGCTTGCTACGGATTTATTGATCGGTATTGGTGCTGGTATCCTTACCGAAATCATTATCAACATCATTAATGGTAAGCCGTTGAAAGTAATTTTTAAAGCACCCACAGAAGTATCCTTTACGGAAGATAAATACCTTATCAAAATCAATGATGCTGCGGTATTTACCAACTATTTGGGTATTAAACGTAAATTAGATGCCATTCCACCGGGTATGGACGTTGAAATTGATCTTGAAGCCACACATTTAGTAGATCACTCAGTGATGGAAAACCTACACCACTTCCAGCACGATTACGAGGCTGCTGGAGGCACTGTTAAATTGGTAGGTTTAGAGATGCACGAACCTGTATCATCGCATAATTTGGCTGCTCGCAAACGAAAAAAAGCGTTAGCGGTATAAGTGTCTTGAGCCATTATCGGAAAAAATAGTATTCATATTACCTATCTTTGCAGTAACAAAGGTCAAGTTGACCTTTGTTACTGCAAATCTGTTATTTTTTTGATTTTTTTGCCTGATAAACTAGCAAAAACAGTCAAATTCATAACTTAACAATGTCGATCTGTTTCCCTTAAATTAGCATCAGATCAACTCATTTTCAGCAATTTTTTATGAAAAATATTATTCTCGCGCTGCTGTTACTCGGCAGTTTGGATGCATTTGCACAATCACCCCGAACATTTGGTAATAACCAAAACGCATGGTTTATGTACTTCGGTGATCACAAGTTTTCGCCGAAATGGGGTGTTCACCTAGAAGCCCAACTCCGCCGCTCCGATGGCGTAAAGAATGGTCAGCAATTGTTGTTGCGTACGGGTATCAACTACCACTTTACCCCCGCTGCGTTTGCCACAGTGGGCTATTGTTTTGTAGAAACCTATCCTTATGGCGAATTTCCGGCCAAGAGTACCTTTCCCGAAAATCGTTTTTGGGAACAAATTCAATTAAAACAAGCGGTTGGACGGGTAGAAGTAGTGAGCCGTTTCCGATTGGAGCAACGTTATGTAAAATCACCAGTATCCGACGGTAATGGTGGTTTTGAGCCAGGGCCCGATGTTTACTCGAATCGCTTCCGCCTACTTACGCGAGGTTCCATTCCACTAAAAGGTAAAAGTATCGTGGATAAATCATGGTATCTAACGGCCTACGACGAGATGTTTATCTCCTATGGTAAAAAGGTTGCCCTTAATATTTTTGACCAAAACCGCGCTTATGTTGCACTTGGTTACCGTATGCCCAAAATTGGTCGATTGGAATTAGGATATATGACTCAGTTGATATTCAAAGGCGATGGCGTAAAAGTAGAACGTAACCATACACTCATGGTTGGTCTTAGTTCAAATATTGATTTTTTCAAAAAATCGTAGAGAAGATTCCTATTGTTTATCGGCGTGGCAGGAAAGCCACGCCGATAAACAATAGACTTGGTGTTCAACCCAGAAGTCTTATTCACCACTAAACAGGCACGCACAATACCGGAATATCGGAGTGATTCGCGGTGTCTTCCGTTAGGCTACCAAAAATTAAATGTGAAATACCTCGGCGTTGGTGTGTGGCCATTACGATGAGATCGGCATTATTTTCCCGTGAAAACTCCAAAATTGCGGCTTCTTCGTTAAATACATAGTTCTTTGGGAATAAATCCATTTTTACCATACCCGATTTTGTACAAAGTTCTGCTGCTTTAGATTGAATATCGTCCACTGGACCGTAACTGCCACCGACATTAATATATAATATTTTTACTCCAAAATGAAATTCTTTTTGCCAACGCGCTACTTCATTAAATGCCTCTTGTTGATCGGGAAGGAGTGTAGTAGCCAACACTACTGTTTTTAGATTAAAATCTTTTGCTTTTTCTGGCACTACTAACACTGGACAAGAAGCAGTACGAATAACCTTTTCTGTGTTAGAACCTACAAAAAACTCAAGTGCGCCTGTAGCGCCTTTAGTCCCCATCACAATAAGATCAGTTTCATCTTCTTCGGCAATTTGCCTTAATGTTGTATGCAAATAGCCGCTCTCTATCCGGGTTTCAAGATCAAGGTGAGCGAATTTTTCAGGAATGGTTAATGCCCGTTTTAGTATCCTCAAGTCGGTAGCCACCGCTGCGGCATAACTATCTAATTCGGTACTATCAAACACGATATCAGGAGACGAGGCAAAGTATGCGGTTGTAGTATTTACGTGTAATATTTCAATGGTGGCACCTGTTTTTATTGAAATTTCGGCGGCAAACTGTAGCGCTTTTTTAGCATTTTCAGAAAAATCGGTGGGTACAAGGATCTTTTTCATGACTATTTTTCCTGTTAGTAATAATATTTTTGTAGCGATATTTACGGTCAAATATCACGTTTTGGAAATACAAAAGTCAGGTTTGGCCTATATATCCGCTATGATTTTAGTCAATACACCTACTAATATTTATCACCTGAATTGTTGATTTCTATCCTTTTTCAACCTCTTTTTCCCTACCGATATTTGTGCTATCAAAAACATTTAGATTAACCTTACTTCAACATGGCAAATACCATATCACCAGAAAAAGTTAGATGCTGCGGCTGTACATCAGATACCTGCAAATCATCTGTTCCATCACCTAATAGCACAGAAAAGCATCTTAATGCTGACGAAAAAACAGTAGAAACGCTAGAAAATCATCAAAAACATGGTAGCAGTTGTGGAAGCGCGCACAAAATACTGGAGCAAATAAAACTCCTTCCGAAGGAGGAGTAAGGGCAAATTCAATCTTTATCCCATTTTCTACGCTCATTCCCTGTATGACTTGTCACCATCCAATGGTTAATACGAGCCTTTCTCAGTAGGTATTTCCTTAATCTTTTAGGATAAAAATACTTGGGACAATACCATATTCGAGCATTTTTTTGGGTGAGTCCGGCCCGCATTAAAATATCATAACTGGCCGATGCACAGCGCATTCCGATAAAGGCATAATCATAGGGAGATAGGGTAGTATACTGCGAAGAAATACTATTGAGCATCGCTTTTTGTTGTTGGGAAATAGGAATTTGTATCGTTGTCCGCTCTAATGCTTCATATTTTATTCCAAAATACGCCCAAAAGCCATCTTGCGTATGGATGGTAAATACACTATTTCTTTTATTCCGATGAGCCAACCAGTGAAACCTGCCTTGGGGCTTAAAATCAATGACTTGGTTAGCGCCTATTTCAATACCTACATGGCCGCCCCAGATACCACCCTTCCATTTTTGCTCTTCGTGCTTGTATGCCTTGCGCGGTTTTGAGCCATGTATAAAATGGACATTGATAAAATTGTTTTCCTGTGCGCGCAAAGGAATTACCAGCCCAAATGGTAAAATGATAAGAATAAAAAAGAGTCTAATCACTAGAAAACTCATTAAAGGTGAATGAGTTAAGTAATAAGGAATGAGCGGCTTGATCATTTTTCTAAATATTCCCCTCCGCTCCAAATCTAAGTGAACACTTTTGGGATATTGTCGGGGTGACCGAAAAAGTCGCCCCGACAATTATACACTGGCCAAAAACTATCCTAAAACCTCATCCAAGTCGGGCATTTTGCCAAAACGCTGGAGTGTTACAAAATGTGAACGCAAAGCATGACCAAAACTTTTGTGTTCCAAGTAAGGAATATTAAATTCTTGTGCAGTACGCTCTACAATATCCGCCAAGTTCGGGTAATGAGTATGGCAAATTTTAGGGAAAAGATGGTGCTCCACTTGAAAATTTAAACCACCCACATACCAAGATATAAACCGATTATAGCGCGAGAAATTGACGGTTGTATTCATTTGATGTATCGCCCATTCATTTTCAATATTACCCTCTGCATTAGGTACTGGATGGGTAGTTTCTTCTACGGTATGCGCCAACTGGAAAATGACAGTTAAAACGATACCTCCAATAGCATGCATGAGCAAAAAGCCCCCTAAAATTTGTAAAAAAGGTAACCCAGCGGCCAAAGGAATCCCAAAAAATCCCAAAAAATACCCAATTTTTATAGCAGTAATACGTGCTAATGTTACCGCATTTTGGCGCCGTGTATTTTTATTCACCTTCATACGCGTATAACGTGCAAACTGCATAAAATCCTTAGCAGTCACCCAATACAAAGTAACAATGCTATAAAAAATGATCGCATAAAACCATTGGAAACTTTGGATGGGCTTTACTGGAGTATGTGGCGACATACGCAAGATGGCCTTGTCCTCAATATCATCATCATAATGGACGATATTGGTATAGGTATGGTGCAGAATATTATGCTGTAACTTCCACGTAAACCCAGCACCTCCCAAAAGATTGATGGAGTAGCCCAGCAATGTATTGACTTTGCTATTGGATGAATACGCTCCGTGATTGGCATCGTGCATGACACTCATACCTATGCCTGCCATAGCAAAACCCATAATAGCCCACAACCCCAAGCAAACTGCGAAAGAGGGTTGTAACCAAACCATCAGCACAAAGGGTACGATATAGGCAGAAATGAGAATAATCGTTTTGAGGACGATACCTGTGTCCGCATGTCGGGACAAGCCATTTTGTTGAAAATATGCATCTACACGTTGGCATAAAACCGCATAAAATTGTGTTTTTTCTTTACCCACGAACCTGATTGGTGCATTGACTCCCATAATAAAACCGATATATTGTTTAAGTTGTAAAAATGAAAAGGACAATCGTGGTACTACTCTAATTTCCAACAAGGCAAGGACCACGAAAAGGCCATCAGATGGAAAGATAGGGAAAAATCGCACAAATGTACGGTGGAAGATGCAACGGTGTACGCTTCTTATTGTAAAGAGTAAAAAAAGAGGTTTTAAAGCGTTAAAAACAGTAAATTTTATACTTGCTTAATAATAAACTAACAATGAATGATAAATATCATGTAGCCCAATGATTTATTTTGGCGAATATTATTGACAAACAGGGTTATTTTTGCAAACTAAATTTGCTATTCCTTAACAGTATTTTATTATGGCTACCAAAGATTATTACAAAATACTAGGTGTAAACGAGAAATCTACGCCTGCTGAAATTAAAAAAGCCTACCGTAAATTAGCCATTCAATACCACCCAGACAATAATGTAAATGATAAATTGGCGGAGGAAAAATTCAAACAAGTAAATGATGCAAATACGGTATTGAGTGATCCTGAAAAACGCAAACTTTACGATGAGTTCGGTGAAAACTGGGAGCACCCGCCGCAACATAACCCAACAAGTAACGGGCATTCTGGCGGATCTGCGCGGCAACACAATGGCCGGCCTAGCGGTTCTGCCTATACGTTCAATGCGAGTGATTTTGAAAATGACGAGCGTTTTGAAGATATTTTTAGTCAGTTTTTTGGTGGCCAACAAAGTGAACGTGCTACCTCAACACGCAATGGCACCAATACGGAAGCCGATCTACAAATTACAATGGAGGAAGCCTTTGCTGGTTACGCTCGCGTACTGACTATTGGCAAGGAAGAACACAAAATGTCGCTAAAAAAAGGCGTACGCGAGGGGCAACAGTTTAGGCTGCGCGGCAAAGGCAACGCTGGTCAAAATGGTGGTAAAAACGGCGATCTTTTGGTAAATATACGCATCGCTCCTCATCCAAGATATTCCCGTTCGGGCAATGATCTACATTGTAGGCAATCCGTTGACGTAGTTACTGCTGTATTGGGCGGCAAAACACGTATTCAAACGCTACACGGTGAAAAAATGATGACCCTCCAGCCCGGCACTCAACAGGAGGCCACACTTAGGATGCGCGGCTTAGGCATGCCAGTGTATGACACACCTGGAACCTTTGGAGACTTATATGTGGAAATTCTAATCACTATTCCCACCCAATTATCTGATGATGAACGTTCCTTATTTGGCCAACTAGCCGCATTGAAACAGCAAAAAAGTGGGAGTTAAGTATTTAAAATATGTTTATCGGTTACCATCGCTTCTGCAGCCACCATATTTTCGATACCTTTGAGTAGGGCATCTGCATTAAACGAACAGGTTGGAAAAATGGAGTTTATCCAATTTTGCAACAATGGCCTCTAACTTTTCGTGCAAGTTATTCTCTTTCAAAAATAACCGATACCCGTCGGCTGTGATGGCAAAACCATTTGGCACTAATATTCCTTTGGAGGTTAATTGAGAGAACATTTCGCCTAAGGAAGCATTTTTACCCCCAACTATTGGCAAATCTTTGATTGATATGTCAGAGATTTTTTTTATGTACATACGCATGATTAATTTTAATTGAACGACACAAAATTGCTCCAATAGAACAAAACTGTACATGATGGCTATTGTGTACAAAATTGATGATTATCAAGCGTTAGATCAACTGCACCACCCATCTATAAGTACAGAAATACATTACCCAAACCCAAAAAACATATATAAAATTAATAATTATTTAATATTCTGTTTAACCTTTCACAATAAAACTTAAAAAAAATTAAACAAAATGTGAACCAAAATTAGCCCAGTCTGTTTAGGTTTTTGTTGTATTTTCAACGTTTAACCAATCTGTATTTTATGGAATTCTTTATTTCACATTCATCATTACTCTTTGCCGGCCTTTCTGCCAACGATTATGTTGGTTTTACTTTCTTTATTGGCTACATGGCAATGTTCGCAGCATCGGTATTTTTCTTTTTCGAACGCCAACAGGTGGAAGGAAAATGGAAAACATCTTTGCTTATCGCTGGTTTGATCACCATGATCGCATCTGTACACTATTATTACATGCGCGATGTTTGGATGACAACTGGACAGTCTCCTACCCAATTCCGCTATATTGACTGGATCCTTACCGTTCCATTGATGTGCGTGGAGTTTTATCTTATTTTGAAAGCGTTTGGTGCAAAAATCGATTTGCTTTGGAAAATGATTGCTTACTCCTTACTCATGTTGATCGCTGGTTACCTTGGCGAAACAGCGTTCCGTGCAAACAGCGTATTGTGGGGTATTATCTCTACAGTAGGTTATGCAGGTATCGTTTATGAAGTATGGTTTGGCTCTGCTCGTCGTTTGGCTGGCAATTCAAATGACCCAAATTTATTGGCAGCATTCAAGGCACTTGGTTGGTTCGTATTGGTTGGTTGGGCTATTTACCCAATTGGCTATATGGCTATCGAGACCGATGGTTGGTTGCGCAATGTAATTGAGGTACGCAATTTGGACTTGATTTACAATATCGGTGATGCTGTAAACAAGATTGGTTTTGGTTTAGTGATTTATAGCCTTGCTATCAAATCTTCTTCACGCAACGCTTAAGACTGTATAAAAAATGATTACACTAGGGCTAATAGCAATGTATTTGTTATTAGCCCTTTTTTGAAACTAGAAAACAAGAACTTATCTAACGACTTTCATTCTTTATTTGGCCAACTTTAACTTTTTTTTCGATGATTGATATTAGCAACAACAAACTCTATGTACCGATCATTGCTATTACACTGGCTTTTGGCATATTGGGCTGGTGGCAATTTGATGTATTGCGACTCATAGAATATCCATTACTAGTAACTTTAGTATTGCTGGTAGGATTACCTCATGGTGCCACCGATTTTTTATTGTTTCAACGTATTATTGGAGTACAACTGACAAGAAATCAGGTTTTTCGTTTTTTTATTTATTATCTAGGTGCTGTTTTGGGTTATTTTTTGGTGTGGCTGTTTTTTCCAGTATTTGCCTTGATTTTGTTTTTAGGTTTCTCAGCCTATCATTTTGGCCAGTCCAATTGGCACTATTTAAAAGCACCTCGTTGGTTATCCAGTATAGTGTATATGGTTTGGGGTGCGTTTGCACTAGGTGGCGCGATACTTTGGCATTGGGAGGAGAGCAGTATCTTTATTCAACAACTCATTGGTTCTGGTATGCCAGCATGGTCGGCTGCCGCAATGGGTATGATCCAGTGGGGACTACTTCTAGTTACATTTTTACTTACTATATCGCTACGGTTGCTATCCAGTATTAGTCACCACAACTTGGTACGCGAAGTACTCAACTTGGGCGTATTAGCATTTATGCTGTATTTTACACCACTTTTAGTCGGTTTTACGCTTTATTTTACGCTTTGGCATTCTCTGGAATCGATGCTCAATCAGGTAAAATTCTTTAAAGGCAAGTGGCCTACTTTTACGTTAGTACAATACTACCGCCAAGCAACACCATATACGGTATTGGCTGTACTCGGTTTAATCGGTTTGATCGGCTGCCATTCATTACTCTTTACAAATGTATCTTTGATCAGTATTTTTCTTATTTTTATCAGTTGTGTTACTTTACCTCATTTGTTTTTGATTGAGGAGAGTTTTAAGTAGGTCTAATAAATACTTCAGCGTTAATCCATTAGTATTTCCCCTTTAAACGACTCGAACTATTGTCTATCTTCTTGATATTCAATTATTTATAAAATTTATACTCCTTTAGTCTTCCTATCTATTTAGTAGTATTAAGGTTAATTTTGGAAAAATCTCCTCAAAAAGTAACGATATTTCCAAAATTGACCTTAATTTTGGAGGAATATTTGTAAAAATCATAGATATTTCCAAAATTAAGTAAAAATGGTTATCGGCAGGGAACAAGAACAAGCGGCATTTAAAAAATGGATGCAGTCCACACGGCAGAATTTGCCGTTATTTATGGCCGCAGACGGGTTGGCAAAACCCATTTAGTGCAGGAGTATTTTGGGGAGCATATTGTGTTTAGTTTTACGGGGTCTTATGAAACAGATACGGCTATTCAACTCAATAATTTTTATGTAGAATTGAAGCGCACTTGGGCACTGGCTGAAACAGCAAAAGCACCCAAAAATTGGTCGGAGGCCTTTCATTTACTGACGGATTACCTTTTGACGTTCAAGCAAAAATCGGAAAAAATCGTAGTTTTTTTGGACGAATTACCTTGGCTCGACCGTACCGGAGCAGGTTTTATTTCGGCATTATCCTATTTTTGGAATCAGCATGGCGCACGCATGAATAACTTGATTTTGATTACATGTGGATCCACGGCTTCTTGGATTTTGCGAAAATTGCTGAACGACAAAGGCGGCTTGCACAACCGTGTAACAAAACGCATGGAGTTAAGACCCTTTACCTTAAAGGAAACAGAGGCGTTTTGCCAGCATAAAAATCTAAAATTTACGCAATATCAAATAACACAATTGTACATGATTATGGGCGGCGTACCCTTTTATTGGCAAGCCGTTGAGCAAGGTAAAAGCGTTCCACAAGTTATTGACCAATTGTGTTTTGAGCAAAACGGCTTATTAGCGAATGAGTTTAAGTCACTTTTTCAATCGTTGTTTAAAAATGCAGAAAATCATATCAGCGTAATTGAAGCATTGGCGCAATCTCCTTATGGATTGACCCGCAACCAATTACTAGAACAGTTAAAAATATCGAATGGCGGATCGTTTGTTCGGGTTGTGGAACAATTGACCGATTGCGGTTTTGTCAAAGCCTTAGCACCCTTTGGTAAAAAGACGAAAGAAACCGTTTTTAGGATTATTGATTTTTACAGTATTTTTTATATCAAATTTATCAGAGGTAATGTGAGCAATCGCACCAATGTTTGGCAAAATCTTTCAAATAGTCCTGCATATTTAACATGGACAGGCTATGCTTTTGAAAATATATGCCTAACACACCTCCAATCCATTCACGAAGTACTTGGTATTAGTGGTATTTACACCCACGTATCCTCTTACAATTTCAAAGGGGATGATGTACGATCAGGCATTCAAATTGACTTAATTATTGATCGAAATGACGGTATTATCAACCTCTGTGAAGCCAAATTTACAAATAAAGAATTTACCCTAACCAAAGATTATACTGCAGATTTGAGAAGGAAACGCACCGTTTTTCAAGCCATAACCAAAACAAAAAAAATGGTCACGACTGTTCTTTTGACAACTTATCCCGCCATGCAAAATACCTACTATAATGAAGAAGTGTATGCAGAAGTAAGTTTGGACAGGTTATTTTGAGTACTTATTTATTTTTTATTAATACAACAAGTGCTTTGTACCTAATTTTTCTAAAACTTCAATCGAATAAAATTAATAAATAATTTGTTCCGCTGTTGCTTTGTAAACACTCAACACCTCATTTTCAATTTCCACTACTTTTTCAAACCGCAAACCTAATTTCTCAATTAGTTTGATAGATCCCGTATTTTCAGGTAAAATCACTGCAAAAATATGACTAATTGATTTTTCCTTTACTAAATAACTCAAAACGGCCTTTGTGGCTTCAACAGCGTAGCCTTTATTTGAGTAATTTGGCAGAAACGCAAAGCCAATATCATTATGCTCCAGATAATCTCGTTTGATTAAAGTTACTAAACCAATTGCGATTTTAGTGTCTTTCAATTTGGTAGTCCAATAAGTAATATTTGCATTGTCGTTTATTCTTTGAATATA
Organism: Chitinophagales bacterium; assembly: GCA_043764095.1. Taxonomy (GTDB): domain Bacteria; phylum Bacteroidota; class Bacteroidia; order Chitinophagales; family Saprospiraceae; genus M3007. The sequence continues at coordinate 22,463 of JAYUKX010000159.1, forward strand.
TGCAATAGCATCTTCCTTTGAATTAATATTCCTATTTCCAATGTATTTGATCCACCCCTCAGTATTTAATAATTCCATAATGAAATTATCATCACTTTCTGAAAGCGGTTCTAAAAAAAGGCGTTCTGTTGTTATTGTCATCTTTTAAATGTACGATTTTAAAATATTTTTTCCATTTTTCAGTAATTGAGCCTTTTTGCCCAACTAATTTTTCGACATTTGCTTTAAATATTTCAATCATGTCAACGACTGTTTTAAATACGCTCCCGTCAAGGAATGCTCCGCTTTGATAATGGCTTCTGGTGTACCTTCAAACACAATATGCCCGCCATTTTTACCGCCTTCGGGGCCAATATCAATGATCCAATCCGCATTTTTGATAATATCGAGGTTGTGTTCTATCACAATTACGGTATTACCTTTCTCCACCAGCATATTCATAATACTGATAATTTTTTCTATATCCGACATGTGTAACCCCGTTGTGGGTTCGTCCATGACGTAAATACTGCCTTTTTTGTGGAGTTCCTTGGCAAGTTTGATGCGTTGGCACTCGCCGCCCGACAAGGCACTTAGGGGTTGCCCAAGTGTGATATAGCCAATGCCCACATCCACCAAACTTTGCAATGTTTTTTGCAGGCTTGGTGATTTAAAAAACATTAAGGCTTCGGCAAAAGTCATGTTCAAAACCTCATTAATGTCTTTTTCCGCCAATTTATAACTAAGCGTTTGGTCTGTAAAACGCTTGCCTTCGCATATTTCGCAAGTTGACCGCACGCTGTCGAGGTAGGCTAAATCGGTGGAAACAAAACCCAATCCTTGACAATTGGAGCAAGCACCACCGCTTTTTGAATTTGGGCTAAAAAACGCAGGCAGCACGTTATTTTGTTTGGCAAAAAGCGTTCTGATTTCGTCCATCATACCTGTATAAGTGGCTGAATTGGAACGTACATTGCCACTTACAGCATCTTGATTGATGACGATGGCTTCTGGATAGGCTTTGACAAATGCTTTGTTGATAAGGCTACTTTTGCCCGAACCCGCTACGCCTGTCACAACAGTCAGCACATTTTTAGGTATTTCAACCGTTACATTTTTAAGGTTATTGTGCGAAATATTGGACAATTTATAACTGCCGTTTGACTTGCGGTAGCCTTTTTTAAGTTCAAATTTGTGATTGAGAAACTGCCCCGTCAGTGTATTGCTTGTCAATAAATTGCTCAAACTGCCTTGATAGACAATTTCGCCGCCCTTTTTACCCGCGTGAGGTCCTATATCGACAATATTATCGGCTATTTTTATCACATCTGGGTCGTGTTCTACTACCAAAATGGTATTGCCTTTGTCCCGCAATTGTCTGAGTAGCGTGTTCAAGCGTGCTACATCTCGTGGGTGCAAACCAATACTCGGTTCATCAAAAATATAAATCATATTGGTGAGACTACTGTTCAAGTATTTCACCATTTTGACACGTTGCGACTCGCCACCCGAAAGCGTCGTTGTTTCTCTGTTCAAACTGATATAGTTCAATCCCATCGAAATAAGATGCTCCAATTGTATGGAAATGGTTTTGGTTATGACTTGGGCATTTTTATCGTCAATGGCATCAATCACTTCTTTGAGTTTTGAGACTTCCATCGCCGTCATTTCGGCAATATTGTAGCCGCCGATTTTACTGCTCAAAACCGTCGGATTGAGCCTTGCCCCATTGCAACTCTGGCAAATACCTTGCGTCAAATTTTTGGCAATTTTGGCTTTAGCACTTTCGGAAATATCTTTACCAATATATCTTCTTTTAAATTTTTCTATCACACCTTCAAAAGTGATATTGATGCCCGCAGCCCCTGCAAATTCCATTTTTATTTTAACGCCACCATTGCCATTAAGCAATAAATTCCATTCGTCGGCATCATAATCTGCTAGTTTTTTATCCAAATCAAAGTATTTTGGAAAAGTCAAGATGTTCCAATCCATTGAATCTACTTTAAAAATAGGCAATAAAATCGCCCCTTCATTCAGCGATTTTGACCTATCAAAAATAGTATCTAAATCAACCACCGTACTGATGCCAATGCCCTCACATTCCGGACACATACCGTTGGCATCGTTGAAAGAAAAAATATACGCTCCGCCAACATGCGGCGTGCCAAATTTGGAAAACAGAAGCCGTAGAGTGCTGTAAATATCTGTAATTGTCCCCAAGGTAGAACGTGAATTGCCGCCCAATCTTTTCTGGTCAACCACAATAGAAACCGATAGATTTTCAAGCACATCTACATCAGGTTTGCTGTATTTTGGCAAAAAACCACGAATAAATGCAGGATACGTTTCATTCATTTGCCGCTGCGTTTCCGTAGCAATGGTATCAAAAACCAAAGAAGATTTGCCTGAACCTGAAACGCCCGTAAAAACAGTGATTTTATTGCGGGGAATTTCAAGCGAAATATTTTTTAAATTGTTTTCTCTTGCGCCCTTAATGATGATATTGTCTTGAACCATTGAGTGATTTTTTTAATTGAAAGGCAAAAGTACGTTGTTTTTTGTTTTAAACAAATTGTTTTTTAAAGAAAAAAAAGTGCATTTATCCCCCGCTCGACATTAACGTTTTTTTAAAGGCCCAAACGATTGACTATCTGTTTGATAATCAATTGTTTGCAAGTTTTTACTTTTCAGTATTTTCATTAATATCTATCCCAAAATGCAGGTGGCTCAATACTCAATGCACGCAAATAAACCGTGCCTTGTGCACGATGATGGATTTCATTGTCAATATAATACATAATGTTATCAATATTGGCATTTTCATATTGCCCAAAAGCGACACTGATTTCTTGGTAACGATCGGTGGGAATTTGCGTCCACAATTCGTTGAGTATCGCCGTGACTTCATCCCATTTTTCTAAAAAAGCCGCTTGGGTTTTAGGCATAAGGTCGGGATTATTGCCATGATGTGGCAGTTCATGAACTTCGGGATAAGTACCTGTGACGATGCCTCTGATGCCGTGTTCCGTAAGGTCTAAAATTTCCATGGCCAGCGTTGAAAAAGGGCGCATTCCACCAATATTGAAACCGAAAAAGTCCTTTTCGGGAAAGGCAGCGATGACTTTTCGGGTCAATCGGCGGTGTCCTTGCCAGTGTTCCAAAAGGGCTTCGGGTGTCGTGACGAGGGCTAATGTTTGTACATTTTCCATTGTAATCTATTTTTTTAATTAAATAATAGCACAAAGGAAATGGGGACAAGTGACAACGGTATGTCAGGGGTTAAATCGGGGTGCGATATATTTTTCATAATAGTCTTCAATGGTCATTTTGTGGGGTTCAAAATGCGCTGAAAGAACGTCAAGTTGTTCAATTTTATCAATCCGGAACGTTCTAAAATCTTGCCGCAACCGACACCAAGCAATGAGCATCCAGTTGTGATTACCGAAGCTATGCAGCGCAAATGGCTCAATGATACGCTGTGAAACATCTTCATTTTTGACCGTTTTATAGGTCATTTTGACTAAATTGAAGTGCGTAATGGCTAATTGAAGCGTTGTCAAATTCTGGCTTTGCGACTGCGAATTGTTGTCCATACCGATGTAAATGCGGTTTGCCAAAAGGTCTAATTTGTCTTTTGTGTCGCGTTTTAAAACGGCTTTTACTTTGGCAATGGCATTGGCATAATTGTCAATAAACGACTGGTCTTTGTTGTGGCGTACCAATAGTTCGGCGGTAATCAGCGCGTTTGCCTCGCTTTCTGTGAACGACACAGGCGGTAACCGATAGCCTTCCATCAAAGAATAACCTTTGCCTTCTTCGGTCAAAATGGGAATACCCGATTGCTCCAAAGCCCTTATATCCCTATAAATTGTCCGCACAGATACGCCAAATTTTTCTGCCAATTTGGGCGCCGTCAACAGGCTTTTTGTTTGTAATTGGGTGAGAATGGCGGTTAAACGGGAAAGTCGGGTGGTATCATTATCATTCATTGATTTTTGTCTAACGTTTAATGATTTCAAATTTAAATCACAAAAATAAGAAAACTTTTTACCTCCTCAGCATTTCACCCTTTTGTAATGCAAAGCACTTGACTATCTATTTAATAATCAATAATTTGCGTATTTAAGTTTATTCGTTTATTAATGTTATGCCCGACAAATTTGCCTTGCAATTTTTCAAAAACGCATAGCTTAATTTATCTGCGTGGCAATCGATAAATTCAACACGTTTTAAATCACTATACTTGAAGAAACTATTTTTAATGGTTGCATTTTTAAATGTTACTTTGGAAAATGCACAGCTTGCAAATGAGCATTCTTCTAATAATTCGCTAAAAATAATCCCCGTAAATTGAGTGTCTTTAAAAGAAGCATGTTGCCAATTTGTGTTTTCAATTTTGTTATTACGAAATTCTGATGTTGAAATTTCTATCCCTGACAAATTAGCATTAGAAAAATCACAGTCCTTTATTTCACTTGCGGCTATTAGGGCATCTATAAAAGAAGCATTAACAAATGAGCTGGCTATAATTTCTGAACCATAAAACCTGCAATTTCTTAAATCTGCCTGGGAAAAATCACAACCTATAATACTATTCCCTTTGAATGTAATATCAGATAAATCTGCCTCGATGAGCTTACATTTTTTAAAACTAGAACCGCTTAATTTATCTTTTACATTCTTAATACCTGAAAAATCCGCATCAACATAATTTTCGCCAGACATGTTCCAATTCAGCCCCATATTATCCTTAATTTTGGAAATTATGCCACCATCTTCCTTACTCACTTTGGTTACGATTTCTTTTTTTACAGTTTGAAAACTATTAGAAAAATAGTTAAAGTCAACACCAAAAATTTCTGCAAGACGGTTTAAGGTCGTGATGTCTGGCATAGATTCGCCACGTTCCCATTTACCTACTGCCTGTGGACTTATTGATACTTGCTGTGCAAGTTCGGCTTGTGAAAGATTAATTTTCTTTCTTGCTTCGGCAATTTTATTGCCTATTGATTTTGAATTTAGCATTATAATTATTTTTATTTTTTGATGCTGCAAAGGTATTTTGACTTGCCTTCATAATGCAAAAACAATCAACCACTTATGGTTGTAATTACACTATTTTCAGTTGTTTTTTGACAACCAATGGCTGTTTATGTCAGGATTGAATATAAATCGAGGAAGGAAACAGGTTGCCCCCTTAGTGTAAATACTTTTTTTAACGCTAAAACGCTTGATTTACCCCATTACAACTTAAATGTAAGATCATTATCAGTCAATAATTTTTGCAGTTTGGGTAAAGTACTTTTGCCCATTCCGTGAAGGCTTAAAATCTCTTTTTCACTATATTTTGCCAATTGTTCTAGTGTTTTTATACCTTCCCGTTCTAATGCACGTCTTGCAGGTGCGCCAATCAAAGATAGAATTAGAATATTTTGAGTTGATAAGGTTTTATGCGTTTACGGATGATGAATTATTTTTTTTGTTATAAATATACGATACTGAAAGTATGCCTAAAAATGCTAATGGCATAATCATATAGCCTATGTTTTTGTCAACACAAAAATGACTAATAAAAGCAAAAATAAGTGTAAATGCCAATCCTGAATATGCCCATTCCTTAATCGTTGCTGGTGTTTTCGGATAAGTAATTGCTATAACACCAAGCACTTTTGCTATCACAAGAGAATAGGCAAAATAATCAGGATAGCCTAATGCTTTCGTTCCAAATGTCATATACTCTGGTGCAAAATCCAAGTACTAACTGGCATAACTGCTTCCCACAATAAGATGATGATTGTTGAAGTCCAGAAAATGATATTATTCTTTTTCATTTTGCTAATTTTTTAATTGTTAAATAACAGTACAAAGGTGAGGGTAAAAAACAAAACGGATGCTGTGCTAAAATGACATCAAAAGGGTATTTTGCGACAAAATATTTCCATACCTTCAAGCGGAGGCGCTAATTATTATTGGAATTTATTGCTGCATCTGTTGGAGAAATATACGGATAGAGAGACTGCTATTATTGTGTCAAAATATTTTGCCATTGATATTGATCGCGCAAGTCAATCGGCGTTTGCCATGTTTCAAGGACAAAAAACCCATACAAATGAAGCCATCAAACAAGCCCAAGATTTGATTGAAAAAAATGTTACTGAGAAAATTTCGATTGACGAATTGGCTGATAAAGTTTTGGTGGGCAGACGCAGTTTTGAACGGCGTTTCAAGCAAGCCACTAATAATACCGTTTTGGAATACATTCATCGGGTAAAAATAGAAGCAGCCAAACGCAGTTTTGAAACCAGTCGTAAAAACATCACCGATGTCATGTTCGACGTTGGTTATACAGATACCAAAGCATTTCGGAGTATTTTTAAAAAAATCACAGGGCTTACACCTGTAGAATATCGAAATAAATATAATAAAATGGCAGTGGCTGCATAAAATCCCCCAAATACAGAACCTCTCCAAGGTGGATTTCTACGGTTATCGCCAGCATGGTACAGAATCAAATGGTTGCCATCCGGGTCGTTGAGGTGTGCCTCGCGCCAAAGCCAGGACTTATCGTTGGGTAGTTCGGAAAAAACGATGCCTTTTTCTATTAGATGCGCCACCTGTGCGTCCAAATGCTCACATTCAAAATAGACCATTACGCCACTACCGGTGGGCAATTGATCTACGGCATGTATAGAAAAAGTGGATGTTCCATCAGGACATTCAAATCGTGCATAAGCATCATGCGTATGGACAATAAGCCGTAAGCCCAACTGTTGATAGAAAACAATGGACTGCGGCACATTGATAGAAGGGACGGTGATTTGATTCAAATTCATTGTTGTTCGTGCTTTTTGGGGACAAAAATAGGGTAGAAAAATGATTGGACATTGTTTCTACCCTAGTTTTATTGGTATTGGAAATGAGGCGCAACACCTGTATCAAATCATCCTAGATACTTACCGCGCCACTACCAGTTTCTTATAAGTACGTCCCCCATATTTCGCGGCCTGCTCTATTTCCAACCAATACACCCCATTAGGCATTTGCGTCAAGTCAATCGTCATTTCTTTTACCTGCATTGTACTTGGAGTGCTCCAAACCGGCCTACCCAATACATCAAAAACGTGTAAAGCACTTGGACTTTGCGCACCATTTTTGTTGGTCAGGTAGAATATACCTGTACTTGGATTGGGCTGTATCGCCCATTGGTTTTGATCGGCAATATCATGGGTGGCAACGGTATTGACCAAAGTATAATTCACGATGGTGGTACAACTATCTGCTCCTGTGATATAACCAATATAGTCGCCAGGTGCCAAGAAAATGGCATCTTCGCTCGTGGAAGCGACTAAGCCGCCGGTACTCCAAGTGTAAGTATAAGGAACCATTCCGCCACTTACTGTAATACTGATACTGCCGTTATTCAAGCCATTTGAAGGATTAACTAATTGATCCAGTGTTACTTGTGGCGTAAAATTGCCGTGTATTACGCTTTGGGTTTGTATTGAGGTACAGCCATTGGTGGTATTGGTCACGATCACAGTATATAGTCCAGCAGTATCTACTTTGATTGTGGCCGAATTGGAAGTAACACCGCCTGGGCCAATCCATAAGAAAGTAGGCGCGGTACCTGCATTGGTCGTGTTGGCCGTTAGCATATCTACGCCTACGCAGGGGGCATTACTGGGGGTTATATTGATCAATGGTAGGGCTGTATCCAAAATGACCGTTTGGGTAGCACTATTAGTACACCCTAATTGATCAGATACCGTCACGGTATAATTACCGCCAACAGCAGTTTCCGGGTTTTGTACATTACTTTGAAAACCTGCTGGCCCTCCCCAAACGTAATTGACGTTATTGAACGTAGAACTTGCCGACAACAGCGCCAACGGAGCGGCACAAGTAATCACGGTAGCACTCACTACAATCGGCGGTGGTCCATTCGAAGCCACTACGCTCGCTGTTGCTGTACCGCTGCATCCTTGCACATTGGACACCATTAATGTATAATCGCCCGCTTCAGTGATTATCGGATTGGGCAAATTACTTTGAAACCCACCGGGACCAGTCCATGTATATTGAATATTACTAATCGCAACACTACTGGTGAGCGCCAACGAATCGGAGGTGCAGCCCACTACCCCACCACTGGCCATTACAACGATTATTGTACTATCGGTAACCACTGTCACCGTATCAGTAGCGGCACATATTTTACCATTAGCCGCGTTTTGCACAACCAAAACATAAGTACCTGCTTGACTGATAGATAGATTATTGCCTGCACCCAGTTGTTGTCCTGTAATCAAATTAGACCAAATATTAATACTTCCCGCAGATGGAGCCGATTGTAATTCGATACTGCTCATGCCACAACCGATAATATTATTTCCCAAAATATCTGCAATGGGGTTCAATACTACTATCTGCTGCTGAACGGTGCTGTCACAACCATTCACTGCCTGCAAAACGGATGAATAAATACCCGCCGATGCCGCAGGTGCTCCCCAAGGCAAGTTAAATGGCAATTCGGAAGCGCAAATGGTTTGGGTAGGTAAAACCTGTATAACTGGTACAATATTGATCGATTTGCATCGATGCGCGCTCGTGTTGCATGCGTTAGCGGCTTGTGTGCAAATCGTAATTGCGCCGTTACTATTGGCTGGAAAACTAACTTGTACATCCGTACCCTGCGGTGCTGCAAAGGTAGCAGGTGAAGGCTGGCCATTGAACAATATGCCGGGTGCAGTGCTACTCCAAGTATATTGGTCGGCACCAAGTACGGTATTAATGGAATACATCGAATTGTTGTTGGGACAAGCGACCGAATTACCAGTTATGGCGGATACATCGCCCAATGGCAGTGCCGAAAGTGTTGTTGCTGGTGATGCCTTTACTATAAAATCGCATTCATCTTGCGCATATCCATCTATAACGAGGTAGTAAATTTGTCCGGGTATTAAATTGACATTCAAAGAAATAGGTGTGTTTCCACAGCCCGTACAACCCTCACTACAGGCAATAGGCTGACTCCCACAAGCATAAGGATATACTGCAAACTGAATACCATTGCCCGTTGTACAATTGCTAGGGGCTACTGTTATGGTGGCATTGGAAGCCCCTGCTACAAAGGGCAGCCATTGATCATTTTGGACTTGACTGCACCAACCTGGAGGAGCAGGATCTCCGAACCAACCACTAGTGCTGCCGGTATAATTATGGAGGTTACAATTTATACAATTATTTGCTACTCCGCAGACTTCTAGTGCTACGACATTTTGGCTAGGAGAGCAAAATACGGCTGGAGGAGAACTGGTCAATGTAAATGATTGGGTGGTAGTACACCCCTGATTAGAGGTCACTACTACGTTATAAGTACCCGGTGGCAGGTTGGACAGGTCTTCGGTAGTGGCCAATAAACTGCCATTAGCATACCAATTTACCGTAACTCCGGTCTGAAAATTGACTGAAATATCAATACCACCATTATTTCCGCTTCCTATGGGCTGATAAATGGTAGTT
>JAYUKX010000160.1:0-8412 GCA_043764095.1 Chitinophagales bacterium
CTTTGGCCTCAATCATTGCTAAAAGAAACTAATATACCCTCACTTTTTGACCGCATACAAAAAAAGTAAGCAAAAAACGCTTCGGCTGACGAAAAATGCTGCGCTTTTGCTTCCTCGCTCCGGCGGCGCCAAAAAAAACTCGCCGCACTATCGAGCGAGGACTGCGTCCCTTGAAATACGTTTGGCTCAAACACTTTTTGGCTTCATCCGCCTCCACTCAAGCAAAAACGGCATTTTTCTAAGGCCGGTCTTGCCACACTTGGGGTATTGTACTTTATGCCAAATCTCAAAGTAAATTACCAAAAATAAAAGTGTATAGTAACCAATAATATATTCCATAGATGCTAATAATCCCATTTTTTGGGAAGGTCGACATCCGAAGCATAAGCTGATATTTGGGGAATGCTATAGATCAAATCAAGCAGTTCGTTCAGGTCGCGCCGTATTTCAAAAAAATAATCTTCGTGTAGCTTTGGGATTTTAACCAACAACTGTTGCACTCTTTTTACTATGTATGGTGCAAGCGTATCAAAACGGTTCCGTGGAAACTTGATCAATATCTCCTTATTTATCCTTAATCCAGTAGCAAGCAGATAGATCGCCAGTGCTACCTCCCCATATTTGTCTTTGGTGACTTTTACGTGTTCTGTTATGGTGGGATTGGTGTATCGGAAATCCATCAATAAATAACCGGGTGTTTGGCCACCACCACTTGAGTTTTGTAATTGTTGCTCAATTTTGACCCGAATTTTGGCCGCCCGACTATCCGTGGTGGATTTATCTTCCAACAAGTCAAACTCCAATTGTTTTACTAATAAATCACTTTTGGTGATTAATCGAAGTAATAATTTGTCCTTATCTTTAGCAGGAAGACGTAATAGCGCATTTTTTAAGTCGTCGGATATTTTTGTTGCCATATTGCAGTGTACTTACTTTAACGAGTTACAAATGTAGAACATTATCCGTATTTCACTATAATAACCTATAGATATAATTGATTTTGAAACAATAAGTAATGCTTAGTGTTTTAGTAGCAATACTTTTATTTTATGTTTAAAAAAATATTAATAGTAGAAGATGAACCGCATATCGCGGATCTGATTAGTCGCACTTTGCGTGAAGGTGGTTACGATACTTATATTGCTTCGGATGGTCAACTAGGCATAGATATATTCAAGATAGTTCGCCCTCATTTAGTGGTGACAGATCTAATTTTGCCCAAGGTAGGTGGGCGTGAACTCTGCAGATTTATCCGCGAGCAAAAAAGTAACGTACCTATTATTCTGCTAACCGCCTTGGGTAGCACAGAAGATATTGTACAAGGATTAGATGCAGGCGCAGATGATTATATGGTAAAACCCTTTCGTGTGCCAGAATTACTGGCGCGTGTGCGTGCTATGATGCGTAGGGCCGAACAAGTGGAAATTGAATGCGTAAGTACTTTGGCCGATTTGACGCTCAACCATGAGACCAAAGAAGTGCATCGCAATAATCTATTATTAGCGCTCACGGCTACGGAGTTTCGGTTACTCGAATTTTTGATACAAAACAAGGGTAAACTCAAAACCCGAATGGAGATATTGGAAGAAGTGTGGGGGCTGCATACCGACCCAGGCACCAATGTGGTAGATGTATATGTCAACTACCTGCGCAACAAAATGGATAAACCATTCGATCAAAAATTGCTCCATACTAAGGTGGGACGAGGTTTTATTTTAAAAGGATAACCGTCGTATGCCAATACCAACACTTACTATTCGCCAGCGTTTACCGCTATTTATTTCTATTTCGGCACTGTTCATTTTATTGTTGGTGGGTTATTTTATCTATGATTTTTCTGTACGTTTTTGCGAACAGGAGTTCAAGGAAAGGGTAGAGCAACGCTTAGCCGAAACCGATTCCCTTATTGCTCGTGATCGCCAACACCCATTTGCGGTCATCAGCCATTTGCCCCCAAGTAACCTTCCCGACGAGCATATTTATTACGGCGACGATCCGCGTCAAATTGTATTGCCCAACGGCGACGGATCACTATCGCAAGTGATCGATACCAGCCAGTTTCATACCTGTAGTTTGTGTTTTGCACATGTTGGGCAGCGTGATTATGGTATTAGGCACGACCCTTTAACGCACAGTACTTTGGTGGTCTCTGCGGTTGATCTTTATGGTCATAATAGACTTAAAAACCTAAAATATGGCATTATTCTAGGTATTCTGCTGGGTGTTTTTTTGCTCACCATCGTTTGTTGGTTTTGGGTCAAAAAAATGCTACAACCTATTGCTGATAAGATTAAAAAGGCAAGGAATATTAATACAAAAAGCCTTGATTTGCGCTTAAACGTAAAAAATGATGCCGACGAATTGGGGCAATTAGCACTCGCGTTCAACGAAATGTTGGAACGTATTGAAAACGGATTCCAGACCCAGCAGCAGTTTATTCGCAATGCTTCCCACGAAATGCGGACACCACTAACGGCCATTATTGCGGAAACCGATTTGGCATTGCAACAAGGCGGAATTTCCGATCATTACCAACAAACATTGGAAAATATTAGGGGAAAAGCAGAAAACCTCAACGAATTGGTCGGGCAATTACTCCTAATGGCCAAAGTAGAGCAAAAGGATAAATTTTCGGATCAATTGGTCTGTGGTGCCGATGAAGTATTGATGCTAGCACTAAGGGTTTTGCAGGTGAAATACCCGGAAGATAACCACCGTATAAAATTACAATTAGAAGCCGCCACTGCGTCCAGCAGTTTTATGGTGCGTTGCGACCCCTATATTTTGCAAACTGCTTTTTTTAATGTATTGGATAATGCCATTAAATATGGCCATCGAAAAAGTGTGGAAGTTCGCCTGTTTACCGCCGATAAAATGGTATGCCTTGAAGTAAAAGATCATGGGCAGGGAGTTGAAAAAGAAGAGTTAATCCATTTATTTGAACCATTTTATCGCTCAAAACAGCATATTAACCAACCTGGTAGCGGCATTGGTTTGTCGTTGGTAAAAAGTATCACGGATAAATATGGTGGTAGTATCGATGTCCAATCGGAACTAGGGAAAGGGACTGTTTTAACCATAAAATTACCTGTTTGTTAAATACTTAAATTCTAATCCGTTTCTAATGTTGTTCTTATTTATCTCTAACTTGAGCATACCTAACTTTGCCTCAAATTAAAACAGTATAAATTATGACTAACATAAAAATCAATTTCATCGTATTCATGTCGCTTTTGTTCATGACGAGTTGCGCGACTGTCATGCCCGATCAAGTAGGTGTAAAACGTACTTTTGGACGTATCCACGAAGATATTCGCCAGCCCGGCGTTGTAGGATATAACCCATTTACAACTAAAGTAGTTACTGTACCGATTAGAACCATGAATTTGGCCATTATTGAAAATCTTCCATCAAAAGAAGGTTTGACTATACGCTCCGAAAGTTCTATTTTGTATAGAATTAAACCGAAAGCAGTACCTCAAATTTTGAAGGAAACGGGTATGGAATTTGAAGATATGCTTATTTTGCCTGTTTTCCGCTCCGCCGCTTCCGATATTTGTTCTAAATTCGATGCAAAAGATATGCACAGTTCCAAAAGGGCCGTCATCGAGGAAGAAATAAGGAAAAGATTAATTGAAGTATGCGAACCTAAGGGCTTTATCATCGAATCGGTATTACTCAAAAGCATCACTTTGCCTGCTGGTTTGTCCCGCTCTATCGAAGCAAAATTGGAAGCAGAACAAGATGCCTTGAGGATGCAATTTGTACTGGATCGCCAACGCCAAGAAGCACAACGCCAAATTATTGATGCAGAAGGTGCTAAAGAAATTGCGCGCATACAAGCCGAAGGTAAGAAAAATGCAGCGATTATTGAGTCAGAGGCAAAAGCAAAAAGTAACGAAATCGAAGCATTAGGCATCAAAAATGCCAATGATATGATTAGCGTCAGTCTTACTTCTAATGTATTGAAATTCAAACAAATAGAAGCATTTCAAAAACTGGCGGCCTCTCCAAATACCAAAACAATCGTCACCGACGGTAAAACACCAATGGTGAATATTTTAGGTGCAGAAGGTGGCAACAACTAAGTATTTTCTCCAAATAATTCATATCAAAATGGAAACACCTAAAATCTAATAAGTGAATGTTTTATCGTGTTTTTTATCTATTCAACATATACAAATAAGAGGTTTAGTGCTAAGCCGGGCGCAGTACATGCGTCCGGCTTTTTCCTACAAATATCGTCTAATATTTAATTGCTTTTTATTATGAAATGTCCAAAATGTAATATATTTCTAGTGGTTGCTGAACGGAAAGGTATTGAAATAGACTTTTGCCCTCAATGTCGTGGCGTATGGGTGGATCGGGGTGAATTTGATAAACTAATTGCCAACAGCGATGATGCGCAAAGCATCACGTCAAAGCGCAAAAATGACGATAACCGCGCATACAAACGTGGTTTTAACGTGCCAGTTATTGGTCCATTCGACGAATATGCCAACAGAGTACAGAAGAAAAAATCTATGTTGGATAATTTATTCGATTTCTGTATGCGTTAATAATATTCCCAACTCATCAATACAACCTAAACAATACCATGAAGAAGATTATAATATTATTGATTATTCATTTTGCAACCACCTATAATACCTCCGCACAAGATACCATCGTCGATAACGAGGAGGTACTGCGATTAGTGGAAAAAACCGCCATTACCTTGGAAGCAAGGTTGAATGATGCAGTGAGCCTGCCCGAAGTCTCCAATTTATTGATTAAACTCATGGAATCTTATGAGGATTTTAATACGATTGCTCTTATGGGTATCTATTGTCATGGTGCTAGAGTATCCGCCGAATTGGGCCGAAATCAGTGTAATTGGGTCAATTATGTAAAAGAAAAAGACATGACTTCTCTCCTGCTCCGGGCACAAGAAGCGCGATTACATGCCTTCAAAATGCGCGATGCCGCAGCAAGTTGTTTGCTAACGGCGCAAGAACCGCATACCGAAAAAACACTTACAATGGCCGATATGATCCGCGCTAATGCAGAGCATATTGACCATGAACTTTCTGATGGGCTGGCATCAAAAGATTTACATATTCTTGCCCAAAAGATTGAACATGCCGAACAGATTTTTCACCACAATGAAATGCTGGCCTTAAAATTGAATAATTGCACCCAAATTGTTGTTGCTTCAAGGGAAGGTTTACAAGTATGTACCGATGCATTATTGGCCAAGGAATGGTCGGAGGCAGATAAAATGGTCAAAAAAGCATTAACTTTTTCAACGACCATCAAGACAAAAGCGGAGACCTGTCGGTAGTACTCGAGGTACTTGTTTCCATCTCAAACCGATATCCAATACCATGTACTGCCACAATTTTAATGGCGGGACACGTGATTTTTTTTCGCAACCTCGACACAAATACATCCAAACTCCTACCCACCATAACACCCTCGTCTTCCCAAACCTGCTCCAATAAAAACCGACGTTCCAATACTTGATTGGGGTGGTTGAAAAACAATTGCAGCAGTTTGGATTCGCGGTAAGTAAGCGTAGTCGATATGCCATTTTCTACTATAATTTGACGTGCAGGATGAAAACTCAAGCCCTGAAAAACGATCCATTTTTGCGCTACCTCCGTCGTTTTCTCCGTTTCTTCATCTATCAATACAGGTATTTGAGGTGGTCTATTGTTTTTACGGAACAAAGCAAACAATAGACTACCCAAAAATAGGCCAAATATGCCTAAAATCCATGCTGAATTGGTACTATTTGCTTTGTCGGGAAGGGGAGGGGGGAAGGTCACCTGCAAATTATAGCACCCCAATGCTACATCCCTTCCACTACAAGGCAATGTTTTGTTTTTTTCAAAATCACTATAATTATAGCCGAGCATGATCATTCCATCAAAGCAACCGAGTATGGCCACATCGTAATCGCAATGAATCCCATGTACCTCAAATGAAGATTGCAACAATTCAGGTATGCTATCATAATTGATGTTTTTCTGTAAACGAACCAACCAAGTGTGTGCGTCTTCTCTTGTGATAGGAGCCACCGTAGAGGTGCTATCGCCAGCACTCAAATAGATCAGGTGTGCTGTTCGACGGAGCGCCAAATTTACTTTGTCGGGATGTAGGCCATCTTCCTTTGGGGAATCCGCTGCAAAATGCAATACAAATTGCATCAGCAATAGACCAACGATGAATAATGCTAGGTATTTCCAAAGACTTTTAAACATGGGGGCAAAAATACTGAAAATAATACCATATTTCACCCCCAAATCATTTGATTTCACAAAACTCATTGCACTAAAATCTCATTATGCGGCAAAGCATATTCGTTATCCACGGTAATTAATAGAATCGAATCGCCTTTTTTGCATTTGGCCAATACTTTTTGAATCAGAATATTTTTGTAGGTTTGGTCGGAAAACATCGTTAATGTACCCGTTTTTTGGTCTTTTATGGCAATTTTGAATTTAATTTTATCAACAGCAACCGTTGCGGTCTCGGAAATATTAGCCGTGCAGACCGTGAGTACGCCTGTGGTACTTTCCAATATGGCACATTTTGCAGTAAGGGAGTAGGACTCCACCACCATTTTGTGATCCAAAAAAGCAGCAGCGCAGTTGCTAAATGGTTGTTGCGCAAAACTCAGTGTTGCAAATATGCAACCAATGACCGATAACATGAGATAATTTACTTTTTTCATAACTTAATTTTTTAATTGTGAATAATGCCTCAAAAGTACCGGTAGTACCCTATCTCACGCGAATTTAGCATGTAAAAGAATGTAAACGCCCTGTAAAAGATACGTGTACTTATTTGTTTGGGAGTAATTTATCCAATTTTTGATGAATATCCTGCAACAAAGCGAACTGTTTTTCCTGTGTTTCAAACAATGTTTTAATTTGTTCTTCCAGCAATAAATCCATTTTTTGTTGAAGACTTCGGATCTGCAATTCCGCTTTCAGGTTAATCATATAATCATTTTCACTGCGCATCCGGTCTTTTTCTTCCTGCCGGTTTTGGCTCATCATAATAATAGGTGCTTGGAGCGCCGCGATACAGGATAAAATCAAGTTCATCAAAATAAAAGGGTAGGGGTCAAATTTGTATGCACCCACTGCTAGGGCATTAAATACGATCCAAATCGCAAGAATTACTCCAAACAAGGAAATAAACCGCCAACTACCACCAAATTGTGCCACCTTATCAGAGATCTGTTGACCTTGTGAAAGCGTTTCAATAGGAGGATTAAGGAGGTTTTGGATGATCAACTCCTCCGCTTTGAGGGTATCCTGCACGATTTGGTGCAGTTTTGTGATCTGTGCATTCTCTTGGTTTAATAATTGTTCGATGTTTGTATTTTTCATAAATCGTTGTTTTTTGCAACTATCCAGCCGCTCCCAAATTCCCTTAGGGAATATATGTTTATAGGCTATTGTAGTATGATTTTATACTAATCCCGGAGGGATTACATGTAAAAAAGCGCACAAATTACATATAATTCCTACGGGATTAGCGTAAAACCACATTTCAATCACTATAAACATGTATTCCCTAACGGGAATTTTAAGGTGACTGGATAGTTACTGTTTTTAAAACAATTCAGCGTATTTAATATGTATTAAATAGTTGTAAATTCTGCGAAATTACTCAAATTATCTAAGAATACCCAAGTACAGCAACCTATTTTTTTATCGATTCAAGCAACCTTTCGTCGATAAATACTACTTTGCGTTCAACTGCGAACACAAAAATGTCCGAATACGAACAATGCCATTATCATAACACATTGATAATCAATAAAATTTCGTTTGGCACACCACTTGCATCTGTTTCAGTACAATTATAAATTAAGCTATGAATCATTTATTTTTTCAGTTCAACAAAACATCCGTTACTATGAAATCGCTTCAGATTATTCCGTTTATCCTTTTTGCAGTAGGTACTGCATTTGGCCATACTTCCGCTACTACGCAAACAGAGCCAACCGCTCTTGAAATGTCAAAAGGCCCAGCAGCACCCTGTATCACCACCGATGCTATTTTAGAAGATTTACTCCAAATGGGTATCCTCAAAACACGCAAGAACGCCTCCTTTTTATTGGAAAAAGATCGCCTGATCGTTAATGACGAATGGCAAAGCACAGAAGTGTTAAAGCAATTTGTAAAAAAATACAAAATCGACAAGGCAAGTTCTTGGATCGTGTATAATTACTCCATGTAAACGAATAAGCGTAGTTGCTTTTTAGGCAATCTATTTTGGAATTTGTGCCAAAGTACAAGACTCCAAGTGTGGCAAAACCGGCCTTAGAAAAATGCAGGTTTTGCTTGAGTGGAGGCGGATGAAGCCAAAAAGTGTTTGAGCCAAACGAAATCTACGAGGCATGGCCTCCGCTCG
>JAYUKX010000161.1:0-31765 GCA_043764095.1 Chitinophagales bacterium
CAAATGGATTCTTTGGCCTCAATCATTGCTAAAAGAAACTAATATACCCTCACTTTTTGACCGCATACCTTTTTTTCGCTAAAAAAAGTAAGAAGTAGGCTGTTTGTATAAAATTTCAACTTTTTGAAATTTGCAAGTGGATAAAATTATTTTTATAGAGAAAAGGTGTAACTTTTAATTAAATAAACTTACAGGGCCTAATCCTTTAATTCATCGCATCAATTTTTAAAATAAGCCTCAACAACAACGTAATATCATCGTGAAACTCCTGAACCATCGAAAAATCCACGGTATTTGACCACAAAGAAGGTTCCAATAAATCCCTATCCTGCGACACCGCGATATAAATATTATCTCCCATGATGGATAAGTAGATATCCTTGCGGCGGTTCATTTGCTGGTAATTTTTCCTAAATACTAGCAATTCTCGTTGAAAATCTTCCGAAAGCACATCTTTGATCCGCATATCAGGGGTACAATAGGTATTGAACCAAGTTTCAAATTCTGGCAAAGCCTGGCCATGTACCCGCCTGCCTCCTTTTAAATGAAACGCACGCACCGAACGACTCAAATACTTCATGTATTCATCCGGTAGCACTAGCAAACTGCCTTTCATTTCCAAATTGTAGTAATCGCCAATAATAAAAACGCCTTTAAAAACCTGATCCAGTTTACTCCGAACATCTGAAAACTCAGAAACCCGCAATTCCGACATGGCGAATTCCGTTTCACGTACCTTGCCCGTAATCAAATCTTCCCCTATATAATCCTCCGCCCTTGCAAAAATAAGGCTCTCTAGAAAACGCTCTTTCGCTATTTTTCCTTTTGCTGAATAATTTAGGTCGCTATAATTTACATCATTATCAATAAAATCCAATACCAAACCCACAATCCGAGGTTTAAACTCTAAAAAAAATACCTGTATTCTAAAACCAATAAACGCTGCCCAAAAACCAAGCGGTAGCATCAATAAAAGCGTAAAAACCAATGTGTTGATATAAATGGCCAATACCGTACAAGCAGACAAAAGTATCATGGAAGCCGTCATTAAACGCACCAAACGCCGCCGCCGCCGCTCCATATTGAGCAATTCGGGGTGGACAACCTGGTTGTAAAATTGGCGTAAATCGTGGTAAGTGGAAATCATAGCGTATGCGTGCCGCAAATGTACTTATTTTTTGTTGTAATGATAGGAAACAAAATCCTACAAAAGCACAAAAAATCACGCCACATCATTGTACCTTTGCCCCGTGCAAAAAATACTTATTCTAGATTTTGGTTCGCAATATACCCAACTCATAGCCCGCCGCGTGCGCGAAATGAATGTGTACTGCGAAATTGTTCCTTATAACAAAGCCCCTGAACTCACCACCGATATTGCTGGTGTTATCCTTTCCGGAAGCCCTTTTTCTGTCCTCCAAGACGATGCTTTACGCGTGGATCTGGACAAGTTTGCTGGGAAAAAACCAGTTTTAGGCGTTTGTTACGGCGCTCAACTCACCGCTCAGTTTTATGGCGGACAAGTGGCGCGTTCCGAAAAAAGGGAATATGGCAAGGCTTCATTGGAGCAAAATACTGTAAATGATCCCTTTTTTAAGGATGTGTCGGTGCAATCTCAAGTATGGATGAGCCACGGTGATACCATCCTGCAATTGCCCGATCAATTTGAAATATTGGCGCATACCGAAAGTATTCCCGTTGCGGCATTCCGTGCCAAAGCAGGAGCGTTTAGTCAGCCTTATTATTGTATCCAATACCACCCTGAAGTGTATCACAGCACAGAAGGTTTCCAAATGTTGAGCAATTTTGTACTAGGCATTTGTGGTTGTGCAGGAGACTGGACACCTGCCCATTTCGCCGAGCAAACAATTGCTGATCTAAAAGAAAAAATGGGCGATGAGCACGTCATTATGGCACTTTCGGGTGGTGTGGATAGCACGGTGGCTGCCATGTTGCTCCATAAGGCCATTGGTAAGCAATTGTTTTGTTTCTTTGTCGATAACGGTCTTTTGCGTAAAAACGAATTTGAAGACGTACTCGAGTCCTACAAGGGCATGGGTTTGAATATCAAAGGCGTGGATGCCAAACACCGTTTCTGGGATGCTTTGAAAGGCCAAACCGACCCGGAAACCAAACGTAAAACCATTGGCCGACTCTTTATTGAGGTATTTGAAGACGAATCCAAAGCACATCCAGAGGCCACATACCTCGGACAAGGCACGATTTACCCCGATGTGATTGAGTCGATTAGCGTACATGGCCCATCGGTGACGATCAAAAGCCACCACAATGTAGGTGGTTTGCCCGACCGACTAAAACTAAAAATTGTAGAACCTTTGCGGATGCTGTTCAAAGACGAGGTGCGCCGTGTAGGCCGCCAACTCGGTATTCCAGAGAGCATTTTAGGTCGCCACCCGTTCCCCGGGCCAGGGCTTGGTATCCGTATCCTCGGCGATATTACCCCCGAAAAAGTACAAATGCTGCAAGACGCAGATGCGATTTATACATCCAAACTCAAAGAATACAACCTCTATAACGAGGTATGGCAAGCAGGAACCATCCTTTTGCCCATCCAGTCGGTAGGCGTTATGGGCGATGAACGCACTTATGAAAAAACAATCGCACTCCGCGCCGTCAATTCCACCGATGGCATGACTGCCGAATGGAGCCGCCTACCTTATGATTTTTTAGCGGATGTCTCAACAACCATTATCAATCAAGTGCGCGGGATTAATAGGGTAGTGTATGATATTTCTACAAAACCGCCTGCGACTATTGAGTGGGAATAGACTGTGCCCAATCCGCCAAATATCCAAAACAAGGCCCCAATTGCCCGTTCTCTGCCACCATCCCCCTCATCATCGCAGCGCTGTTGCGACCTTTGATGATTTCTGGCAATACATTGTCAATCAATTGTTTGCCAAAGAAATCGGAAGCATCACGCGGCAATTCTGAAGGCAAGTTATCTATTGCCATCACATCAATCGTATGCTTTTGGTACAAGGCGCATTCTTGATTGTTTCTTGGGTCAAATCCATACAGTGGATCAGGGATTACACTAGGCCGAATGGTAGAAGGCACCGACGCACCGGGCATAATATCACAAGTAATATCGGCAATGGTTTTTATCCTGAAATCGGGGTGCATCATTGCTTCAACGGTAAAAAATGCGGGCGCTTTCTTATCGTAATAAATACAATTTAGGAAAACATCCGCCTCTTGGGTATAGGGCGCAAATACGGATTCGTAGTCGCCTCCATTGGTATAAAAATCCTTTTTATCAAAATTGCGGTGTTCCTTGTGTACCGCATAATCGCAAGCATGCAATTGCGTAAATACTGGATAATCAAAAGATTGTGTGAGGAACGTAGATGGTTCTACTTGTGTGATGCCCATATCCTTTAAGGTTTGGATAGCACCATTGGCCACGCGACCACCGCCTGTAATAACGATTTTGAACGGCGGAAATTTTAGCTGTTTATAGACCTCCTTTACCTCCTCGTAATCGTGGAAAGTATTCATGCGCGCCAGCGCAAACGCCCCTGTCCGATTTCCATAAGCCCATACGCCATTGTGTGCACCTACCACCCCTGCGTAATAACCAAACGCAATCAACCGAACACCGCGTTCGTCGGTAATTACCTCGTAGTCGATCAACCGAATCTTGCGTTCCAGTACAGTTTGTAGCAATTTTAGGTTATAAGGCTGCTTTTTAATGGTATGAGAAAAGAAAAGATACGTTTTTTCGGCCATTAAATGGTCGATTGGCACTTCCTTTACGCCGAGTAAAACTTCACAATCATTTAAATCTTCTTGTAATGGAATGCCCTGTTCCACGTACTCCGCATCCTTAAAACAGCGGATAGGAGAAGGCTGAACGGCTATGGAGACGTTGGGATAATTGGTCATAATTTGCCGGCATTGCAAGGGCGTTAGCGGTACACGGGCATCTGTAGGAATCTTTCCTTCGCGGATAATTCCAATTTTAATTTGTGGTGGTGTCATTCTGACGCAAAGGTAGCAAATTTTATTTTATTTTATTTGCCCTTCGCAACTTCAATCAACCGATTCAAAATATCGTTGGGCTGGTTCGAATAGGGTTTTTGTGCCATCGCACCATTCGCCCCAATGATAAAATATTGCGGCACCGCCTGCACTCCAAAAGTCGCCGCCATAGCCTGCTCGGGGTACGATTTTGCCAATAAATGATAACCCGCCATTCGGTTGGCAACCAGCGCATCGCTCCAATTGGTTTCGTTCTCGTCGATAGAAATATTGACGATCACCACACCTGCTGCAGCCAGTTCGGGCGAAAAAGCGTTAAAAAAATCCATTTTTTTGACACATGCGCCACACCAAGTGGCCCAAAAATTGAGGTAAATGACCTTGCCCGACAAACTCGTATTCGTAAAATTACTCGCTGTGTAGTAGTCTTTTCCCCCAAAAGACGGTGCCGCCATACCCGGCGCAAACCGCGAAGTACGTTCGTACAAAGCCGTGATCTTGGGTTCGTACTCCGGGTGCGTATTGTGCCTTAAAAAGTCGTTGTACGAAGGCAATATTTCCTGAAAATGATCGGATGAAAACGCCATTTTAATGATTTCTGAACGGAAATATGCCAAAGACTTCCCTTCTAATAGTGTACCCGAAAAATCGTATTGCCCCCTGAAAAAACGATCTTCCAAGCCACTTTTTACTTGTTGACGCGCCATATATACCTGCAAATATTGCCGATACGCATCACTACCGATGGCACTCACGACCATTGGCACCTCTTGGAGAAAATCAAAATATTCTTCCTCGATTTGGTAGCGATTTTTATACACCGCGCCGTACATCAGTAAATGGTAGGCACGGGTAAAAATGATTTCGGACTCAATCCATTCGCGAAAGCTCAGCGAAAGTACGTCCGATTGCGATTCCATAAACCGATCATATACCGCAAAAGACTCTTTTTGCTTTTCATTGGCCCAAGCGATAAACTCCGGGCGGGGCAGTGCCAGCATTTGCTCATTCACCGATGATTCGAGCGAAAACCACCATTGCCCAATCTTAAATCGCACATTATTGAACTCGTTGTAATCGGAGAGTTGGGTTTTAGCGTAAGCACTGAGTAATTTGTTGTTGGCAGCGGCTTTTCCGCCAAATTCCACCATTACTGGAAACTGGAACATATCCGCTTTGACGAGTAAGGTGTCGCTCGGATCCAAAAAAATGGCTAATTGGTCTTGTCCAAAGACCAAAAATACCAATTGTGGCTCCGTAATATAAGCATCAATTTGAAATTCCAACTGACCATCCAATTGCACTTTGTAACTATTGGCATCGTTATCGAGGTAATAATGTGGGACGTACAGTTCAATACGGTCGCCGATATTGGCATTTTTCATGCGACCGCGCACGATGGCGTTGCCGACTAATGTACTGGTAGTGGCGGTGCAAAGCAGGAGCAAAAGGGCACGGAGTGTATTGGGTAGCATAATTTTTAATGTTAAATTGATTTGTCAAATAAATGCCCACCCACAGCTGCCGTAAACTCGCTCATAATCATGGCTGTAGCGCCCCATACGATCCGTTCTTCCACATCGTAGTATGGCACATCGCGGAGGGTGAGGCCAGTACCGATGGTAAGGTCGGTGGTTTTTTGGAAGGCTGGTTCGTAAAAAAGCGATACGGATGGCGTTAAAATATGCGCTACTTCTCCAATTTGGGGCTTAAATTGTGGTGTGCCGTGGATAAAACCCACAAAAGGATGCACCAAAAAATTGCTTACTGGAATATATAATTCCGTCAAACGACCCAATGTTTTTACCTGCAACGGCGAAATCCCCACTTCTTCGTGTGCTTCTCGCAAGGCCACAGCCTCCAATGACCCATCCGATGGCTCCCAACTACCACCCGGAAAACTCACTTGACCGCTATGCCGATCATTTGGGTTTTGGGAGCGCTGGATCAAGACCGTGCGCCAGTGTGCGGTGTCAGTATCCTTATATAATAGGAGCATAACCGATGCGATACGCGGATTTTCTGGGACTTCCAATTTGTCGGCCAGTTCCGCCATACGCTTCATGCTGGCCATTTTGAATTGTGCTTCCTTGCCCGGCAGTGGCTTGGATAAGGTAGCGGCTACTTCATTGATCCATTTTTCCATGTTGCAAAGGTCGGGTATATCGTGAAATAATTATGGAAGTGGGTGGAAAAATATCGTTTCAAGATAACGCACAAGTTGTTTGTTTTAACTGTAATTTTCAACATAACACAGATTCAAGTTGGCAGATAGGTTCACGACGCGCCCTGAGCGCAGCCGAAGGGCAGCCATTCGCTCTATGCTCTAATAAGCGCCCACTTCCTACCATAAATACGAAAAGAGATAGATCTCATTACTCGTTTATTGATAATTCACCAATAAAAGCCAATATTTTTATAATTATGCTAAAAATTACGCCATTTTTTTGCCAATAAAACACAAAATAATCCTATTTTTTGAAAATAGTAAAAAAGTGCTGTCATTTTTATCTTAAATTACTAAATTGCTAATAAAATTATAAAATAATTGACGATAATGTATATTTTTAAAATAATCGTTGAAAAATTTGCAAGATAAAAGCCAATGTACTCATCTTTACATCATCAAACAACGCAACGCAGTTAAAAGTAACTACGGTTTTTGATACAACAACAATAATGTGAGGTGTTGAAATTGGCAGCCATGCCCTCCTGTCTCGAGGGTGGGGATTACGGGATAAACAAAGCGTATTAAAGAGGATTGACCACTCGAAATTAATTCTTGCGCTTTTGCTAACCGCCTCGTGAAGGTTCGAATCCTTCTCTTACAGCGAATAAACGAAATTGAAACAAACGGACTACAAAACAATGTGAGGTGTTGAAATTGGCAGCCATGCGCTCCTGTCTCATTGGGGGCTGGGGGGAATTGAACAGCCGAAATTAATTCTTGCATTTACAACAAAATCGAAGATGAAATAATACTAACTACAATAATAATGTGAGGTGTTGAAATTGGCAGCCATGCCCTCCTGTCTCATTGGGGGCTGGGGGGAGTTAACCAGCCGAAATTAATTCTTGCATTTACAACAAAATCGAAGATAAAATAATACTAACTACAAAACAATGTGAGGTGTTGAAACTGGCAGCCATGCCCTCCTGTCTCGGGGGTGGGGAGTTCGGGATAAACGAAGCGTATTAAAGAGGATTGACCACTCGAAATTAATTCTTGCGCTTTTGCTAACCGCCGCGTGAAGGTTCGAATCCTTCCCTTACAGCGAAATTTAACATTTAAAATTAAACGTTTAACATTTAAAATTCATACTTTTAAATTTATAACTTTTAAATGCTAAACAACTTGGTTAAAGGTAAAAAGAAAATAATTTATTTTGAAGTAAATTGAGTATGTTTTAACGATTATTCTACTACGTGTTCGGGATGGTATCAGCATAAAGTATTCGATTTAGCAGGTTTTAAAGGCGCATATGCTATGCTGGTACCGTTCTTTTGAGGCAGGACGCGCTCTTCTTTAGAGCGTATCCTGCCTTTGTTTATTTACGTTGGTACTGAGTTCGTGAAAAGTCTGTACTTTAGCCGCGTATTAACCTTTCACTTTATTATGATCAACTCTCTAATTAAACTTGCCCTATTTTTAGTAGTAGGTATCCTTATTTATAATTTCATTTTTGGTACCAGCGAAGAAAAAGCGCAATCCAAAGAAGTATTTCAAAAAACAGGCGCGGCAGTGAGTTCTGCATGGAGCCTTTTGAAATCGGAACGCCAAAAGTTTGACGCAGGCAAATACGATAAAGCCCTCGATCAACTCGGCGGGGCGTACCGCGAAATCCGAGATAAAGCCCAATATGTGGACGAAAAAGTCCTGCGCCGCCTCAGCGATCTCGAAGAACGTAAGGAAAATCTCGAAAAAGAACTCGAAGGAATTGAAGATACGCCTGCACCTGCACCTGCACCCAAAAAAGGCGTAGCCAAACCCACCGTCACTCCCGATCAGAGTGCGAAAGCAGCCGATCAACAACGCAAAAAAGAAAAATTGATGAAGGAATTGGATCAACTGATGAACGATACCGATCAATTACTGAAACAGGCACAACAATAGCATGACAAACCACTCAGACTTACTTTATCATACCTATAATAGCCTTTTTTTGAGGCTTCCCTTTGAAAAAATTAATGTCAAAGGTACTTTATTGGCGCTTTTTGCAGATGCCTGTGAAGCGGGTTTTGATGCAGGTAAGAATCCCGATACCATTATTCGGGAGTTCTGGGATGAATATTGCGAACACGAGTCCCCGGAGGATAAACTAAAATTGTTGTCCTATTTTATCCGTTATATCGAACGCCAAGTGGTGCTGTTCGATTCGGTGGAGGATGCGCTTTTTGAAGAAACCCACGAACTGAACGGCGTTGGGTCGTTGTCGTACCTACTCAACCGCGTCAATACGCCCGCTTTGCGCGAGCAATTGATCGAAAAACTCAACGATTTTTCGGTTCGGATGGTCCTCACTGCACATCCTACGCAGTTTTATCCGGGTAAAGTGCTGGGTATTATCGACGATTTGGGCAAGGCTATTAGCCAAAAAGACTTAGAAGAAATACGCCTGATGCTGTTGCAATTGGGCAAAACCTCTTTTGTCAATAAGAAAAAACCAACGCCTTTGGACGAGGCATTGAGCCTAAGTTGGTATCTGGAAAACGTGTTTTACTACGCTATTCCTGATATTATTTTCCGGTTGTACTCTTCCTTAAAACTAGATATTGCTACCTTTAAAAATCCGGGCGCATTGGCACTGGGCTTCTGGCCCGGTGGCGACCGCGATGGTAACCCATTTGTCACGGCAGATGTATCGAGGGATGTTACGCGCCGACTTCGGGAAGCGGTATTGCGTTGTTATTATCGCGATATTCGGAATTTGAAACGCCGACTTACTTTTTCTGGCGTGGAAGAGCGCATTAGTGCCATTGACCAGCGTATTTATGTTACTTTGTATAAGCCTGGCGACCCGATGGTTTACGGCTCGTGCAAAGAACTACTCGCCGATTTGATGGTGGTTAGGCGCTTATTGAACGATAAGCACGATGGCCTATTTATGGAACTTTTGGATTTATTTGTACTCAAAGTACGCATTTTCGGGTTTCATTTTGCGACATTGGATGTGCGGCAGGACAGTAGCAAGCACTACGAAGTATGGGAAACAATTTGGAAAGCCAATAAGGTGGACTATGGTGCATTGAGCGATGAACAGCGGCTACAAAAGTTATTAGCCGCCGATTTTCACCTCGACGAACACTTGTTCCCAGAAGATTCCATTACCTACGATACCATCGCTATGATGCGCCAAATAGTGACCATTCAGCGCGAAAATGGTGCTTTAGGCTGTCATCGTTATATTATTTCTAACTGTGGCAGTGTGCTACATGTCATGGAAGTACTTACTTTGGCAAGACTGACTATTGGGCATATTGGCCCCGGCGGGAGTATGCCTTTGGACGTGATTCCTTTATTTGAAACTGTAGAGGATTTGGCGATGGGTGGACATATTATGCACGATCTCTACAATTTGCCTGCTTACCGCAAGCATTTGGAGGCGCGCGGTATGCAGCAAACCATTATGCTCGGCTTCTCGGATGGTACTAAAGATGGCGGTTACCTCCGCGCCAACTGGAGTATCTACCGCGCCAAAGAAGAACTTACACGGATTAGCAGGGAAAATGGGGTTTCGGTGGTCTTCTTTGATGGTCGTGGCGGCCCTCCAGGAAGGGGAGGTGGCAATAATGCCAGTTATTACGCTGCACACGGCGCGGATATTGAAAACCGAGAAATTCAAGTGACGATTCAAGGACAAACGATCAGTAGTACTTATGGCACACGATCGGCGGCCTGTTATAATATGGAGCGTATTTTTACTGCTGGTCTCGAAAATCACTTGTTTAAAACGCATTCCAACGAACTGACCGAAGCAGATCGCGCGTTGTTGGATCAATTGGCCGAGGCTGCATATACTTCCTATTCCGAACTCAAGGGGCACGATAGATTTGTGTCGTATTTAGAAAAAATGACCCCGTTGATGTGGTATGGCGATTCCAATATTGCCAGTCGTCCTACGAAACGCAATGCGGGTGGCGGCTTAAAATTTGATGGCTTGCGGGCGATCCCATTTGTGGGTGCGTGGGCGCAAATGAAGCAAAATATTCCCGGTTATTATGGTTTTGGAGCGGCACTGGAAGTATTGAAAAACAATGGATTGGGCGATAAATTGCTCCAATTGTACCGGAGTTCCTTGTTTTTTCGCACTTTGGTAGAAAATTCCATGCAATCGCTGTCAAAGAGTAATTTTAAAGTGACCCAATACCAAAAAGTAGATCCAGAATTTGGTGTTTTTTGGCAAATGTTGGAGACTGAGTACCAGCGCTCTTATGAAAAACTACTATGGCTGAGTGATCAAGAAACGCTTTTGTCGGATAATCCCAGTTCCAAAAATAGTATCGCTTTACGCGAAGAAATTGTACTGCCTTTGATCGCGATTCAGCAATTTGCGTTGCAACAATTGCGCTCTAGTGATTTGACGGAAGAACAACGGGAGCAATTTAAAAAAATGGCTTTGCGCTCGATGTTTGGGATTATCAATGCCGCTAGGAATGCTGCGTAGGTATTTAACATTTTAGGACATAATTAATTTTAAACGATTGATTCAAAACGTTCGTTTTTATTTTGGGTTATAAATTTTGAAATTTGAGTTAAAGTACAATACCTAAAGTGTGGCAAGACCGGCCTTAGAAAAATGCAGGTTTTGCTTGAGCGGAGGCGGATGAAGCCAAAAAGTGTTTGAGCCAAACGAAACTTGAGGGGCACCGTCTCCGCTGGATAGTCCGGCGAGTTTTTTTTGGCGCCGCTGGAGCGAGGAAGCAAAAGCACCGCATTTTTCGTCAGCCGAAGCGTTTTTTGCTTACTTTTTTTCGCTAAAAAAAGTAAGAAGTAGGCTTTTTATTTAAATTTTCAACTTTTTGAAATTTGCAATTAGTTATTATTTGGTAAAAGGAAAAGTGTGTTATAATAAGTTCATCGATGTAATTTGCCCTTTTGCCTCCTTTTAGCATAAGTTTTTACCTGTAATTCAAATAAAAATAAGAACTTTGCGGTTCTATTACCGATTCATATTTTTTCAACACACCTTTACTTATGTTAAAAATTACAACACTCTTTTTTCTTTTAATCCTTTCTTTTGGTTCACTTACTGCACAAATGTGCGTACGCGACTCCTCCGTCCTCGATTCTAACGCTTTGGTATCACCTAAAGCATGGTCACCTGCCGACCCCACTATTTATACTGCACCCGCTTGTATCAACGAGCCTTACACTCAATCTGTTACTTTTAACATACCGGATAAGATTACTTTGAGTGGTTTTGAGTTTCCGTTGAGCAAAATTACAATTGCGCTAACAGGTGCTGTTACTGGTTTGCCTGCGGGATTGAATTATTCTTGTGATCCACCTAACTGCGAATTTTTGAGTAATACACTTGGTTGTATGCTGATTAGTGGCACACCCACATCGGCCAATACACCTGGCGATAAAGAACTTACGATCAAAGTAACGGCTTACTCCATCATTACGCAAGAAATTGATTTTCCGGGTACTATTGCTCCGAATAACAAGTATTTTATCACGGTGAAACCAACTGGACAATGCGCTAGTGGCACCAGCGACCTTTCTGGTCAAATTGCAAGTGTAAAAAATGCGCCGAACCCATTTGCTCAATATACGCAAATGATGATTGAGTCATTGGTGAGCGGTGAATATACTTTTCAGGTCTTTAATGTAATTGGCAAAAAAGTAAACGAACAAACGGTACAATTGACAGAAGGTAGGAATCAATTCACTTTTGATGCGGGCGAATTGCCCAATGGCACTTATTTCTATTCCCTTGGTAACCGTCAGGGTAATGTATCCAACACCTTTGTAATCAACAGATAATATATATGCGGTCGATTTCGTACTTTATCGTTATAGTACTGATATCTGCACCGTTATTCCTTTTTGGTCAAACCGGCTGTCCGGGTTGCGTCGTCAACCTGCCAGCCGGTTTGCCTGTGGATACGGTTTATCTGCCACCTATTCCCGATGGACAAGTAGGACTGGCGTATAATAAAGATATCTCTTTCCGAATGCCGAAAACCACGACACCAGTGGCGGCCATTGATAGTGTTACGCCTCCGGGGCTTAATATCAATTCAATTGAAATAGTATCGGTGGAAGGTTTGCCTCCCGGTTTGAGTTGGCAAGCCAACCAGACGGTATTTCCGGTGAGCACACAAACAGATGGTTGTATTAAAATATGTGGAACGCCCACCGAAAGCGATTCCTTTGTGATTATTGTTCGATTAAAGGCAACAGTGTTGTTTTTTAACCAAGAAGCAGTGTTTCCCATGCGTATGTACATCGCCCCGGAAGTAAGTGCCAATGCAGGTTTTTCATTGAGCAATCCAGAGGGGTGTGGAAGTACAACAGTGTCATTTACGAATAATAATCCGTCCAACGGAAATTCGGGCTTTAGTTATAACTGGGATTTTGGTGATGGTACAGTTGCTACCGATGAAACACCTGCGCCACATACTTATTCCACCCCGGGTAGTTATATTGTAAAGTATAAGGCTGTGGTGGATACAACAGGGTTTATTTTGCAAAGTATTGTCTTGAAAGACTTAAATTGTGCTGATAATCTTGGGTTAAATGCACCAGATATGTACCTGTTCATCACAGATAGTGCGGGAGTAAAAGTTTTTGAATCCAATCCGCCTGTGAATAATATTTCACTTCCCTATACTGTAACGACCAATCTTCGTTTGAAATCGGGCAATTACGTGTTACAAGTATGGGACGAAGATGGCGGTATTCAAGGAACAGACGACCAATGCGGTATTGTTACGTTCAATTTATTGAGCAATGGCACCGTAGTATCCAATGGATTTGAAGCCGTATTGAATATTATCAATCCTGTCACGACGTTATTATTTAGCGATACGGTAGTAGTTTATCCGCAACCTGCGCTACCAATAGTAACAGCACCGATGGGTTTGAAGGCTTGTGCTAATTTTGCACCATTGCCATTGTATGCATCGTATAGTAATGATATTGAATGGCTTAAAAACGGCGCACCAATACCTTCTGCGACGGATTCGGTGTATTTGGCCACCAACAGCGGTAATTACCAAGTGGAATACACTTCGCCAGATGGTTGCAAGGTAATTTCTACGCCTGCTTTGGTCGAATTGATACCTTTGCCCGTAGTGCCATTGTTTTTTAATAACCAAAACTTGCTCACACTGTTCGATACCTTGACATTACCATCGAATAGTTACACTTTACAATGGTATTTGGCAGGACAGGCCATACCGTCCAACGGCTATTGGCATTGCGCGGTAGAAAGTGGTTTATACAAATTGGTACTTACCGATAATATTACCGGTTGTGTTAATTCGTACGAACTCAACGTCATCTATAACCCTAATCTTGATTGTACCACGTCAACTCAGGAAGGTGATTGGGCTAATTTTGTACTTTACCCCAATCCTGTTACCTCCTCCCTGCAAATTGATTTGGGTACTAATGCGAAAGACGATCAGTTATTACAGGTTTTTGATGCAACAGGAAGATTAGTCACCATAAGTATTATTGCCAGTGGTGATCGTCGTAAAATATTGGATTGTACAGGTTTAGCAAACGGTATCTATTATTTGAATATTGTAAATAACAAGGGAACTAGAACGCACTTGTTTGTAAAAAATTAAAAATTTAGCCGCTCCCATTTCGGACAAAAAATTGCCTGCTTTTTTGTCTCGAAACCGCTGGCTAATTTTTTACGTAAAAAATTAAGCATAATGACAGCACCATTTTTTCAATCCCATCCTAATTTTTTCCTTATTGCTGGTCCCTGCGCCATTGAAGGAGAAGATATGGCTTTTGAAATAGCAGAAAAAATAAACGAAATATGTAATCGTTTGAATATTAGGTATGTATTCAAAGGAAGTTACCGGAAAGCCAACCGCAGTCGGCGCGATTCTTTTACTGGAATTGGCGATGAAAAAGCACTGGACATTCTGAAAAGGGTAGGAGAGAAGTACCAAATACCTGTCACTACCGATATTCATACCGACGCAGAAGCAGCATTAGCGGCGGCATACGTGGATATTCTTCAGATTCCTGCTTTTCTGTGCCGCCAAACCTCTTTATTGGTGGCTGCTGCCCAAACGGGTAAGGTGGTTAATATCAAAAAAGGCCAATTTGTAAGCCCGGAAGCGATGCAATTTGCTGCGGATAAAGTACGTGAAGAAGGTAATGAGCAAGTAATGCTTACCGAGCGTGGCACGACTTTTGGGTATCAAGACCTAATCGTCGATTTTCGGGGCATTCCCGTGATGCAATCGTTCAATGCTCCGGTTATTTTGGATTGTACGCACTCGTTGCAGCAGCCCAACCAAAGTAGTGGCGTAACAGGCGGAAGGCCAGCATTGATCGAAACCATTGCTCGGGCGGGCGTGGCAGTGGGTGTGGACGGATTGTTTATCGAGACACATCCCGAACCTTCAAAGGCAAAATCTGATGGGGCGAATATGTTGCCATTGGATCGTTTGGAAGGATTATTGGTAAAATTAGTCGGTATTAGAGCGAGTATTCTATAAATTATGAAAGGTATCATATTAGCAGGCGGCTTAGGCACACGCCTTTATCCGTTAACATTGGCCGTGAGCAAGCAGTTAATGCCTGTTTACGATAAACCAATGATTTATTACCCTTTGAGCACATTGATGTTGGCGGGTATTCGTGAGGTATTGATTATCTCTACACCTTATGACCTGCCCAATTTTGAGCATTTGCTCGGTGATGGTAGGGATCTAGGTATGTCGATCAGTTATAAAGCGCAACCAGAACCGAATGGTTTAGCGCAAGCATTTGTGCTTGGTGCCGATTTTATTGGCTCAGATGGTGCCTCGTTGATCTTGGGCGATAATATTTTCTATGGCGCTGGTTTGGGCGATATGGTGCGTTCCTGTGCTGAGCCCGATGGTGGTATTATTTTTGCTTATCAAGTGGCCGATCCGGAGCGTTACGGCGTAGTTGATTTTGACAAAAATTTTAAAGCGCTTAGTATTGAAGAAAAACCAGCCAAGCCCAAAAGTAATTTTGCGGTACCTGGTTTGTATTTTTACGATAATTCTGTAGTAGATATTGCAAAAAATTTAAAACCTAGTGAGCGGGGTGAATACGAAATTACGGATGTAAATCGTATTTATTTGGAACAAGGTCGTTTATCGGTACGTGCTATGGGGCGTGGTTATGCGTGGTTGGACACAGGTACGCACAACAGTTTGATGCAGGCGGGTCAGTTTATACAAACCATTGAGGAGCGGCAGGGTTTAAAGATCGGTTGTATCGAAGAAACTGCTTGGGAAATGGGCTTTATCGACGATGCTGGTCTTGAAAAACTAGGGCATAAGTATATAAAAAGTGGGTATGGAGAGTATTTGTTGCGGTTGTTGAAGTCATAGGGTAACTTACCTCAACGCCACCAATTCCCTCAGTTCACTATTTGTCAAATCCCCAATCCACTTTTCTCCATTGGCCACAGTTAAGTTCGCCAATTCCTTTTTTGATTGGATCATAAGGTCAATTTTTTCCTCAAATGAACCTTGGGTAATAACTCGGTGTACCTGCACATTGCGTTATTGTCCCGTACGATATGCGCGGTTTTATAGTAGCGCCTGCTGCGGCTTTGGTGCGGGTTTTTTAATATGCTTCCAGTACATATTCTATATTTGATATGATTATTTTATCGTTTCTTAGTGACAAAGTTACTAAGGTGTTTTCTACGTTAAACGATTTTTTACAGACTAAATATTTTTAAAATGTAGCCTTTTGCTGTTTCAAAACAAACAATCTTTCCTAAATGCTGTTTTCCATATCAATTATGAAATACACCTCACTGCGACAGGCCGTCAACGATTTGAAGCGGCACAATATGCTCCTCGAAATAGAAGAAGAAGTAGATCCCAACCTCGAAATGGGTGAAATTACCCGTCAGATCTATGACCGTGGTGGGCCTGCTATATTGTTTAAAAAAGTAAAAGGTAGCCCATTTCAGGCCGTTAGCAACCTGTATGGTACTTTTGATCGTACTTCATTTTTATTTCGAGATACGCTAGAGCAAGTTAAACGAGTCATTGAACTCAAACGCGACCCAATGGCGTTTTTGAAACAACCAACAAGGTATTTAGGTGCTCCTATTACAGCACTTACAGCATTACCGATGAAAAATTGGTTCGGAAGCCCCGTCACTTATGGCGAAACAACGATTGATCAATTGCCACAAGTAAAGAGTTGGCCTATGGATGGCGGTGCCTTTATTACCCTACCACAGGTATATACCGAAGACCCCGATATGCCCGGACCAATGCATTCTAATATTGGTATGTACAGGATACAATTGTCTGGTAATGAATATATTAAGAATGAAGAGATTGGGCTTCATTACCAGTTGCACCGCGGTATTGGGGTACACCATACCAAATATAATAAGATCAACGAACCATTTCGATGTTCTATTTTTGTCGGCGGATTACCGAGTCATGCGTTTGCGGCGATTATGCCATTGCCCGAGGGTTTGAGTGAACTCACTTTTGCGGGTATGATGGCTGGCCGGAGGTTTCGATATACCCGTCGTGATGGTCATTTTCTGTCTTCTGATGCGGATTTTGTCATTACGGGCGAGATTATGAAGGGGATGAAAAAGCCGGAAGGGCCGTTTGGTGACCACTTGGGTTATTACTCGCTTACCCACGATTTTCCGGTAATGCGGGTACACAAAGTATATCATCGCAAAGATCCGCTTTGGCATTTTTCGGTAGTGGGGCGGCCGCCGCAGGAAGATAGTAGTTTTGGGTGGTTGATTCATCAATTGGTTGCTCCACTTACGGCGCAAGAGTTTCCTGGAGTGCAGGAGATACACGCGGTAGATGCGGCGGGTGTGCATCCGTTGTTGTTGGCGATTGGGCATGAACGTTATATGCCGTTTCGCGAGCGCAGGCCGGAGGAAATACTGGCGATTGCAAACCGTATTTTGGGATCGGGACAGACCTCCCTGGCCAAATTCCTTTTGATCGCAGCCTCCGATGATGATCCTAAATTGGATACCCACGATATTGGTCATTTTATCCATCATATTTTGGAGCGTATTGATTTTACCCGTGATCTGCATTTTTATACACGCACTACTATTGATACTTTGGATTATTCAGGCAGTGGCTGGAACGAGGGTTCTAAGGTCGTAATGGCGTGTAGAGGCGATAAATTACGAACATTGACCACCCATCTCCCCGATGGTTTTTCTTTACCTGCGGGCATGAGCCAGCCGATATTTGCGCGTCCGGGTATATTGGCTATTCAGGCTCCAAAATACAAGGTAGTTGCTACCGCTAAAGCAGAAGCAGAGCAATTGTGCCAGTATTTGGAACGGTTTGATCTAAAAGGAATCCCAATGATTTTACTGGTGGACGATAGCCCATTTACCCAACAAACATTAAATAATTTTCTTTGGGTGGCTTTTACACGGGTAAATCCGAGCCACGATATATACGGCGTACATAGTTTTACAGAAAATAAGCACTGGGGCTGTAAGGGGCCGATTGTGATGGATGCCAGGATAAAACCGCACCATGCGCCAGAATTGGTGCCCGATGCAGATGTGGAAGCGAAAGTCAGGAAAAGATTGGCTCATTTGGGGGTATTATAGTCCTTCATAGCGGTACAAACTCCAAATCCTACTCCTTTCCACCCATCCGCCTAAGTTCAGGGCCGTAATCCAATCGGGGAATAAGCAATACACCCGTTGGAATTTCGGATTGTTGTTAAATATTGGTTCATACATATTTTCGGAAAGTATAAAATCACCTTTTTGTAGGGTTATACTACACGTATCGCTTGTTAATCGGTCTAATTTACCCAGTTTTATTGTTTTTATATGTTTCGGGTTATAGAAATTGGTAGGTAAATTAGCGGGTAGATATGGGTTCGTTTTTTCAACATAAAGGACTTGTTTTTGCGCTTTTGCATGTTGGTTTAAATAAGTATAGTACGGCACTGCTTCCATAGCGGGGCGGATTAATATCACGACCAAAAGAGCAGTATTGACAAAGAGTAAAAACCCTTTGGTGTAGCGATATGTTTTTGTGTTTCCATATTGCGATGCCACCGTTTCCCAACCTGCGGCGGCTAATAATACCAACGCTGATATAGCAGGAAACAAAAAACGAATTTCCTTATGTGCGATAAGCGTATGCCCAATAACAAAAGGAATCATAGCCCAAACTAAGATATGGCCTTTCATTTTTTTGTACCCAACAATGGCCAACGCCAACAAGGCAAGACCAATAACATACGCCATACTCATCAGATATTCAGTGAAATACCACCACCAAGGCATTCTTCCAAATTCGGAGGCTTTACCTTCTATAATATTGATTTTTAAGTAGTTCCATGCAGGAATGACCCATTTTCCATAGAATGCAACATCGGCGAAAGTGCCGAGTACAAAGGCGACAATACCGCCTAAAATCCAATATGAAATTTGTTTTGTAGGTTGCTTTTCATGAAAAATTAACCAAAGCAGTACACCCAAAATAGCAAAAGCAATTTGGTAGCGGAAATGGAAGGAACAGCCCATCAGCAAACCTGCTATAAACATATTCCGATTGGTTTTTGAACGGTAAAAATACAAACAACCTGCCCCAAAACTCAACGCCGACCATGCTTCAGAAGAATAACGGACACTCAAATAGGGCATGCACCAAAGAAAACAAACAAGCCATGTCCATCTGTGTGCAATGGTTGGAGGCAAGGTGGTACTCCATTGCCAAAACAAGGCCAAGGTCAACATACCGCCCAATAAACGCAACGGGAATGCTTGTATGAACGGGTCGGTAATACCAATAAGGTTCAAGGCACTAATGATGCACACCGTGAGTATAGGTTGTAGTCCGGGGCGCATTTCGGCTTTATATTCCCAGGGCATGTCTGCCACCGAGGCTTTACCCAATTTTAGGTTCGCAAATTCAAGGATTTGATAATGCTCATCCGCGTGGTGGTAACCCACGCTGTTCCACGCCGTGATGAGATAAAGAAGTATGGCTATTTGCCAGTGGGAAAATTTGATAGGCATTTTGTGTTGTATAGATATTGGGCAAAAATAGGCAAATTTGCAGGCAAGCGGTGCATTAAGTTTTATATATATTACTTCAATATTAATTCTGGCCGAAACTCAAAGTGCATCGTATCGTAATGGTACCATTTACCGCCCCATATAAACCCATGAT
The DNA here is from genome assembly GCA_043764095.1 of Chitinophagales bacterium. Classification (GTDB taxonomy): domain Bacteria; phylum Bacteroidota; class Bacteroidia; order Chitinophagales; family Saprospiraceae; genus M3007. The sequence goes on from JAYUKX010000161.1 coordinate 19,387, forward strand.
TTTCAAATATTTGTACAATTTCCCACGGTACAGTATTGCGCCAGCGGATATTTTGCTCTACGGTTTGGTCTTTATAATTGGGGTAGTCCCATTGCCAGTAATGCGCGTTTTTTACATTGATGTCTATGGCTATTCCGTAGGAGTGTGGGCTGGGTCGTTGGGTGCCACTGATAAATCGCCAATTAAAACCGCCACCAATATTTGTGATGTATTTTTTGAGTTCGGGACGCGCATTGAGTTCTTCTGCTACGGCTAGAAGGTGTTTGTCAACGTTGTTTATTTTTGTTACCACGAGATTTTGCCCGTTTATCTTATTGGGCCATTTTACGATGGTCAGGTTTTTTCGTACTTGTGCTTCTGTGCTGCCGTACATTTTTTGGAAAAATGCGTTACAGCGGTAAGTCCCTGGATTACAACCGTAACTTGGTGTGTCTGGAATAGGGCCAATAGGGTAGGGTAGGTAATGGAGTTGATCTTCGATGTCGGCGGAGTCAAAGTACAATTGTTCGGTTTTGAGCAGGCCATCATCAAAAAGCATGGCAGTGCTATCTTTCCAGATGAGGTAATTGCCTTCTGCTTTCCAAAGGTGATCGGGGTATGCGCGCAGTAGCCTTGATAGTGCTGCTGGGGGTATCGTATCGAGGGTGATTTTTGGGGCGGGAAGGCAAATGAGTAATATTTGAAAAATTGGGATGTGCATTAATAGTTATTTTAGCGCAAAAGTACGTTTTTTTTATTGCTACCACAAAGTTCAGAATAGTTCTCAAAGCGTAGAATACTCGTTTTGCTTTGTGAATGTTTATGAACTTTATGGCAAAAAAAAGCGTATGCTACTGTATTTGTGGTGGATTAGTGCATTTGTGATCAGATATAAACATCAATAATGCCACCATATCCTTACTGTTCAATTGCTCAAAACTAGGCATCAATGTTGGTTTCCAGGTATTCCATTGTTCCATTGCACGTGGGTGTCCGTCCGCGATCGACTTTTGCGAGTTTCTGATAAATGCGTATAAACCATTGTCATCTTTCCAACTATCGCGGGCTGTGTAGAGTGCTGGACCAGTTAGTTTATCGCACATGTTTTTATTATGGCACATACCGCATTTAGTGTCGAATAAAATGGAGCCTTCTCTGAGCATTGCGCATGGAAATGCAATATCATACAGTCGGTACATAACAACTACTTCTTTTTGTAAGGCGAGTTGTCGCTGTTTTTCTACATATAATTGCTCCATAAACACCAAATCTTGCTCGATTTGATTTTCTTTTCCATAGTTATTGTACTGATTGAGTACGGCTTTCATTTTTGCCTTGTCGGACAATTCAAGATGGAGGGTTGCTTTCGTTTCTTCACCAGTAGTAATTGTGCTGGTGGCCATCGCTATTTGATCGTTTTTATAACCAATGGAAATGATGGCGGCTGTTTTCTTTTCAGGCATTAGCATGCGCGGATCTTTTTTATTACCCACGTAAAATCTATTGTTATCGTCGGTATTTAAACGGTATAAACTATTGATGGATTCATAAATAATATATGTATAAACACGATCAAATTCATTGCTATTGTCCACCAATATTTCAAGCGGTTGAGCATCCCAATCTTTTGGTATTATTCCTTTGTCAACATTTAACCAGCCTGTTGCTGACCATTCAAATCCATACGTTTCCATGCGATATGTTTCTCTTTTGAATAATAATGCCTTATATTCAGTGGCTACTTTTCGGGCAGATTCATTTTTTTTGTCTAGTGCATTACGCAGTTCCTGTTTCTTTTCGGCGAGTTCATTTTTTATAGCAGATACCCGTTCTTGTAAGTATTTTTTGAGCAAATTTGCGCGTTCACCTCCATTTTTAACCCTGGTCAGTTTTTGGGCGGCATACTTTTTAAATTGTTCGGCACTTTCTATCTCCCCTTTTTCTTCGGCTGCTTTTGCCGCCATTTCGTCCAATTGCCAAAGCGGTTGATCCAAGTTATTGACATACGCCTCCAATGCTTTGTTGGAACAGGTTTTGAAAACCGTTTGTAATCTTTTTTCAAATTCGCGGGTAGCGATCAATGTATTTTGAAACGGTTCCGAATAGATGGCCATAATCATAGCAGGATCAATTTCGGGTCTTGGCTCGCCTTCGGATTGCAAATCCTGAAGTTTAGGTTTGTCACCATGGTCGTACGAGTCATCCGTATATTTCCCGTCCACTACCTTTTTTTGTGTACTATAATACGCCTCATTTAGATCAGTATGGATATACTCACTTGATTCAACAGATAATATACCTACAGAAAGGCTATAATACAGGCTATCTGCTAGTTCTTTAGTGGCGGTTTTATATTTGCCAAATGGCATACTCCGCTCCACTTCGGCCAGAAAGCCTTTTGGTAAAAAATCGAGCGTAAATATATCTACCGGTGTAATAAATTTTTCAATAGGTTGTGGATCTATCCAATCCATATTGCCTTGCGGATCGCGTGTACCTTTATACACCTGCATATCTTCCTGTTTATTGGGTGTAGGAATATCAATACTTACAGGAATAGTTGGGTTAATGGCAACTTGAGCACCATCAGAAGTAGCGTTCCAATAAAGCATGCCGCCTGTTTCTAAAGGCTTTCCTCCTGATTGAGTGGTGAGGTTGGAGCGCACCATTGCATCGTTTTGGAGGGCTTCGGCCAATTCGATCCTTATTTTCCCCTTTACTGTTTTTCCATTTTTATCCAAAAAACAACCGATGGGACAAACGATCCGTGTCCCCAACGCGCCTTCAATAACCTGCCCACTATCGGCATTGATTTCGAAGAACTGGCTTTCGACCATACTGGATATGAATGGGTCTCCTTCATGGAACTTGAAAGTGTCGGTGAGCGGTGTTTTGCATTGAAAGCAACAAAAAGCAAAAGCCAAAAAGAGTGTGGTGCGTAAGCAAAATCGTAACATATAATTATTAGTTAAATTGTTGGTTATTTATTTCAAAGTATTGCGTTATAGTGCAAGTAAGATGTGCAATTATAAATATTTGGTGTGTTGTTGTTCATCTAAGATGCACCGAGTTGCAATTCGTTACAAAGTTATGGGATATAAATAAAGGTTTGGGCGACTCTTTTTTATCTAAAATGGATCTGGATTGAGCATAATAATGTTAAAAAAATAAGCAATTGATAAACATGCTTTGCGCTCCTATCTCCACTTGTATTTTTCCTTTTATAGCCTAAAATAAAATGAACTAAATAAGCGTTTCATAAAAAAATAACAAAATATGAAACTCAACTTAGCAACTTTATTTTTTCTCTTTTGCGCGACCCTTGTGAGTGCCCAAACGCTCCCCGTTCGCTCTATTACTATTTTTAAAAATGGTCGTTCCATGATTGAACGTACTGGAAAAGTAAAAGCGACCAACAGTATTTATTCGGCACGAGAATTACCCAATGCGCTTTTTGGCACTTATTGGGTGAGTACTCCGGCGGATGCCTTGAAAAGTGTTTTTACAAAGTTAGATTCAGTGGCAGTAATGGACAATAATATCAGTTATAACCATTATTACAAGTCCATGTCTGGTAAAACCGCAAAAATATACCTTTCACAGGGCCCAAATTTGCCTCTTCAAGAAATAGAGGGGCGATTTGAAAATGTCATTACGCATAATGATAATTACTTGCCATTCATCAGTTTTCAGACAAAAGCGGGGACTTGGTTGAGTTTTAGAGGGGATGAAATACGACGGGTAGAATTTCTCGAAAACCCCAAACTTGATTTTGCCACCCATATTGAAATGAAAAAACGGTTAGATGTTACCTTTAATAATGCAAAAACCGAACAAGATATGTCGATCGCATATTTGACCAATAATTTGGGTTGGACACCCGTGTATCGCTTAGAATTGGGTACAAAAAACAAAGGAAAACTATCACTTCGGGCAGAAATTGTAAACGATGCTGAACATTACGGTACAGTTGCCGACCTCAAACTGGCAGTAGGCATCCCGAATTTTGCCTTTGCCGATAAAGCCTCCAATCTGGTCAATTTCGACCCCAATACAATCTTGGAGGGCTACCGAAATCAAGGCGGAAATGGTTATCAAAATACGCTGATGAACAATTATCAAGTCGCTTTTGATCCTGAAACGTATGAAGAACGCGTAATAGAAGTGCCTGGTAACGCTAACCCCGATGGCAGCCAAGTAGAAGATTACTATTTTTATAACTTAAAAAAGATCGAATTGCCCAAGGCTAGTAGGTACCAATTCCCTATTTTTGAAACAGAGATAGAACCCAAACACTTTTTTGAATGCAATTTGCCAGATGGTGGCCCCAATGGGTTTCAACAATACAATAATAACCGCAACAAAGCAGATGAAAAACGCAACCCTGTGATCCATTTCATAGAATTTAAAAACAATACAGATTATCCTTGGACAACAGGTGTGGCCAATCTGCTTAGTGGTGCTGATTTGCAACCAATCAGTCAGGATAAGATTCCTTTTACTGCACCGGGTGCCACCAGTAAAGTGCGTATTACAGAAACACCAGAAGTAAAAGTAACTCAGACCGAAGGAGATGTTAAACGGGAAGAAGATGTAAGCAAATTTTTTAATCATAACTACGACCGCGTCACCATTGAAGGCCAAGTATGCGTTATCAATTACAAAAAAGAAACAATTACACTTAAAATAAAGCGAAAAATAGAAGGAAAACCAACCCAATCACCGGATGAAAAATGGACACTTAAACAAGAAGAAGCCACCCTTCGCATCAATTCGGAATACAATATTGAATGGGAAATTACGCTAAAACCCGGTGAAGAGCGCAAATGGAAATACCAATACGAGGTATTTATGGATTTTTAGGGCAATAACAACTAGCCCTGAAAGGGCGACACATTTAGCACAGGGAAAATCCCTGTGACTGTGACGCGTAAACGCAAATGGAAATACCAATATGAGGTATTTATGGATTTTTAGGTATCAAAATTACCTAAATTACCGAATCAAATTAACCTCCCCTTTCTTGCTAAAAAATTGTAGCACGCCACTCACCAACTGGCTATACTGTAACCGCCAAAAATACACATCGACGGGGGCATCTGCATCTAAATAAGTACCATTCCAAGCCGCTTGTTGCTGATCGGTAAAAAAGATACGATGCCCCCAACGGTTATAAATTTCAAAATGATAAGATGCAGTATTACAGTCCAATAATGGCCTAAAACTATCATTTGTGCCATCTTGGTTAGGCGTAAAAGCATTAGGTACGCCAAAATCCGAATTTACTACAATTGTTCGAGTAGCAGTAGCGCATGTGCCAGTAGTAAGCGAAATGGTATAAATTCCTGCTTTTTCATAGCAAATTGGTGGTGGAGTAGTACCCGAAAAGGTTGCGGGCTGTCCACCCTCAAATACCCATTCCGATTTTACCGGATCAACGAGCAAGTCATTTGTTTTTATTTTTACGCAATCAGAAGCGCAAGTTGTGTCTGGTGCAGAAAATACTTTATTGGGTACATAAATTTCCTGCTTTCTTGTCAATTCAGATGCTGATACCGTGATATTATCTACCACTGTACGATTAAAACTAAGTCCATTAGCATAGCCATACCCATTTGTAAAAAGGGCTACATTTTGCGACAAAATATTCAAATCAGGCCTTGGGCAATCACCTGCTACGCTACCGGACGAATCCGCCCGAATAAAAAAGCCATTCGAGGTTTGTGTATCCAAAATAGCATTACCTACGATCTCGATATGTCCGTTAGGACTTACAGATAACGACGTTCCCTGTTCGCTCAAACTCGGCAAATCAATACTGCGCATCCAAGTCAAGCTGTTGTTTGTCTGAAACTTGAGCAACGCCACCGGAGCAGTACTGTTGGGGGTACGGTCTTTGCACAACGCTACAAACTGACCATCGGGTAATTGTTCCATATCCGCTATTTCCCAATTAAAACCACTCATCCTATACGCTCTGCTCCAAAGCACAGCACCTCCTGTAGGTCTAATGCGAAAGACAACCATAACGCTGTTGATGCCTTGTGTGAGCAACGTACTAGCAAGCAGGTAATCGCCCCCAGCAAGTGGCCTCATGGCAGTGATGATAAAGTTATTACCCAAGTTTCCATTATAACCAAAATTGTCTATAAGTGTACCATTTGGGGCAAAAATAAATATTTCATCCAATAACGAACTTCCATTGGTAGTGCCAGTAATATACGCATTGCCCAAGGCATCTGTGTGTAAAGTGCGTACTTTGGTGAAGGGTGTTGCAAAAGTACGTTGCCAAATAATAGTACCATCTTCATTGATCTTGGCCAACCGCTGATTTTGTGAAATAGAAAGGTCAACATTATCATTAAAACTAGATCCTGCCAATATATAACCATCCGTACTCGGCTCAATAAACGTAAAAATAGTCTTATCTGCCGACCACTGCGTCGTCCAGAGTACAGCACCTGTAGCCGCGGAAAGTTTAAATACAGTAGTAGAGGCATTTTCATTTTGTTGCGCAACGGTATTCATAATAGCGATCAGGGAACCATCCTTACTTTCTACGAGATCATTTACTGCAAATGCGCCCATTCCGGTATCGTATTGTTTTTTCCAGATAACTGACCCAATACTATCCAATTGAGCGATAAAACCCTTCTCCTGCTCAGCACCGCAGATATAATAACCACCACTAGAAGCCGCGATATGCTGGTGAATTCTTATACTTCCATCGGGCGTAAAATATTGATTGATAAACGTTTGTGCGCAAAGAGGCAGATAACAAAAAAGGGCAATAAATACCAAGATTTTTTTCATAATAAAAGTAGAATAATATGCACTTATCTAAAGAAAAATAAAGCAAAAAGGTTTAAAAAATAGATAGCCTCTGGTTGATTTCCTACTCCAACCCAGCCCTGAAAGGGCGACACATCCAGCACAGGGCGCAACCCTGTGCAACGACGTATCAAAAAAAATAACAGAAAAAAAATAAGTAAAAATTTAAAAATCCACGCTATCTTTATAATTTTGCATTATGGTTGTGGTTAGTACTATTTCCGGTATAATATTTTAAAAAAAGTAATAATTTTTTATTTTTCATTATTATTTTTGTAAAAATTAAATATAAAAAATTATTTTTTATGTTGAATAATACCCATAAACATACCCCCAAAGATAAAACAAAATCTAAAACAGGGCGTATCCCCGTGCTGTATCCTAGCCCTGAAGGGGCGCCATATCCAACACAGGGCGCATCCCTGTGCATGGCGCGTCCCTGTGCATGGCGCATCTCAGTGTCATACCCCGTATAAATACCTGCTCAAAAACCCGTATTTCTACGCTAGAATGATAACCCTTTTTATACCGACTTTTGCATCAACAAAAAAAACTCATTTCACTCTTTTTTTTCACATAAATCAATCATTTAAAAAATGGAAGGTGTAATTGCACAAATCCTGTTGTTCGCAGGTACTTTCGCGCCCAAAAACTGGGCTTATTGTAATGGCCAGTTAATACCCATTGCTCAGAACACAGCACTGTTTTCTTTGTTGGGTACTACTTATGGTGGTGATGGTAGGGTCAATTTTGGATTACCTGATTTGCGTGGCCGTGTGGCTATTGGTGCTGGACAAGGTCCGGGGCTTTCTAATTATGTCTTGGGGCAAGTTGCAGGTTCTGAGACAGTAACACTCACAACTGCCAATATGCCAGCACATATCCACCCTGCTACGGCCACGGTTTCTGTAGGTGTTTCGGGTGCTGGAGCTACTGCTGATGATCCAGATGGCGCTTTATTGACAACAACTAATGCCCCGTTTTATGCTACGGGTGCTCCCGGTGGTCACCTAGGAGGAGTTACCGCTAGTGCTACAACGGGACCAACGGGTAATAATCAACCAGTTAATATTATGCCCCCGTATCTAGCACTCAACTATGTTATTTGCATGTATGGTATTTTCCCAAGCAGGAACTAATTATAGATTCATATTAAATTTTTATAACTAATTAAATCTAATTTTTATTATGGATCCATATTTGGCACAAGTAATTATTTTTGCTGGCAATTTTGCGCCTAGAGGCTGGATGTATTGTCATGGCCAGTTATTGAGTATTGCCGAAAATACAGCCTTGTTTTCACTAGTAGGTACTACTTACGGAGGAGATGGGCAGGTAACATTTGGACTACCTGATCTACAAGGACGCGTTCCTGTGGGTACCGGCACTGGCCCTGGTAGGTCTTCCTATGATTTAGGCCAAGTATCCGGTACTGAACAGGTTACACTATTCACCGGTAATTTACCAGCGCATAACCACCCTGCTACATTAACTGCTTCAGTTGGCGTGAGCGGTGCTGGTGCTACTGCTGATGACCCAGATGGTGCTTTGTTGACAACAACTAATGCTCCTTTTTACGCAACGGGTGCAGCAGGAGGCCGTTTAGGAGGTACAACTAGTACTGTTGCTATTGGACCAGCAGGCTCCAATGCAGGTTTCTCCAATAAATCACCTTATTTAGTAATTAATTATATTATTTGCACAGAAGGGATTTACCCGAGTAGAAACTAAAATAATTTAAATATTTATGATGACCGCCAGCAAGATTGCTGGCGGTTGTTCTTTACCTCAAAATTCTAAACTCAAACAACGATTAAAATTAATTTTTTTATGAAAGATAAAACTATTATTAAGATTTTTTTGCTACTAACCTTATTGTTCGTTGGGGTTACTGCTCAATCTCAACTCATTAATGAAGTATATGTAGGTGGTGGATCTACATCAGGTGCTACCTATAATGCGGATGCTGTAGTTTTAAAAGGAACAGCGGGAGCAACCTTATCGGGCTGGAGTATCCAACAAGCTGGTGCCACGGGTTCTTCATGGACTAGATTAGATTTTGCCGGGAATGCTGTTTATAATTTGAACGGATTCTTTTTTTTACAATTTGGTGCTGTAGGGACTTGGGGTAGTAGTTTACCAGTTCCTCCTTATTCTGGTGTTTCTTTTGCCGCTCATCCCAATAATTTAAGTGCAACAGGTGGTGGAAAATTGGCACTTGTGAATAATATAACTAGTTTAAGTGGTACTTGCCCAACGGGTGCTAGTATTGCTGATTTTTTTGGTTATGGGTCCGCTGATTGCTCAGAAGGTTCACCAGAACCGTTGCCCGCTACACCTGCTACACAATCTATGAGAAGAACTGGTGCTGATACGAATAATAATGCGAATGATTTTGCGCCAGTTACCGTATCTTTACCCGTGGAATTACTCGATTTCCAAGTAAAAAGAGACAATGAAAATGTATTAATCTACTGGGTGACTGCTCGTGAAAAAGATAATGGCCAATTTGTAGTAGAGCACTCTACAGATGGAAAAAATCATGAAGAATTATCAGTGGTAAAAGGTGCAGGTACTACGGCTCTTTTGCAACAATACAGCATTAAAGATACCAATCCTAACAAAGGGATGAATTATTACCGCTTAAAACAAGTGGATATAGATGGTAAATTTGAGTATTCTTTTATCCGCTCTATAAAGTTTGGTGATCGTTATTCTATTTTGCTCGCTCCAAATCCAGTTTTAGAAGGTAGTTCTATGGCTTTGAATGTTCAATCTGAAAATGAATCTGAACTTACCATGTCTATCTTTAATACTTTGGGACAACTTATGCTTCAAAAGCAAATAAGTGCGGTAAAAGGCGATAATCAATTGAACCTTGACCTCTCCTCCTTTCCCAAAGGTATCTACGCGCTACAATGCCAATCCGGCACCGATCTAATTGAAACACAACAAATAATTATAAAATAATTTATTTTTTTAACCTTTTATAGCGTATTTTAGCAAAAAAATGGGATCATCTATGACAGAAATCGAGGTCACTCATACCGAACTTAGTGCCGCTTCACAGTGGTGGAATACCCTCACCGATGCCTGGAAACAAGCCTTCAACGAAGTAGCATTGAAACGCAGCACAACGGAACCATTGGGCGATGAAATGCTTTTAACGGTGTTCACCTCCGCTAATCACCGCTTTGCTGGCCCCACAGCACCTTATCCAAACATGACCTTCGAACTAACGGATATGTCGGGTATGGTAGGTTTGCCCAATGCAACAGTGGTAGTGGTCACACACCACCAATTGACCCATATTCGCGAAGTGGCCACTATGGATCAACTCCGGTCTTTGTTTGTCTTTAACAATAAAATCACGTCTTTAGAAGGTATCGAAACGCGCACCGAACTCATAGAATTGTATTTTATGGAGAATCAGGTGGATAGTCTATTGCCTTTAAAGGATTTGGTGCACCTGAAGAGCGTGTATTGCAGCAATAATTTGTTGAGTGAACTGACAGGCATCGGTGTACAGCATGCCGATGTGTTGGAAGATTTCTTTTGTTTACCCAATCCTAATTTAAAATCGCGCACTATTTTTGCTTTTGAGCAAGAAACGGCTATTCGTTGCAAAAAAGGTTAATCCAATGGCATATATTACAGTACCGGGTTTGCTCAAGCCCATGGAATTGGACATGATTGATCGCTTACTCGCTGGCGCTAACTTCGAGGATGGTACCAGTACCGCCACCGATGCCGCCAAAAAAGTAAAGCACAACCTCCAATTACCCAAAACAGGCAGCCTCGAAAAGCAGCAAACCGATGCCATTGTGATGAATGCCATTGCACAAAGTCCGCTCATCCAAGCCGCCTTGATGCCTAGTCGTATCCTCCCACCGCTCATCAGCAAATACGAACCGGGTATGCACTATGGTATGCATGTGGACAGTCCTATCATGGGCGACCCGCAAGTAGGCGCCATCCGAACGGATGTGGGCATGACCATATTCCTCTCCGATCCAAGTACTTATGAAGGCGGGGAATTGTCGGTCATCACCCAAACAGGCGATGTCAGGTACAAACTCAACCGCGGCGATGCCATTATTTATCCCACCACTCAAATACATGGTGTGCTGCCTGTTACATCAGGCGTACGATTGGCGGCGGTGACTTGGATGCAATGTGCCGTACGAGATATACAGCAGCGGGAAATGCTGTTTCAATTAAAAACAGTACAAACCATGCTGGAACAACAAAACGTAGGAAACCAGGAAAATTTGATTTTACTTCAAATTTATAGCAATTTAGTTCGGATGTGGGCCGAACTTTAACTCATTGATGAACCTGTTTGAGAATATTAGTGAATGTCCGAAGAGCGATCTTTGGGCATTTTTTTTTGTTTTTTTTACCACAAAATAGTATTAAGCGTAGAGTGGGTTTCTACCACAAAATTGTCGATAGACAGTCTTGTATATATGCAAAACTGTCTATAATGCGCCAACCTCCTTAATCCGATTTGGATAATCCGTAATAATCCCATCCACACCCAACCGGATCAATTGCCGCATCGCCATCACATCATTTACCGTCCAAGGAATCAGTTGCATGCCTTTGCCATGGCAGGCATTCACGAGTTTTTTGTCCACAAACAAATAATAAGGGCTATAAATTTGAGGCACAAAACCCAACACCTTTATATTTTGCTCGAATGTTTGTGTGTTTTCGATCAAATAAGCCAATTTTATATCTGCCGCTGTACGGTGCAGGATTTGTAAGGGACGAATATCAAACGATTGAAGGCTACAGGATTGGTCAATACCCAATGCCTTAATTTCCTTGACCACCAATGCCACAAACCGCTCAATAGGCGGCGTTTTTACCCCATCATAAGCAGGTTCGCTCTTGATTTCGATATTCCATTGTATTTTTTTATTGGGATAATATTGGCGCACAGCCTCCACTACTTCGCGCAAAGTAGGCTTATACACTCTTTGTTTTTGTTGGTCTTTAAAACGCGGATTTCCACGACTGCCACAATCAAAATCACGGATTTCAGCCACCGTTTTTTCATAAATTAATTGTTTTTCTGCGTCCATACTTTTAATGGTATCGCCATTTGGCAACAAACAAATACTAGCGTTAAACCAAGGTTCGTGGCTGACAATCAATTGGTTATCTTTTGAAACCGCTAAATCCAACTCTAGGGTAGTCACTGTGGGATACTCCAAAGCATGTAAAAAAGCGGGGAGGCTATTTTCGGGCATAAGGCCACGGCAACCGCGGTGTCCCTGCCAGTCAAAACCCGGAGGCGTGGCAATGGGTCGATTGCGTTCCGTTACCTTGCAAGACAGATAAGAAAGTGCGGTTAGCATCATAAATAGGCTAATTTTTAAGCGGTTGTTTAAAATCATGTCAGAAATTTTGAACAAAGTTCGTAACAATATCTAACTTTGCGTTCTTTTTTGGAATGAGATTTTAATAAAGGTATAGATTTGGGGAGACGATTTTGTCACTATTAAGGCATGAAGAGGGCGTTTAGTGGTACTAAACAACCGATGAATAACGAAAAGAGGGG
>JAYUKX010000162.1:0-8368 GCA_043764095.1 Chitinophagales bacterium
TACTTGGACATAATTAATTGCAGAAATGAACGCAGGTATTTTTCGGCTAGACGAGCCATTTTTGAGGCAGATAGCAGCGCTATCTAACGAAAAAATGGGAAGGATTTATGCTGAGCATGTCGAAGCATAGGCGGAAAAGACCAAGTTCAAAATGATAATTAATTGTGTCCAAGTACTTAATTATTTGAAATGTGAAAACAAAACTACGGTGCACCCTGTAAATTATGACGCGACTGGTAATTGAGCCAATCTGCTTCATTGTCTATATCGGATAATGGTGCTAAATCAAATTTTGTACATCCTAACGCTTTTATAATATTTGCTGTGGTGGGATAAACTGCATCGGTACTCCATGAAATATCTTGAAATACTTCTTGGTGTAACTGATTCATTCCCAATAAATAATAACCGCCATCTGGTGTGGGCCCAATTACAAAATCATGGTGCTCCAACGCTTCCAATGCTTGGTGGAGTAGATCTCCGTTGAGTTCGGGGCAATCGCTACCTACAATAATCACTTTGCTAGCACCTTCTGCAAAAGCCGCCCGAAATGCGCCATACATCCGCGCACCCAAGTCGCCGGTTTCTTGTACTTTTTTGTGAAAATGGGTATTGTCCCAATCATCGTTTTCTGCAATTGTATCGCTGTACCAAAGCCAGCGTTCTGCATGGGTTTGCAAGACTGCTGTTCTTGTTTTGTTCAATAAAAAATGATAAATCTTCAAAGCCTCCTCGTCGCCTAAAGTAGCCGCCAAACGTGTCTTTACGTAGCCCAATCGAGGGTTTTTGATAAATATATTGATGATATTTTTACTCATAAAATTATAAATAAAAGTCTTTTGTTAGGTCTTGATAATCATTGGTATGTTTACCATCTAAACCATAAATTACCAAGCGATCCTTTTTATGAAAATACGGATTACGCTCTAGTTGTATCATTAATCGTTCTGTTGGTTTGCCTTCCTTGCCTGTTACCGCTGTTATTGCCGTGTAATATAAACCCATGCAAGCGGCCATTTCGTACAATTGGCGACCTTCCACAGTAGGTAGTATCACGCAAAAACGGCCTTTGGGGCTTAAAAGTGCTAATACAACATTCAGTAAATCTTCAAAATTGAGCGTAACAGTACTGCGCGCTTGTTGCCTTTCCAAATTTGGCGATAATAGGGAATTATTGAAAAAAGGCGGGTTACTGATGATTAAATCATAACAACCTAATGGCCTGTTTTTTGTAAATTCCTGAATAGATACGGCGTTGATAGTCAAATTTTTATGCCAAATGGACGACTCAAAATTCCCTTTTGCGCATTGTGCCGATTGGGTATCGATTTCTACTGCGTCCACTTTGTAATCTACTTGATACTGCGATAGCCGTTGTGCCATCATCAAAGCGATAATGCCCGTACCTGTACCTATATCTAATACATTCCGAACATCGGTCAGGTCTGCCCAAGCCCCAATCAAGATACTATCTGTTCCAATGGGGTGCGCTGCACCAGACTGGTTAACGTGAAATTTTTTGCAGCGGAAGAGCGGCGAATCCATTACGGCTTTTTATTTTTACAATATACGAGCCAACCGGTAAATTAGAGGTAGAAATGGCTTGTCCGGGGGTGAATAACTGTTCTAGCACTAACGCGCCGGTACTCGACCAAACCTGAATTTTGGTATCATTTGACAGATCAAATTGATCGCTTATCACCATAAATACATCTTCGGTTGGATTGGGTTGTAGTCTAAAACCAACATTTTGCGGTTCGGTGGTACTAACTGGATTTTCGGCAATACGCGCTTCAAATTCAGCGAGGTACAATCGTGCAATATCACTATCGTGAATAACAAGCGAGTTTTCGTCGTTATAGGTTTCGGCAGTAAACGTCCAATTGTGCGATCCTGTCCAAACCGTTGGATTAGAATTGGGTTGCATTGGATCAATAACGGCGTATTTATGGTGCAATTGATTCGGCAAATAGTGATCTGCTACGGAAATACCTTTGGATTGCAGGTAAGCAAATTCGGAACCTGAATCGTTGATGTTTTCGATTAAACCGCGAACAGCCACATTGGAATTTGTAAATTTGCTAACCAGTACATCAGAAGGTTCGTTTTTGGTAAAAGTAAGCAAACCAAAATCTACACTTGAATTGGCTGTATTGAGTGTATTAACAATTTGATCGGTCACTTGATCGCTCGGTGAAAACCAACATTCTACAGGAATACCACCAATCACAAATTGGTGTGGTGTATTATTCGTTTTATTATTACTAAATTTCTGATTAGCCGCATTGGGCGTTTCTACGATACTTCCCCACATTTCATTGAATTCTATTCGATAGGCTTTGGCTAGGGCTTGATCTTGGATCATTAGCATATTGTTATAATCGTAGGTGATGTTGGAGGTCGTCCAATTCATTGAACCGGCCATTACCCAAGCATCATTGACCAAATCTGCATCAACGATCATAAATTTATTATGCATCAAATAATCTGTATTGCCATATACTACTGGAAATGCCGGGGCGGGAGTTAAAGCACTATTTTGAGTGGCACTTGCTGCGATATAACGCACTTGAACACCCCTTGTTTTTGCGTTTTTTAGGGCATTGGTGATATCGGTACGGTTGTTATTATATACAGCAACGTCGATGGTTTGCTGCGCATTATTAATCCGATTAATGATTTCGCTGAGACATTCAATATCTGAAGTGCCAGATGCGGGTTTGTTTCCAACAAATTGATTATCAATAGAGTGGTTGAAAAATATTTTTATTTCACCTGTTGATAATGATTGGGTAGAGTAGGGGGCTGGGGTAAGCAAAATGGTATCTTTATCTGTGATTGTTGCTATTTGTACCCAATAGATCGTGGCTGGCTCAAGGTTGTCGAGTTGTAACTGATGCGTTGTGCTGTTTACCCACGAATGAGGTGTATTGTCTTTGTGCCAAAATGCGCCTTTAATTTGGGGGGCATCCGACCATTTTAACGTGAAACTTGTTGGAGTAATATTAGTTTGTATGGGATCAACTCCTTTTTGCGCAAATAACGACGGATGTTCCAGCAGGCCGACTATCCATAAAACCGCAATAAATATTATTTTTTTTGTCATATTTTTTGTTAGAAGTGTAGCGTACACTTTTTTCTACCGCAAAAGTACAACAGAGTTCACAAAGTGTAGCGTACACTTTTGTGGTGGATAAATGTGTACGCTAAGTCTTTGTACTTTGTGGTAGAAAAAATTGTGGTAATAAGCACTTTTATATATTTATTTTGGTGTTTTATCGAAACATACCATAAAAACCTATCCCGCAAAGTACATTTGTTTCCATGTTTCAAACTTTACGTATTATACAAGAAGGCGCGGCACAAGCACTACAACAACTGTGGGCTAATAAGCTGCGCACATTCCTTTCGCTACTCGGTGTCACGATCGGTATTTTCTGTATCATTGGAGTAAAAAGCGCGGTCAACTCGCTGGAAGACAATATTCGAAACTCCATGAAAAAACTCGGTAACGATGTTATTTATATCGAAAAATTCTCTTGGAGCGAAGACCCAGGCGATAATTACTGGAAATGGATGCGCCGACCTAATTTCTCTTTCACCGAGTTTGAAGCCCTCCAAGACCGACTAAAACTAGCCGATAAAGTAGGCTTTTGGCAATTCCTTGGCTCTAAAACTGTAAAGTTTCGCTCTTCTAATGTCGAAAATGTGTTCTTTCTTGGCGTTACAGAAGATTGTCAAGATTTGTTTCACCTAGAATTTGACAATGACGGGCGTTTTATGAACTCCGTAGAATACCACTCAGGTACGGATGTGTGCGTCATGGGCGACAAAATTGCAGAAAGCCTTTTTGGCCCCGGCATAGACCCTGTTGACCGAGAAATAAATGTAGGCGGCAGGAAATTACGCATCATCGGCGTATTAAAAAAGGCAGGAAACGATCTACTCAAACCTTTTAATTTTGACCAAGCCGTACTTGTAGGTTTTAACCTCGCTCGTCGTGGTTTTAATGTGCGGAAAGAAGGGCAGTTTGAAAGAACCAGCGTGTGTGTTCAGGCCAAACCCGGTGTTAATCTGGATGATATGCAAGACGAAATCACGGGCGTATTGCGCTCCGAACGGCGCTTAAAACCAAGAGAAGAGAATAATTTTGCCTTAAATACCCTTTCTATTCTTAGTAATTTATTCGATGGTGTATTTGGCGTACTCAATTTTGCAGGCGCACTTATCGGCGGTTTTGCACTATTGGTGGGCATGTTTTCCGTGGCCAATATTATGTTTGTATCCGTCAAGGAACGCACCAATCTGATCGGTATAAAAATGGCCTTAGGTGCCAAACGTTGGTTTATACTGCTCGAAATATTGGTGGAGGCGGTGCTGCTTTGTGTCGTTGGCGGTTTATTGGGTTTGTTGTTAATTTGGATCGTTACTGCCATCATATCGAGGGTACTCGATTTTGAAATAACCTTATCGCTAGGTAATATTATGTTTGGTGTTTTGACCTCTGTAATCGTCGGTATGCTTGCTGGCTTGATTCCTGCGCGGCAAGCCAGCAAAATGGATCCGGTGGAGGCGATTCGTCAATAAAATAAAGCATAAAAAAAGGAGAGATAACTTGTTGTGATTACAGACAAGCATCTCTCCTTTTCTATTTTTCAAAAGAATTCCTTATTTCTTTTGTTCTTTTATCTGCTCTTTGAGCATATTCCTTTCGCTTTCGGCGAGTATCAAATCATTTTTGCATTTGCGCAAATTGGCAGTTGTAGATTCCAATTCTGCTTCGCATTGTGATAATTTCATGCGCGTTTCGGTGAGCGTATTGTCTAGGTTCTTAACTCGTTCCTCGAGTTGAGATTTATCCTGCGTCAATGTTTTTACCTGTTGTTGCAGCCCCGACACACCATGAAATAAAAAAGAAAAAAGCCAGCCCAATACAAAAGGCGCGATGCAAAGCGCAAGTCCTACGGGCAAATCTTCCCGAAAAGTAGAGAAAAGTAAATTATAAAACATATCTAAGTGTTTAAAATTGTTAGCATAAATGTAAGAAAATCAGTTCCAATTTGGGCATTAGTTTATTACTTATTGGTCTTAATTGTTACCCGTCTGTTTTGATGCCTGCCATCTTCTGTCGTATTATCTGCAACTGGTTCTGCTTCGCCCTTTGAATCTACTTTGATACGGGCTGCATTAATACCATTGGTAATCAACATTTTAGCGATAGAATTGGCACGACCTAAACCTAGTTTGACATTTTCAGCGGGTTCACCCACATCATCTGTATGACCAGATATTTCAAATGTAGTGGTGAGCGCCTTGTGTTGTTCCACCATCTTTTTTAGGTAATCATCCACAGCGGGATCTTGGTCCTTTTCCGTTGAATTGAAAGGAAATAAAAAGGTCACCATATTATCAGATTCGATAATGGCACCCGCTTCTTTTTTAAGAATCATTTTGGACCAATCGAAAGTAGCCGATTGACGAGGGTCGCCACTGGCCGACCAATCATCACTGACCGCTTTAGCCAATAATCGGATACGGTTTTCGGGCATTTCGGGTGCCATCATAGTGCGCAATGCTGCTGCGCGTACAAGACCAAGGTTACCGTCTTTACCTGTGAATGCTTCAGCCGTACGATACAATCCTGTAATAAGCAAGGTGTCGCCTTGACCACCTTTAGAAAGTAACCGCTTTTTCCAGGCTAGAAAATTGGAATCGGGGTTAGGTTGGGCAGTACTCCAATTGAATAATGGAGCACCGATGTTTTGGGCAATCTCGGGCGGTATGGCACCGTTGCAACACCCACACTTGTAACAGTGCCAGTAATTAACGCTCCAATACGAAAAACCCGCGAATACGAGTAGTACAAGCCACCAAGGAATTTTCATAAATAATAAAGTTGATTTTAAAAATTATATTTTAAGAAGGTGTAAGCAGTAGTATATTCATTTGGGCGGGATACTTCAGGTGAAGTGCAAAAAGTATCATCCAAATTAAATAACTTATTGTTTACACGTTCTGATTGGACAAATGTACAATTATAATTTTTATACGTGCATATTCGGATGATTTTATTTTGATTTTAAAAGTGGTTTAAGTATATTGATTCAATATGCTCGTATGCAACTGTTGTGTATGAGAGGATTGGCGGAGATAAACGACCTAGACGCGCTATTTTTAAAGCAGATAAATGCCTATAGTTTCTAACCCATTTTGCCAAAGAACATTCTTCCATGAATCCTGTTTAGTTTTCACGGTTAGGTAGGGTAGTGTAAGCAATGTATCTTTTGTACTCAAAATTATACTATGCTCACGGTGCCATATCATTTTTTCATGTCCGATCATTTTTCAACTCAATTAAATAATATGGAAATTGGCATTGATAGTTTTGCCGCAGCCTCAACCTCCACAGGCACAACCAATAATAGCATGGAATCTTTGTCTGATTTGCTCGAACGCATTGAGCATGCCGATAAAGTAGGATTGGATGTATTTGGTATCGGAGAGCACCACCGCAAAGAGTTTTTGGATTCGGCGCCAGTCATATTACTGGCCGCTGCTGCTGCACGTACCCATCGTATTCGGCTCACCAGTGCCGTAACTGTATTGAGTGCTGCCGACCCAGTCCGGGTATTCCAAAATTTCGCAACGCTAGATTTGGTTTCAAAAGGCAGAGCAGAAATGGTCGTAGGCCGCGGCTCATTTATTGAATCTTTTCCGTTATTTGGCTTGAATTTGCACGATTATGACCAATTATTTTCGGAAAAACTGGATCTTTTACTCCAAATTAGGGATAATGAATCGGTAACTTGGTCTGGAAAATTTCGCCCAGCACTCCATAATCAATCCATTTATCCACGTCCAATTCAAAATCCGCTACCGATATGGGTAGGAGTAGGTGGTACGCCAGAATCTTTTGTGCGGGCTGGTACGCTAGGGCTACCGCTGATGGTGGCTATTATTGGTGGCGAAACCCGCCAATTTCGCCCGTTAGTGGATCTGTATAGAACGGCAGGTAAAAGGGCAGGACATGCGCCGGAGCAATTAAAAGTGGGCGTACATTCCTTGGGTTATGTGGCCAACACCACAGATGAAGCCGTTCAGGATTATTATCCGGGCTATGCCGAAACATTTACAAGAATTGGCAAAGAACGCGGTTGGCCTCCCGTTACCCGTGCTCGTTTTGATGCTCAAAATGGCACCTACGGCGCATTGGCTGTGGGTGGCCCAGAAGAAATAGCGGCTAAAATACTTCGACATAGCGAAGACTTGGGGGGTATTACGAGGTTTTCTTTTCAAATGGACAATGCCGCTTTGTCGCATGAAAAATTAATGCAGTCTATCGAATTAATTGGGACAAAAGTGGCGCCATTGGTGCGTAAAGCACTTGTAGGTGTATTTTAATTAACGATCCCCAAAATATTGTTTTTTAAATTGAAGCGGGTTTTCATGGGTAATTTTTTTGAATACCCTATTGAAATACGACAAACTTTCAAAGCCACAGGCATAGCAGGCTTCGCTGATATTTTTGTCCTGCATCAATAATCGTTTGGCCTGATTGATACGATAATGATTGAGAAAATCCGTAAAAGTAAGACGGGTCATTTGTTTAAAAGTACGGCAAAACGCCGCTTCAGTCATATAGCACAAACTGGCCACTTCCGCAATTTCTATCCTGCGTTGGTAGTGTGCATCAATAAAACGGTACAAAAGCCTTAGTCGCTCTTGTGCCTTTTTATTGTATTGGTTTTTTACGGGTGCATCGTGCAATAATTCCATTTCGGTGCTATTGGCCAATATTTGAAATATTCGCAAAACTTCCAAAAAGTGTTCAAAAGACGTTAATAAATGTAGTTTTTGGAGTAACGCGCCTACTGTTGCTTTGGTATTTCCCGAAAACGCAATGCCATATACCGATTTTTGAAATAGTTGTTGGATATTGGCTAATTCAGGTGTTTTTAAAAATGCTTCACTCAGAAAATCAGGCTGAATATGCAAAACTGTTTTTTGGTAGTCTATTTTTACCCCATAATCAAAATTGAGGTGGGGAATATTGCTCCCTATAAACACCAAATCGCTACCCTCGTAACGGGAAATATGCTCCCCAACATGCCGCCTACCGCTTGCGCCATCAATAAAAATCAATTCGTACTCCGGGTGAAAATGCCAAAAGTAAAAATCGTTCAATCGTGGGTTGCGCATCAAATGAAACGAGCTGTTATTGTTGGGCTTTATGGCCTCTAATTGTATTTTGTGCATTTTTTTTAACGTAAAAAGTATCCCCTCAAAAAGCGGGGGTAAACTTATGGAAAAAACATAACTTTGCAAGATGTACGAACAAATAAAAGATATAGATCCAGATCAACTTTCC
>JAYUKX010000163.1:0-31669 GCA_043764095.1 Chitinophagales bacterium
CTCCGAAGTCGATTGGAGTTGTGTGTCTTTTTACAAATGTTGGACTTCTCCGAAGTCGATTGGAGTTGTGTGTCTTTTTACAAATGTTGGACTTTTCCGAAGTCGATTGGAGTTGTGTGTCTTTTTACAAATGTTGGACTTCTCCGAAGTCGATTGGAGTTGAGCATTACAAATGTTGGACTTCTCCGAAGTCGATTGGAGTTGTGTGTCTTTTTATATATCAGAAATCAATAAATGACTTCGGAGAAGTCCAACATTTGCAGAAAGTATGGAAATATTGTATGGAAATATTGTATGGAATATTTGTGTCCGTACCTTTGAACCCATTATGCACCTAACTTTCTTAGAAATAATCAATATCCTTGGCACATTATCCTTTGCTATATCCGGCACATCTGCTGCCATGCGCAAAGAATTGGATATTTTTGGTATTATCATCATTGCTTTTGTTACGGCTATTGGTGGCGGTACACTACGGGATGTTTTGATCGGAAAATTACCCGTAGCTTGGTTACAAGATAGCCAAACAATAACAGTAGTGCTACTCGGTACCGTTACAACCATCATATTTGGTACCTGGGTAAAAAAACTCAACTACACTCTTTTCATTTTTGATGCTATGGGACTGGGTTTATGCACCTTAATTGGCATACAAAAAGGCATGGAACTGCACTTTTCGCCGGGTATTTGTATCGCATTGGGCGCAATGACAGGTTGTTTTGGCGGCGTGATTAGAGATACACTGCTCAACGAAATTCCACTCATTTTCCGAAAAGAGATTTATGCGTCTGCTTGTATCATAGGCGGTTTGTGCTATTATGGTTTGTTGTATTTACAGGTAGAAAACAGACAGGCACAAGCAATTTGTATAGTTTTGATCGTATTATTAAGGGTTTTTGTGGTAAAATACCAATTGTCTTTGCCATCGGTTTATGTTAAAAAATCATCATAATGCTATTTCGGTAATTGCTTTTTTAATACCTGAATTTCCGTTTCCAATTTCACTTCTTAACCAAAGTCAATGAAATCCATTTGAATTGGCCAGACCTTTGTGCTTTCAAAATTAAATATATATTTTTATGAAAGCTATAGTATATGAGCAATATGGATCACCGGAAGTACTTCAATTGAAGGAGGTTGCTCTGCCAAGCCCAAAAACCAATGAAGTATTAATCAAGGTGCATGCTACAACGGTAACGGCTGCGGATATTATGATGAGAACAGGTAAACCTGCCATTGGTCGCCTCTATTTGGGCATAAAAGTACCTAAAAGAACCATTCTTGGGTTTGAATTTGCGGGAGAGGTAGTTGAGGTTGGTTCATCTGTCACATTGTTTCAGATTGGAGATAAGGTATTTGGCGGCACCACTACGCTGGGTTGTTATGCTGAATATGTCTGTGTGAGCGAGCAAGATGTACTCACTACGATGCCCGAAAATCTAAGTTATGAAGCAGCAGCGCCTGTTACGGGGAGCGCAATTACGGTTTTGAATTTCTTAAAAGGTAAAGCAAATGTTCAACCGCACCAAAAGGTATTGATCAATGGTGCATCGGGTGGGGTAGGGACTTATGCGGTGCAAATAGCAAAATACTTGGGCGCAGAAGTGACGGCTGTGTGTAGCACGGGCAATATAGATATGGTCAAATCTTTAGGCGCGGATCATGTCATTGATTATACCCAAGCGGATTTTACTAAAAATGGTGTTCAATACGATGTTATTTTTGATACCGTGAGTAAAAGAACTTTTTCTGAATGCAAAAATGCGCTCACCCCAAAAGGCGTGTTTATGCCAACGGTTTTTAATGGGACTCTTTTTTTTCAAATGATATGGACTTCAATCATCGGCGGCAAAAAAGTAAAATCTTCTTCTACTGGGTTGTTGCCCGCCAAAGAACGCATTGTTTATTTGATGGAGATAAAAGAACTCTTGAAAACAGGCAAAATCAAAACAGTAATGGATGCACATTATCCTTTGTCGCAAATGGCAGCCGCACACGCGTATGTGGAAAAAGGGCATAAAAAAGGAAATCTTGTTATTACAGTAAATTAATAAATAAAAAATGGAAAATACACAGCGTAATACAGAACGAACAATGGCACTTGTCGCCGGTTTTTCACTTGTTGCCATGGCCGTATTTGCTGGTTGGGGCTATGGATATGCCTTCGGCAGCATCTATGTCGCTAATGATAGCGCAACAACACTCATCAATTTGAATCATTCAACGGCACTTTTTCGAGGGTTTATTGGGTCGTTCGTTGCAGTTTTGCTACTAGATGTGATCGTTGCATGGTCGCTTTATGTTTTTTTTAAACCCGTTCATGCCGCTTTGTCGCTGCTTTCGGCTTGGCTGCGGCTGGTTTATGCTGCGTTATTAGGCATTGCTATCCTAAATTTGGTGATTGTGCTGCCCTTATTGACCAATGTGCCACAAAACGAAGTACTTATAATGAACAGTTTGGAATCATTTTTGGCAATGTGGTCTTTAGAGCTTATTATTTTTGGCGTATATCTCTTTGTATTGGGCTTTTTAGTGTTACAATCTAGGTTTATTCCAAAGGTATTTGGCTGGTTAATTTTATTAGCGGCGGCTTGTTATGTTGGAAGCAATGTGGCCAATTTAATGATGTCCGACTATAGCCAATATAAAACCACCGTTGACATGGTTTTGGGTTTACCTATGGCTGTGGGCGAATTGAGCATTGCGTTTTGGTTATTGTTCAAAGGCGGCAAAACGAAGTAGTGGATTGAGGTTGGGGTACAACTTATTTGGATGCATGTATTCGTTTCCGTATTCTACTCAACGATTCCGGTTTTACGCCAATATAACTGGCCAGTTGGTATTGTGGAATAATTTGAAATAGTTCAGGTCTTGATTCCAAGAGTTTTATATAGCGTTGCTCGGGGGTATCTGTCGTATAAGAAGCCATAATGGCCTGTTGTTCGGCAAATATCTTTTCCATCACCTTTCTTGAAATGGTTTCAAATCGAGGAAATTGTTTGTAAAGTGCTTCTTCTTCGGCCCTATTGCCCACTACGAGGTAAGCATCCGTTGCACACGCCATAAAATGTGTGGAAGGCATATTTTGACTAAAACTATTGATCGAAATAACCCATTGTTCATCGGTAAAAAAGTTAGTGGTTTTTTCTTCACCATCCACTAAAAAGTATTGGCGGACACAGCCTTCCAGCACAAAATAGGCTTCTGCCGAAATTTGCCCTTCACGGAGCAAAACTGTCCCTTTTTTGTACTGCTGAATACGCATTGTTCCCGCAATTGCACTCGCCTCTACGTCGGAAAGCGGCATGATTCGGGAAAAATATTTTATGAGTTTTTGTTCCATCTGTGGCATTGAAACGGCTGTATTTTAGTAAAAGTAATTTTTTTTAAAGTGGTTACTTCAAAAAAACTGGATCAAAGGTAGCGATTTTATTCACACACAAAGAAAGAGGCTATCGCAGAAGGAACTATACTGATTACCACAAAAATACAATCCAGCAACACTATTTACCGATTTTAAAGCGAATATTAATAAAATTTATCTTTGTTCCAGTTAGCTGGATTATTTGCTATATAATTTTGTATATTTTCAAAAGATCGTGGATCACGAATAATATGGTCATGAAAGCTGGGTTGCCAATCAAAGGCATGGTGTATCTTATGTATTTCAAACGAGCATCGTCCTTTATACCATCGGATGATCCGCGAAATATTTTTATGCAACATAGGATTTTTGTTACCCGCAAATCCACCAATTTTTTTAGGCGTATTCACCGTAGAGACGCGATTCATCGCGTCTAACCCCAAATGGTGTACATCATTTCACAGCCCATAAGGTACAGGTACAGGCACAGGCATAGGCACAGAAAAAGAATCAGGCGCAGAATCAGGAATATTTGCATTTTTGTCAATAATCAAAATGCCATGCGTATGATTAGGCATCACAACAAAATTACCTAATTCTACAAATGGGAAATGAATAGGAATTTCCAACCAGAATTGTTCTGCCAATTCCCCCATTTTATTCAAGTGCATGTATTGTGTTGCCATCATTTCATCATTAGCGGATTTCGGGATACTGCCAAAAAAATGTTCCCTATTATGGGTACAAATAGTAATAAAATAGGCACCATTGGCACCATAGTCCCAAGTTTGCAATCGGGCAGAGGGTATTCGGTATTTATTTTTGAATTTATCCATTTGAAGTATTATTTTTTGATGTCCGTTGAAACGCGATTTATCACGATTTCGATTTGTATAGAAAATTTTAGGAAATGCGTACTACGGTTGAGGATGAATCACGGTTGAGAATTACTACGGTTGAGAATTACTACGGTTGAGAACGAATTACAGCACAAATATATCACGAAATAAATAAATCAGCACCGAAAATTAATTGTGGCGCAAATATTTTTTGGATTGAAAGTGTATTTTGGATTGAAAGTGTATTTTGGGTTGAAAATATATTTTGGATTGAAAGTGTATTTTGGATTGAAAATGTATTTTGGATTGAAAATGTATTTTCTGTTTAAAATATATTGTTGGTAAATTAATTATTGTGAAAATAATTTCTGAGGGTGGAGATGCGATAAATCGCGTCTCTACGTCCCATTTAACACATTACAGTCCGCTCCAATTCAAATATTTCTAAATTTTGACGGACTGGTTGCTGTGTGAAAGGTCTCGCGGCGTGTAATTAGATTATAATGAATTTAAAATAGATACTTAAGATTTTCAAATAATGGATAGGAAGTAACGTTCTGCCTATTACAACTCTTCTAGTTTTCTAATTTTATTCCGCCAAGCGTTCACCTCCATATTTAGGTTCAAAATGGAAGACGTGATGGAAAAAAGGAGTAATAGCAGGATTAAAGTAAGCGTAAGTGAAAACAATGAGCCCAAAATAACCGTAAAGCCCAATATGCAAAGCGCGGTCAATACAATAAAAGCCGTGGCTATATGGTGTTTTACGCCCAAACTAAGCACTAAATGATGAAAATGAGTCCTGTCTGCTCGGAATGGGCTATATCCCGCTTTGATTCGACCCCTGTAAACGCGCAATGAATCAATAACAGGTAATGCCAAAACGCCAATCACTGTGGCTACTGTTACAGAATTATTTGCCGTACTTTCGGCGGTTTGGAGCAATACTATGCCGGAAACAACCATAATATAACCTAAAAATAAAGACCCTGCATCGCCCATAAAAATCTTTTTAGTTTTGCTAAAATTGAACCGCAAAAAACCTACTAATGCACCCGATAACGCCAAAAAAAGGACTAATAAATCATGTTTACCCAAATGAAATGCCAATAGGCTATAGGCAATAAGTCCTACCAATGCCAGTCCGCCAGCCAATCCATCAATACCATCCGTCAGGTTAAAAGCATTCACCACGCCTACAATAATCAGCATGGTTAACAAGCCCTGTACGTAGGTAGGTATAGCATAAATACCAAACAAGCCGTATAGTGATTCGATATGGATACCTGATGCATATACAAACCATGCTAATGCAATCTGAATGGCCAGTTTGTAGGTTGCTTTGACATCTATTTTGTCGTCGATCACGCCCGTGATTAATAATAACAGGCTACCATTAAACAGTACATACATCGTATTCCAGTCGCTGACCCAGGCGACTTGTATCAAAAGTGACAACAGTGTTGCCGCAAAAATCAGAATCCCTCCAACCAACGGAATGGGCTGGCTGTGCACTTTACGCGCATTAGGTTGATCGGTAAGGTGTAAATTTACGGCTATGGCACGGATGGCTGGTGTTGCAATAAGTACCCAAATTAAAGCCACTAATGGGGAAAGGATGTATGTAATGTACTGGGTCATAAAAAAAATTAAAAAATTAAAAAAAATAAAGGATTTGTTCAGAATGCCTTAGTTATTACCTATTATAGAATGTCTTAATTATTTCCTTTTTTCAAAAAAGCCCTGCTGGTGGATAAGGTGGCCTAGGTCCATATCCAGTAGCGTCGAATTGTTTATTTTTTGAGTGTTAGGCATTACTTGCCCTTTGTTTTTAACCGATAGTGCCTCAATAATCAGCAATCTGTAATGTTCTGCGATCCGTTTCCAGGTGTAACGCCGCTGTGCAACCGCGCCCATCGTTTCGCCTAGTGCTTTTAGTTCTGATACACTGGTGTTTTCGATCAGCCATTTTAGGTCGTTACCATCTTTAAAATACAGTGCTTTATGCTCGGTAGTTGTCCTGTTGTAAGAAACACCATACGCCAAAACCGGAAGTCCTAAATACATGGCTTCTACCAAAGAAGGATTGGTGCCGCCCGCAGAATGGCCGTGGATATACACCATAGCATTGCCGCGGAGCGCATCTAGTTTGCGTTGATCGTAAATAGGATCTAGCAAGATAAGATTAGAAAATGCTTTATATTGCTCGCGCAATGCTATTCCATAAGCACTATTTTTCCAGTTGCCAACGATCACAAGGGTATATTTGGGCAATTGTGAAAAAGCCTCCAATACAGTACCTACATTGTTTTCAGGCTCTATCCGGCATACTTTAAAAGCATAAAGTAGTTTTAAAAATGGAAATTCTGCCTTGTCTTCCAACGTCGGTTTTACTTGTAGGGTATGGTCTGCACCGTACTCGATAATCCGACTCAAACTACCATAACGCATGGCGGTATAATCCTGAATAGACTCGTTATCTGAAATATCAATATGCGAATATTTCACCGCAATTCCTTCCGACCAAAATAAAAATGCCTTGGCCAATCGGCTCCATTTGTCGCGTTTCCATTCAATACCATCAATGGAAACGATTACTTTTTTATTGGTAAATAAGCGAACAAATGGAATCATCCACGCTCCTGCTACACCCAAAATAAGTAATACATATGCATAAAATAAAGCATGCAATATAGACAATGTATCGTATGGAATACTTTGAATCCCGTTGGCTTCTAATGGGAGGTAATGCAATTTGGCACCCAAGTACGATGATGGGCGATTGCCTTTAGCATATTTCTTTCCAGAGCAATAAACGCTCAAATCATATTCCTGGCGGAGGTTTTTAACAAGATGCTCGGCAAGTGTTTCAAAGCCACCGTAATTGGCTGGCAAACCTACTGTCCCGATAATGGCTACTTTCTTTTTCATGTGCATTATTGTATGTCTTGAATACAATAGTGCTTAATGCCAATTATGTTCCAAAATTATAAATAATTGATTTTCAGTTATTTATCTGTTTATTAGATTATGTTTTTTCCAAATTTTGGAATGTTTTTCCAGTTGGAATGTTTTCTAGTAGAATGCTCTTTTGACTTTGACACGATTTTGAGATAAAATATTGATAACCAATTACATAGTAATTGGCTATTCGCACTACAAATCTTCAATTATGCCATCAAATCAGCAGCTATTTGATGCTCCTCGAATAAAGATTTACCACGTTGCTTGAATAGATATTCCTGAAGCCACTCCTGATATTTGGCAAAATAACTAAGACTACGGTACATATGCTGTAAATTTACGGGGGGCAGACCTATATAACTAGACTGATCAAGATATGTCCCGCGTTTAGAGGTCGGCGATTGTAAGCGGTTGCAGAGGATCAGTACCAAACAGTCAAAAAGAGAATAACTCAATTTGTGGGACCGTTCAAAACGGTTCATTATTATATCCAACCCAATTTTACGAAGCAAGCCAACAACAACCAAAGGAAATCCGTAGTTATGCCGACCAAGTTCTTGTAGGGATGCCGACAGAGAATTTTCCATAGAACTACCTGATAACGCTATGAATTTTCGGCCAAGAGCCTCTAACTGATGAGTACTAAAGTCTTCTAATTTACCAAAAGTATATAGTGTGCGATGCTTCACAACTTTATCTTTTCGGTAACTCTCTACCAAGCGTAGATAAGTCCCATAAGACTTCTTTTCTGCCCTTAAAATGCCATGCAAAATAAATTTGGCGCAAGGGTAATTGATTATTAGGTATTTAAAAAATTATTTTCGCACTACAAAAAAATCATACTACTGGACATTTTTAAAAAAATACGTTTAATACACTTTTGAAATGGTGGAAAATGACGTTTACGAAACTTTTTTTAGTTTCGTAAACGTGATCTGTTCCTTGCGGTTTATAAAATGCCCAGTAGTATGAAAAAAAATACTAAATAATTAATTTACACTTATTTATATCAAAAGAGTGTCAAAGTCAAGAGAATGCAATTTGGCGCCCAAGTACGATACTGTTCGATTGCCTTTAGCATGTTTCTTTTCAGAGCAATAAACGCTCAAATCATATTCCTGTTGGAGATTTTTAATAAGGTGCTCAGCAAGTGTTTGAGAGCCACTGTAATTGGCTGGTAAATCTACTGTTCCGATAATGGCTACTTTCTTTTTCATGTACATTATTGTATGTTTTGAATACAATAGTGCTTAATGCCAATGATGTTCCAAAATTATAAATAATTGATTTTCAGTTATTCATACGTTTAGTAGATTGTGATTTTTCCAGATTTTGGAAAATTTTTCTAGTTGAAATACATTGTAGTGGAATCTCCTTTTTATCCATATTGTTTTTTCACGTATTTAGTCATAGGATAATTTCAGGCCATCGTATGACTAAATAATTGAAAAAATGTCCAGCCCCCTTATGCTTTTATTTCGCACCTTGTAATATGCGCAAGTTACCTTCCAACAGCGCAGTTTCGCTAAATTCATGAATTTTTTCCAATGCGCAGTGCCGCATACTTTCGTAACCCGCCTGATCCGACATGATTTTTT
The DNA here is from genome assembly GCA_043764095.1 of Chitinophagales bacterium. Classification (GTDB taxonomy): domain Bacteria; phylum Bacteroidota; class Bacteroidia; order Chitinophagales; family Saprospiraceae; genus M3007. The sequence continues at coordinate 8,766 of JAYUKX010000163.1, forward strand.
TCAATGTTTTATGGAGCAATGCGGTATCTCTGCAATCGACCTGATAACCATTCTTACCGTCTTCTACCAATTCTGTGATACCACCTACTGGCGGCACAATAGCAGGCAATCCATACGCCATTCCCTCGATGATGGTAAGCCCAAATGTTTCTATCCAGCCGTCGGGGCGAGAAAGATTGACCACCAAATGCGCCCATTGGTAAAAAGGATGCAAGTTGGTTTGGGTCGGAAAAATGTGTAGATTACTGCTGGTTTTTGCTGCTCCCAACCAAGTGTCAATATCCGATTGGGCAGCATTCACCACCAACCTAAATTGGTACTCAGGATGGTCTGCGGCGAGCCTCAGGAATTCATGGGTACCCTTGTAATCCTTGAGCGAACACACCATGAGTACATTAGAAAGTGTTGTGTTGTTTTGACGGATATAATTTGTGGCCTGTTGTAAAAAAGCAGGCTCAATTGCATTGTACAGCACATGGGTTTTTGAAGCAAGGAAAGGCTCTTGCGCTGCAAGGTATTTCGATACATAAATGACCTCATCGGCGGCCCATTGCGCTATACCAAATAAGGCTTTTTTGAGCAAAGCGGGTTTCATACTGGTTTCGTGAACATGATAAATTACTTTACAGCCCTTCATTTTTCCTACAAATGCTGCCCCAAAAGGCAACACCGTATTGATATATACAATGTCCTCCTTGCGTACAATGAATACAAAATGGAAAAAAAGCAGGATTTGGCTCCAGACCAAATTGAACAAGCGCATCCAAGGATTAGCCGCCCAGCGGTACCAAAAATAATGGTAGCGCACACCTGCTATATCCGATAAAAAACCGTCTCTACCGGTACAGGTAACCATATTGACCTCCAAATCTTTTTGTACCCAACCTTTAAGGAGTTGCATCAGTACTTTGGGGCTACCGCTATAATCGTTTAATAAATGGAAGGCAAAAATGCGCATGTGGGTTACAAGTTTTGGTAAATAGTTTCGAGTTGTTCGCCGCGGCGGTCCCAATGAAATTGTTGTTCAAAGCGGGTACGAGCAGCCACGCGCATATTTTGGTACAAATTTTCGTCTTGGTGCAACAGCAACAAGGCATCAGCCAGCCCGTTTACCGTTTCGTTGTACTCGCCTATGGATACACTGATACCACAAGATGGGTCAATAAATTCACCGGGACCACTATTGTCCAAGCAAACGACTGGCAAACCAAAAGAAAGTGCTTCAGCAACGACCATGCCCGCTCCTTCGTGCGAAGGAAAAAGGAAAACGGAAGCATTTTTAAACATCTCCATCAAGTCTTGTCGGTCGATCCATTCAATAAAGCGTATATAAGGTGTAATTTGCTGTTGTTCAGCCAATTGGCGGTAAAATGCCAGTTCAGGCCCACTCCCCACAATAAGCAATTCGGCCTTATGTTTTGCGGTTTCGGGCAGTTGGGCAACCAACTTTGCAAAGGCCAAAATGGTCAAGTCAAATCCCTTCAAGGGCACGAGTCTTCCCGCCGAAATAACCGTAAATTTATCTTTTGACGGTGTTTTAAGGTATCCGTAATCCTCCGTTGCCACAGAAGGCATAATGCCCCACCGACCCGGTTTTAGTTCGAGTACAGTTGCCACCGATTGGTTCATACAGCACACATAATCGGCTTTTTGAACCGTTTTGCGCAGTGCTGATGACACATTCCAAAAATATTTTTTAACCGCCCAAGTGAGGCTTTCTTTTATTTGATAGGCAAAATGATACGGTTTTAGATAGACCGAAGGTATGCGCGGGTGGTGGCCTATTGGGCCCCAAACAAAGGGCTTACCTAATTTCCAAAGATAACTGGGTGTCCAATCATTATGAAAATTAAGGTTATGGGCAATATCAAATTGGAGCTGTTGTGCGCGAACAAAGCCGGGCATTGCTTTTTGCCAAAGCCAATAATACAACAGGGCGCCGCGGCTTCCTTTTTTCCAAAAACGCATCCAGTATGGCAAATCAAAATAGCAGAATTGAATATTGGCGTACAAAGTATCTGGATGCTCGGCCATGTAACGCTCTATATGTGTGCGGTTATTTTCCCGAGTAATGGCTATTACTTTATTGAATCGGGCAATTTGGCAAACGAAATTCCATCCCATGCCATCTTCTGAACCTTTAAATGGATTTATGGCATAAGCGGTGGCTAAAATAGTTTTAGTTGGATGCATTTCTTTGTTTTAAAATTCGGGCGGGGACACCTCCCACTACGCTGTTAGGCGGAAACGAGGCTTGCACAACGGCACCAGCTGCAATAACGCAACCATCACCGATTTCTACGCCATCTAATATCGTTACCTTGCTTCCAATCCAGCAATTGTTACCTATTTTGATGCCTTTTCGGGTCACACCTTGGTGTCGAATAGGCAAGTCTATATTATCAAAATTGTGGTTTTCGGGATGGCAACTAAAGTACTGACCTACAATGCAATCATTTCCAATGGTAAGACCACCTGCACCACCAAGGTAAGCAAATTCGCCAATACCCACGTTATGCCCAATTTTGATAAATAATCCAATATCATTGAATGATGTAGAGACAATAACACGGCTATATGCCCCTATGCTCACATTATTCCCAATCTGAATACCCTCTTTACTCAATGCACTGATATAAACACCATTACCCAGTTTCATAAACTTCCCAAAACAAATATAGGGCAGGTTGAAAAAACGTACGCCGCGTCCCAGTAAAGCACCTTTGGAAGACCGACCATAAAGCAACAAGCGGCAACCTCTTAAAAAGGACATCGCCTGTACCATCGTAAATTGTAAAAGTGCCCAGCCATTCAATCCATTATCAAACCTGAAATTAGGATTTCTACGGCGGATCACTTGTTCTAGTATTTTTTTCATCGTGGAGATATTTTAGACATTATTGTTTTTATAGTAGTCTGTAAATCAATGTTTTCTAAGGTAAAATAGCCAACGTGTGGTGTGGTGTCCAACTGGCGGAACAACGCGATATAGTCTTGTGTTAACTCCTGTATGGTCTCCTTATCCAATTCTTGTTTGCGCAATAAAATCGTTTCAGGACTGGCGTACAAAAAGAAGTTAAAATTGGGTTTAAGCAGCCATTGATAACCCGCAGTTACAAATGTCTTGGGGAGTTGGATATTGCTCCTTTTGCTATCATTGATAAAGTCGAAATAATACCGATCATATAGTACCACATAACCACTGCATACATACCTCAAATAAACATAAAACTGACCGATCATATAGTCCGAATAGTAGTAAGCAAACCGCACAAAAGACGATATTTGGCTTTTATTATCGCCTTGTCGTGGCAATTTTTGGGCGGCCTCTTGTTCCGCTTGTTGTTTGCCTTTTGTCCACGCGCTCAGAATGGGCAACAACGATGGCCTATGCCGAATTACCACGACTTTTCTACGGTTTCGCTTTTCCAATTCATGCTTAACATGCTCAATCACAGTTGACTTTCCGGCACCATCTACCCCGCTAAAAGTGACAATAAATCCTTTTGGGGAGAAGAAACCACGAACGGTATCCATTAAATAGTTTAGTTTATTTTTAATACCCGAAAATCCGCGGTTGGTAGGTTTCGACTTCAACAAAGCAATAAGTTGTGGGCGTACGGGTTCATTGTTATACACCGAAGCGAGGAGCGGATCCAAAGCGATAAAGGATTGGTACGCACTATATTTTGATGGAATGGATTGGTTATTAAGGCTATAGAACAAAGCGATAAAACGCGCATTATCTTCTTCTTGTGCTATTTTTACGCCAAAAGTATTTACTTTAGCCCTGTTTATCACCGAGGATACATCCATCATTTCAAGGCTTTTTCTTTTTAATTGGCTAATTAGATCGAAGTGCAGCAACTGGCTGTTTGGCAATTGGACTTCTATTATATCCATAAAAGATTTTTTAATTCGGCGCGTATGTACCGTTAGCGTATGTTGGCTTAAAAATTGATACAGCGCATTTGCAGTTGTTTTTTCCATACAAAGATCAATATCAGCATATTCGCTCGTCAATGCTGGCGCGGTATCAGGGAATTTGAGCGCGGCGTAGTCCTTGTTCTGCAAAAAGTCAAAAGTATCCATGATTAAGCAGGCGCGAGCGTCGATATGGTGGGCGACCTGTTCGCTCAAAGCCTCATTCCAGGTTTGCATCAACCATTCTACTTGGGTATGCCATTGTGGTTGTTCGGTGTATATTTTCAGGCTGCGCACCACGTGTATCAGGAGGTAAAGTTGCAGGTATGTTTCGCGCTGTGCTGCACTGCCGAAAAAAGTATTTGGGATGCGGCGTTCCATTTCAGCCTTGATTTTTTTCCAAGATACCCTTCCTACCAAGATACCTTGTTGTAGTATAAAATGAAAAGCATCGTAACCAACGGGCAAAGCAGCATGGGATAATTCCCAGTCGTAAATGGCCAGTTTTTCACCTTTTACATACATATTCCACGGTGTAAAATCGCCGTGGCCCATTGCAAATTGTACCGTCTGCTGATCGAGTTGCTCTGACAGTATTGCCAGTTTTTTAAGCATACCTTTGGGCACACGAGCGTCTTCTTTTTGTAGTATTTCGGCCAATACCGTCTTGGTTTGCTGGCCAATAGCCGAATTCGATACCTGCAATGTCGTACCAGTTAAGGTTTTTATTTCTTGTAATGCTTTAATATGAAGATCAGAAAGGGAATGGTCGCGTTTGGTTTGCTCAGAAATATCCTCCAACCCAATCACACCATCATCCTTAAAAGAAATACTCGGTACTGTAAATGTTGTTATCGGTAGTTTCTCGAGTTGCCGAAGCGACTCATATTCGCGTTGAATAACGTTTTCAGCGTTGTAAGATGTAGCTATTTTGAAAAAATTGCTGTGTTTTGCGCCTTTAATATAGAGTATCAATTTGTTGTTAGGCCCAGTTGTACCAGTAAAAATGGCCCAATTGTGCTGCTGTGGAAAAAATTGAGGCAATATTAATGATTTGCGTTGCATCTCGCCGATCACCGATTTGAAGAAAATACGTTGAAGCCCTAAAATGAAGATCAACTGCACCGCTATACTAAACAGTTGTGCTTTTGGTGTAGCAACATTATAAAACTTAAGAAAAAGTGGTTGCGCCAAACCCTCCGGCCATATCCAACGCGGTGTACCATCAGGGTTGTTGATATAATACAACCTCATTGATTGGTGCGACTTTTTAGCCTGTGAAAAGGTATAACCTATGTATTTAAATATCTGTTGCATACTTTAGTCTTACTTGTATGCTTATAACAAATGCAAATGGTCTGCCAATATCTTAATTCATTGATTATCAGGCATATATTAATCTATGGATTGTGCTTTTTTCCAAATAGTGGAATTGTTTCTAGTTTTTGGATAGCGGAGGTATTGGCCCGTTTTTCATTCAACCCTATAAACATACATTCCTTATGGGAATTGGTGGTAACTGAATAGTTACAAAATTTGTATCCATATTGAATACGCAGTAAAATATTAGTCCTTAAGTAAAAACAATTTTACTTTTTTCTATCTTTGCCATTACAATTCATAACAAGGCTTACAATAACTTACTTTAAATGAGGAAATTTTTTAAATTTTTCGCTTATACTATCGGCACATTATTGCTTATCCTCCTGTTGGCATTGCTCTACATTTACGTCAAATCATCAATGGCCGCTGCTCGTGATATGGCTTTGGTGGGTAATGAAGCACCTACTATTACTGTTGACAGCCATACTTTCCGAGATTTGAATAAAAACGGGAAATTGGATATTTACGAGGATACCAAAGCACCGCTCAACGACCGTGTAAACGACTTGGCGAGCCAAATGAACCTCGAAGAAAAAGCGGGGCTTATGTTTATTACCATGATCGCGATGAACAACGACGGCGCGTTATGCAATGTAAGTTCTGTTATGAACCCCATGTCGATGGCTTTTGAGTCCAATGCGTCCATGGTGGCCCACAAGAAAATGAACCATTTCAATACCCTGCAATCGCTCCCGCCGCAGGCCATGATTGCTTGGAACAATAATATTCAAAAATTAGCAGAACGCACCCGTTTGGGCATTCCAGTTACGATCGCTACTGACCCGCGACACGGCGTACCCAATGCGCCCGGTGCCAGTATTTTTACGCCTTATTTTTCCAAATGGTGCTCGCCACTTGGCCTTGCGGCTATTGGCGATACCGTACTTGCGCGTGCGTTTGGCGATATTGCACGGCAAGAATATACCGCTATTGGCTTTCGGCTTTCTTTGTCGCCCATGGCAGATTTGGCCACCGAACCGCGTTGGGCACGCATCAATGGTACGTTTGGCGAAGACGCAGAACTATCGGCCAAAATGACCAAAGCGTATATCCTTGGTTTCCAAGGCGACAGCATCACGTCGCAAAGCGTAGAATGTATGGCCAAGCACTTTTCCGGCGGCGGCCCTCAAAAAGATGGTATGGATGCGCATTTCCCGCCGGGCAAACAAGCCTATCCGGGCAATAACTTCAATTACCACCTCATTCCGTTTGAAAAAGGAGTATTTGCGGCCCATGCCGCTCAAATTATGCCTTATTATGGCATTCCTGTAGGCCAAACCAAGGAAGATGTTGGTTTCGGTTACAACAAAGAAATTATTACCGGAATGTTGCGGGAAAAATATCATTTTGATGGCATCGTCTGCACAGATTGGGGTTTGGTGACCGACCAAGGGCAGTTTGGTATCGTGCTAAAACCAGCCTCTGCTCATGGTGTTGAGCAGTTGAGTATCAAAGAACGAGTGGCAAAAATACTGGATGCAGGCTGCGATATGTTTGGCGGCGAAGCCATTCCTGATGTTGTAGTAGATTTGGTAAAATCGGGTCAGATCACCGAAGAACGCATCAATATTTCAGTAAAAAGGATACTCAAAGAAAAATTCCGCATGGGGCTTTTTGATAATCCTTATTTGAAAACGGAAGGTGCAGCGATTGTAGGTAGTGAAAGTTTTATGAAAAAAGGCCGCGAATCACAACGCCGATCCTTGGTTTTGTTAAAAAACGACAACAATATCCTCCCATTAAAAGCAGCAACAAAAATCTATTTGCAAGGCTTTGATGCAGCAGCAATAAAAAATTACCCTAATGTGACGACCAATGTAAAAGAGGCTGACGTTATTGTTTTAAAACTGAACACACCTTACCGCCCCGAGGTAGCAAAGTACATCGTGGAACGGATATTCCACCAAGGTAGCCTTGATTTTCCAGAAAAAGAAAAGACCGAATTGCTAAAACTGATCCAATCAAAGCCAACTATTACGGTGATGAATTTGGAAAGACCTGCCGTTTTTCCAGAAATCAATGCCCAAAGTAAGGCTGTTATCGGCGATTTTAGTAGTGAGGATGGTATTATTTTGGATTTGATCTTTGGCAAATTCAAACCCGAAGGGAAATTGCCGTTTGAATTGCCGTCTTCGATGGAAGCCGTTTTGCAACAAAAAGAAGATGTGCCATACGATTCAAAAGACCCGCTTTATCGGTTTGGGTTTGGATTGGGATATGAGTAGGCGTTTGTTTTTGTAAATAGAGGCGTACTACTATTCAGATGAGGTTTCGTATATTAAAATCCAATAGTATGTCAGATTGATCACTTTAACAGCGTTCGCACTACCTTCAAGTTTGTGATGGATAAATGCTGCTGTAGGGAAGTTTTTCAAAACCAAATGTTCCGTTCCATCCTCCAATTTTCTTGTTTGAAAAGTGTTGCCTTGCGCATCTATTTTGGTAATTGGATGATTGCTGCCGGCAACGAAATGATTGTCCATAAATACAATTGTTCCACCCGGAGACACCAAATTGTTTACAGTTTGCAAAAATTTATCAAGATCTTGTAGTAAAATATGACTCCATATAAAACCAGCAAACAAACTTTCATATTGATTTTGGTCAGGTAAATTGAAAATATCGGCTATTTCAAAAAACACCTTATCATTGGGATATGTTTTTCTTTTTGCAACGTCGATAACCGCTGCATTAATATCTGTTGCCAAAATGGAAGTAGCACTTTGCGCAATACGTTCAGTCCAATAACCAGTGCCACAAGCTATTTCTAAAACCTGTTTGTTGGCAAAGATGTCTTGAACAATTGTCGCTGCACGAAGTAAGTCGTCCTGTCGTTCAGGTTTGGCGTATATTTTCTCATATTCTGCTGCTCTGTCATTGTAGTATGCAACTAGGTTGGTATTCATATGTTTTATTTTTTATTCGGGATTGAGTGTCACTACTGCAAAATTACCCGATCGCCTAGCAAAATTACAAAAAGGAAACAGTAGAGTGCATCATTTTTTGGGAAATTTCCTTGTTTTCCATTGCCTCATCCTATTCCACTACTTTTAAAAGCCTAATTGCGCAAAGCAGCGAAAAATGCGACTAGCGCAAGGTTCTATAAGCATTTTAGGCTCAATATATGAAATTTTGAAACGTAAGCCAGCCTACCTTATATCCCTCTTGCAAATCCAACCGTTTCCCGATACATCTGTGGCGACACATCGGCATTGTTTTTAAAGAAACGGCTGAAATAATATTCATCATCGTAGCCCAATCCGTAGGCAATTTCCTTCACCGATTTATTGGTCAAATACAATTCTCGTTTGGCTTCGATAACAATACGTTCGGCAATTAAGTCGGTGAGGGTTTTATTAAAATGCGCTTTAGTAATTTTTGCCAAGGCTTTTGGTGTAATGTTCAATAAATCGGAATAATCACTGGCAGAATGCTTGGTTTTATAATGTTGTTCGATATAATTCTTCAAATTTTGAAGAATAAACGGCTCTTTGCTATCAGAAACGGCTTTTTGCGCATCGGGTTGTTGCTGCGTTTTTAGCCTTGCTGCCGTTATTAAAATGATTTTGAGGTACGAAACCAATAATTCATATTGGGCCAAGGCAGGGTTTTGCATTTCTGCTTTTATCTGCGTTAACATGATATCAAACGTGCTTTTAGCCGTATCATCCACCACAACAAAAGGTGGTTGGTAAATATTATTATACAAAACGCCATTACACGCTACTTCCTGTTGGTGTTTGTGGATACAAAAAAAATCGGGGTGAAAATGGATCGCTATGCCTTGTATTGGTGTCGTTTCAAAAAACATAAACGGTTGGTAGGGCGCAAAAGCAAACATGACATTTTCCGAAAAACTGTATTTCGAAAAATCGGCTTTTGCGCTCCCACTGCCTTTCTGTATCCAAATAAGCGAATAATAATTGAGCCTTTGGATATGGTCAAAGGCGCTGTTATTGTCAAACGAAAACAGTTTAAAAGCAAGGTTACCGTTTTGAGGATTGACCAGTGTAAATGCGGATTGTTGTAACATTGTTGTTTTATATTAATTTTCTATCCGATGCTTCAATCGCCAAGTCGTTGATACTAGCAAAACGTTTTTGCATCAAACCACTGGCGTCAAACTCCCAATTTTCATTGCCGTAAGCCCTAAACCATTGCCCTTCTGCATTATGGTATTCGTATTCAAAACGCACCGCAATTCTATTATCGGTATGTGCCCAATATTCTTTTTTTAGTTTATAGTTCAATTCGCGTTGCCATTTATCAGTAAGAAAAGCAACAATTTCATCCCTTCCGTTCACAAAGATATGTCGATTGCGCCATTCACTATCCAGCGTATAAGCCTTAGATACACGCTCTGGATCTTGGCTATTCCAGGCATCTTCGGCCATTTGGATTTTTTGTTTTGCGGTTTCGAGTGTGAATGGTGGCAAAGGTGGTCTTTGATTTTCCATTTTATAGAAATGTATGAATTTTAAAAGATAAAAAATACCGAAGACTTAAAATCTTCGGTATTTTTAGTAAAAGTACGTGTTTTTAAGCCAATTCCAACGCTAATGGTGCTGCAATTGGGAAATCAACAGGGATTTTAGTCAAATTGTGCAAATAATTCATCGCAATTTTGTCGCTCACTTGAAGGATCAAATCTACCAAATTTTCATTAGTAAATCCTTGTGCAAAAAAGGCTTCCACCAAATCGCTACTGGCATTCCCACGATTTTGGGTAATATTGGCGGCTAACTGAACCAAAGCATTTAATTGAGGATCGGTGCTTTTGCCATATCTGATATCGAGTAATTGCTCATCGGTAAAACCATTCATTTTACCAATCGCGGTATGCGCACTTTGGCAATAAATACAGCCATTGACTTGACTTACGATCAAATTAATGGCCTCTTTTTGTTTGTTTGAGAAAGAGGTTTTAGCGTTTTGATACGCCAAAAAACGGCTCAAACCATTGTTAGAATAAGCAATAGTCGCGTACAAATTAGGGACAAAGCCCAATGCACTTTGTAAGTTATCAAAAATGGCTTGATTGGCAGGTGCAACTTCTGCACGTGTTGGTACTGTGAATTTTTTCATTGTTAAATCAATTTAATTAGTGTGTCAAAATTGAAGCTGCAAAGGTGCGGCGGCTTCCACTTTAATTAAATGGACAATGAACGCAGGTAGATGGACGATTTTCCCATAGATTCATTTTTTAAAACTATTGCCCCCTTTTTGCCCAACAATCACACTGATCTAAAGCGGGTAGCATTGTTATATTGCTTCGTATAGTGCCGTAATAAATGACAAATTACCATTAAAACGACTTATCAGTTGGGCTTGTTTCCGAATGTGGTGTATAAGGTGCAGTTTTAGTGGTTTGTACTTTCAGTTTGATGTACCATGTAAAATCCCATGCAACGCGTTTTGTATGAGAATTTTGCGTTTTACCCCTACTCAAACAACAATCAAACAATAAACTCTTGACCCCATCTGTGCAATGACACAATGCTTGGTATTAGTTTTTCGCCATAACTTGTTGATTCTAAATATTACCTGATATTTGGTTACTTCTATACATTAGTGTAACTATTTGTAAAAGTAAAGTAATGGCTATACATTTGCAACTTAATTTTAAAATATTAAATAAAAAAAATGAATAGCATTCAAGCAATTTTAACAATAGACATCGATAATCTTCCTGAAAATTTTCAAGAAATTTTAAAACACGAGCAAGAAGTTGTGGCAAAATGGAAAGAAGAAGGAATTTTAGAACATTTGTTTTTAAGACAAACCAGAAACGGCGCTGTCTTGATTTTTAAAGATGTTGACGAAGAGAAAGTTAAAGAATTAATGACGACACTTCCGTTTTACAAACTTAAAAAAAGTATTGAATATTTTAACTTGATAAAACAATTTTAGGTATCGGCGTTTGAACACGCTCTGTTATAACCACCCCCTCCAAATAAATGCCCATGCAACGCGTTTTATATGGGCTTTTTGCGTTTTACCCGACTCCGTACCCAGCCCATTTTATCAACAATTCAACCCGTTTTTTGATGATGTTTTCGTAACGATTATTATCGCAACAGTCGTTATTCTTGAAGGCAAAGTATTTAGACTCGGATGCCTGTGTTGTTAGCCGCGATAGGGTAGGGGATTTTAAGATTTGGTTAGATGCTTGAAAACCTGTGATAAATAGGAATGGCTTTTAAAATGTCCACTTCTGTATTTAACCGTTTTAATTAAAGGTATCTATCCGCCGCTCCCAAATTCCCATAGGGAATGTATGTTTATAGGCTATTGCAATATGATTTCACACTAATCCCGTTAGGAATTATATGAAAAACACACACAAATTACATATAATCCCTAACGGGATTAGCGTAAAACCACATTTCGATCCCTATAAACATGTATTCCCTACGGGAATTTTAAAACGACTGAATAATTATAATTGAAACAATTTATTATGTATTTGATAATCAATTACTTGTGGTCAATTTTTCCTTAAATGTATATCTATGATTTTGCCAAATTCACTATAAAAACAACTAATTTGGCAGGATGAAAAAAATAAAACTTGCCAAATTGAGTTAAAATATCGTACATTGTATGAACTTGCTCGAAGTCAAATTTTACGACAAAGCGTTTATTTTTTCCAAAGATTACGAACAAGAATTGAGAGAAAAAGTCGCCATTTTTAGAGAACAAACACGCACTCGAAAAAGTATTTTTGTTACCATGCTTTCCGCTTTTGGGGTCAAAAAGAACGAACATTATTTAAGTGTGGTGACTAATCAGTTGCTGATTGATAAGTTGTTTACTTGATATCATAGTTTTTTTAAATTGTCGGGTATTTGTTTTTTAGGGAGTACTTGAAAGATAACCACCAGACCTTATTTTTATTTCAAAAACTTTATTCCTTAGAACTTGTTTGGTTTTTTATTGCTTTAATTTTTTTTAATTTAAAAAATATTATAATTAATTTTTTAAAATTTTCTTACTAAACGGTTAAAATATGCTATGGTTACATCCATATCACAATAGAAGAATTTGAATATTTTCGCAAGCATCAGTATTGTGATAACCCAAAGTGTCTATACTATGGCCAATCTGGGGTAAGCAACCTGAAAATAAAAAGTCTATTGAAGGGTCGTGGCTATTGCGTTAAGTGCAAGATTCCGTTTTCGGTTAGAAAGGGAACGATGTTTTTCGGGCTTCGTACGTATATGGACAAGATAGCCCGAGTGTTGGATTTGTTTGCTAGTGGAATTGGCGTAAACGCAGTATGCCGAGAAAATGATGTAACTGCGGATAGCCTTCGAAATTGGATATTGTTGGCTGCGAATCATGTGAATGAGTTTAGCGCGTATTTAGAGCAAGATCTGCACTTGGAACAAGTTATGCTTAAGGCAAATATTTAAAACAGTTTCAACTGGTCATTTTTAGGCTTTTCGACAAAACCTTTCACCGTTCTACCGCCGTATCGCCATGAATTTTGGCGTTCGTGGTCAAGATTTTTCTGAAAACTACCTTCAGCGTCTTCGTATGGTGTAAAATTTTGCTCGGCTTTTTGCGCCAATTGCGTGAGTTTTTTTATAGCTTCACTTTTATCACTGTCGCCTAATTTGGCTTTTTCGACCGACGATTTTAAGGCTTCAATCGTTTCGTCATAAATTCGGGTAGGTACGGGAAACGATTTGGCATTTTTACTGCCGTGAGCAAAGGCAAAACGGGCAGGGTCGCTGAAACGGGAAGGTGTGCCGTGAATCACTTCGCTGACCAAAGTAAGAGATTGCAAAGTCCGTGGACCCAAACCTTGCAGCATCAATAAATCTTCAAATTTTTCCGTTTCATTTTCTTGGGCGAGCCACAAAATACTGCCCAAACGCTTCAAATCCACGTCTTTTGCCTTAATATCGCAGTAAGTGGGCAGTATCATGTGCGGAATTTCCTTCAAAATATGGAGAGGGTTCTCCTTCGTGATATCTAGAATGGCTTGTTGTGTGGGCTTTGCTAATTTGTCCACCAAGTTCAAAATAGTGCCTTGGTGTTCACCACAGATTGCCGTGTGTGGCTCCTCAACGAAGGATTTCAGGTTGTCCGAATTCCAATGATACCGCCTTGCCGTTGCCGTTTCGCTTTGCATTCCTTGTTGAATAACCGACCAATCACCCTTGTCGCTGACCACAAAACTGTGCAAATACAATTGAAAACCGTCTTGAATGGCTGTATTATCCACTTTTGCGCTTAATTTGGAGCAATGAGCCAAATAATTACCGTCTAAGCCCGTGCGATCGCCGACGACCAACAACTCGTTTGGCGTTTGCATACTGTCCTTGCCTTTGCCCCCGCAGACGTACAATCCGAGTGCTTTGGAATGAGGATTGAGCGATTTTTTCAAAGCACTCATCACCGCAGTTGTCACGCCCGATGAGTTCCAATCCATGCCAATAACCGCCCCAAAACTTTGAAACCAAAATGGGTCAGATAAACGGCTCAAAAAGCCTTGTTGTCCATATTCCATAATAATCGCCTCCACAATCGGGAGCGACAAATTAGTCATTCGGTCGAATAACCAACTCGGAATGGAGCCACCCATAAGGGCTAAATCAGCTGAACCTGAACGCTTCATATTTGTCCTTTTTTGATTAATTGTTGCTTTTCTTTTGCCAAAAAGCCCATAATGCCTTGCACTTGCTTGTCAATATCCTTGGTTTTTATGATGGAAAAAATCAAAGCCCTTTTTTTGCCATCGGTAATTTTATCGTAAATCGTTTTCAGGTCTTCATCATATGCCAACAAAACGGTCAATACTTCGGGTACATCAACGCCAAGCGGATTTGGGTCTTCTTCCACTTTGAAATGTACGATACTGCCCACTTTTTTACCCAATTGTTCAAGATATTTACCCGCAATAATGATGAAAAAATTGCCATCGCCAAGGTGATTTAAACCACATTGATAACTGATTTTTTCATCCAAATGACACACCAAACGAGTATGCCGTTTTCGTTCAAATTGATTAATAATATCCGTTTCAATCATCAGATAAAAATAACCACCTTTCATTTTTTCTAATTGCCCAATCGCTTGTTCGCCTGTGTGAACCGTTAAATAATTCATTTACCACCTTTTTTATTAAATGCTTTCCAAGCCAATAAGTATTTGACAGCCAATGACTTGTGCGCACCCCAATTTTCAGCAATTTCCAGCATTTGGGCTTTCAATTTTACAGTTGGGTTCAATCCATAGCGTTTCACCATGATTTCTTTTAGATGAAAATCATCGTAAGGAAACACATCTGGGCGTTCCAAAGTGTAGAGTAAAATCATGTCAATCGTCCATTTGCCAATACCTTTTATGGACGACAGTTTTTCCACAACTTCCGCATCACTTAACAACGCCCAATTGATTTTGTTGGGGGTGAAAAATTCAATAATCTGTCCTATTGTTTCAAATTTACCAATCGCAAATTTTGAGTTGGCGAAAGCCGTTTTTTCAAATTCTGGAAAATTGTCCAAAGTCAAGCGTTCAATATGTGCCGATTGCAGCATTTTTTGAAAAATCTTCTTGGTGCTGCGGTAATGAATTTGTTGTTCTAAAATACAAGACATAAGGTCGTGGAAAACATCGTTTGTGGAGATGATTTCGGGTTTTGGGACGACCTCAATAATCTGCTTTAATTGGTCATCAGCGTTGGACAAATATTGTGCATCTACTATCATTTTATAGTCTAATTTCCATTTAATGCTTCAAGATCGTCCTCTTTCAGTTGTTGTTTTATCAGTACCTTGACGTAGTGCCGATTGCGCCGTTCTTTTTTAGCATCCGATCTTTTATCATTGCGTTTATCTTGTACAATACGCTCTAAGTCGTTCAAATCTTCGATCTCTTTTACGTCATTGATGGATGTTCTTCTAGGCATGGTATTCGTATTTTAAAAATATATTTTACGATATTTTGTAAGACATTTTAATCCAATTAAAAACCACGGTTGTCAAGTCGTCCAAATCAGTCAAACGGACATGTGCTTCGTATTTTCCCGACCATTTTACACATTTAAAAATGGGAGGGGCATCCGAAAAATCAGTCCGATAAAACTTAATATTCAAGGCTTTTTGCATCGGTTTGGCGACCAAAAACGTTTTTTGATGCGTAAAGACGACGCAGTTTTTGGTGGCACTAAACAACACGCCTTCCCAATCCATAACCTCCACCAGCAAGGCATCAAAAAGATAGGACACCATCGGCTGCTTGCCTTCAAAAAGTGCTTCTAATTCAACCTTTTCGCAATAGTGCCATTGGTGGGGCGTACGCAAAGTGCGCTCACATTTTGGACAAATCCACATGTTTTGAGGTTGATTTTAGTTTTGTACGATTAACTAATAACTTTAGGAAGTCCATTTTCATCTGTCACGTACCATTTTTTGCGCAAAAGCAGTCCGTAATCTGTCAAATTAGCCTTACTAAAAGTTATCAGTACTAACATTTTTAAGGGTATTTTGTTGGGATAAAAATAAAAAACCGCCTTGTTTATTTGAGCATAACAAGGCGGTTTTTTTATTATATTATTCACCAATAACGGCATCTAAAAACACTAAAAATGGTAATGCTTCTTTGTATGCCACTAGAATATCATCGCTAAAACTAGATGATAAAACCTCTTCATCGCTAAAATTCTTCTTCAAAAGGTACTGAATCGGGAGGGTCAATATTCAAGTTGAATTAAGAAGAAATCACCTTGGCTTATTAATGCGCACCACTCACATCTACGACTTCTCCCTTTTTAATTCTGGCAAAGAAAATGAGAGGTAAGCATATTGCACAAATAATACCGATGACCAAAAAACCTTCTGCATAACTCAAAACTGCGGCCTGATACGAAACAGCCCCTTCCAAAGCTGCTGTTGCCATTTGTTGTGCTTCTCCTAAAGATTTGCCTTGCGCTTGAAACCCTTGGGTCAAGTTGTAGAATCGTTCGTTGGCTTCGGGGTTATAAAGCGATATATTGCTCATCAAATCATTCCGGTGTACCGCAACACGGCGCGTGACAAAGGTATTAATGACCGCAATGCCAATAGCACCGCCCAATAAGCGCATCATATTGGATAAACCCGAGGCTTGCGCAAGGTCATTACCGCGTAAACCCGATAAAGTAAGACCTGCCACAGGAACAAAAATGAACCCGAAACCAAAACCTCGTATCATTTGGGGCCAAAACCAGTCCCATTCACCCGATTGAGGTGTCGCTAAAAAATAAGTAATAAATTCGTAGCCTATAACTGATGCAAAACCGATACAAACTAACACTTTAGGACTCACCCCTTTTTGTAAAAGCGTAGCATTAAGCCCCATGAGCATACCTGTTAGAAATGAACTTGGTAAAATGATCAAACCCGTGCGCGTAGCGTTCCAACCTAAAAAACCTTGCACAAAAATGGGATAAAGAAAAACGGAGCAAAAAATGGCCACTCCAAATGCTAAACTCAAAACAGCACCAATAATCACATTTCGGTTTTTTAATATTTTTAGATCCACAACCGGATTTTGGCAAGTTAACTCTCTAACAGTAAAAGCGATAATACCTAACACCGAAAGTATGGTGGTGTAAAGAATAAATGAATTATTGAACCAATCTTTTCGCTCACCTTCTTCCAAAACCAACTGCAATCCACCAATACCTATGACTAAAAATAGAATACCCAAATAATCTATTCTGCCAACGATGGGTGATTTTGTGCCTTTTATGTATTTCCAGGATAAAAAAGTGGCAATAATACCAATCGGAATATTGACGTAAAATATCCAACCCCAAGAATAATTATCGGTCAAATATCCGCCCAAAACGGGGCCTAACGTGGGACCCATTACGATGCCTGCACCAAAAATACCATTGGCCTTGTCCACTTCCTCGGGTGGAAATGTTTCTACCAAAACCGTTTGCGCCGTAGCCAACAACGCACCACCGCCAATACCTTGCACAAATCGCCAAAAGACAAGCATATAAATGGAGGTAGAAGCACCGCACAAATAAGAAGCAACGGTAAAGAGAATAACCGAAGCGGTGAAATACACTTTTCGCCCAAAAATATTACTCAAAAAACCTGTCAACGGGATAATGATAATATTTGAAATGGCGTAAGCTGTGATCACCCAAGCCGTTTCTTCGATGGTTGCACCTAAATTACCCGCAATTTGACGAGTTGCCACATTCACAATTGAGGTGTCAATTAATTCCATAATGGCACATGTGATAACAGTAATCGTTATCAGCCATTTCCTTATGCCTACTTCGTAAGTAGGTTGGACAGGATTTATAGCATTATCCATGTTTATTATTTAATTTTAACGGATACACTCATACCCGCTCTAAGAGGAAATTCATTATCGTTGCTGTCAGAAAGGGTAATTTTTACAGGTACGCGCTGCGTCACTTTCACAAAATTACCCGTAGCATTGTCGGGCGGTAATAGTGAAAACTTAGCCCCAGTTGCCTGCGAAAAAGATTGAATTTTACCCGCAAAAACTTTATCCGCATAAGCATCTACTTTAATTTCTGCATCTTGACCAATCCTCATTTTTTCGATTTGGGTTTCCTTGAAATTGGCAACAACCCATATTTTTTGATTGTTGGTAATGGCCATCAACGGCTGCCCAATTGCAACAACTTGCCCTTTTTGGACATTTTTTTTAGAGACAATACCACTCGCAGGCGCAACAACAGCGCAATAAGACAACATCAAACGAGCAGCATCCAAATTAGCCTCGGCTTGTTTCACTGAAAGTTCGGCGAGACTTACCCCTTCCGTATTAGTCGAAATATTGGCCTGTGTAGATGTTATTTGTGATTTGGCCGCTTCCACTTGTTTCTGCAAAGCAATCACTTGTCCTTCGGCTATTTTAAATTGTTGTTCAGCCGCATCTTTTTCCGCTTTTATGCCGTCAAATTGTTGTTGTGTCGCAGATTTTTGCTCTAACAAAATCTTAAACCGCTCATAATCTTTTGTTACTGCTTCTAATCTAATTTTTGCCGCTGCTACACCTGCGTTGGCCGAAAATAAATTAGCCGCTACTGCATTTGAATTGGCCGTAACCGAATTGACATTTGTCGTAATAACGCCTTTCCCACTTCTAGCGACTTGAACATTTTGCTTGGCCATGGCCACAGCAATTTCTGCTTGTTGTACAGCGATTTTATAGTTTGCATTATCCAGCAATAAGATCGTATCACCTTCTTTAACTTCCTGATTGTCTTCCACCAAAACTCGGATGACCCAGCCATTGATTTTAGGAATGACGGGACTGATATCGGTCTCCAATTGGGCATTATCTGTTTCTTGACCACCGCCACAACTGGCTAAAAAAATGGTGAACATGATGGCAATAATTGTACTTATTTTTTGCATTTTTATACTATTTTTAGTTATTATTTTAAAATTTATACCAACAAGATATTTTTGAAAATTTACAACCAAGTATTTATTATTGCGTTATAAACTTATATCTAGGTCAGTATTTTGAATTAATTGATTGATTTTAATAGTTTTTTATAAGCTAATTCTGCATTAGCAATAGCCGTCGTGAGACCAATTTTTGCATTGATTAGCATCGTATTAGCGTTCAAAAACTCGGTAGCTGTTGTGGTTTGGGTTTTAAATTTATTTTGTTCCACCCTAAAGTTTTCGGATGCTTGTTCAACCGATTTATTGGCTAGATTAATCTTTTGTTTAGCCTGTAAATAGTTGTTGTAATCGGCGTTTATCTCCATTTTTATCCCTTCTTGTACTTGGCTGGCAACGGTATTTATCTTAGAAATGGCCAAGTTACTTTCCGTTATTTTATTTTTATTGGTATATATATCCGTCAAATTCCAATTCAAGAAAACGCCAATATTCCAAGTTGGGGTAAATACTGCTTCGTTTGGAAAAAGCCTTTGGTTGGGTAAATCTACGTTGACATTTGCCCCAGCACTGATAATCGGTAAAGTGTTGTTTTTTGTCAATTTCAGCCCAATATTTGCCTGTTCTTTTCTAATTGCAAGCGCTTTAAGTTCGGGTCTGTTTTGCATTGCTTTTTCAAGATATTGGTCAAAACTATCGTTCTCTTGAGTAACTTTAGACAATGTTTCAGGCACTACGATGTTTGTTTGTACATCCAAGCCGGTAAGCGTGCAGAGGTTATAATTCAATATAGCTTGGGTTTTTTCAAGGTCGGATAAACTGGATTGCAGATTGGTAATTGCTAACTCTATTTTCAGTAATTCATTGGACAATAAAATGCCTTGATTCACAAAATTATCCGCATCTTTTTTCTGATTGTTCAATAGTTCGATATTGGTTGTAATCAGTTTTTTAGATTGCTCTACGGTGAAAAGGTTATACCATAATTGGGTAATGGAGTACGCTACATCCGATTTGTTTTTCGCAACATCGAAATAGATAGCCTTCCTGTCTAAATCCAATAATTCTGCTCCATATTTCACTCTACTGCTAGCCCAAACGAGTTGCCGCACTTGCAATGAATTGTAAGATTGGTTAAGAATTTGAGGATTTAGTACCACATCACCCGATGGGAAAGCAACTTCAAATGGAGTGATATTGTCGCTAATTCTGATGTAACTTAAATTAGCACTTACCTGCGGCAACAATACATTTTTGACTTGTGAAGCCTTTGTATCCGCTTGTAAAAGACTGATACTATCCAATTTTAGCTGTTTGCTGTGCGCAAGCCCCATTGCTATGGCCTCCTCTAGCGCTAAAGTGACCTGATTTTGTGCCTGCATATCGTGGCAGAAAATCAAATAAATACCACACATCAAGAGCGGTATTTTTCTAATACAAATTTTGTTCATTGTTATTTACCTATTTTTAAAATTTAATTCATTTTATGACTAAGGTTCATCTTTGGCTAAAAAAATAGACTGTTACATTTCCAATGCTTAGGAATGGTGTTGTAATAAAGGTACAAATTCAGGCTTCAGATTTTGGTCTCAGATTTTCTGTTTTTTTGCGCGAATAGCCGACCTATTTAAGTAGAAAAAGAGGAAATATAAGGGCAAAAGATGTGCATCAATCTGTACCTTTATTTCGACACCATTCCTTAGTTTAGAACAAACAATAAAGCATCACACTAAATTGGCTACCACTCAGTTGTGACCGATTCAGAATTTTAGTATCTTCTGTTCCAATCCGATAGCGAGCCTGTGCGCTAATACCAACATTATTTTTGATGTTGTAATTGAGCGTAAACGTTGGTTGTAGGTTAAAAGAATTGGCACTGACTAGCGTCTCTCTATCGTCTATAATTATGAATGGGTCGGTAAAGACTAATACCTTATTTTCCCCAGTTGATCTAACCTGTTTTACATTATTCATACCTGCGTTTAAACCTGCCCAACCCGTTATCTTTTTGGCATTTATTACCCGATATTTATAGGAAAGACCGTAGAAAATATATTCCAATCCTGAATTATCCACCAGCGGTGCATTTACGTTTATCTTTTGAGTCGCTAACATCTCAAATATCAAACCAAAGGATGAATTTGATTGCTTGGGCAGATAATCAAAAGCACTAGAATAACCTTGCGCTAGATTTGATTCGAGTGGGAAACAAGTGTATCCAACGGATATTTGTCGGGTTTTTTGAGCGAACAGATCGTGGTTGGAGCAAAAAGAGACCATCAAAATGGTCAAAATAGGTAAGTACTTCATGTTGTTTGAAATTGTTTAAATGATTGATGATTTATATAGTAAAGATTATACTGCTGAATGATTGCTTCATCTTGCGATTGTATTGTGTCTAAACACTTCATATCATAAATACAAAAGCAAGAGAGGGATGATTCGTTTTAACTTAAAAAGTATTGTCTTTTTTATTTAACAATACGATTTTAAATATGTTGCAGGAGATTTATTTATTATCGAAATTTTAACCATACTTAACTTTTTGTATGTATTTTAACTTTTTATAAACAGACTTTTGGCGGTGGGAGCGTCCGATGCATAAAAATAATAGGCTAAGGAATAAAATCTAAATAAACGCACAGATTTGGCGGCTTTATTTTGCCTCTATCTTCGTTATTCATCGGTTGTTGAGTACCCCTAAATGATTTAACGATTATTATACTAAGTACTTGGACACAATTAATTATCATAAAAGCGCGTCATGGTTTCAAATTAAAATATAACAATGTTGGATTCATATCTTGAGTTGCTTGGAATATTGCACGATACAAGTCGGGTACGTTTTTTTGAATTAACCTGATGTCATCTTTACGCTTTTTTAGTAGCGATCTTGCGCGTTCCGGTGTTAATTCAACAATAATGGTTTTACCATCCATCCCTAGTACGTCTCCTGAATTGAAAAGGGTTTTAAACTCATCATTTAGTGCTGCCCTAGCGTTCAAATACGATCCAGTCTTTTTATTAATCAACTCAAAGTTTTTTTGTATTCCTGCATTAAGATAACTAAAAATAAGATAATCATCTGTAGCAGCAAAATCTGAGAGGACAAATGAATATTCACTAAATTGATTATTTGTCACTAAAGTAGGATTACTACGCTTTTCATAGGGAATAGTACTTTTTTCAAAATCAATGATTATTTCAGGGGAGAATACTCGATTTGTAAAAGTATAAATGGTATCACCTAATGGCCAAGAATAGTGGACAATACTATCAAATTTTGATAAAATACCAGTATCTTCGATCGATAAACCACCTTCTCGTTGTTGGTAAGGAAAATAAAGATCAACGATTTCTCCTTTTTGGTTAAATAATACGAGCCTATATCCTTTCGATAAGCCTTTTTCATGTAAACTAGATTCAACGAGAAAAGTGCCATCGTCAAGTAATACCATCTTGTTACCATACATGCCTATATACAGTTCGGAGATTAAATCTCCTGTGGAAGAATATTCTAATATAGATTCGCGACCACTGGCTAAAGCATAAAATTTCTTTTGTTTAGCATCATATACTACACTGCGAACACTCGCAATATCATCATAGTACTTTGTAGGAAATTGAACTTCTTTATCTAGTTTTCCGGTCGTAAGATCAAAGAAACAAAGCCTTTCTATATAATCGGTTTCGCCATCAAATACTACGATATGTTTGTCAGTCCTAAATACACTTTGGATATTCTTTAACGCATAATATGTGGAATCCAGTCGTCGTGCCACAGAAAAAGACAGCATACTCGCAAGTCCTATTTGATCTGATGGTGATGATAATTTGAATGAATAGATTGGATTAGAATAGTCAAAAATAGTCCCAGCGCTATTTTTAAAAACATTGAATCCCAATGTTACGGAAAGCAGGCATACTGCTAATGAATAGAATAGTTTATTGCTCATGATTTTGAAAGAAATATTGTTAAATTTACCGAATAATAACAATTCGATCCCTAAAAAGTACCTGCCCGGATGGGTGTCGTAAATGATAGGTGTATATGCCAGATGGCAAACCCTTTAATTCAAAATCGTAACTTAACTGATTGTTATCAACGGGTGAGGCAAAAACAGGGCGACCATTCAAATCAAAAACCTGAAAAACAGCCGATCTATAAATGCCAATATCAACATCCAAATGAACGAGTCCACT
>JAYUKX010000164.1:0-8287 GCA_043764095.1 Chitinophagales bacterium
GTAAAAACTTAGCCCAACGGTTTCGAGTCAAAAAAGTAGGCAATTTTTGGTCAGACGAGCCACTTTTTTGAGTTCGATGCAGCGCATCGGACGAAAAAAATGGCGAATTCATGCTGAGCCTGCCGAAGCAGTGGTATGGCTAAAAATTGACCTTTTTTGGCCGAAATGGGAGTGGGCTAAGTTTTTATTTTTATTTATACATAAAGGCTACCATTCAATACATTGCGCGAAATGACAATGCGCTGTACTTCCGAAGTGCCTTCATAGATTTGAGTAATTTTAGCATCGCGCATAAGGCGTTCAACGTGGTATTCTTTTACAAAACCATAACCACCATGAATTTGAACGGCTTCTACAGTGTGCTTCATAGCGGCGCTGGAGGCAAATAATTTGGCCATAGCAGCGGCTTGGTCGTAATCGGCATGTTGATCTTTGAGGACAGCTGCACGATAGACCAAAAGCCGAGCGGCTTCGATATCCGTAGCCATATCCGCAATTTTGAATGAAATGGCTTGATGTTGGCTAATTGGTTTTCCAAATGCCTCGCGTTGTTTAGCATACGCCACAGACAACTCGAAAGCACCGCCAGCAATACCCAATGCTTGGGCAGCGATACCGATACGCCCTCCGGATAAGGTTTTCATGGCAAATTTAAAACCAAAGCCATCTTCACCGATCCGATTTTCTTTAGGCACTTTTACATCCGAATACATAATGGTATGTGTATCGGAAGAGCGGATACCCAATTTATCTTCTTTTGCACCTATTGTAACGCCGTCCCAGTCTGCTTCCACAATGAGGCAATTAATACCTCTATGGCCTTTATCGACATGGGTTTGCGCCATTACGAGATGTACGTGTGAAGTACCTCCATTAGTGATCCAGTTTTTGGTACCATTCAGTAAATAGTAATCGCCCATATCCTCCGCTGTGGTGCGCTGAGAGGTGGCGTCGCTACCGGCTTCGGGCTCCGACAAACAAAAAGAGCCAATCCATTGGCCCGTTGCTAATTTGGGGAGATACTTTCGCTTTTGTTCTTCTGTACCAAATGTTTCAATACCCCAACATACCAGGGAATTATTGACCGACATAATAACAGAGCAGGAGTTATCCACCTTTGAAATTTCTTCCATAGCAATAACATAAGAGAGGGTATCCATACCTCCGCCGCCGTATTCGGGGCTGACCATCATACCCATAAAGCCAAGTTCTGCCATTTTTTTGACTTCATCTTTTGGGTATAACATTTTAGAATCGCGCTCAATAACCCCTGGTTTGAGGTCATTTTGAGCAAATTGACGAGCCGCTTCTCGAACGGCTAAATGTTCTTCTGTGAGTTGGAACATGGTTGAGGGCTGTAATTAATGTAAAAAATGGTTGCAAAAGTACGCCAATATGCGTGGTATAGATACTGATCTGATTTATTTTTTTGAGCAAAGAAAAGCAGATTAAAATTTGCTAGTAGTATCATGTAGCGTTCCTTACTATCAAATATTATACCCTTTTGGAATAATAAGTACTTGGACATAAGTACTTAACACTTAGATTGAACACCGATTGGCACAAAACCGACCAATTATTAGTCTGTTAATGCTGTAAACAAAGACACATATAAAACGCAGTTGCTATGCTAACTCATTATAATAGTGTGACTTTTACAAAAATAAACGTTTAAAACTTCGATTCAAAAATAAGCTGATTTACGATATTATACAACTGTACAAAATGAGAAGCAAAGATAATACAAAAGAAAAAGTAATTCTTAATACCGCATTAGCTATGATTAATATCGAAGGGCTTTCGGGCTTAAAGATAAGTGATCTTGCCAAACAGGCTGGTCTTGCTACTGGTACTTTGTATATTTATTATCAGAATAAAGAAGCCATTATCAAAAGGCTTTTTACCTATGTTGTAGAACAAGTTACGCTTGATGTAATGCGTGGGATCACGTCCAATATTACATTAAAAGAGAAAATCCGTATTATCTGCATGAATTATTTATATGAATTAATCGCCTACCCCGATTACAAAGTATTTGTGGAACAATTCCTTCGTTCGCCCTATTCAAAGCAAGAAGACAAGGAAATACTTACTATTTCTACTTATTTAGAACCTGTTATTCATTTGATTAACGAAGGATCAGAGCAAGGCATTATAAAGAAAACTGATCCATTTGTCTTAATTGGACTGTGTCGAGGTAGCTTAGAAAACTATGCACAACAATTACTTAATACGGGCAGAATAATAACTGATGTAGAATTTGAAATGGTATTTGATTTTATTTGGGATGGAATTTCCATACATCAAAAGCAGTAAGTAGATCCATTTCGGCTAACAACTCTAGAAAATCCGCGTTAGGTTGAGCGGACAATAACAATGGTTTTTCTAAATTTGGATGTGGTAATTGTAGTTGAAATGCATGCAGCATTATCCTTCCTTTCTTCCCATTTTCACGAAACCATTTATTTATTTTAACATCGCCATGTCGCGTATCATTGATAATTGGGTGGCGTAAGTGCGCAAAATGTTTACGTATTTGCTGCCTACGCCCAGTCTCGGGGTATATTTCCATCAACGAGAACCTAGCAGTTGCATAACGCAGGCCAATAGCCCACGGTTGTTCAGATTCCCCTATCCATTTATACCTCGTTTGCGCTTCTTGTGGCTCGTGTTTACCCGTTTCCGGATCGGTCAATGGATAATCAATGGTGCCTTCCCGTTCTTTAAAGTGACCGCGCACCACAGCAAGATATTGTTTTTCCCATTTAAAATCCATCAATTGTATGCCTAACCAACTTGCTATTTCCGGATTTTTGGCAAAAACCAACACCCCAGATGTGGCTCTATCCAAACGGTGCGTCGGGTAAATATGAGTACCGCCCAATTGATCCCGAAGCAATTGCAACACAAATACGGTATCTTCGCTTAGTCTGGTACGATGTACTAATATTCCCGGTGGCTTGTTAATTGCCACCAAATATTCATCTTCGTATAAGATTTCAAAACCTTCCTCTATCATGTTTCTACTTTTTTAAGCGCATAAGGAACGATAAAAGAATAAGTTAGCACTTTTGGCTGATTCCTTTTCGCTCATACCGCTCATCTTTTAGTTTAAATAGCCCCACTATTCGCACTAAAAGATACTTGTCTGAACAAAAATTAATCTACCCAAAAGTGCTAACTTATTCTTTTATCGTTCCTAGATACATTTTTTAAATACCTTTACGTCGTTATTTATGCTTAAATACTTAATAAAACGGATAATTATTGCAATACCGACCCTTTTTCTGATTTCGGTCATTGTGTTCCTGATGGGGCAATCCGTCACCGTTAATCCAATGGCGGCACACGGTGGGCAATCTTTTTCAGGCGCAACCAATGATCCCGATGCAGAAAGCGCGTACTTAACGCAACAAGCGCATCATTTGCATATTGATAAGCCTAATTTTTATTGCGCTATTGGTTTAACGTGTTTACCAGACACCCTTTACAAAATTCAGCCAGTTTGGCGCAAAAATAAGATGAAAAAACTGGCTTTGCAATGTGGTGATTGGATTAGGGTAAAAGAATATGAAGCACAACTTGCTGCGTCCATTCGGTGGATCGAAGCATTACCCGATTCGTTGCTCCTACGCACAGAGATAAACAAGACCATTAGTTTGCTAAAAACAGCAACAAATCCGGTTGATTGCGATAGATTAATTGCTGAACTACCACCTGGCGCTGCCATAGATCATTTAAAAAACTGTTTAACACACATTTATCCAACTAGTGGTTGGGGCATCCCTGCCTTACATTGGTATGGACTCAATAACCAATACCACGATTGGTTAACGGCGAAGTACGCTAGCGAAAACCATTCCCCTTGGAAAAAAATCTATTACCCATTACGGGTTACATTATTTATTAAAATAATGGCTTTGCTCTTGGCATTTGGGCTGGCAATACCTATTGGACTTATATTAGGCAACCAACCTAAATGGGACAAATTCAGCAAATATTTACTTGTTTTGCTCTATGTTTCTCCTGTCATTTTGATCGGCTGTGTGCTGCGGTATCTATTTGCTACCCCAGGCCAAGGTTGGTTTTCTCCATTCATTGGAGGTGTAGGCACCTCTGTTTACAATAATGAGGTATCTTCGTTTGGGACTTGGATTATGGCGAATAAAGGGCGGCTTTTATTGCCCATTATTACGGTAAGTATGCATACACTGGTTTTTATTGCGCTACAAATGAGATCTGGTGTTATTTCAGTAGCCCAACAAGATTTTATTCGGACAGCACAGGCCAAAGGTCTTCCCAATCGGAACATTCTTTGGCGGCATATTTTCCCAAATGCGCTGTTTCCGATCGTTGTACTCTTTGGTAATTTGCTACCCAGTGTACTCAGCGGAGCCATATTAGTAGAACTTATTTTTAATATCAATGGTTTGGGTTATGCTACGTATGAGGCTATACTAAATCAAGATTTTCAAGTACTGATGACCATCGTTTTACTCACAGCAACAGTAACTATAATCGGCAGCCTCATTGCGGATTTATTGCTTTCTTGGCTGGATCCAAGGGTAAGGATAATGTGATGATTAAACACAAAAACAGCGGCAATGCTTTGCAATTTTACTTTTTTTCATCTAAAAACTACTTATCTAAAACCGCATTTCTCAAATGTCTAATCTCCAAATCACAGTCATTTCCGCTGGTGCTGGTAGCGGCAAAACCTACACCTTAACTGGACGAATGATCGAAATGCTCTCAAAAGGAGTACGTCCATCTGCTATTATTGCCACTACTTTTACCAAAAAAGCGGCGGCAGAACTACAAGAACGCGTCCGTGCCCGCTTGATGGAAGAAGGTAACAGTGAGGCAGCCAACGAACTAGGCAGTGCTTTGATCGGCACCGTGCATAGTATAGGCGTGAAATTACTACAGCGTTTTGCTTTTGAAGCAGGTGTATCGCCACTCGTTGAGATTATCGCAGATGGGGATGAACAACGGCTTTTTAATGAGTCATTATCACAGATTTTGACCAACGAACGCACCGACCTTATGAACCGTTTGGCGGAAAGACTTGGGTTATCCAAAAAATCGTTTAATAATGTACCTTATGACTGGCGCGATCCTATTCGAAAAATTACCGATGTTGCCCGTGCTAATAATTTCTCTAAGGATGTATTAGAAAAAAGCAAGCAAAAATCATGGGAAACATTTGCCGCATTTCTACCTCCAGTTGCTGATATTTCGACAACAACACTATACAATCGCCTGATTTCGGCATTGGAGCAAACTATTGCAGCACTCAATGCCAATGAACTAGACAGTACCAAAGTTACCAAAGATGCGATCATTACTTTTCAGCAAATGGAAACCGAACTCAAATGGCGCGGTGAATTGAATTGGCACGAATGGATAAAATTGGGTAAAACAACAGTAGGTGCTAAAAGCCGCGAACTGCTGGAGAACTTGCAAAAAACAGTTGCCTTACATTTGGAATCGCCTGATTTTCAAAATGATATAAAAAATTTCATCGCATTGGTTTTTGATATTGCCACCGATGCGCTTTCTGAATACGAGCAATATAAGCAGAAGCGTGGCTTGATTGATTACACCGACATGGAGACCTATATCAGTAAATTATTGCGCGTGGAATCGGTGCGGGATACCTTGCGTAATGAACTGGATTTACTGTTAGTGGATGAGTTTCAGGATACTTCACCTATTCAATTGGATATTTTTCTTCAACTCAGCCAAATTGCGAAGCATTCCATTTGGGTAGGCGATCCCAAGCAAAGCATATATGGTTTTCGCGGTGCCGAACCAGCCTTGATGCAGGCTATTATTGATGCAACCGGTGGTGTAAAACCAGAAAATATCCTAAAAAAAAGTTGGCGCAGCCGCCCCGATATTGTAGAAGCGGTGAATGCTATTTTTGTTAAAGCATTTGATCATACGCCTATGGAGCAGGTTGTTCTCGAACCCGCTTTCTCCGAAGCCAATGATACCAAATTTTGGGAAGAGCATGATCCTTCTTTATTAAATCAGCATTCGGCGTTAATTCATTGGCATTTTATTAGCCAAATAGATGAAAAAAAAGTACCCAAAATGCCTTGGGTTGAACAATGCATTGCCAATCAAATCAAAGTATTACTCGAAAGAAAGGTACTTATCTTTGACAAAAACCGTAAAAAAGTACGTCCTGTTCAACCGGGCGATATTGCCGTATTATGCCGAAACAATACTGGGTGTAAGCACGTAGCAGAAGCATTGCACAATGCAGGGTTAAAAGCAGGTATTTCTCGAACAGGCTTGCTCGAAACACCTGAAATAAAACTCATTTTGGCATGGCTCAAACGGTTGGTCAATCCAAATGATCGCCTAAGTGCTGCGGAAATTAAACTCATCGGTGGAACAACTACACTCGAAACTCTTCTACTCCAATTATCCGAGGCAGAGCCTGAATTAAAGTGGGCGGCATTGGATATTCCCCCACCAGGTACCGATCTACATACCCGTTCCGCCGCCGAAGCACTGGATTTATTGATTTCGGAAACCAACCTACGCCGCACCGCTGCCAGTTTGGGTAACGCAATTCAACGTTTGGACAACATAGAAGTCCTCCGCCGGTATGCCATTGAGTACGAATCTGCTTGTAACAGATTACACACGGCTTCTACTATTGGCGGTTTTCTGCTCTGGCTCAATCGATTATCCGAAATACAAAAAGATTATCAAGGTAGTGGTGAAAGCGCGGATACCGTGAATGTGCTTACTTATCACCGGAGTAAAGGATTGGAATACCCTATTTGTATTTGCCACAATCTCGATCAAAATTTAAAGGAAAATGTGTGGGATATCAACTTGGTATCGGAATCCGCCCCTAATCTCGACAATATCCTTGCTGGACGATGGTTACGCTTTTGGGTAAATCCTTACGCAGATCAAAAAACAAATACGTTCCTCGAAGAACAGGTAAAGCAAAGTGAAGCATTTGGGATAGCGACTCGGCAAGCATTGGACGAAGAGGCTCGACTATTATATGTAGGTCTTACCCGTGCGCGTGACTATTTGGTATTTCCAACGAGTAAAAAAGGTACACCTTGGCTCAATCGTGTGTTTTCGCATGGAAATGAAGCCGCCACTACCCTACAAGATGATAACGAAGAAACACCTTTCTTTACTTCCAATGGTCGGGTTTTATATACTCATTTGGAACAAATTTATCAACCAATTGATATTGGCACTTCTTTTATTCAAGAACCTTTATTCCCTTTCCATGCACCTCATGCAGGAAAGCAATACCAGGAAACTTATCGGATTAATGTCCAGACAGAGGTCGTTCCCGATGGCGTAAACTGGCAACTAGGCCAATCCATTACTTTTGCACCCCGATTGGAAAGTGCTTTACCCATAGATAGT
This sequence comes from Chitinophagales bacterium, assembly GCA_043764095.1. Classification (GTDB taxonomy): domain Bacteria; phylum Bacteroidota; class Bacteroidia; order Chitinophagales; family Saprospiraceae; genus M3007. Next base: position 7,414 of record JAYUKX010000164.1, read on the forward strand.
GCTATTATCGCATTGTGTAATGCCAGCCAACCGGCAGATCCAACACTAGCCAAACACCAAGTTACCATTAGGCAATTGGAAATCAATCCAGTATTTTTAACCGCACAAGTACAATCCTTCCATACTTGGCTACAGCAACAATTCGCGCCCTCTACTATTCAAAAATCTGTTCCACTTCAATGGACATATCAAGGCCGTTTGCTGGAATTAAATATTGATTTTTTATTAAAGTTGGATAAAAACCAATGGGTTATCGTGCAACATTTCCCTACTAACAATGTAAAATTTAATCTTAAAAATGCAGGACAATCTATGATCACCACTTTGGGATGGATACGTTCTGCTCTACTTGACCTATATCCATCGGTACAAATTTCCTTTTGGGGAGTATCAGTAATAGAAGGAGAGGCCGTACCATTTTTAGTATAGAAAGTCCTAGTTTAATAACAAAAAAGCGGCGCGTACAGGGTTTTACCCCCGACGCGCCGCTTTTTTTATTAAATTTCTAATATTTATTTTCAGTATTCGAGGATTGGGACACAAGGCCCCAATCCCGAATCGTCAAATTACTTCATTTGGATCATTTGCTTCACGCCACTGTCCGTTGAAGTTTCCACTTTGTAGTACAAACTACCTACCGTAGTGATTACTTTACGATCAATTGTGAATGCATTGTATCCCTTGCCAAAGTCGCCATTTGCGGTATAAACCGTGCGACCTGTAGCGTCATATACTGTCAATTTTGCTGCTGTAGCAGATGGTAAGTAGAAACCGATCTGTGTCTTCGATACCCATGGGTTTGGTGTATTTTGGTACACCTCGAAGGCTTGACCTGTAATTACTGTTGAACCACCGTTGTTGAAGCGTAAACCAA
>JAYUKX010000165.1:0-31258 GCA_043764095.1 Chitinophagales bacterium
TCCATTAGGTGATCCACCGAGTTGAGCAAGCAATTGAGCCGCCGTCACGGTGCTACCTGCACAGATGATTAAAGTGCCATTTGTACCTGCATTTGGTTGTGCTTGTTCTGTGACTGTAACTGTAGCCGTATTATTCGGACAAGGTGCAGTACCCGTTTGTGTATAAGTATAAACCAAACCGACATTTGACCAAGTGCCACCTGTTGCTGGAGAACCGCCTAAAGCAGCGAATAATTGCGCTGTTGTTGGAGTTGTGCCCGCACAAACAATTAAAGTGCCATTTGTACCCGCACTTGCTGGTGCTGCTTGTTCAGAAACAGTAACCGTTGTCGAAGCAGAACAACCATTCCCGTCTGTTACGCGAACAGAATAACTATTCGCTGCTGTTACAACCAAGGTCGTATTAGTTTCACCACTAATCGGGCTACCTGCTAATAACCACTGATTGCCACTAGCTGCGCTACTTGTTAAGGTCGTGCTGCCACCTGTGCAAAATGATGTTGTACCTGTTATTGTTGGCGTACTTGGTAATGGATTGACCGTTACCGTGGTAACACCCGATGTTGCAGAGCAACCATTTACGTCTGTTACTTGAACAGCATAGTTTCCTGCTACGGTTACCACCAAAGTGGTACCTGTTTCCCCACTAATCGGGCTACCTGCTAATAACCACTGATTGCCACTGGCTGCGAGGTGATTTGGGCATTCAAACCGCTACCGAGGAAATTAGCAATAGTCGCGCCTTGCGCCAAACCGGTAAACGTACCGGTGATAGCATCCGCGCCGTCGTTGTCCACGATGGTGAACGTTTGTGCAGCCACTGGTATATGCGAGCCGCTGAGCACCAGGTCTACCCCGGTGAGGTTCACTGCGCCCACGACTGTCAGTTGGTTGTATTGAGTTCCCGGCGTCGTGCCATTGATCACAATAGCCAAATCGCTGCCGAAGGAAAGCGTGCTCGCCGTGGCATCCGTGCCCGTAAACGTTGGTTTCACGGCCGCCGGGGAAGTACCCGGATCGAGGAACAGCGTGCCGCCGCCGGTGTTGATGCCGCCGCCGGAGAGGGTCACATCGCCGTTGCTGACGAGGTTCATATTTGTGCTGGCCGGGCGGGTGCTGGCCGCGCTGACGGTAATGGTACCGCTGTTGGCGTTGCCAATATTCAGGGTACCCGTGGTGACGAGGTCGAGTTCCGTGTCGGAGAGGCTGAGTGGCCCGCCGATCGGGTCGGTGGCGGAGCCGAGGTTGATTTGTACGCCGTTCGTGTAGGGGCGCATGGTGACGCTGCTGCTGCCGTTGGTGCTGACAGCTGCGCCAATGTTCATGCTGTTGGCGATGAGGGTGATGTTGCCGCCATTGGTGGCGGTGGTAATGATGCCGCTGCTGGCGGTATTTATGCCAACTCCCCCGGTCCCTTCTTGTCCGGTGATGCTCACCTGACCACCCGAAGAGTTGATTTGCGAAGATGTATTGTTCACAAAAACCCCATAGTTTTGACTTCCGGAGCCGTTGCCGCCGTTGCCTGTGACCGTGACGGTGCCGCTACCGCCGGCCGATATTTGGCCGGTACCGGTAACCCATACACCTACCTGCGTGCCGCCTGTCCCTCCCGCAGTACCGGTTACCTGTACGTTGCCGCCCGTCGAGGTGATTTGCGAACCGCCGTTGCTTACTACGACACCACCATTCTGGTTGCCGGAACTGTTGGCGCCGTTGCCTACGACCGTGACCGTTCCACTCCCGCCTGCTTTAATCAGGCACATATTATTTAGTTCTACCCCGAAATTAAAACCGGATGTTCCAGTACCGCCCCCTGTTCCGGTGACGCTCACCGAGCCGCCGGAAGAGGTGATGGAGGAGGTATTGGCAATTGACACCCCCCCATTAACGCTACCCGATGTATTGCCACCTGTGCCTTGCACCGTTACGGTACCCAGGCCACCGGCTGTAATGACGCAGGAGCTGTTTAGCGTAATCCCCCCGTTCGATCCGCCTGATCCTGTACCGCCACCCTGACCGGTCACCTGCACATTGCCGCCGGCGGAGGAGAACGTCGTACTGTTAGCGAGGTACAAACCGTAACTGCCGCCACCCGATGACGCGCCACCGGTGCCTTGCACGGTCAGGCTACCGCTGCCACCGGCGGATATGCTACTTGAACTTTGAGCAAAAATACCATAATCACTAAATGATGCTCCAGTACCGGCGCCGGTGCCGGTCACGCTGACGTTGCCGTTGGAGGTACTAATAGACCCATTGCTGATATAAACACCGTAATTGCCACCACCCGAACCGGCGCCTCCCGTGCCCTGTATCGTCAGGGCGCCGCTGCCGCCGGCTGAAATATTGCCTGTGCTTTGAACATATACCCCAACATTCAGCGAGGAGGCGCCCGAACCACCTCCCTGGCCTGTTACGCTGACGTTGCCGCCGCCGAAAGAGGTAATTTGAGCGGTGGAACCGCTCACTTCCACGCCGCTGTTGGTGTTACCACTGCTGGCACCCCCTGTTCCGATGACCGTCAGGATGCCTGAATGGCTGCTGAGGATGCCGGCGGTGCCGCGTACATAAACCCCGCGCTGATTGATTCCGCTGTCGCCGCCCTTGCCTTTCACCGTCACATTGCCCGTGCCAAAACACTGGAGTTGGCCAGCGTTGATGTCCACGCCGTTGAATGTACCGCCGGTGGGCGTTGCTTGCTGGTTGGCTTCCACGATTAGGTTGCCATTTGTGGTGGAAAATGTGCCACCGTTCAGGGTAAAACTTTTACTCACTTTCACTGTGGCTGTACCGGTACCGGATAGTGCAATGTCGGCAATACTTGCCACCGTCACGGCATCCGTACCCGGCGCCGCATCGTCGTTTTGCAAATCCAGATCGAGGTTGGCATTGGCGGCGAAGGGGAGGTCGCCGTTGAGGTTCACCGCGTCGTCGCCCGTGCCGCCGTTGACGGCGAGGCTGGGCAGGGTGGTTATGAATGTACCGATATTGATGATGTCGTTGCCTGCAGCGGTGTTGAGGGTGATGGAGGTGACGCCAGCCAGCGGCACATTTACTGGAAAGGCTGTAGCCGAGCCGCCGTTCAGGGAATAAGTGCGCCCGGTGACATTAAAGTTGATGTTGGCGCCGCTTTCGCTCACGGTGAGGGTTTCCCCGTTACCGGATGCATCCGTGAGGACGATTACATTTCCGGTGGTGCTGAGGGTATAATCGGGGACCGCTTCGCCACCCATAAAACTGCTGAACGAAGTCAGTGCCGCAGCCGTGAAACTGTTCGTGCCAGTCGTGGTGGTGGGCAGCGTCCAGTTGGGCGCGTCGTATTTGGCTGCCTTGATATTGGCTTCTACCGCGCCGCCTTGCAGGTCGCCCGAGAGGTAGGTGAACGTACCGGAGGCATTGAAGGAAGCGACCCCGCTGTTGGTTACATTCCAGTGGCGGCTCACATATTTGGTGGCGCTCAGGCCGTAGGTGGCAAAGTTGGGATGGTTGGCATCGTCGGAATTGACGGTGAGGTTGCCGCCCGTGCCGACGCTGGTGAAGGCGAGACTGAGGGGGGTGTAGCCCTCCAGCGTTCCCACCGGGAAATCGTAAGTGTTTGCGCCAGTGGCGATGGCGCGCTGGAGGTTACCGATGACGTGGCCGGAGGTGCGGGAGAGGGCCGCAGCGTAATTGGCATTAGACCCCAGTATCAGCGTGTTGGCACCCGTATTGACGTTTCCGAGCGTCAGTTGCAGCACAACTCCGCCGTTGCTGCCGTTCACGGTGACGTTGTTGGCGAGGACGAGTGTGCCGGAGGTTTTGTTGACCGTCAAGTAGGCAAAGGTTTCTCCGCCTGACTTTGTAATCGTCTGGTTGCCAGTGCCGTTGAAAAATACAGCGCGGTTGTTAGGGGTGAAGGTGCCGGCGTTGGTCCAATTGCCCGCCACATAGAGGTCGCCGCTGCTGGCGTTCAGAGTGAGTGTGCCGCTGCTGATGTTGAGATTGCCTGCCATGCCCCGGTTGCTGTTGGGCATGGACACGGTGGTACTGTTTTGGATGGTGACGTTTTGAGGGATGCCGAGGCCAGCGATGGTGCCGTTACCGGCCCATTCGGTGGTGACCCCATAGGAGACTCCAACATTGTAGATCAGGGTGGAACTGCTCCCGTAGGTGGGAGATTGGTTGAAAAAGCCGCCCGCGTTGATTTGGCAGGTGCCGTTGCAGGTGAGTACCGCGCCACTGCTCAAGGTCACGCCAGCCAAAGTCTGGAAAGTGCCGCTAACGGCGCGGGACACGCCCAAGTTGATTTGGCCCGTAGCGCCTTGCACTGTGACGTTGGTCGGGCCGTTGGAGGATGGCCAGTAGCCGTGCGTTCCATCTATTGGGCCATAGGTGCTGGCTGTGTGGTTGTACACGAGCGTAGCACCAGAGCTATAAGTCCATGTTCCGCCCGATGCAAAGCCTCCCCCGTTGATCTGGAAAGTGCCGTTGATGGCGGCTGTTCCTGTGATGGTGAGTGCAGCATCTACGATAAGCGTACCTCCTGCATCTACGGTTACATTGTTCAATGTTTGTGTTGTAGAAATTCTTAATGTACCGCCACTGTTCACAGTAATGCTATTTCCGGTGGGTATCGTAGTACCACCAGTACGATTCAAACGTAACGTGCCACCTGTGACGGTTGTAAGACCTGTGTAGGTGTTTGCACCGGTTAGTTCTGTCATACCAGTACTTATTCCATCAAAGGTCAAACCTGAACCACTAGCACCTGAAATAACACCTGAAAAAATTCTATTACCGCTGGTAGTTGAATTGGTAATTGTTCTTGAAGTAGCGCCTAAGCCAACAGTCCCAGAGAATGTAGCATTCCCTGTTCCTGTATGCGCATGATTACCACCTAAAGTAATATTATTTGCATAAGTTCTAGTACCTGAAGATTGAATGGTACCGCCATTCAATGTAAGAATACTATTAGTGCCACCAAATGAATTATTTCCACTTACAATGACAGTTCCTGCATTTAATGTAAACCCGAAATTAGTTGCATTTAAGGCATTCCCTTGTGCACCAATATCCCATGTACCAGCACCACTCTTAATAAAACCAGCACTACTTGCTGAAGTTGACCAGTTTTGCGCCTGCCATGTTAATGTGCTTCCAGTTCCAATATTAAAAGTACGAGCGGCAGTAGTTGTTAGTGTACCTCCTGGTGACACAGTTACAGTTGCACCATCTGCAACTGTAATATTTCCTACAGTAGTGGTTAAAAATGTTACAGTTGAATTAGCATTGAAAACTGCATTGGATCCTAATGACCATGCTGTTGTGAAAGGTGCAGCCCCTGTATTACTCCAGTTAGAGCCTGTCCAATTGGCATTTATGCCGTCTATTCTCCAATATTGTTGGGCTTGGATAGAATTAACCATTAAAATAGATGAAAGTAACAACAAGCTTGTCAACAAATTGAACCGAAATGTATTCGGTTTTTTATTTGGGATGCCCCGAGTAAGAATTGCTTGTTGCAAAGCCGGCATTAACATCATCAGCCCTCGCTGCCAACGAAAAGTGACAAAAGGGCGATGGTGGTGGTTGGACACGCCTTTTTGCATTGAACTGACTTTTTGTTCAAATGGAGAGAAATGAGTTAATTTAGAGTACATAAGTATAAAATTTAATTTTTAATATACAAAATAAGCGATGTAGTTTCAACACACTTCGTAAACTGAACAGTACTAGAAGTATGAATACCATCGCACTAGAATAATATTTCACTTGTGAAATATTATTCTAATTCAATAAGACAATATTCGGGTACGATCGCCCGAATGATGCCATTATTTGCCCGACTGTAATAGTATGGAATTACTATTCATTGAGATTGAAAAAAAGTGGATTAAAATAAATTAATGTTCAAAGGTAAACACATTTAACACTATGGAAAAATTAATTTTAATTTATAACGCCACTTTTACGAAATCAAAATTGTAGTATCCTAATTTACAAGCGATTAAGAAGTTAATATATGTTTTTGCACGAGATTTTTTTCTAAAATTTAACATATAGTAGGATTATTAACATTAATTTAAAATAAAAAAATATTAAAATTAAATTTAATTTACAGTGTATTAAAGATATTTCGGTACATTAATATTCAAGATAAAACCTACCTTAAATACATATTCGATACACACCGGAGAATCCTTTTTTAGTTTTTTACGTAAATGCGAGATAAACACATCAAAACTACGCCTTTGGAAATAATCGTATTTGCCCCATCATTTGTTCTAAATCTACCGTTGCATCCACAATTTCTTGGGAATAAGCATTGGGTATTATGCCATGATTGGTGATAAAGGTTAAAAAACTTGCTTGTGTGTACCCGTAGTGTCGATAAATCGTTGGCGTTTTTGGATCAGAGATTGATATTCTCTTTAATGCCAAAATTGGTCAGTTGCGCCTTGAGGCTACCATTTTGAATACCTGTAATGCTGAAACAATAATAATCTTTCAACATGGTATCAATGAGAAATGTCTTACCGACCCTTCGCCGCCCGGTAATCGCCAAAAACTCAGATCGGTTCGATAACAAGAGATTTTTTATTTTTTCAATTTCTATTTTTCGGCCAACCATTTGATTATCAATTATTTATTTGCTACAAATTAAATATTTAACGCCAAATATAGGGTTGTCATCCCTAAATATCAGGCTTCTTTCCACGCTGTAATTCTTCGTTCACATTCTAAGATGGGTAGCCATTGGTTGATTTCCATTAATCGAGATAAAGAGACTAATGCTTCTCGTTTTGATAGGTGCTTTTGCGCAATTAAATTATCTAAAATCCAAAGAATGCCATGTACCTCCATCTTATTTTTTGTACACCATTTCCTCATTAAATTATCACCAGTTAAGATGAGAAATGGAATGTCCGGCAATTGGCGTGTCTGCCAAATAACAGATTGGTCAGCATCAGAAAGTCCTCTTGGCAACTCCAATAGATTTAATTGGGATATTACATCCAAGGATAAACTACTTATAACAGCAATAACTTGCCGAGCAGCCTCAGCCTGAACTGTACTCAATTCATTCAGTACAATATCGGTCGTATAAACTTCTAAATCCAATAGAATAAGCCAATCCAGCCTTCCAAGTTCATACAAATCTATGAAAATATTGGCATCAGTGATCGCTATCTTCATGCTTTAATAGGATCATATCTGTTCTGAAATCTGCTAGTTTTTTGCCATCCAATGCCGCTGCTTTGGATAAGGTGATGATCTCCTCGGCAATAGCACGTAGTAATAATTGACGAAACCGAACGGCTTTTTCTGCACCAGTATAACGACCCGGTTCGTCTTTTCGACCATAAAAACGGCTTAATTCAGCCATTTTAGTGGTTAAATCATACTCCGTAATAATGCCGTGGTGCTTAGCGCGGTACAGGATAGCGCGGATAGAAATACCGTATAATTCTTTTATAAGTACCAACTCGTTCCAGATCAAAGCGGAGCGGTGGCTACCGAGCATTTCCTTTACTTTATTGCCAGGGAGTAACATCGCACCAGCGAAAGCATCGCATAGCCGTTCTTCCTGTTTTTCTTCCAATTCGGGGGCGAAATTGAGCAGCAAATGGGCTAATTCATGCAAAGCAGTAAACCTTTTTCGATCTAATTTAGGATCAAAATGGCTATTCAATACAATCACAGGCACCTTATCGTCAATATAAGTGGACATACCATTAAACGCTTCATCCAGTTCTATTTCAATGACTCGAATACCTTTATCTTCGAGCATTTCTACGATATTGAACAACGGACTATCACCCAATTTGAAAAAGGATCGAACGACCTCGGCGGCTTGTTCGGCATCATTTGCGTTTTCTATCACAACGGGCAAACCGGGGATATGTCGCACAAAATTACTTTCGACACCCAGCAACGCTTCCAGTTCAAAATAACGCTCCAAGGCATCACGGGTTTTTTCAATAGCAATGGCCTGTTCGCGCTTTTGTAGTTTGGTGAGTTTGCGGAAACTGTAATGCACAATATCCACTTGCTTTTGCCTAGTAAAGTAATCAGGACGTACATCCATGGCTTCGCAAAGAGGAAGCAACAGATCAGGATCGGGCTTGGCTGTCCCTTGTTCGTATTTGTTGAGCGCCTGCTTGGATACCCGATGGCCTAAACGCTCGGCCAATGCTTCTAAGGTAAGTCCGCTCATTTTACGGGCGGAGCGGAGGCGTGATGGGAAATTTTGCATATGGTGTACCTGATTTTATTATCAAGTACAAAAGTAGGTGGAATTTGGGATAAATAGTGGGATTTTTGGAGATATTTTTTTTGATTTGTCGGGGTTTGCTAGATTGCAACGTTGCTCCTTTTATGTAAATAGATAAGACAGCAAATCCAAATACCCAATCCAGCCGTCCAAATTAATAATCGGCGATGTATCGCTAACGACTACCATTATATAGGCATATTTTCAATCGACTTCATATCAATATCAAAATCTGCTATTGAAAAATGAATGGGTACATTATGTAAGGCAAGTGCTTTCTGGAACTGTAGCCTCGACATACCTACCCAACTTGCGGCACGCGCCAAGGTGAGTACTTTACGCTGGTAAAGCATTACGGCAATATCTGTTTTTAAGTCCTGCTCTGAATAAGCAGGCAGGGAAATATAACTATCCAGGAGTTCTACTGTCATCGCTGTATTTTTTAAAATGCAAAGATAAGGATACTTACAAAAACAAATCACTTTTTCTAGTTAGCCATCTAAACTACGTATCACTTACCTCACCGCATCATCCCCCCAAACAACACCGCATTACCCATCAACCGCTCCGTGCCGCGCCAAAAACCTCGAAAATTCGGGTTAATCGCAAACGAGATCACGCGGCCACTACCCACACTTTGTACCGTTGCTGCCGCTGCACCTGATACCAAATTTTGCTGAGATGCGTGTAAATAACCCGCAATCAAGGGTTTGTTTGTCAGTAACAAAGGATTTTGCCAAGCACTGGTAGATGGCTCCATGTACAAAGCATCGGGTAGGAAAACGGGCATTTCGCCGGGTTTGTATCCATAGCACAATGGATGAGTAGGGTCGGGTACGGCACTGTAAATGGCACCGGGCATCGTCCTCGCCGCTTGCAAATCGCTTTTGCCCGAATAGGGTAACTGCTTTTTGTCCAATGTGGCCAGCACAGGCAAAGTACGCAATTCTACATTAACAATTCCCGCCGTTTTTAGCCATTTCAAGGCTGCGCCCGTGGCAATTAAAGTACCTCCAGCATTGACAAATTCTCTTACTTTCTCCGTAGGTACCCCGTCGTATTTACCATCGGGGAATATCACGACATTGTATTTACTAAGGTTGGTATTGGCCAATCGTGCCTTGTCGAGCAGCACCGGGGGCATGGCGAGGCGCGTATCCAAATAATGCCATATTTCACCTGCATCCAGCGGATTGGTGCCGTCTCCGGTGATGAGTACTACTTTGGGCAGACTGGCATTTACAAAATTAATACTACCTAAAAATGGACCTTTGGTCGTTTGTCCAGTATTCGTAATGGTATAATCTGCGACGGCGGAGCTATTATCCAAAAGCCGTTTTAAGGCCATAAAATTGCCCGATTGACGGTCGTTATTGACCACCAGCGAGCCTTCCGCAAACGAACGACCCTCGGTTTCAAAAGGCATGGTGGCTACTTTTACCCTATATTTTGCTTTTTGTAATTGTACCAAAACCTGCGCAAAACCATTGGCATCCGAGGGGATAATAAAAGCATACGCCAAGGAATCCGATTGTTTTTTGGCCAATGCCGTTACGCCAAAATCGGTACCCAATGGTTTGTTTTTTTGTAAAATATTACTAAAACTATTGTCCAATGGTGCCCACGATAATCCAAAGGCATCGGGTAGTGTCCAAGCAGATATATCGTAAAAAATACTGTCCTTAAACTGGGTAAAATGCTCAAAAATACCGCGAATAAGACGGTATTGCGCCTGATTGGTCGGCACTACAATGGCTTGTTCTGGTGTGAATTCTTTGCCCTGTACCGTAATTTTTTCGGTGAGTCCATAGTATTTAATTTGGTGGATACCGAATATTCGGGCGGTCAATTCCTTTAATGCAGCATGGTCTAAACCCTTGGATTGTAGCACATATCCCTTTACTGGATTAGATTTGGCTTCCTCTGCGGCTGTGGTATAAAATTCGCGGAGGTATTGATTCAATTCTACCCGTTTTGCGCCCACCGCTTTCAGGGTGCTAAACGACGTAATTACCTGATTACGAATAGAGTATGGGAATGTCAATACGCCATTGCTTGTTTCTTGTGCGCTACCGCGACTACTGCCTTGTTCAAACAAAATACCGATACAACCATTGGCATCGGGGTAGGACGAACCTTTGCCGTAGTAAAAATCATCGAAATTTTCGCCGGAGTAGAATTGTATGCCTTTTTCCGATAAAGCCTGCGCATGGTAGGTGGCTATTTCTGCGGTAAGTTGTTGGTTGCGGGTGGGCGTGATCGGGTTTACGCGGCTCGGTACGCCGGGCTGGAAAAAGAAAGTACTATTGCTGCCCATTTCGTGGTGATCGGTGAGTACATTCGGTAGCCATTCCTGAAAAATGCGTACTCGTCCTTCCGATTCGGGTTGTTGCATCACCAGCCAATCGCGGTTAAGATCGAACCAATAGTGGTTGGTACGTCCACCCGGCCAGGTTTCATTGAACTCGTCGTGGGTAGGATCGGGCTGGAGCGATTTAGACCTGCGGCTATTGACCCAACTCGAGAAACGCTGCATACCATCGGGGTTAAAGCAGGGGTCAAAGAGAATTACCGTGTTTTTGAGCAATTTTTCTACTTCATCGCCTTGTGCAGCAGCCAACCAATAAGCCACCGCTAGTGCAGCATTGGCACCGCTGGTTTCATTACCGTGTATAGAATAACCCATATAGACTACGGCGGGCATAGTACTCATATCGATTTTGGGTTGGATCGTCGCGTCGGCAAGTGCACGCCGTGCAGTTTTGATATTATCCAATTGCCCCATATTATCAGGATGGGTGATGGTAATACAAATCAATGGCCGGTTTTCGTGTGTACGGCCATATTCTTTGAGTTGAAAACGTTTGCTGGTGCGCGCCAATTCGCGCATATACGCCAGTTGTTGGTCGTGACTGGCATGCCATTCTCCTATTTCGTAGCCTAGGAAGGCGGCAGGGGATTGGATAGCGGGATCGTAATTGCCTTTGGGCAAATAATAAAACAACGACGACTGCTCTTGAGCATGAACAAGGGCAGTCGTCGTGAAAAGACAAGCAATGATAAAAAAGAAGCGATAAATCATGCCGCAATGATACGAAGATTTACATTTTCTTCAAGGCTATCAACGCTAATTCCGTTGCTTTTGGTAAATTATCCGATGGTTTGTCGGCGTGTTCCAATTTTATTTGAAGAAATAAGTGCCCTTTTTTGACCAAAATCATAGATTGGCTATCGCTCCAAAGCGCGCCTTCGCCCAAATCGGGTACATCGGTCGCATAGCCGTTGATACGGTCGCGTTTGTGCATATCAAATTGAGCAGAAGCCACTGCTTGTGTACCAAAATCGATGACCTGAATAACCATAACGCTTTCAGGGTTAGTAGCGATATTAGGATTTTTATCCTGAATTACTTCGCGTTCGCGCCAGTCTGGTTTTTTCCAAGTACGCATACAATACCCATCGTTGGGTAAAGAGCGTTTGTTGGCAAAATCCCGTTTTTCTTCAATGTTAAGGGCCGCAAAAAACTCCTGATCGGTAATGAGGTCGCAGGCTGCACTTTTCCACGGATTGGGTAATCGGATGGGCTGACCAGTTGCAGAATCAATGGTTGGTGCATTGCTTTCAGGATGAATGGGTTTGCTTACATCGGTTTTGCAAGCGGACAAGAGCACCAATAAAAGAAGGGCACTTGTTGAAATGAACTGAGACATGTTATGGATGATATTTAGAATAAAATAATGCAAAGGTACGGGGGATTATTTGATTTTCTTGGCCACCCAGTTGGGCACCACAATGGCTCCAGCCAATAAATACCCATAAAACGCCATTGCCCGCCACAATAAAGCCACCACTAATCCTACGGAAAGTGGCACAAAATCGCTGATAAACCTCGGTAAAGCCACTTCAGCAATTCCCGCACCTCCTGGAGTGGGACTAAATGCCAAAATGATAAACATGGCTACCATACGGGCATAAATAAATAATTGAATACTGCCATTCAACGGAACATTGGGTGCCACTGCCAGTACCAAACAATTGATCATTAGAAATTTGAGTGTCCATGCACCTAATGTGCCGCCTATGGCCTGTGCATGTACTTTCCAAGGTGCTTTTTTTAGTTCTACGGCGGCCACCGAAAAATCGTCGCCCAAACTACTGATCTTATTTTCCCAGCGTTTTAATAAACGTACTTTGCTTAATCGCTGCATCAAAGGACGAGCAATTTGTGGGCGTAAAAACAATAAAAACATCAAAAAACACCAATAAGTGGCCATAATGGTGTAAGTAACAAAAAACGCGCCATTGGCCAAATTCATATCGCTAAAACTGGTTGCGCCAGGGAAAAGCATCGTAGGGCCATAAATTGCTGATAGGGTAGGGAGCAAAATAACAAAGAAACCAGCATCCAGTACAATAGTATAAAGTACCGCAGCAATGGTTTTGCCCCCAGCAATACCTTCTTTTGGCAAAGCAAACATCATGATAAATGGCCCACCTTTACTCGTCGGCGCAATAGTTGTACTAAATTCCCATAACACAATCAGTTCCAAACATTTGCGCCAAGAAAACACATAACCGGTAATGGCTTTCATCCGCATCGCATAAGAAAAGTGGCGCAATATCAACAACAAAAACGCCAATCCAATCCACAAAAAAGCACGGGTATCCCATGCAATTTCACGAAAACGCTTTATATCAAATTGAGTATAAAGCAAATATGCTACCGCTGCCAAACCAATCATAATCGGTACAACTACCCGCGACAAACGGAGCGACCGTACAACCTCTTTTTCTTGTGGAATTTCCATATATTTCGATAAATGAGCCGCAAAGATAGAGGACTAATGCCGAATGCATCTTTTGTTCCTGTTTTCTGTTTGCTTTTCTGCTAAACAGTCTATGCTTAGTACACTGTAAAATAAATTTTTTCAGGTTTTGCCTAAACGTATTTTACTCTTATGGTTGCGTAACACTAGGGCGGATTGAAATCCGCCGCTACAACATGTTTCGAGCCTAACGGCTCTTCGTTCTGTGCCGCTCGGCTCAACCCACACCGCATTGGGCAATTTGGATAGCGCTTTGAATTTCTTTGGACAATATAGGCCATTAGAAACCTCTATTTTCAACATATTTATATCCTAGATCCCATTTTATAAAAGCACCACACATAAAAATATCGCTTCAAGACGCTAATCCTTTCCGTAATTCGTTTGGAAATACTAGATTCGGTGTAATTTTGCCCCATCCAACACGATAAGGAATGATTTTAAGAGCAGAACAATTATTAAAAATTTACGGTAAACGCACCGTTGTACAAGGCGTGTCCTTTGATGTGAGCCAAGGGGAAATTGTAGGTTTACTTGGCCCAAATGGTGCCGGGAAAACGACCTCTTTTTATATGACTGTGGGTTTTATTAAGCCCACGGAAGGACATGTATTCCTTGATAATGAAGAGATTACAGACCTTCCCATGTACAAACGTGCCCAAAAAGGCATTGGTTACCTTCCTCAAGAAGCATCGGTGTTTCGAAAATTATCCGTAGAAGATAATATCAGAGCGGTACTGGAAATGACTACTTTGTCAAAGCAAGTACAAGCTGAAAAATTAGAAAGCCTGATCGACGAGTTTAACCTGCATAAAGTACGTAAAAGTAATGGCGATACCCTTTCTGGTGGTGAACGCCGCCGTACCGAAATAGCAAGAGCACTCGCTACTGATCCAAAATTTATCCTTTTGGACGAGCCATTTGCGGGTATCGACCCTATTGCGGTAGAGGATATTCAATATATCGTTGCAAAATTGAAAGTAAAAAATATCGGTATCCTCATCACCGATCACAATGTGCAGGAGACACTAAGTATTACAGATCGGGCTTACCTAATGTTTGAAGGCAAAATCCTTAAAGCAGGCACCGCCGAAGAACTCGCTGCCGATGAAATGGTGCGCAATGTTTATTTAGGCAAAAACTTTGAACTCAAACGCAAAATAATTAATTTAGAATAATCACGACATTACACTAAAACTCCTGTTGTTTTCTGCCAAAATGCCTATCTTTGCGACAAATTGTCAGCCGCTTAATGGTTGATCTGTTATAACTATTTCATTATCAATTTATTACAACAATGCGCTTTTCTATTCTTACAATTTTTATATGCTTT
This sequence comes from Chitinophagales bacterium, assembly GCA_043764095.1. Taxonomy (GTDB): domain Bacteria; phylum Bacteroidota; class Bacteroidia; order Chitinophagales; family Saprospiraceae; genus M3007. The sequence goes on from JAYUKX010000165.1 coordinate 14,414, forward strand.
TTACTAGTTTCCTGTAAACAAACACCCGAGTTTGATCCTGCTCTTTTGCACGGTGAATGGCGTGGTGCCGATTGGGTGGTAGCAGGTAAATCTTCTGGCCGCGATGCCCGTGAAGTCCGTTTCACCTTCGATGTTGGAATTATGACTTATACTGCGGCGTATGGCGAACAAAAAGAAGCCGGGACTTATCGTTTGGATGGTAAAAAACTTTATACTACTGCTGCCGATAAAATCGAAAAAGTAGTAAAAATTGCCAAGATTTCATCAGATACCCTCACTTTAGATATGAATAGGGTAGGGCAGAATGAGCAATTGATTCTAGTAAAAAATTAATAAATTGTACATCATACATTATTTCTCCTTTTTCTTTTGGCTAATCAACAATTACAATCAGTAAAGGCACGGTTTGGTATTATTGGCGCATCTCCATTGTTAGATTCGGCTTTAGAAACGGCTATTCGTGTAGCACCCACCGATCTCACCGTGTTAATCATGGGCGAAAGTGGGGTAGGTAAAGAAGTATTCTCGAAGGTGATTCACTCTCTTTCGGCGCGTAAACACTCGGATTTTATTGCCGTCAACTGTGGTGCTATACCCGAAGGTACTATTAATTCTGAATTGTTTGGCCACGAAAAAGGCGCGTTTACTGGTGCACTAGGCGAACGGAAAGGCTATTTTGAGACCGTAAATGGCGGAACAATCTTTTTAGATGAAATAGGCGAAATGCCATTGGATACGCAATCGTTTTTACTGCGTTTGTTGGAAAATGGGGAGTATATTCGTGTGGGTTCGTCTAAAGTTGAAAAAACGGATGTCAGGGTTATTGCCGCTACCAATGTTAACTTGGAAGAGCGCGTCCGCAACGGCCGTTTCCGCGAAGATTTATATTATCGACTCAATACAGTACCCATTCGCGTACCTGCTCTACAGCAGCGTAGAGAAGATATTCCGGTGCTTTTCCGCAAATTTGCCTACGATTTTTCTGAAAAATACCGTATTCAATCGGTTCGTTTGGAAAAACAAGCAGAATCCATATTGGAATCGTACAGATGGCCCGGTAATATTCGAGAACTAAAAAATGTGGCGGAGCAATTATCGGTCTTGTCCGAAGAACGCGAAATTGGCCCGGATGAACTACTGCGACTCATGCCGCAACTGCTCCAACGCAACCTACCTGTACCCAGCAACCGCCGCGACGGAGGGGGCAGTGGCAGCAATGATTTTCAGGAACGGGACTTGCTGTACAAGGTGCTATTCGATATGAAAAATGATTTGAATGATCTCAAATCATTAATTTACGAATTGGTGAGTAGTAATAACCTACGAATGCCCGATCTTTCGCGTTTGCGCACATTGCCTCCAACGGGGAATATTGATTTCCAAGAGTCGATCAATAGATCATACCAACCACAGGAAACCGACATACCTCCGTATTATTCCAATACTGACCAAAATCGGGTACTACCTATTGTGATTGACAATAAACGGACGGGTACTAGCGGCGATCATTATTCTATCAGTGACAGTGAAATTATTGACTCACCTATTACCTTAGAGGATATTGAGAAAGAAGCGATCAAAAAGGCATTAAAAAAGTTTAAAGGCAAACGCAAAGAAGTAGCCGAGGAACTAAAAATATCGGAAAGGACACTATACCGCAAGATTAATGAGTACAACTTGTCGTCGATTAGTTAATGTTTTTCAAAACTAACCCTAGTATGGGCAACGAAAATGATCTTTGCGCGCTCTTTGCGTCTGAATGGGCGATGCTTGGGTACTAGAGGTGTATATAATGTTTTTAAAAACATTAAAATGCACTTTATGTCGGTGGTATCTCCCCATTGAATCACGTACTTGAATTGTAATAAATAACATTAAAAAACAGATATGCTCCGAACATTATTTCTAACATTAGGACTACTTGCCACCACGGCTATTTTTGCTCAAAAGGGTTATAATATCAAGGTTAAATTGGATAATTATCCTGAAAAAGACTTGATTTTAGGCTTTCATTATGGGGAAAAACAATATGTGAAAGATACGGCTCAAGCCGATGCCGAAGGTTATTTTGTGTTTAAAGCCGATACGCTTTTTCCTCCGGGTGTGTATTTATTGGTCATGATGCCTGATAAACGCCCTATTGAGTTTATGTTGAATTCTGACGATCAGGAATTTACCCTGATCACCGATGCCAAAGAACCTGTGGCAAAGATGAAGGTTAAAGGCTCTGAGGATAATGAAACTTTTTTTGATTACCTCAAGTTTTTAGGTGGTTTGCGCCCAGAAGCCGATACCTTGCGTGCACAACTTGGGCGTACCAAATCCAAAAAAGATTCTACCGAAATTACCGCAAAACTCAACGGTATGGATGGCCGGGTAAAGAAATATCAAAAAGATTTTATCGCTAAACACCCTACATTTACAGGTGCAAAAGTCGTAAAAGGCTCTATTGATCCCGAAATACCTGAGTTTAAAGGCGCAGACGATAAAGAAATACAACGTAAAAAATATTACTACTATCGTGCACATTATTTCGATAATATCGACTTGTCCGATCGTACTTATTTACGCAGCCCACTTTTACACGGTAAATTGGATAATTATATTAGCAAGGTAGCACCGCAGCACCCTGATTCAATTAATGTGCAATTGGATATGCTTTTTGATAAAATGAAGGGCAGCGAAGAGACACAACGCTATTATATTAGCCATTTTTTAAATTATTTTGCAAAAATGCAATTGGTCGGTTTTGATGCCTGCTATGTGCATGTAGGTAAAAACTATTTTTGTACCGCTTCTTGGCCAGCCAAAGAAGACCTCGAAAAGATTTGCGATAATGTGCGTCGATTAGAACCTATTTTGATTGGTAAAATAGCACCCAATATTGTTGTAAAAGACCGTAATAACCAAAACCACGCGCTTTATGATGTGGACGCAGATTATACTATTCTGTTCTTTTGGGCTCCCGATTGTGGGCACTGTAAAAAAGCCGCCCCGCACCTCGTGGAATTTGCTAAAAAATGGCAAGGTAAAGGTGTAAAAGTATTTAATGTATGTACAGCGGTCACCGATAAAGGCCCAGAATGTTGGAAAGGTGTGGAAGAAAAAGGTTTTGACGATAATTTGTTTTTGAATATGTACGACCCGTATATCCAAAGTAAGTACAAAACACTGTACGATGTACAAACGACACCTCAAATTTTTATCCTCGACCGCAAGCACGAAATTCTGATGAAACGGATTGGTGCTGAGCAATTGGATAAAACATTAGAGCAGATTATTGAAGTGGTGGCAGAGCGGAAAAAGCAGGGGAAATAAAAGGGGTTCCTTTGCACCACGGCGAATAAATACGACAAAATTATTAAGGAAAATTTTGAGGAGTTGCTACCGTCCTTATTCCGTGTTGCATTGAATTTGGATTTACCGCGTTTGGTTGACTTGAAAGATCGGTTTCAGGTTACTACAGGAACGATGAAACAATAAATTACCCCTTTTGGCTGATTCCTTTCCGCTCTTACTGCCTATCTTTTCGTTTAAATAGCCCCACTATTCGCACAAAAAGATATTTGTCTGAGCAAAAACTAATCTACCCAAAAGGAGCAAGTTATTGTTTCATCGTTCCTTAGAGCGAGAAATGGACAATTTGAAAAAGGTAGTACACGATGATCCTTCAAAAGATTTTGGTTTGCATTGGGAAATTCAGGCCATTGATGAGGATATGCGAGCTCGGAATTTTTTTTATTACGCTATATCTTAACCATCTTTTTTACCACAACACCATTGCTGCTTTCTAATTGAATAATATATATGCCTGATTTCCAAGTAGATATGTCTAGTTTTGCGTTTCTGTCTGTACTCGAAATCTGTTTAGAAAAAATCAATTTTTGATCTACTCCGAATACGCTTATTTGCTCAAAAGATACTCGATCTGTCCATTGCAATAATACATCATTACTACTAGGATTCGGCTGAATAGTTACTTGTGCTTCTCTCAAATGCAACAATTCCGTTCCAGATATTAAATCAACACGCACGAATAAAATACTGTCGCAGCCATTGGCGTCGCTGAGCGCAATGGTGTAATCGCCTGGTTGGGAAAGTATCGTGCCTCCTACCGTCACGGTTTCATTGATCGCAATGATAAAATGAAGCGAATCGCTGATCGGAGGGGTGATAGAAAGATTTAAAACATGTGTTGAGTCACATCCGTTTGTATCTTTGAACAGTTGTTGATAGGTGCCAGCCGTTGTAAGTACTTGGTTGCCAAAAACATAATTACTGCCTTGGCATATACTCATATCCTCCGTAGTGGTATTGGGTGCTAAAACTGTTAAATGTAAAATAAGCGTAGAATCACAATTATTGGCAGCGGCAAAAGTCGCATGATACGTACCTGAAGTACTAAGGACTTGATTTTCAAATATGTATGTTTCACCTGCACATATTGTCGCGCTTGTGGTAGTTTGAATCTGTGGTAAAAATTGTAAATTTATAACGACAAAAGAATCACAACCCGTGCCGATCGGTATGATTTGATATCCGCTCGGATTTCCAGCATTAAAAACCTCATTATTGATTGTTATTGATTCATTTGGGCAAATGGTGTACGTCTGTGTTGATAGACCACAAGGCGCAATTACAGTGTATTCCTTGGTAAAAGTAGATGCTTGATTGGTTACAGTAACGGTATAAACACCGGGGTTGGGGACTTCTATTGTTGCGCTGGTGGCCCCTGTACTCCATTGAAATTTAAACTGTTCCTCACCATTACCCGAAAAAGAAATACTCCAATCATTCAATATCCCCGTAAAGCCACTATTGTCATCTATCGCAAGTAGTTTCCATGTACCATTGAGATCGCCGCCCGATAAATCTGACCACGGTGCTTCTGGTTGGAATGTACCCGTAAATGGCGCGCTGGATGCTGGCGCAAAAGGCATCCCCATTGTAATAGATTGGGTAGCCTTAGGCGAAAAGCAAGTATTGGTATAATTATCCCCATTTGCACCATTATCACTGGTCAATTCTATAAATTTACCGCTCGGAGCCACCAAATAAATATCCAAATCATCCAACCAACCGTGGGTAATATTTATACATACCGATTCAATGGTATTGATATCCTGCTGTGTAGCCGTAAAAAGGTTCGAGGCGTTAATATTGGAGAAAACAGGCGTATTTGCTGGTTGGATCGGCACTGCTGATGTACTATAAAATGTTAAAGTGGTATCGGGTAAAGCAGACATACTACCACCAATTATTATTTTTTCCCCATCCACCCACGGTTGCACTGCTTTGCCTTTAAAGATAATACCCGGATCGGTGATAAAAAGGTCAAATGAGCGAACAAAACAGACTCCTCCTGTGGCTGTAACAACAATATTTTCGACCATTTCCTCCAATGAGTCCAAGATGGGTTGCACCGTAAATTGTAGTACCGTATCTGTTGAAGAAATGGTGTAAACACTATCTATCGCTTCATAATCAAGGCCATTGGCCGCACTTCCGCTTAGTTTAACCGTAATGGGTAATAAAGAAGCTGGTATTTGCGAAAATGTAAGACTCAATGGGATTCCCGTGCTTTGTTCGGGTAATATATTAGATCCTGCGCCAAAAGAAGATGTAATAAAATTGGTACTACCAAAACTGCCTCCTTCAATAAAAACGCCGGAATCAAAAGATGCATCGCCTACATCGGCAATGGCAATAATCATGGTATATGTTTCGCAAGGCACCACGGCTGCCTCTGCCAAGAAAGGAGTAAGGTAACCGTCATAAGTAGGCTGAATGTTCGAGGTGTTATTATCATTATAAAATTGAGCGTTTAGGGGCGGACAAGGCTCATTAAGTGGATTAGAGGGATGAACATTATTGATACTTACTGGTAAATTAGTGCCAGGAATTAGTGCTATGTTGGTAGGTGTTGGATATCCAGGGCCTTGAATAAAAAATCCAAAAATATCATTGAATTCCGAACACACAAATTCCGGGTATTCTTCTGATGAAAAAACGTATTTGAACCGGATGGAATCATTGTAAGATTGAAACGTAATTTTATAGTACGAAGCATCATACACTACATTATTAAAAATTAGTGCCTGTAAATTAGGTTCATTTGTCCCCATATTCATATTGTCGGCAAAATCACTACCTTCACTATCCGCTCCAAAGGAAGATCCGGTAGTAGCTGCTCTGCCGGAAGTGAGTAGTAAGCCTCTATCTAGTCCGATTGAATTAGTACCATTTTTGAAGTATCCTGCGGCAATACTATCACCAACATAGGTGATATCAATGACGTTAATCCCTGCTCCGGTCATAAAATTGCTGACCAAAACCTCCGGTGTATAAGGCGGCAGGCTGGCTGAAACCACTTGTAATTGACTAAAAACGCTGCAAGTAAGCGTGAAAAAACAAAAAAATGATAAAAATAGGCGTTGTACCATGATCGTTTTGAATTGAAAAGTTTTACAAATATACAACAGTATTTGGTATATAAAATAAAGAACGCATGAATTTTTATTTTATAACAATTTTATTTGCGCAAAAAAGCACAACGTCTTTTTCTACATCAGGCTTCCCGTTACTCTTGCTCCAAGCAGGGGTTTCCTATAAAAGTGGTAGAGCAATGTAATATTTGTAGCCGCGTAATATTTGTAGAAATGATAAATTTTCCGCGTTTTAAAGATGAAGCGCACCGCAATATTAAATTTAATGTCACGGTACGCTGCTACAAATGTTACGGTGCGCTGCACCTTTTTTTTTACAAATATTACGGTGCGCTTACCTTTTTCTACAAATATTACGGTGCGCTGCACCTGAATTTTTTGTAACAAAACGCTGTTGCTCCAAGTCCATGTGGGTACTTATCGAATATTACGTTCCCTAACGAGCCACAGTAACATCCCCAGCATATAACTCCACTTTTCCATCAGGGAATACAACCAATGCCTGCCATACATATACGCCGGGTGCTACGCTTTTGTTCCCCACTCGGCCATCCCAACCCGCAGATACATCGTTAGGTGCTAAATGCTCCCCAACAAATACTTTGTCGCCCCAACGGTCGAAAACACTGAGGTTTTGAATCTCTAGTACGCCTCTGCCAAATACAAGGAAACGGTTATTGTCATTGCCATCTGGAGTAAAGATATTGGGTACATATATATACCTGCTTTTATCCACTACCACGCGCGTTTGCGCACTTGCAGTACAGCCATCAGGATCGGTGATCGTAAGGGCATAATTACTCGTACTAAGAGGGCTGGCATAAGGTTTTGGACAATTGGTGCAATCTAAATCGGTTACTGCTGTCCATTGCCATTTTGTGATATTAATGGCTGGAGGTGTAGTTTGAGGGATCAATTGTACACTATCACCAAGACCAATTTTATAAGTTTCGGGCAGACTTACTGTAGGATAAGTCGGAGGGAGTAGTACTGCGTTTTGAGTGGCAGTACAGCCGTATATATTCTTGATTATCACTGTGTAAGTAGCGGGTGGTAAATTTTCTTTTAGTTTCTGAATACCAAATTGTTGGCCACCATTAAAAGATATTTGGAAATCACCTGCTCCTACCAAACTGGTAATATCAATTACTCCTGTCGGTTGGTGACAATCGGGTTGTATCATTTCCATTTCAAAATTAGGCAACTGAATTTCAGTTACGACAACATTGTCGGTATCTGTACAACCATTAATGGAATCGGTTACTTTAAGGGTATAAGTACCGGGTTGGTTGACTGTGGGTGTTGGTAAATTATTACCTTTTACGATATTACCTCCTGCGCTTATTTGCCAATTATAACTCAAATTACTATTACTAGTGGCTTGTAAGTCCACCTCTGGCTGGTTACAATGCAAAATTTGATCTGTTCCAGCATTGGCAACTGGTGGTACTATGTTTTGATTGACCGTAATTTGTAAATCATCGGAGCATCCATTAAGGCTGTTTTTGACGGATAAAGTATAATTACCAGGCTTGTCTACCAGTGGACTCAATGTATTTTGGCCGGAAACAAAATGACCAGTCGGACTCGACCAAGAAAGCGTATAGTTGGGTGCTGCGGGTGACTGAACACTACCTGTCAGAGGTACCTCTATGCGCGCGCACGTTAGTACTTCCGGTAGGGCGATGGCAATGACCGGAGTGGCTACATCAGACGCTACATTAACTGTAGCCGTAGTTGTACAACCATTGCTAGGGAGTGTCACTGTGAGTACATAAGTGCCTGCTGTGCCTACTGTTGGTGTTAGCGTATTGCCCCCACTTACGATTTGTGGCCCGCTCCAAGTATAGTTAGTCGCTGGTGACGCTGTGGCCGACAAGGCGGGTTGCGCTTGGTTACAATTGATGGTTGCAGTTGGTATAGTAGTTGCTGTTGGCGGTGTAATGTCTTGATTGACAATTGTTTGTATCGTTTTGGAGCACCCATTGGTATTATTGGTTACTTGCAAAAAATAATTCCCAGACTTATTCACCAGTGCTTGAAGGGTTTGTGCGCCGGATACAATTTGTCCATTGGTGGTCGTCCATAGCGGGGTAAAATTATTGGGCTGTTGTACATTAGCCGTTATCGGCAATTGTAATATGGTACAAGTCAATGTGCTGGGTGGTGTTACTGTGAAAACGGGCGAAATAGTGTCGGTAACCACCACCACCACAGCTGTTGCAGTACAGCCATTTTGTGGGTTCGTACCTGTTACGGTATAAGTACCTGCTTTACTTACTTCGGGGCTGGGCGTATTAGCACCATTTAGGATTTGGCCATTGGTGGTTGTCCATAATAAGTTAGTTGTAGGTACAGCAGTGGTTTGAAGGTTAGGACTGAGGTCGAGACAGGTCATTTTAGGCGCGGTTGCACTTACTTGTGGTGCTACTACATTTTCGTTCACAACTATTGTCGCTGTTACGGTACAGCCATTATTTGTGTTGGTGACAGTAAGGGTATAGTTACCTGGGTTATTTACCACTGGGGTAAGGGTATTGATACCAGATTGGATCGTGCCACCATTACTGGCTTGCCAATCATAGTTAATGCCAATTCCTTGAGTTCCCGTACCGTTTAATGTGGTTTGGAGTAAGGTACAAGTGAGCGTTTGTGGAGGCCCAATAGCGGCAGTTGGCGCATTAGCATCATTGGTGACAACAACTTGATCGGTGGCTGTGCAACCATTGATCGGATCAGTGGCAGTAACGATATAAGTACCTGCTTTGTTTACCAATGGTGTTAAAGTCTGCATACCAGCAACAATGAATCCATTACTGGTTGTCCATATTACATTTGCGCCTAGGCTAGTACTACCGTTCAAACTTAAACTGGGCGATTGGCAATTAAGTACGGCATCGTTTCCTGCGGCTATTGTGGGTGGTGTCTTATTTTCAGTAATGACCAATAGTGCATCTGTGGTACAGCCATTGCTGCTATTAGTTGCTACTACATTGTAAGTGCCGGGTTTGTCCACATTAACCGCTGGTTGTTGTAGGTTGGTACTGGTAAAGTTTCCGTCTGTAGTACTCCATTGCAAAAAGGTTGTATTGGCGGTGGCACTAATAGCACCGATGGGGTCTTTACAGGTCAATACAATAGGTACGGACAAGAGTAGCGTTGGCGGTGTTATATTCTCTATTACATTGATATTCAAGGTAGTACTACATCCGTTGGCTGGGTTAGTAACGGTGGTGGTATAGTTGCCTGGCGCATTGACCAATGGGGTAGATGTTTGATTACCCGATTGGATATTACCGTTTGCTGTTTGCCAACTATAATTCCATGATGGATTTGTAGCCGTCAAACCTAGACTTGTCGATTTAGTAGTACAACTCAATACTTGAGGTACAAGGGGACTGGTGTTGGGAGAGATTTGATTGGCCGTAATCACCACCGTATCGCGTGCAATACAACTGTTATTGGTATCGGTAACTAACAAGTAATAGGTGCCAGCATTGCTAATATTCAAAGATGCAGCAGCCGGATTACCACTGATTAAACCATTACTAGTTTGCCATAAATAGGTGATATTGGGGGCGGTACTTGCGTTATTGGCCAATAAATTCCACTGCGGATTAGTGCAGGTAATAAGTCCGTCTGCTCCAGCGTTGGCGGGTGGAAGGATTTGGTTGGAAGCCACCTGAACACTACCTGTTGCTGTACAGCCATTATTGGTATTGGTCAATAATAAGGTATAAGTTCCAGCCTTATCTACCATTGGTGTAAGCGAATTTTGACCAGATAGAATTTGTCCACCATTACTTGTTGTCCAAGTAATTTGCATGCCCGTACTGGATGCGTTGGCATTGATCGGCAAGGTTTTTAATATACAACTGAGTGTGTCTGGTATTTGTATTTGCACCACAGGCAATCCAGCCTCTTGCACTACTTCTGTCGAACTGGTCATTGAGCAACCGTTTAACAAATTGGTTGTCAATAAATTATAACTACCTGGTGCGCTCACGCTCAAGTTTAAACCTTGTGCTCCCGAAGTAATTGTACCATTGGTCGTTGACCATTGATAGGCATAATTGCCGGATGCATTATTGGTTGCAATTACTATAATATTGGGTTGTGCACAGGTAAGCGTATCTGGCGTTTGGATGGCAACAGGCGGTAGGGCAATATCTTGTAACACAACAACCTGATCTACTGAAGTACAGCCACTTACCGGATTGGTGAGCAATAACTGATAAGTACCCGGTGCATTAACAGTAGGCTGAGGTGTGTTGTCTCCTCCTGAAATTTGGCCATTGGTAGTAGTCCAAGCGTAAGTAAATCCTGTGCCTGAACTAGAACCGTTTGTATTCAATACCATGCTATTGAGGTTGCAATCCAATGTATCGGGAGCATTAGCCACTGCTATAATGGCATTTGCATCTGCTTGTACATTGGTAGTGGCGGTTTGGGTGCAACCATTGGTGCTATTCGTCACCATTAAAGTATAATTACCAGCAGCGTTCACTGTTGGGTTCAGCGTATTGATACCAGTTACGATGCCAGGCCCATTCCAAGCAAAATTCATATTAGTTCCTGAGGACGAACCTGCGCCTGAAAGCACCACACTATTTTGTTGGCAAGTAATCATACCAGCGGGCAATGCAACGGCAACGGGTGCTATTAAATTGGACGTAACGAATATAGTATCTTTTGAATTACAGCCATTTACGGGGTTTGTGGCTTGTAAAATATACATGCCATTAGCCGCGGTTTGGGTTTGCGCTGCATTAGTAGGGGCGGCGAAAGTACCATTTGGGCTGCTCCATGAATAGTTTAAATTAGTGGGAATACTAGAGCCTAATAAGGTAACTGTATCTATGATGCAATTAAGTTGAGGCGGTGTCGCAATGTTCACATTGGGGGTTATCGTGTTACTCAAAACTACTACGGTATCTAAGGCTATACAACCATTAATCGTATTTTTCACAGATAAAACATAGGTTCCAGCACCATTTACAGTAGTGTTCAGTGTATTTATAGGACCTGAAAAATTCCCGCCAGAAAGTGCAGACCAAGTATATGTGATATTTGCCCCTGTACTGCTGCCTGTCCCCGAGAGTGTTGCGGCATTTTGGACACAAGTTATTGTACCTGCTGCTGCCGCATTGGAAGTGGGAGGATTGGTGGCGGAGGTAACAAAAACGGAGGTAACAGCGGTACAACCCGTAGCCAAATTGGTTACTTCTAGGGTATATTCGCCAGTTAGGCTCACAATGCAATTCTTCGTGTTACTGCCCGAAACGATATTTCCCGATAAAGTACTCCAACTATAAGAAACATTGGCTTGGGTGCTATTGCCGATCAAAGTTGTATTATTACCGCCGCATCCTAGTGGTTGTGGAGGCGAGATCCAAGTGGCGAGTGGATTTGGGTTAGCAACTACGGTTGCTGTTGCCGTTTTGGTACACTCCACATTTCCAACATTGTAGGTAACTGTAAGCGTATAAACACCTGCTTGATTCACCACAGGATTGAGCGTATTCGCTCCTGAAACAATATTGCCACTAGGTGAATCCCATTGGTAGGTGATACCTGTGCCAGTTGTGCTGCCTACGCCACTCAGGTTGATCGGAGCACCGTCGCATGGAATAAGAATGGTATTGGGCGAAGCAACGGCTGCAACGCTCACAACATGCACCTTTACAGTGTCGGTAACGGTACAAACGGGTGAAAATCCAATATCATCCAATGCGAAATCATTGCCACTTAAAGCGGTGTTTTGGTTCACAATACATATAGATGCAGAGGTACTTCCACCACTGTTCCAAAGTGCGTAAAAGGGTTGCCAAGCACATAGTTGGGGTGATACACCAAAACTTGTCCCGAGATTTGTTCCATTGACCGAAAACTGAAGTATGGCTGGTGCTGCTCCTACCAAAGAGGTGGCCCAAGCGGTAAATGCATATTGTGTATTGGGTAATACGGTCACTGTCTGACACCATACAGATTGATTTGGTGTACCATTGCCGTTAACTGCCATCATTTGGCCGTTCCCAGAGGTGTGGTCACCACATGAAGCAAAATTAGGATGTGATTGTTGGGGATCATCCGTCACTTCATACACGCCTTCGGGCCAGAGATTACCTGGACTAGGAGTGTAACTACTTGTGAATCCACCATCGCCACCTTCAAAATCACCATTATTGATTAAATTGGTCGAGAGATCCACTGCTCTGGCAGTTAATACATAACTAGTTGTTTGTGTTACAGTTGCAGTAGGTGTTAATGTGTTTGCTCCTGACAAACCAGCCGTTGGAGACCACGTAAAATTCAAAAAATCTCCCGATATAGAACCGTCGAGCGGTGTAGGCGTGGGTGGACTACAGAGGTAAATGTCGTCACCAGCACTCAATGTAATGGGGCATTGACTAAATATTGGGTGGATGCTGCAACTAAAAATAGCGAGCCAAAGTAAGTATGTAAAAGATGAATTTCTCATATCAATACGAAATAGAATGTTGAGTACAGCAGCAATTCGGAATTGGCCATATTACGGATTAAAAGCAAGTTAATAGGATGAATTAGCATGGGTTTATTGGGAAATCAAGGCATAAAAGTAGTAGATATTTTTGAGTTATTTCTAAATTAAATTCTTTAGCGTTACACGTATTGCTGAAATGATCCATCAGCAGCGATGAAAATGATAAATTTTATTCAAAACTAACTAAGATTATATACTTTTGGCAAAATTTTTAAACTGCAATTACTTGCCTCCATGCGTTACGAATATATACAATTCGCCAAAGGTTATGCCATTTTTACGATCATGCTTTTCCATGTTTTGCAACGATTGGCATTGCCCGAAATACTGCAAAAAGCCATTGTATTTGGAGGTACTGGTGTACATTTATTCTTTTTACTTTCTGGTTTTGGATTGGCTTTATCCAAGTCAACCGATAGTATTGTAGGTTTTTATCAACGCCGATTACTCAAGGTTTGGATACCTTACGTACTGGCCTTAACGCTCAGTTTGGCGGCGGCGTTCACCTTGCATATATTCCCAGATCGTTGGGCGGCATGGTGGTCAGGTGTAGGCGGTTGGCAAATGTTTTTCCCCGAATATATAGAGAGTTTTGGAGGGCATTATTGGTTTATAAGTGCGATTATTCAGTTTTATTTGATATTTCCGCTACTGCAAAAATTATATTCAAAATTAAATAATCCATTGATATTCTGTTTGTTATGTCTTGCTGTTTCTGTTGTTTGGTGGATGGTTGTTTTCTATTTGGACAAAGGTGGTATAAGAACATGGAACTCTTGCTTTTTGCAGTTTTTATGGGAATTTGCCTTAGGCATGGCATTGGCCAAAACAATACCACAACAATCCCGCGCCACTACATTTTTGGGCCAAATCCGCGATCAATATTGGCAACCCAATCAATGGTATAAATGGACATTTGGAGGCATTGTTGGTGCCGCTATTATGATTGTTATGATTCTAAAAACGGGCAAATTCGGGCCGGTTTTTAATGATATTCCCGCTTTGGCTGGATATGGAATGTTGAGCGTCGGAATTTACTTTTTTTGCCAACGCTATTTTATACTGGCAAATCGGTTTTTCCTTTGGGTAGGGGAGTACTCGTTTGGTATTTATTTGATACATATTTTGGTGCTCAATTTGTTTATATTATGCTTATCAAGCCTTGGCGGCCAAATGGGACTGTTATGGATTCCAGTATTTGTTGTATTGGCATGTTGGGCGGGATGGGGCTTTGGAAAAGGGTTGAGGTGGCTCAAACTAGGTTGATTTACCCTATTTCACTTTTTCAGTAGGATCAATCACCAACCACAGCAAACTCCCCAAAAACAACAAACCCGAAATCAAGTACAATGGCGCATTAAAATCGCCACCATTCATTTTTACGATATACCCAAACACAACGCCAAGGAATACTGCACCCAATTGGCCAAACATGTTCATCGCCCCCGAAACAGTACCCGATTTGTGTTGCCCAATATCCACACATACCGCAAATGCCACAGGCAAAGTAAGGTCTTTAAAGCCCATGCCGATAGATAAAAGTATGGCCGCATGCTCATTATTGGTGGTCATAGCGGCGCACAAAATAACAATACTGGACAAACCCATACCCGCCATACCTAAACTCCGACGGCCAAACTTTAATCCATATCGTTTTGATAACCAATCACTTGCATAACCACTAACAAAACATCCTATTGCACCCAAAAAAAAGGGTAAAGTGACAAATATCTTTCGTTGCTCTACTGTGAAATGCCTGCCTTCTTCCAAATAAGTGGATAACCAACCCGTGAAAAAATACGCTCCCCACATATAAAAATGAAACATGAGCATGAGTGCCCATACATTCCGACTGCGTAGCACCTGTCGCCAATCCAAATGGTGTCCATCGGCGTTATATTGCCGTTCTGCTTCAATTTTAGCCAGTTCTTGCCCCGAAACACCCGGTTTTTCATGTGGAAAATCGCGGAACCAATACCACCAAAATACAGCCCAAACCAATCCAATCACTCCCAATACCCAAAATGCCGCCCGCCAATGGTATGCTTGTGCAATAGACAAAACCAATATAGGTGCCAATGCCCCACCAATACGTCCCGCAGCCCAAATATAAGATTGCGCCATACCCGTCTCACTCGCAGGAAACCACCGTGCCACCACAATAGAAGTATTTGGATACGCGCCCGCCTCACCCGCACCAAATAAAAAACGTACAACCACCAAATGTATCCAATGAAATGCCGTTCCCGTCAAAGCCGTAAAAACAGACCACCAAACCACCACCCGCACCAAAATCCGACGCGGACCAATCCGATCCCCCATAATCCCCGTAGGCAATTCAAAAATAGCATACGACAGCGCAAAAGCACTCAATACCCACCCCCACATCTCCGTACTAATCGACAAATCCTTCTTAATATGCCCAGAAACCAAAGAAATACAAACCCGATCAAGATAAACAATGACCGAAAGAGAAAAAAGATAAGCCAGAACCTTATAACGTATTTGCATAATATTGAATACCCCCAATGCCCCCATACCCACAAATCCAAGCCCTGTAAGGGCGCAATATCCAGCTTAGGGCAACGCCCTAACGCATTGGCGCGTGAACATTGGCGCGTGAACGTGTGGTATGTAAACAAATTAAAAAATCGGCCAAAGAACGCATAATCCAAGCAACAAATAATACATTTGCACATAATTATTGTATCATTGTTCATTAACAACAAAATTCACAACGCAACACATGCAACGTCTCTCACCTCTACACCTATTATACCTACTATTATTCATATCCTGCAAAACCACAGGCATTGAGCAAGGCAAAACCATTAGCCTATTCAACGGCAAAGATTTCAAAGGATGGCATATAGACGTGCCAGAATTAGACAAAAATCCCGCTGCTATACGGCCATTTATAGTACGAGATAGCATGTTAGTGAGCCTAGGCACACCCAATGGACACCTCATCACAGATAAAATCTATCAAAATTACCGCCTCGAAGTAGAATACCGATTCCCCAAAATGCCAGGCAATTGCGGCGTATTGGTACACGCCTCAACGCCCCGTGCCCTCTACAAAATGTTTCCCAAATCCATAGAAGTACAGATGATGCACGAAAACGCAGGCGATTTCTGGTGCATTGTAGAAGACATCACAGTACCCAATATGGAAGAACGTAGAGGCCCAAAAGAAAACTGGGGTATCACAGAAGGCAAAGAGCGGCGCATCAAAAACCTAACAGACGATTCTGAAAAACTATCCGGCAATTGGAATAAAATGGTAATAGAATGCCGCACCAATGAAATAAAAGTATGGGTCAATGGCGATTTGGTCAACCACGGCACCAATGCTACAGCCTCAAAAGGCCAAATTGCGTTACAAGCAGAAGGTTCCGAAGTAGCGTTTCGGAAAGTGCTCTTAACTGGATTGTAAGGCACGTGTATATAACTTTTTAAAGGTAAAATTAATAAAAAAAGAGGGGCAGAATATAAAATTAACACACGATAAATATTATTATCCTAATTTTGTAATAAGATTTTGCTACCGTACACTTTTATTTTGAGTAATTTACGTTGAGATTTGGCATACAGTACAGTACCCAAGTGTGGCAAGACCGGCCTTAGAAAAATGCCGTTTTTGCTTGAGCGGAGGCGGATGAAGCCCAAAAGTGTTTGAGCCAAACGTATTTCAAGGGACGCAGTCCTCGCTCGGATGTGCGGCGAGTTTTTTTTGGCGCCGCCGGAGCGAGGAAGCAAAAGCGCAGCATTTTTCGTCAGCCGAAGCCTTTTTTGCCTACTTTTTTTGTATCCCCTCAAAAAGCGGGGGTAAACTTATGGAAAAAACATAACTTTGCAAGATGTACGAACAAATAA
>JAYUKX010000166.1:0-31225 GCA_043764095.1 Chitinophagales bacterium
TTTTTCCATAAGTTTACCCCCGCTTTTTGAGGGGATACAAAAAAAGTAAGCAAAAAACGCTTCGGCTGACGAAAAATGCGGTGCTTTTGCTCCCTCGCTACGGCGGCGCCAAAAAAAACTCGCCGTACTATCGAGCAGAGGCTGCGCCTCGTAAATTCAGTTTGGCTCAAACACTTTTTGGCTTCATCCGCCTCCGCTTTTATACTGAGCCTAGCCGAAGTACAAGCAAAACCTGCATACTTCGACAGGCTCAGCATAAATTTTTCTAAGGCCGGTTTTGCCACACTTGGGTACTGTACTTTATTTCAAATCTCAAAATAAATTACCTAAAATAAAAGCGTGGGGCAGCAAGGTTAGTATCTTATTGTAGTTGCAAAGTCGTTTTACAAAAAAATCCCGAACACAGCAATTTGCTATGTTCGGGATTACTATTTAAAAAAGAAGCAAAAGAAATTATCCTTCTGTAACGCCTGAAACGAGTAATGCTACTTCGTTATTCAAGGTTTCTAAAAATCCGCCATTGACGGAATAGGACAATTTATCGCCTTTTTCAGTTACAATATTTACTACTCCTTTGCCGAGTGCAGAGACCATAGCAGCGTGGTTTTCGAGGAGTTGGAAACCGCCATCGATACCGGGTGCTTGTACAGATTTAACTGCGCCAGTGAAAATCTCTTTTTCGGGTGACAATATAACTAAGTTCATTGTTTGCTAGAAATTTAGATTAGTTGCTGGCTTCAGCGAGGATTTTCTTACCTTTTTCGATAGCCGCGTCAATATTACCAACTAAATTGAAAGCAGCCTCTGGGTACATGTCTAATTCGCCGTCCATAATCATATTAAAACCGCGGATTGTTTCGTCAATCGGTACTAATACACCTTTCATACCAGTGAACTGTTCGGCCACGTGGAAAGGTTGAGAAAGGAAACGTTGAACACGACGTGCACGGCTTACCACGAGTTTATCATCGTCGGAAAGTTCTTCCATACCGAGGATCGCAATAATATCCTGCAATTCGTTGTAGCGCTGAAGGATCATTTTTACCTTTTGTGCGCAGTTATAGTGCTCATCACCAATAATTTTTGGATCGAGGATACGAGAAGTAGAGTCCAAAGGATCCACCGCAGGGTAGATACCAAGGGCAGCAATTTTACGACTCAATACCGTTGTAGCATCCAAGTGAGCAAAGGTTGTAGCAGGAGCAGGATCCGTCAAGTCATCGGCAGGTACATATACCGCTTGTACTGAGGTGATAGAACCACGCTTAGTAGAGGTGATACGTTCTTGCATCAAACCCATTTCTGTCGCCAATGTAGGCTGATAACCCACCGCTGAAGGCATACGACCCAAAAGGGCTGATACCTCAGAACCCGCTTGTGTAAAGCGGAAGATATTATCGATAAAGAACAGGATATCGCGACCGCCAGAAGGATCCGTCATATCACCATCGCGGTAATATTCAGCGATACTCAAACCAGAGAGTGCTACACGAGCACGTGCACCTGGTGGTTCGTTCATTTGTCCGAATACGAAAGTTGCTTTAGAGTCTTTCATTTCGTTGTAATCAACGCTATCCAGATCCCAGCCGCCTTCTTCCATGGAGTGCATGAATTTTTCACCATACTTGATGATACCGGCTTCCAACATTTCGCGCATGAGGTCATTACCTTCACGGGTACGTTCACCTACACCAGCAAATACGGATACACCGTCATAAGCTTTCGCAATATTATTGATCAATTCTTGGATCAATACGGTTTTACCCACACCAGCCCCACCGAAAAGACCAATTTTACCACCTTTTGCATAAGGCTCGATCAAGTCGATTACCTTAATACCAGTGTAAAGGATCTCGCGCTCTGTGGAGAGGTCTTCGTACAATGGTGGTTTGCGGTGGATAGAATAAGAATTTTTATCTTTAGGAACAGGCCTCAAACCATCAATAGGTTCGCCTACTACATTGAACAAACGACCTTTAATGGCTTCGCCAGTAGGCATTGCAATGGTACGACCAGTGTCAACGCATTCCATGCCGCGTGTTAGGCCATCCGTAGAGTCCATAGAAATGGTACGAACGCTGTCTTCGCCTAGGTGGCGTTGCACCTCCATAACCAGTACAGTACCGTCAGGGCGTTTAAGTTCAAGGGCGTTAAGAATCCCAGGTAGTTTGCTATCAGCACCGCCGAACTCTACGTCCACAACCGCGCCGATGATTTGTTTAATACGACCAATATTTGCCATAATCTCGAAATGATGTTTGGTATTCAGTACTCATTTAACCTATTTTGCCAAATTTTTAGCAAGTTTAGAGCACTTGTTTATAAAAACCGCGCAAAGGTACAAAGGTTCTTGGGAAAAGAAATAGTTTCTTTAAAATAATTTTGCCCAATGTTGGTAATTTCGTTTTTGAAAATTTGCTAAAGTCCTTTTTGGTATGCTTCCAAATGACGTTTGCCAATAACTTCTAAGGTATATGCGCGCAATACCTTTTCGCGTGCTGCTGTTCTGAATGCTGCCAACCGATCGTGGGATGCTAATACCTGAAAAATAGAATTGCCGAGTCCAGCACTATCGCGTTGGGGTACAATATAGCCATTTTGAGCATCGTCCACCATTTCCGGAATACCACCTGTTTGAAAGCCTACAACAGGCGTACCACAGGCCATTGATTCCATTACTGTATTGGGTAAATTATCTTCTAGTGATGGAATAATAAACAAATCGGCCACTGCATACCATTTAGACAACGCTTCAATATCTGTTACCATGCCCAGCGTGTGTGTAGGGTAGGGGAGTAGGTCAATGGCTTCTTGTTCCGCTTTGCCTAAAACCAATACTTCATATTGCTGGTTAGGATATTCCTTTTTTAAATATTGCAATGCCTCTAAAAGATACTTAAATCCTTTGCGTTCTTCGCTTACTTTCATCGCAACAAATAACAAAAGATGCGCTGCGGGCGATATGCCCAATTGCGTTCGAATCGCCGTTCGTTGCGCGGGTGTAATAGGTGCAAAAATGGCGGTGTCTATAGGATTTGGGATGCTTTGAATATGAAAATTGCGCAATAATCCTGAACTTCGTGCTTCTTGGGCGAGCCACTCGCTGCAAGTGATAAAATGGACATTGGGTGGATATAACGATTGTTTGCGTTTCCAAATTCGATTGGAAAGGTCGTTTTCGCTGGGCACGCGCAAGTATGGACAATTGCCACACGATTGTAAATAATGGGTGCAACCTCGAGCATAGTGGCAACCTCCGGTAAAGGCCCACATATCGTGTAGTGTCCAGAAAATAGGTTTGCCTGTTGTGGCGAGTTGTTGTATGTTTTTTAGCGATAAAAAGCCTTGGTTTATCCAGTGTAAATGGATAATATCGGCAGATTGGATATCGGGATGTTGGCTGATATCTGTACCAAAATTGGCTAATGAATAGGAAAAACGAACGGATTTATCGTGTTCATACGGCAGGAACGAAAGTCGTTCGGCATAAAATGGCCATTTAGAGCCGTGGGTATCGCGGTATAAAATAGCCGTTTCCAAATCTTGTGTTTGCAAGGACTTTTGAAGCCTCCGGCAGGCAATACCGGCACCGCCATGAGCGTAAGTATTGACTAATGCTACTTTCATTCGGATGTCAGTAGGCGCTGATGGATCAGGGTGTAATTATGGCAATCTGGTTCTTTTGCAGCAATCGAATAACCCGCTTCGACCAATTTTTGCAAGGAATTTTCAATACGATCCATGTATTTACCATCAAAATGATTGCGTGAAGATTCGTCGTACTCCACACAAATAATATTAATGGGGATGTTATCTTCTAAAATCGTGTCTAATACGGTGTATTCAGCACCTTCAATATCAATTTTGAGTAAATCAATAGTGGAATGCCCATTTTTAGCCATTAATTCGGACAGCCGTACCACTGGAACTTCGATATAACGTTCTGTTTTTTGCAAATTCACCAAGGAATGCGATACATGGCTTGGGTCGGCAGGGGCATAAAAACGTAGGGTTGTGTTTTCGTTCCAAAGCCCAACTGGGTGTAAAATTAGTTTTTGAGCCGTATCAGGGGAATAAAAGGGGTAAAACCCTGTAGGCGTATTTTGAAGTGGCGTTGGTTTGCTTGCTAATAAATGCGTTCGAACCATCTCAATATGTGCTTGCGAGACTGGAGTTGGATCCACAATATGAACTGTGCAGCCGTATTGGTCGGCTACGGCCAAGTCAAAAGAAATATCTTCTCCAGCACCTATTAAATACACAATTGAATCTTTATGTAGTTGGTGTGAAGGAATAATCCAACCTCCATACCCAGTTCCGGGCCTTTCCAATGGCAAGGTTGTACCTATTTTCAACTGGACGGCGCGTTCGGTCCATTTGTACCATTTTTGTTTTATTTTATTGAGCATAAAACTAAATCTAATTGGCAATTATAATTTCCAAACCCCAAAATACTTCAAAAAAATGCCAACCGTATTTTCTGCATCGGAAATACCTCGATGTGGAGTGCCAACAAACTCTAATCCTTCACGTTTGAGTGCTGCTTTAAGCCCCATACTACGGTGTAAGCGGTTGATTTTCATGTACTGTTCTTTTAGATTGATATGGTGCTTGGCCCAGCGGTGTTCTAGATCGTGAAGTTGACAATCCTTAATCAACATTTTACGGTCAAACGACCCCCAAGAGCACAACACATATTCTTCTTGATCGACATGCGCCCAGGTTTTAAATTCTTCAACAACGGAAGGATAAGTATCTGCGCGATTGACTTCAACCTGCTTAATACTCGTTAGTCCCATACAAAAATCGGAGAGTGTGGGGTTGAGTATTGGTCTAACAAACCTACTAAATTTACCACGCACTTCACCAAAATCATTGAGCCTGAAAGCCCCGATTTCAATAATCTCCATTTCTTTTTCCTCTGGTCCGCCTTCCCAGCATGTTGCCTCCAGATCGTAAATAATATAGTTCAATTTATTTCTATTTAATCTGGTTTTTTGATGAATGCTATGGCCCAAGCGGTGAATATGATAGGAATAGTGCCACAAAGTGGCATTATTGCGACACTATTCCTATGGCATAACGTTTACAAAACCATCAAAGTTTCGTAAACGTGTGCAGTTTATTATAATCCGAAGATGCTACGTCCCATGTAAGCAGCGGCATCGCCCAATTCTTGTTCAATTCGAAGTAATTGGTTGTATTTAGCCACCCGGTCTGAACGGCTGGCTGAACCCGTTTTTATTTGACCCGTATTGAGTGCTACCGAAAGATCTGCAATAGTAGTATCTTCGGTTTCGCCAGAACGGTGACTAATGACAGAGGTATAGGCATGGCGCGTGGCGAGGTTAACCGTTTCAATTGTTTCGGTCAAAGAACCAATTTGATTAACTTTGATCAGGATTGAATTGGCAATTTTTTCGTCCAAACCGCGCTGAAGGCGTTTTACATTCGTAACAAAAAGATCATCGCCCACCAATTGAATGCGGTGGCCGAGGGTTTCGGTCATTAATTTCCAAGAAGCCCAATCGTCTTCTCCGAATCCATCTTCGATAGAGTAAATTGGGTAGCGGTTGCACCAATCTTTCCAATATGCTACCATATCACTACCACTTAGGCGATCGCCAGTAGATTTTTTGAATACATATTCGCCTTTTTCTGCGTCATAAAATTCTGAAGCAGCCGCGTCCAATGCGATAACAATATCGTCCATAGGGCGATAACCTGCCTTTTCGATGGCAATCATTACCATTTGAATGGCTTCTTCGTTGTTTTTGATGCCTGGAGCAAAACCACCTTCGTCGCCTACATTTGTGGCATATCCCTTGCTTTTGAGGACGCTTTTCAAGTGATGGAATACTTCAACACCCATACGTAAGCCTTCGCTGAAGGTTTCTGCACCGATCGGCATAATCATAAACTCTTGAAAATCAATGCCATTATCGGCATGTGATCCACCGTTTAAGATATTCATCATAGGAACGGGAAGAATATGCGCGTTTACGCCACCAAGATAACGGTAGAGTGGTTGGCCAAATTCTTCTGCTGCTGCTTTGGCAGTGGCTAGGCTTACTGCAAGGATTGAGTTAGCACCCAATTTGGATTTATTAGGTGTACCATCTAAGGCTATCATGGTACGATCAATTTTGATTTGATCCGTTACTTCCATACCAATAAGATGCTCGCGAAGTACTTCTTCTACATTTTTAACTGCCTTCTGAACGCCTCTCCCAAGGTAACGACCTTTGTCATTATCGCGTAGTTCAACGGCTTCGTGTACGCCAGTACTTGCACCAGATGGAACAGCAGCGCGGCCCATGAAGCCAGATTCAACGTGTACTTCTACTTCAATCGTTGGGTTTCCGCGAGAGTCTAATATTTCCCTCGCTACGATGTCACGAATTTCACTCATGTGTTTGTTGCGTATTTTTGTTGAGTAACAAATAAGCTACTCTATTTTGAATAAAAAAAGATGATGGCGGCAAAGGTAATTATAATTCAATTGGTATAATTCATTACGATAAAAAATTATTGCCCTAATTACCCAATTCGTACTACCTTGCGCCCGATTTGTACTAAAAACACATTATGGCGAAATCTAATAAACCAACCTCAAGACCTAATATAGCCGCTCCGGTTGTTACTCCTATGCCTGTTCGTAATTATCTTGATCGCCCGCTTGTGGCACAAGATGGTGATGGGCTTTTGCGCAAAATATTTTACGGGATTGTACTTTTTGCACTTGTTTGTATGATATTTATGTCATTTGGTGTTGGTATCAATGCCGATGATAAGTTTCAGAATGATTATTCCCTTAAGTTGGTGGAATACTACGGCACCATGGGCAAGGATACCTCTGCGCTTTTTGTAAAGGATGGCAATATGCACCTGTACGGTGGTTTTTTTGAAATTGTAACAGGTTTTGTCAATAAAGCAGCGGGTTTAAAGCCAAACGATATTGGTTATCATCATGTACGTCACGTTGGTAGTACGCTGTTTGGGTGGTTGGCGATGTTATTTGCGGCATTATTGGCAAGGTATATAGCAGGTTGGCGTGCGGGTATAATCACATTTATCATCATGTTTTTGTCGCCGCGTTTTTTAGGCGACTCGCTGATGAATCCAAAAGATATTCCGTTTGCAAGTGGCTATATCATGGCATTATATTTTATGGCTAAGGTACTGGATGGATTACCCAAACCCAATAAATGGCATTTGTTAGGTTTAGTGGGTGGCTTGGCTATTGCACTTGCCACACGTGCTGGTGGACTTTTGCCTTTTGCCATATTGTTTTTATTTGGCGGTCTTCATTTTTTATTGCGGAATGGTGGTTTTTCGGCATTGGGTAATTTTGCGGCATTGGGCAAGTACTTGATGTATATTATAGGAGTAGGTATAATTGGTTATCTGTTTGCTGTACTTTTTTGGCCGTATGCATTACAAGATCCGTTTAAAAATCCGTTGAATGCCTTAACAAAGTTTTCTGCTTTAGAAATTCGTATTCGTATTCTATTTGAAGGACTCAATGTCCGTAGTGATATGACACCGTGGTATTACGCCATTAAATGGATCGCTTATACGGTTCCATTGGCTGCGGTAGTTGGTTTTATAGGAAGTATTGCGCTCTCTTACCGATTAATGCGTCGGTACAACCCACTTTGGATTTTAATGGTTTTGTTTGCAGGTATTTTTCCTGTATTTTATGTCATTTACAAAGACTCCGTTTTGCACGATGCCTGGCGGCACCTAACGTTTGCTTATCCTCCATTGGCGGTGGCTGCGGGTTTGTTTTGGAATGAGTTATCGCGTTTTTTCGATGGAAAAAAAGCATTACAATACGGTGTATTTGGCGTAATGGGGCTATTATTGGCTGATGCTGCTGTATTTATTGGTTCAAATCCTACCATATCTTATATTTATTTCAATCCGATTGCAGGTGGGGTAAAAGGTGCTTTTGGTAATTTTGATACCGATTATTGGGGACTTAGTATTCGCCAAGGGGTGGAATGGATGGAAAAAGAACATATCCTCAACGATACGATGACCACTCCAGTCGTTATCGCAACTAATATGTATTACGCTACCTCAAAACTTACCGCTAAGTACGGAGATAAGGTAAAGGTGAAGTACATGAAATACGATGCTCGGTGTAACGATGCTTGGGACTACGCGTTGTATCCTACACGCACCATAGGCGGCCCTACATTGCGCAAGGGCATGTGGCCTCCTGATAATGCTGTACATGTGATCGAAGTAGGTGGAGCACCTATTTTAGCCATTTTGAAAGATAATGGCCGCAACTGTGTACTTGGCCAAAGTTCATTGAAGGTAAATGATTATAATGGTGCCATAGAGCGGCTTTCTAAAGAGGTGGCTAATGTACCAGATAACGAATTGGCATGGGGCAGTTTGAGTCAGGCCTATTTGAGTTTGGGTCAAAGTATGACCGAGCAAAATCCAGTGACCGCCGATTCACTTATTGAACTATCTAAAGGGGCTGCCGAAAAAGGTTTGGCGGTAAGCCCAGATGATTCGCAATGTAATAATTTATTGGGTATGTATTGGATCGAAAAGAATGACTTGGGCAAAGCGAAGACACAATTTGAATATTCTGCTAAAATGGAACCTTCCAACCCAGGTGCTTTCTATTATCTAGCGATTATTGCAGTACAACAGAATGACGGAAACAATGCACTGGCTTATTTGGAAAAAGCGGTACAAGCAAATCCGTCTTTCAAGCCGGCCTGTGAATTGGCAATCCGTATCTGCGAACAAATGGGTAATACTAGCCAAGCACAACGCTGGCGGGCCTATCTGCAACAAATTAAATAAATTTAATTTACAGTGTAATAAAGTAAAAAATAGCGTGAATTTCAAGCATTTATTCCCAAGTTTTAGAAACAGGTTCAAATTTGTAAAGGGACGTGTTTCCATGCTTTCTCAACAGTACAAAATAGAACGCGTACTCAATTTGGGTACAGGCGAAGGCGATTATGACCGTATGTTGGCGGCTTATGCCGTAGATATGGTGGGGTGTGATGTGAATGAAGACGATATTCGATACGCCGCAGAAATGAATAAAGACGTAGCCAATTTGCGTTACGAAACGAATAATGCACTTGATTTGACCTATCCTACGTGTAATTTTGACCTAGTAGTATCTAGCGAGGTACTCGAGCATGTAGGCGATCCTGCTACCATGATTAAAGAGATCCATCGTGTATTGGCTCCTGGTGGCTGGGCCGTACTTACTTTCCCTAGTCGGGAGTTTCCATTTACTTATGATCCTATCAATCGTTTTTGGCAATGGATTCGTAGGCCCGACAGTAACGAACGACTCATTGCTCAAGGTGCTTATGCGTTTGGGCACGAATACTTAATAGGGAGCGAGGATTTTAAAAAATGGGTTGCTGATACGGGATTGGAAATTGTTGAATTTAAGCCACTGAGTGGCTGGTTAGTAGGGCTATTGGAAGTCTATTGGACAGGTCTTGCGCAATCTATTTTTAAGAAAAACGCTCGAAATGTTACTTCTGATACAGCGGGAAGCCTTAAAGTTCGCCCTGCGGATACAAAAGAGCCCTATCTATCTGTGGTAACAGATGCCATTTTGTGGCTAGATGATTTTTGGTTTGGTGCTTTTTCAAGAAGTCTTGGGAAAGGGGTTATTTTGAGGAAAAAACTATAGCCATAAGGCAAACTCCTGTTCCGTAAAAAATAATTTAATAAAATCGAAGTGTACAAAATAAACCTATGACGGGTTTAGATGATACACTTCGATATATTAGTTACTTTTCTAGTTCTTATCCTTTTTTTCAAAGGCAAGCCTAACCAACCATCCCCCTATCCATGCAAACACTACAAAGCCTGTACAGGCACAAATAGTGAGCCACTCCGGGTGATTAAAGGCCAGAAAATTGCCAATAGTCAGAATAAGAAGCAGAAACCCACTTAGTATACAGGCTATTCGGTATCTAGTGTGTAGCACCAAATAGCCAGTTACTGCACCAGCCATAAGAGCACCTCCACAGAAGGCCGCCAAAAGATACAAATACGCCTGCGTGGACAGCGAGGCAGTCCAGAGGTTATAAGCTTTAATGTTTTGTATGGTAACACCTTCTGGCGGTTGTTCTGCCAGAAGTCCACGCAAAAACATCATAGTGACGAAGCCGACAGCAACGCCCAAGAATACACCCAAAATAGCCCTGAGTTGAGGAGGCATTTGATTAATAATCCGAATCATCGGCTATATCATCTGCATCGTCACTATCGCGCCTACGGGTAACTATGATATGGTCGCTCTCATCGTCCATACCATCATTCAGGTCGTCATCTTCTTCGCCCTGACCATCGAATTCTGCATCCACTTCAATATCCATATCGGAACGGATAGCATCATCGTCATCGTATTCCGCACTGTCGATACGTTTGGCTTCTTGAATGGTCATGCGTATAAGATAATAAGCCTCCTCTGTGTCGAAAGGAAGGGCAGATACAAATTTACCATCTTTATCCGTGTATTTGATAAGATGTTGCTCGTATCCATTAGGGTACTTCGCCTTAAGGTCTTCCAGAATTTCTGGTGTGAGTGCCTCGTAATTTTTGACTAAACGTTTTTTTGCCAAGGGTTGAACTTATTTTGGTTTGGAAAAAAAACTGGTTGAAACGGTTAGGATTTGTCTCAACCAGCTATTGCTATTCGGCGGCAAATTTAACTGCACTCACCTTGATTCGACAAAGTTTTTGCAATCAAAATTGAATTAAATTTTCTGAATACGTTTTTCAGCGATTTTTTGCCCTTTTCTATCCATTATTGACAAGAAATAAGTGCCCGCTGGATTTTTTTGAATGGAGAAAGTTCCAAAAAAAGTATCATCAAACCGAGCGAGGTTGATTTTTCGCAGCTCCTTGCCCTCCGAATTGGTGAGGATACCTGTCAAAAAATCTTCGCCAGGCTGGGCTGGAAGGCTTATCCAGACAGGGCCAGTGGTCGGATTTGGATAGAGTTCGACTTGGCGTAGTTGGGTAGGATTATGCGTAGCAACACTACCAACGGGAACATCAATTACGGTTTCGCAATTATTGCTATCCACTACTTTCATTTGGTAAATACCAGGTACCAATCCGCTAAATATGTTGACTGATTGCAGTGTACCATTGTTTTTTGAATAACGATAAGTCGGTGTTCCTCCGGTAGCATCCAACTTGATCTTCCCGTTATTCAAATTGGCATTATTGGGCTGAGTTACGGTAGCCATCAAACTCAGGTTATTACAAATATCGTAGGCACAAAATGGGAAAGCGATGACATAACTGAAAGTATCAACAAAACCATTAAATGTTACTACTGGTGAGTTAGTACTCAAATTATTTACATCAGCAAACCCGCTAAATCCATCGCCTTCACTGTCAAATATTTTGAAGACATAACAAGAATCTTTTTCTAAACAGAAGTTTTGATAATCAAATCCACCAACTATGTCATAATTGCCTCCATTGGCCACTAAAGCACCACTTTGTTTGCGTAGTTCCCATGATGTGTCTTTAGGTTTGTCGTCTAGTGTAATTGAAAAAGAAAAAGGAACTCTATTCGCGTCAATATTAAATTGGGTTGTTGCTGAATTATTGGCTAATAAATCATCAAGTGCTATGCCATTGACGGCAATTATGGAAATATCTATGGTATTATTGCCAAAAACAAGTTGCGATTGATTTGCAAAAAGATCTTGAATCGTACCGGGTAAAAGCTCAAATGTTTGAATCGTAAAAGTGGATTCCGTCGTACCGTTGTAAATACCTTTGAATGTTATACTATCAATTTTGGAAAGTCCAGTATTTTCAACCGTAATAAAGAATGTCGTATCAGTAATACTGTTACATGCATAGGAATAAACCCTGTTTATAGCAGCATCTCGTTGTCCTTTATGCGTAACAATAACCGTCTGAGCATCATTAGCCGGTATTTCGTCTCCAGCAACGGTTGCTTTGATCTCGAATGTACGAGATTGACCAATTTGTGCAATATCGACGCTGCTTCCTAGAAATGCGTAAGAAGCACTTGTACTTGGTATAATGCTGTCGGTCATTAATGCTGTTGTCCATGCACCTCCATCTACGCGCCAGGACACATCTAAATTGCCTACTTTTTTTAAGCCCAAATTCTTTACTTCTATCACAACGGGTTCATTTGCAGTGAGATCACCACCTGTTTTTGGTGAAATAAGGCTAAATGCCCCGACATCAATATTTTTTCTATTTGGCGCACAAAAATTAAAAGATTGTACTGTGGGGTCTGCAGTAGTAATACTGACTAATTCGTTGCCATAGATATCAAATAATTGGAATAAGCCGTCCCATTGGAAGGAAGATGACTTCAGTTTTAGGGTATAACAAATGCCATCATTGGAGCAAATATCCGTTTGTTGGGCTCCTTTTGTAAATACGCCTTCGCTTAATAAGGAATTATTGGGATATCTAATTTCATATTTAAGGCTGCCCATTGTGGTATTACATTTTGCGGTAAGGTACGCTCCTCCAATATTGGTCGTAATTTTTTGTTGCACCTTATTGTTTGTTGAGTCTTGATCCTGTTGGCCATTGGGCAAAATAATCTGTGCGTTAAACAGGTTTTGGACAGCAGGAATACCAATGAGCGGTATAATAACGGTGTCTTGTTGCCCTGGAAGTAGGTGTCCGTACCATTTTTGGGTTGTAAAAGGCAATTGGTTGAGTTTCCAACGGATTTGAGCACTATCTAAAGGTAATCCTGAGGCATTGCGCAATATCATTTTTAGATCGAAATCGGAGGCACAAATGAGGTTGGGCAAACCCACAAATCCTCCAAAAGCAGCATCAAAAGAAGTGAGTTTTTTAATATTGGCCTTTAAGGTGTCGTTTTGACTAAACTGATCCTTTGTCCAGCGTGTAACCACTCTTATTTTTTTTATTTCGTTGATATCAATCCAAGTCAATAAAGGCTGGAAAGTATGGGTTATTTCTCCATTAACTGGGATAGTGCCATTTATTGCTTCCGATGATAGCAGAACATTATCCACATAAAGGTCGGCAAAGCAATTATCTGCCACTACTAGGCCTCCATTTTGAATTTTAGCCGTAACTGCTTGGTTTTCCAAGACGGAAGCGTTAACAGGTGCGACGAGTTGTATTGGTGTAATGTCATAAGTGTCGCGCCGGATTTGGAAAGTACCAATCCTGGTGCCCCAGTTTTTATTGGCTGGTTGGTATTCTCCTGTAAACCAAAAGGTTTTACCATCTACAGGATCAATAGCCATAGAAGAATAGTCGCCCCACCTTTCATCTTGGTGGCTCTTTCCACCCGACACAAGGTTGTACTCTTGAACGGACATCTGTCCTAGGGGGTCGCTTTTACGGCGGCCAGTAAACCTTATACCCGGGAAAGTAATATTGGATACAACGGAGTAGCCAAGACCAATATTACCTTGTTCGTCCATGGTAAGTGTGCCAGTGAATCGATTATTCGCATCAGGTGCATAAGTACCTTGCTGATAAACAAACCAATTTGGCTCGCCACTATTTTTTCTGAACTCATACCACCGCACTGCTGCATCACCACCATCACCTACTTGAGTGGAAACATCGGTCACGTGGTTCAATACGACAGATTCATGTGTGCCAAAATTGCGGTATGGTGCACGGTACATGATAATATTTTCTAATGCAGTTAGTCTTTGACTGGTATTGGGCTGCTCAAGACAATCAAAAAGCCCTGAGCCATAGCAAACTCTGGTTTCAAAAGGTGCTACAGGAAACTTTGTTGGGCCAAATGCAAAGTTAGAACTTTGATTGGCCCAGTCCACGTTGATCTGCCACATTTGGATCTGATCGGTACCACCGTCCCAAGCGTCGTCATATACCCTAAAAATAAGGCCAGGGCTACCTGCTGGTGGCGGAGGGCCGCCTTCCCAGTCGGCACCTGTAGCAGGCTGGTATTGGATCGCATTAAAATTAGGCATCACGAACCTGTAAGTACTAATATTGGAAGTACCATTGAGCATTGCTGCTTTGTCCAAAGCGTAACCAGAGCATTCATTTCCGTTAACAATTTCGTTGACCGTAATAAAATAGGCGTTTTTCCAAACATATAATTTAGGATAGTCGGGAAAGCCTTGGCATTGGATACGCCATACTTTCCAGCCTCCGGTGGGGTCGCTGGTATTGGACATTGCTACTAATAATTGATTTTCGCCGAATCCCTGCATTTCTAGCATAAGCCATCTTTGGGCATCATGGTCGTATTGAATGATGGGATCGCCAATGCTACTACTTTGAACTTGGCTCCATATTGTACTGGTTGCTGCCGGCCCATACACCGATTGTCCTTGTTTGTTCCAAATTTGGAATCGTGCACCACCTGAAATATTCACCATTTGGATATAGTGGTTCAGGCCAATATCGCCGGTGGGGTCGGGCGGTGTTACACCATCGGTATCGAGCATTCCGTCAAAATTGAGGCCGGGAGTAAGTTCGGGGCCATTTTGATCGGCATTAGTGGTGTTTTTTAATGACACTAACGGATCACCGTATTTTGGTAAGGCATCGGTATTACGTATTTCATTGGTAAAAAAATTATTAGGTCGTTTCCATGATTTACCATTCACGGCTGTAGGTGCGGTTAATTGAGGCGTTAAAGTAATTAAAGGAGGTACATCTCCTAGTTTTACAGTAGTGGTTAGGCTTGGGAAATATTTTTCAGGCGGGGCATCTGAACTGTTTTGGGCACAAAGGTTAGAGGCGCAGTAGGCACCTAAAAGTAGTAATGTCAATAAGTACTTCATGTTATGTTTTATATTTTTAACGCCACAAGGTAAAAGTAATCCAATGAATAGGTATACTACTGTATAAGTTATTCGCAGTATTGCTAATTTTGGTTGTTTTGTAGGAATGAAGAGTAAAGATGTGATTGTTATTTTACATTTATAGTGTATAGTGTACGGGTAAAACCAGAAAAATTACCGTACCCATCTAATATATTATTGTATAATACATCGGGGGTGCTAAAAATGATACCATAATTACCCTGTTTAGATAGGGACAAGTAATACTTATAATAGTCTGCGGAAACAGTACGCCATTCGAGTAGGATGGCAATGGATTTAGTTTGGCTTACATTGTATGGCAGAAGGACATCAATGGGTAATTCTGCGTTGGGGTTATTGCTCCAGAGTTTTTTATCGACTAAAAATGTGCCATCAGGACTTTCATGGAGGTTGACAAAAGTAGGGCCATCAGCAATAAATGTGGCTTTTTGTTCGCTTTCATTTAGATTGGAAGACACAATTTGGTATTTTAAGCGGAAGGCAAACATGGAATCGGATTCGGCCAGTTTATCAGGTTTAATCATTAGAGGAACGCGTAAAACGGTAGTATCCAAGTTGAGTTGGTTATAAGAAAAGGTGTTGGAGTCGATCAAAAATGGCTTTAGTCTTGTTGCTGTGGGTATAATGGTACTCGCACTGATGGTTGGGAAATTTGGTGCGGATACAGTGATGGAATATGCCACCCCCTCTTCCAATTTAATAGTGCTTTTCCAGTATTTATAAGTACCTTCAACGGGTTTAAGGGTTTCAATAGGCTGGCCATCTTTTTCCAATAAAAGTGTTGGTGCGAAGGACTTCAAAATAGTATCCGTTGCATAAGAAGGTGTACTAAAAGAGACATACGCCAATAGTGATTCACTTGCAATCGGGTTGCAAGAAAGCACTAGTTTATAAGGTTCTTCTGGCAGCGTAAAATCTACTTCTTTAGTACAAGCGCTGAGGAAAAGTGAAAAAATAAACCAATTAGAAAAAGTAAGGTACTTAAAAGGTGTGTTCATCAAAATGTCATTGCATAGCGAATGCTTGGCAGAATCGGTAACAAAGTATATTGTATGGCTCTATTTGGCTTGCCACTGTTGATATCAATGACAAGATAGAAGGGATTAGCCCGATTGTAGGTGTTGTAAGCACCTAACTGCAAAACATGTTGTATCGGTATTGAGCGGATTAAATGGCAATAATTTAGATTCAAAGATAAATCCAACCTATGATTAGGCGGTAGACGATATCCGTTAAGGTGTGAATAATAGAGTACTTCTTTTTGACCTGTTGGGTTATCCTGTGATTGAAAATTATATTTTACGCCAGCTAAGGTAATAGGAGTTCCCGACATAAAGACCCAATTTGCCGAAAAATCTACGTATTTGTTTAAATAGTATGATACATTGATCTTAAAATCATGTGTTCTGTCAAATTGGAACAAAAAAGGTCGGCCTAGATTTAAGTCGTCAAACTGGCGGGTTGATTTGGAAAGTGTGTAACTAATTACCCCTCTTATTTTGCCTGTTTTACGCTCCAACATGCATTCTATTCCACGTGATTGGCCTTTGCCTGTTATAATTCGATTTTCCCAGCCATTAGCATCATCGGCTCCTGCGGTAATCAAAGCATCGCCTTCAGAGCGCAAAAGAACTACATTGTTCATGTCTTTTTTATATGCTTCTAAAGTAAATCCCCATGACTTATTGCCCCATCCAAGTCCGATTGCTGTTTGTACTGCACGTTCTGGTAAGACCTGTTCTGTTGAAGGTACCCAAAGTTCAAAAGGAAGTCCAATATTAAAGCTACCAATTTGGTGCAAGTACTGAGCCATATAGTTATGCGAAACCCACTGCTTGAACCCCGCATCTTCATTGCCGTGGTAGATCCGTAAACGGGGTGAAAAAGATTTGTGAATTTTGTTAGTTATATTAAAGGCAGATATATTCATACCTGCACAAAAATGGAATCGAGGCAAAAATTCCCATTGTGCAGCGGAGTAACCTTCCCACTCCATCGCCGCAATATTATTGTTTTTTAGTAATCCGGAGGATAAAGAGTCAACCAATGCACTGGTTTGACCAGGTAATTGGAAGTTAAAAGAGAGTGCACCAGGCTTAAATTGGTGGTTAGTTGCGGCACCACCGAATGTTAAAGTGAGCCTGTGGTGTGGGAAATAAGTAAAGTCGGTCCGAAGAGAACGGTCATTAATATCGGTTAAATAGAGCTGACTATAATTGGCTATTATAGAAGAGCGGTTCAGGAGGTCGATAAATTGAGTTTTACGATTGAGTCGGCTGCGATAAACAAAATTACTTATACTTGCTGTGGTGTTAGAAAAAATCTTGCTGCCCCAGATATGGTTCCACCGCAATGAAAAAATCTTATTTCCCCAATTGGAATTTAGGTTGTAATTATCAAAGAAAGAGCCTTGGTTCTCTACGGAACTTGTTTGATCGAAAGGGGCATCGAATTTATCTTTACCAGAATAAAAGCTAAAAAACAATTCGTCGTTGATACCTATCCGTTGGTTAACTTTTACATTATAATCATGTACTTTATACGCCAAATCATCAAATTGGATATTAAGTGCGTTGTTTTTTTGAGATGCTGATTGTAGCCATGAACCAAATATAGAGCGCCTTGCCCCCACTAAAAAAGACCCTTTGTTTTTGGGAGTGGGTCCCTCTACAAAGCTAGAAATAGACATTAGATTTAAATCCACACCGCCTTTGTACTCTTTGTTGCTGCCATCGCGGGTGCGTACATCTATCACCGAGGCAGTACGACCGCCATACCTAGCTGGGAAATCACCTTTCCATAGCCGCACATTTTTAGTGATTTTTGGGCTAAAAATGGATAGTAAACCTACAACATGGCTTGGATTATACACTGGAACATCGTCCAAAAGTATAAGATTTTGATCGGTATTGCCTCCTCGTATATGTATGCCCCCAATCCCGTCCACACCAGTTTGGATACCAGGAATTTGAGTGATGGATCGCATCAAATCTGCTTGCCCTCCCAGGGTTGGTAGGCTCGTGATTAATTGATCGGGAACGATCTGTGCTCCATTTATGGTGATACCGGACCACGTAGTACGTATGGAATTTACTTGAATAATATCGACACCTCCCAATGTTTTAGTCCATGGTGTAATTTTTATATTATTTTTGAGGTCTTGGTTCGGGTTGAGGTACAGATTTAGTGTGTCGTATCCAGGATAGGTGACCTCTATATTGCATTTTCCTGATATGATGGATAAGGAGTAAAAGCCATACTCGTTGGAAACAGCCTTTCGGACAGTACCTTTCTGTCTTACTACCACAGATGCCCCAATTACTGTTTCATCGTTGTCAATATCTTGAATATAGCCGCTAATAGTTACTTCCCTGTCCCGTAAAGAAAGAATAATTTCGTTGATGCCTGGCGTAAGTAATAAGTTGTTACAGCCTTTGGTAATTTGGTGTATAACCGTTTCAATAGTTTGTTGCTTGGCCTCAATTGTGATTGGAGGGCAATTTTTAAAAAAATCGTCACTAAAACTGATATTAATACCTGTGCTGCGATAAATATTTAGGATTGCAACAGCGGGGGGGCAATTTTTACACGTTAAATCAATTTTTTGCAGCAAAAGATTAGATTGACCCTGTAAAACAGGATTGATCCGTAGCAAAAAAAGCAACAGAAAAGCAACAGTGTACGTGCATAATCGGTTATAGTACAAAAAAATCACGCCACAAGGTACAGCAAATTAAAAAAAATATTGTCTCCGTTTTGTAATTTTTTTAATATCTGAAAATATTACCACTGAAAACCTGAATATTTTATGGTTAGAACTACCTTTGCGGTCTAAAAAATAAATAAATATGAAACTGGCCATAGGTTGTGATCACGCGGGGTATCCGTATAAAGATGGTTTGGTGGCAATGTTGCAAAGTCAAGGGCATTTAGTACTTGATTTAGGTAC
This sequence comes from Chitinophagales bacterium, assembly GCA_043764095.1. Classification (GTDB taxonomy): domain Bacteria; phylum Bacteroidota; class Bacteroidia; order Chitinophagales; family Saprospiraceae; genus M3007. The sequence goes on from JAYUKX010000166.1 coordinate 18,808, forward strand.
ACATTCAGCGGAATCAGCAGATTATCCCAATTTTGCGCATGCGGTAGCAACTGCTGTCGAGAATGGATCTGCTGAAAAAGGCATATTATTGTGTGGTTCTGGCAACGGTGTTGCTATTACAGCCAATAAACACCAAGGTATCCGTTGTGCCTTGTGCTGGACAGAAGAAATAGCCGCGCTTGCTCGCCAGCATAATGACGCTAATATCATTGCATTGCCAGTTCGATACGTGCCTGAAATTTTGGCACAAGCGATGGTACGCGTTTTTATTCAAACGCCTTTTGAAGGTGGAAGACACGCACGGAGGGTAGATGCTATTGCTTGCTCTTAATGGACGTGGATGAATAAACTATTATAAAATTAATTTTTGTTTTTTAAAGACAATTTCGACGTAAATAACTGAACTATTAACTATTAACCCTTCATCTAACATTGCTCCGATCATTAGTCATTGTACCTACATATAACGAACGCGAAAATATACAAGCGATTCTAAGTGCTGTGCTGCTCCAGCCTAATGGTTTTCACGTGCTGGTGGTGGATGATGGTTCCCCCGATGGCACCGCCGAAATTGTACGTAGTTTGCAAAAAGAACGCTATCAAGATAACCTATTTCTACTGGAACGCAAAGGCAAACTAGGCTTAGGTACTGCTTATATTGCGGGTTTTCGATGGGGGCTAGAAAAAGGATACGATTATTTATTTGAAATGGATGCCGATTTTTCGCACGACCCTAATGACTTACCTCGTTTGTTGGATGCCTGTGTGAACGGCGGTGCCGATGTGGCTGTTGGTTCGCGATATTGTAAGGGGGGAAGTGTTGTCAACTGGCCCATAGATCGTATTGTATTATCCCGTGGCGCATCTATTTATGTACAAGCGGTACTTTGGATGCCTATTTCTGATCCAACTGCTGGTTTTATTGTGTATCACCGCAGTGTATTAGATGCTATTGATTTTGATAAAATCCGGTTTATTGGTTATGCATTTCAAATTGAGATGAAATACGCAGCCTACAAATTAGGCTTTAAAGTAACAGAAGTCCCCATTGTCTTTAAAGACCGCGAAAAAGGACAATCCAAAATGTCTCTTAAAATTATTAAAGAGGCCATTTTAGGTGTTTTGGAAATGCGGTGGATTGGTTTTAGAAAAAAATAACCGTAGGGGGCGCGCGTTGCGGTTCGTTGCGTAGAGACGTTGCACTGCAACGTCTAAACCACGGTAATGATTCAATAAATCACGATAACGATTCAATAAAACCACGTTTGATTTTTGATTTGTGCGTGCGTTGTGTAGAGACGTTGCAGTGCAACGTCTCTACGTATCCGCCGCCAATTACCGAATAATAATTTCCCCTGTCCCTAAAATTTGTCCATCCTGTTCAATTCCAAACAAATATACACCCGAAATTAACGCATCTTTGCGCAATGTAAACCAAGGCGAAGCACCCTGTAATTCCTGCACCAGACTACCCTGCAAATTATATATTTTCAAACGGAAATCGCCGTCTGTTTTTTGAATTCCCTTCAATGTAATCACCGCCTGCGATCCCATTGGATTTGGGACAACCTGTACCTCATATTTTGGCCGACTAGGTTCCCATAAGCCCACTGATATAAAATCCATACCCGTTCGGTGTATTGTTTCATTGGTAATGATTGGTTCATTAAAATCAAAATAGATAGCCGCCTTATTAGGAATTGTAGTTGCTAATGGCGTGGAATCCCGTACCACAATACTAAAGTTGACAAAACCTTGTGAAGCAGCCAGATTTACATTAGAGTCGGGCAGCATAATGCCTTTAAAGTCGAAAACCAATACATTTTCGCCCCCAAATTCAAAATGGTATGGATGGCTACTTACTCCTGTTCGCAAAGTAAGTGGATCAAGCCACGGCGACAAGGTATCGCGGATTACCACTGCAAAGGCTGTATCTGTCCCTGTATTTTGGAAACGAATTCGGTAGTCTATCCGTGTACCGGGTTTGATAAAATGCTCATTGCCATAACCCACCGGAAAGCCCTGTTTGTCGTTAGGGTCATACGATCCTGTTACCACATCGCAGAACGTAGATTGCCAAGGATCTTGCGCGGATGTAATAAATTGGTTGACCCATCCCGTACTAAACGGCCCCGAACTGCTACAGCCCTCTACCGAAAGAACAGGTACGCGGTTACCCGGGAAAAATGGTTCTTGTTGGGCCTCCAAACGCCAAGTGCTACCATCGGCGGGTAATTTGACGATCATAGAATCCTGTATGGCTAGTGGCGCGGTCTGCCGCATATAGGTCATAATACCATCTTCAATTACGATATAGTCCAGGGCTTGGTTCATCGCACCTGTTCCGATGTTTTTAAGGACAAATTGAACAGAATCACCTAGACATTCAGCGCGCAAGTCCACTTCAGCACCCGACCAATTGGGATTAAATTTACAAGGCTCATTCGGGTAAATGGTTGCCGTAGCGCAAAGGGTTTGGCCGAGAGCGGCATTGCAGGAAATGTAAGTATTGACCCAAAAGGTACCACATTGATTGGGTGCTACTGTGCCAAGATTGAATCTAAAGGTATTAGAGCCGAGTGAAGTGAAAGGATGTAGTGCTGAAAAAATGCTTATGTTTTCGTCTAATTCCAGATCGATATAAGCACTATCCGTAGCAAATGTGCTGTTGTTGCACCATTGTAAATAAACGTAATTATTGGAAAAACAACGCCTTAGATTGTTGACGGAAATATCTACGGTCATTTGAGCGCAGCCTGCCGTAAGTCCTTGTACTGCAAAATTGGCGGTGGCAGTATCTCCTGGTTGCTGCACATTGACAACGATTGAATTTGGCGCGCACAATACGGCTGGTAATGAAATATCGGTAGCAATCGTCACAGTATAGGTATTGCCTGATGCTACCCGAATCGTATAATTCCCTAAAGAATCTGTGATGCCATAAAACGTTTGGGTGCTACTCTTGGCTTGAATAAACCAATTCCCGATACCCGGTTCTTCTATTTCAGCGATACAATTGAAACTGGTATCGGAACGAACAAATCCTGTGGTATAGGTGCAGGGATCGGGATTGGGTGCTATGTCAAAGGTCTGTGCTAAAGTACAACCACTTGCATCCGTAACTGTAACCGTATAAGTACCCGGTTGGAAGTTGGCGGCAGCAGTTGTAGCACCATTATTCCATAAATAGTTAAATGGTGGAGTTCCTCCTAATGGTTGGACACTGGCAGTGTTTTCGCAGGATGTGGATGTGAGTACGGTTACTGCTGGCTGAGTAACAGTAGCACAACTTGTTGCAATACATCCGTTTGCATCAGTAGCGGTTACACAATAGGTGCCTGCGGATAAGTTTGATAGATCTTCAGGATTGCTTGGTCCTGCTAAATGCGACCAATCATAGGTATAGGGCGCTATACCACCAGCAACTGTTCCGTTGATAGCACCTGTATTTATTTGGTTGCAACCTATATTTGTTATAAAGAGTGAGATAGAGATAGCTGGGCCACCTGTATTTAATACCATAGCATTGGCTGTTGCAGAACAACCATTTGCATTTGTTGCAGTTACGGTATAAACACCAGCGGCAAGGTTACTGATTGTTGCGGTAGAACTGATATTACTCCAGAAATAAGTAGTTCCTCCGGTTGCTGTTATGCTACCATTTGCGTTACCACAGGTAGCATTCGTTACTGAAAAAGTTATTACGGGCAAAGGATTCACCGTCAAAGTGCGTGTTGCAGTATTGGTACAGCCATTGGCATTGGTTGCTGTTACCGTATAAGTTCCTGCGGTACTTACGGCTATTGATGCCGTTGTTTGCGCACTAGCAGACCATATATAAGTTGTTCCTCCCGTTGCCGTAAAAACAGTTGTAATTCCCGCACAAACCACATTATTTCCAGTAATTGCTGCGGTAGGCAAAGGATTCACCGTTAAAGTACGTGTTGCTATATTCGTACAGCCATTCGGACTTATAACTGTAACCGTGTATGTTCCTGATGTACTTACTGTTATTGATGATGTAGTTTGCGCAGTTGACCATACATAACTTGTTCCTCCTGCTGCCGTAAAAACACTTGAAACTCCTGCACAAACAATATTATTACCCGCTATAATTGCCACAGGTGCCTGAGCGGGATTAAGATCAACGGTATGTGAGTCAACGTTTCCAATATTGCTTATAAATGTATTATTTGCCCAAACTTCGCCCGCACCGTTGAATATAAAATTGGTGACCTGGGTGAGCGTTACCATAGGTCTCCATCTAAAAAATTCATCACCGATACCGTCTCCATTCGCGTCCAAATAATCCAGTATTCCATTGGCATTTGGATCGTTTCCATTAGTGGAGTATTGCCCATTGGGTACTAAATTCCCAGCAATTCCTGTAAAATTACCGATAATATTCCTGATTTGAATACCTTCGCTGCCACCCAACATCCGCACTTCAAGCGTGGGCTGAAGCGTACTTCCATTGCAGGCAATATTCGGAAGACCCAAAATACTGACCTCTATGAATACACCTGTATAAACACCAGTATCGGTGGCGGATACTGTGCCTCCTATAGGGCTTCCACCAGCATCCATAGGTTGTGCAAGGGCATTCGCCGTCGAATTATTAAGCCCTAACGCAGCGGTTGCTGAGGAGGTTAGCGTTTGGCTGGCATTGGGTGCTAAGGAGTTAATCACCCCCATAGCCCCCATAATATCGTCGGTTACGATAATATTGGTCAACGTTAAAGTACCCGTATTGGTTACGATATACTCCAAATTAAGGCTTGGTGGCGTACTCGGCGGTACATTGATCACCACATCTAATGGGTTATCGGCATCGTTACCATTAATTCTTTTTTCAATAGCAATAGAAGCTTGCGTAAATGCAGTAGTACAACAAATAATAAGGTACAAAAAGGTGTATAATAATTTTCTCATGAGCATGGTTTGATCTATTTTGCAATGGTACAACTAAGGAATGAAATTTAAATACCATTACCTATCTTTTCAGGGTACAAAAGTTCGGCTATCTACTGGAATAATCAAGAACATTTTTCATTATTTATAGCCTATTTTTTGATAAATTTTATTTTAAATACTTGATAATGAAATGATTAAAATGTTAAGTGTATTTTTGTGCGATTATTTATTTTAGATAAATTGTCTTCAATTGTCCAAATTGGAACGATTAAATACATCCAACATGCAGAAAAACTTACTTTGGGAAGCCTTTTCAACACTCCAACGCCAGGATCTGCGGGAAATGGCCAAATTTGTACGCTCGCCATTTTTTAATGGAAAACCTCAATTGATCGGGTTATTCGATTACCTGCGCGGGTGTTTGGAACAAAAAATAGTACCCGACCAAGATGCTGCCTACTTGTCCACGTATCCTGAATCAAAAACAACCGATTTGGTGAAACTAAGGTTGGCCAATAGCGATTTGCTCGCCCTTTTGGAGCATTATTGGATGTATTGTGAAAAATTTTCCGATTTTGAACGGAATAAAATCCGCCTCGCGGGTGCATACAGGCGTAAAGGACTGGCCAAACATTTTCAAATTACGCTAAAAGAAGCCCGTGCCAGCCGTGCTGCTCATAATTGGAGGCATGCAGAATATTTTAATGACCAATATTTGTTGGAATGGGAGCAATTCCAGTTTTTATCTACTCAAAAACGGTATGATACCTTTAACTTACAGGAAATCAATGAGTTAATGGATATGACCTATTTGGCACGTAAACTCCGATTGGTTTGTTTGGCACTTTCTCACCAAGCCGTAACGGGACAATCGTACCAATTCGGTTTGTTGGATGCTATATTGGATCGGGTAGGGGAGTCGGAGAGCGTCCATGAACCTGCTATTGGATTGTATTTTCATGCGTGTTATTTTTTGGGGTATAAAGGTAGTTATGACGAAAACCATTTTTTCCAGTTTCGTACGCAATTGACCCGTTCATCCAGCCAATTTCCGCCAGATGAACAGCGCACATTGTTCTTGTTGGCGCTCAATTTTTGTATTAAAAAAAGCAATACATCAAATTCAAAAAACACGTGGTTTCGCCAAACTTGGGAATTGTATAAAGAAGCTCTCGAGTACGATATTTTATTGGAAAATGGCCAAATTTCTCGTTTTTCCTTTAATAATATTGCCAGTGTAGCCGTGCATTTGGGCGAAGTGGACTGGGCGGAGCAATTTATCGAAAAACACTTACCACAGGTGGAACGTAAATTTCGTGCCGCCGCCAGCAGCCTAAATTTTGCTCGGATTGCCTACGCACGTAAGCAATATGATGCGGCGTTGGCCCATCTTCAATCGGCAGATTACCGCGACCTTATCAGCGGTATGAGTGCTCGTATTATCCAACTAAAAATCTATTATGAAATGGATGCTTTTGAGTTGTTGGATAGCCATTTGGATAGTATAAAAACATATCTCCATCGCCAACGCGCAACGGGTTATCATCGGGATACTTATATGGAAATCGTGAAAACCACCAAAGCATTAATGCGGTGTAATTTCAACGATATCAATGCTTTAAGAGAACTACACCATGTGGTAGCAACCCATCCGACGCTTTTGGAAAAAGAATGGTTTTTTGGGCAAATAAGCCCTTTTTTTTCTGAAACTACGCTCCCTTCACCACTTTAGCCGTTTTCGCTAACCCATTATCGCCCACAAAACGCAGCACATAAACCCCATTATTAAAACGAGAAAGATCAAGTTGTACGATTTACAAAGTTACAAAAGTTGATGGATTTATGCTTTCGTTATAGTTTTTTAAATTTCAATGGATGGAATTTTATTCAAAAAAAAAGGTTTTCATCCTAACTAACCCTAAACAATAGTTACTTTTGCGCCGTTTAAGAATAACTAAATTACGAAGTTGTACCTAATCAAATAATTATGCCATTATTTCCCCATTACGATGTTTTTCAACGTCGTCATATCGGCCCTAGTCCAGAAGAGACGGCGGCCATGCTTAAAGCGCTCAATGTCAATTCTTTAGATGAACTTATAGCGCAAACCGTTCCAGACAGCATCAGAATGAAACGGGAATTAGACTTGCCAGCACCACTTAATGAACAAGAATACCTACGAGAACTGAAAACCATTGCTGTTAAAAACAAGGTTTTTCGTTCTTATATTGGAATGGGCTACCACGGCACTATAACACCCAATGTAATTCTTAGGAATGTATTTCAAAACCCTGGTTGGTACACGCAATACACGCCTTACCAAGCAGAAATTGCGCAAGGTCGATTAGAAAGTCTGCTTAATTTCCAAACAATGGTGTGCGACTTAACAGGCCTTCCCATTGCTAATGCCAGCCTTTTGGACGAAGCTACCGCCGCTGCTGAAGCGATGCACATGTTTTACGCAGAGAAAAACAAACGTGCAAAAGCAGGAGAAGAGGCCAATATCCTCTTTGTTTCAGATAAAGTGTTGCCTCAAACCATTGATGTGCTTCGGACACGTGCCGTTCCTCAAAATATCGAATTGGTGATTGGCGACCCTAGTAGTTTTGAGTTTTCTTCAAAAACATTTGGTGCTATTCTTCAATATCCTGCCTGCACAGGTTCGGTAGATGACAATCGCGCTTTTGTGGAAAAAGCAAAGGCTTTGGGTGCATTTGTTTGTGTTGCTGCCGATTTATTGAGTTTGGCCTTATTAAAACCGCCTGGCGATTGGGGTGCCGATGTGGTGGTAGGCAATACCCAACGTTTTGGTGTGCCTATCGGGTATGGCGGGCCGCATGCTGCGTATTTCTCCTGTTCGGAAGATTTTAAGCGTCAAATTCCGGGGCGAATTATCGGTATGTCGGTTGATGTAGAAGGTAACCCTGCCTTGCGTATGGCTTTGCAAACCCGCGAGCAACATATACGTCGCGAAAAAGCGACCTCTAATATCTGCACAGCACAGGCATTATTGGCTAATATTGCGGCAATGTACGCAGTTTATCACGGGCCAGACGGGATCAAAGCAATTGCGAACCGTACCCAACAGATAGCAATGGCCTTGAGTAATACTTTGGCTTTGGTAGGATATAAAAATACCAATACGCATTTCTTTGACACACTGCGTTTTGAGTTGACCGATGAGCAAATCAAAAGTATCCGTACCCAGGCAGAAGCAAAAGGTATTAATTATTTTTATGATAAAAATGCCATTCAAATCACGATTGATGAAACGGTAATGGATGAGGATTTGATCGATATTCTGGCTACTTTTGGGGCAAATACGCTCAATTTGGCCGTCGTAGATCATGTAGCACAACCATCGGGATTGGAACGCGAAACACCTTATCTCACGCATCCGGTTTTTAATTCTTATCATACAGAAAGTGAGATGATGCGCTATATCAAAAGGTTGGAAAACCGTGATTTATCGCTGATGCACTCCATGATTTCCTTGGGATCATGCACGATGAAACTGAATGCTGCTACCGAAATGATTCCGGTGTCGTGGGAATTATGGTCGAGTATTCACCCTTTTGCGCCTAAGGACCAAACAGAAGGTTATGCGCAGATTATCAATGAATTAGAGCAATATCTTTGTGAAATAACGGGCTTTACTGCTTGTTCTTTGCAGCCTAATTCTGGAGCGCAGGGCGAATATGCAGGTCTTATGGCCATTCGTGCTTACCACCTTGATCGTGGTGATACACACCGTAATGTAGCCATTATCCCTTCGTCGGCACATGGTACCAATCCTGCGAGTGCAGTCATGGCTGGTATGGAAGTAGTGGTAGTTGCTTGTGACGAACGCGGCAATATCGACCTCGACGACCTTAAAGCAAAAACCATACAGCACTCTGCCAATTTATCTTGCTTGATGGTGACTTATCCGTCCACGCATGGCGTATTTGAAACGGCTATTTCCGAAATTTGTGCTTTGATACACGAGCACGGTGGTCGTGTATATATGGATGGTGCGAATATGAATGCGCAGGTAGGATTGACCAGCCCAGCGTTGATTGGCGCAGATGTATGCCATTTGAATCTACATAAAACATTCGCTATTCCACATGGTGGCGGCGGCCCGGGCATGGGGCCGATTTGCTGTAATGATAGCCTTGCACCCTATTTATCCAAACACGTAATGGTAGAAATGGGTGGTGCTAAAGGAGGTACCGCGATTAGTGCTGCACCTTGGGGTAGTGCTAGTATTTTGTTGATTTCTTATGCTTATATCCGTATGTTGGGTGCAAAAGGCGTAACCGATGCCACCAAATATGCTATTTTGAATGCCAATTATATCAAATATCGACTAGAAGAGGCCTACGATATACTATACACAGGTGAAAAAGGACGCTCTGCACACGAATTGATTATTGATTTACGTCCGTTCAAATCCTTAGTCAGTGCCGAAGACTTGGCAAAGCGTTTGATCGATTATGGTTTCCATGCGCCTACGCTGTCTTTCCCGGTGGCAGGTACTATTATGATAGAGCCAACCGAAAGCGAATGCAAAGCAGAACTGGATCGCTTCTGCGATGCATTATTGTCGATCAGAAAGGAAATAGATGAAATTGCTGCTGGAGATTATACTGCGGATAATAATGTGTTACACAATGCGCCGCACACCATGGCAGTGATTACGGCTGATGCTTGGGATCGCCCATATTCGCGTTCTAAAGCCGCTTGGCCATTGCCTTATTTACACCAAGGTTATAAGTTTTGGGCGACTGTGGGTCGTATTGACCAAGCCTTCGGGGATCGGAATTTGGTATGCACTTGTCCGCCTATCGAATCTTATGCCAAGGCTTAATGGTGCTTTAGATTACTCAATTTAACTAATTTTTAAAGGCAAAAATTGCCTTACATAATATTTAAGTACTTGGATACAATTAATTATCATTTTGAACTTGGTCTTTTCCGCCTGTACTTCCCCATTTTTTCGTAAGATAGTACCGCTATCTGCCTTGAAAATGGCTCGTCTAGCCGAAAAATACCCGCGTTCAATTATGCAATTAATTATGTCCAAGTACTTAATACCAATCATTAAGATATAGCATCAATATGAATTTCGATTTAATTGTTATCGGTAGCGGCCCAGGAGGATATGTGGCTGCCATTCGCGCCTCCCAATTGGGTTTAAACACTGCCGTGATTGAACGCGAAAGTTTGGGTGGTATTTGCCTCAACTGGGGTTGTATCCCCACCAAAGCACTACTCAAAAGTGCACAAGTGTTTGAATACCTTTCACATGCAGCCGATTATGGTATCAAAGTAGAAGGTAAACCAACTGCTGATTTTGGTGCTGTAGTGAAGCGAAGTCGCGACGTTGCCGATGGCATGAGCAAAGGGGTGCAGTTTTTGATGAAAAAAAATAAAATCACGGTCATAAACGGTAATGGGAAATTGGTGAGTGGCCCCAAAGTGGCGGTGACCGATGCCGATGGTAAGGTGACTGAATATACTGCAAAGAGCATTATTGTAGCCACCGGAGGACGTGCTAAGCAATTACCAAATTTGCCGATTGACGGCGAAAAAATTGTTGAATACCGCAAAGCAATGACATTGGCCAAGCAACCCAAACGTTTGGTGGTGGTTGGTGCGGGTGCAATCGGGGTGGAATTTGGCTATTTTTACCATACCATGGGGACAGAGGTTTCTATCGTGGAATTTATGGAGCAAGGCTTGGTGCCACGCGAAGATGCCGATATTTCTAAGGAATTGGCCAAATTATACACCAAAAAAGGCATGAAAGTATATGGCGGCTGGGCTGTAGAATCGGTGGATACGAGCGGGAAAGAGATCAAAGTACACATGAAAAACCGCAAAGATGGTGCTACTGAAACCCTCCTTTGCGATGTGGTATTGAGTGCGGCTGGCGTTACACCCAATACTGAAAATATTGGTTTGGAAGATTTAGGTATTGTAGTTGATCGCGGCTTTATCAAAGTAGATGACTATTACCAAACCAATGTACCTGGTATTTATGCCATTGGTGATGTATTGGCTACGCAGGCACTCGCGCACGTAGCGAGCGCAGAAGGCATTACATGTGTGGAGCATATTGCTGGTCACCATCCCGAAAAAATTGACTATAACAATATACCGGGTTGTACGTATTGTATCCCCGAAATCGCTTCTGTGGGTTATACGGAGCAAGGCGCAAAAGATGCTGGTTATGATGTATTAGTGGGTAAATTCCCCTTTGTTGCCAGCGGAAAAGCCAAAGCATCGGGTCATGCAGAAGGATTTGTTAAGGTGATTTTTGATAAAAAATACGGCGAATGGCTCGGCGCGCACATGATTGGTGCTAATGTGACGGAATTGATTGCCGAAGTGGTGGTTGCTCGTAAATTAGAAACTACAGGTATGGAAATCATAAAATCCATCCATCCGCATCCAACCATGAGCGAAGCAGTGATGGAAGCAGCAGCCGCGGCTTATGGTGAAGTGATTCATTTGTAAGTGTGGTGTCTTATCATGCAAATAATGGGTTGAGTTTTGTAAGTAATTGAAAATCAATGACTAATTAAGTGTCGGCGTGACTCAAAGTCACGCCGACACTAGGCAACTCTCTAAAAATCAGTGCTTCATAAACTCATTATGTAGGACATTCAACCCATAATTCACTTGTCTAACATAATTGAATGACACTTTAAATATTCATCATTTTTTCTAAAACAATGCACTTAATAGCCCCTTCTGTACTTGCTGCCGATTTTACCCGTCTTGCCGATGATATTGCCATGGTGAACCGCAGTGAAGCCGATTGGTTCCACTTAGATGTAATGGATGGGCGATTTGTTCCGAACATTACTTTCGGTATGTTTATCATTGAGGCCATTGCCAAAATGGCCACCAAACCTTTAGATGTTCACCTGATGATTGTGGAGCCAGAAAAATATATCGAGCAATTTAAATCGGCTGGTGCCGATGTCATTACAGTGCATTATGAGGCTTGTCCACACCTGCACCGCACGTTGCAACAGATCAAAGCAACGGGTGCAAAAGCGGGCGTGGCTCTAAATCCCCACACGCCGGTATCTGTATTGGAAGATTTGATAGAAGATATTGATTTAGTGTGTCTTATGTCGGTTAATCCGGGTTTTGGAGGCCAGCGTTTTATCTATCAAACCATCCCAAAGATCAGGAAACTCCGCGAAATGATCGTTACTGCTAATGCCAGTACATTAATAGAAATAGACGGTGGGGTAGGGCTTCAAAATGCAGAAAGTTTGCTTCAAGCGGGTGCTAATGTACTTGTTGCCGGCAGCAGCGTATTCAGTGCAAAAGATCCAGAGGCAACGATTAAAGCCTTAAAAGCGTTTGAAAAGAATGCATTGTAGTTTTTTTAAAAAAACGTAAAAACTTAGCCCACTCCCATTTCGGCCAAAAAAGGTCAATTTTTAGCCATACTTCGCCATTTTTTTCGTCCGATGCGCTGCATCGAACTCAAAAAAGTGGC
>JAYUKX010000167.1:0-99091 GCA_043764095.1 Chitinophagales bacterium
TTTGGCGCCGCCGTAGCGAGGGAGCAAAAGCACCGCATTTTTCGTCAGCCGAAGCGTTTTTTGCTTACTTTTTTTCGCTAAAAAAAGTAAGAAGTAGGCTTTTTGTATCAATTTTCGATTTTTTGAAATTTGCAAGCGGTCATTACTTTTTGATAAAGGGAAAGTTTACGCTGTAAGAATAAAATTTACCATTATTTACGTATTTATATATTCCAAACATTTTATTTAACATGATAAAAAGACTACTCGGCACAGTTTTACTGTCTGCTTTGGCATTAGTGGGGCTTTACGCTCAGCGTTCGGCCAGTGCAACTGCCCTTAATTTTTTGAGGACAAATCCTACCCAATTCGGTCTGACAACGGCTGATGTATCTGATGTGAAAATCACTGATGAATACGTTTCTCCCAAAATGGGCATTACCCACGTTTGGGTGCAGCAGCAGTACCAAGGAACTCCAGTATTTAACGCACTTTTTGGTTTGCATGTAACAAAAGAAGATAAGGTATTGCACCTCGATCACCGTTTTGTTGCTGCGCTAAATGATAAAGTGAATACGACAATTCCTTCACTTTCAGCAACAAAAGCCTTGGAATTGGCTTTGGCTGGCCTCGATTTTAATCAACCACAAACCCCGCGTTTAAACGAAAAAATAAACGACCGTAACTTTATTTTTGATAAAGGCACCGTTTCAAGGTCGAATATCCCTGTTTCAGCCTGCTTTTATGTAAGTAAGGACGGCCAAACAGTGCGCTTAGCCTGGACAATGACCATCGACCAAATCAATACCTCCGATGTTTGGAGTATCAGGATTGATGCCCAAACAGGCGCTTTGTTAGATCGTATTAACCAAACCGTTTATTGTAACGCTGGACATGTGCACAAAGATGGGGAATTGTGCCACGATGCGGTAACAACAATGGCCGGTGCATTACCTTTCCTCAATGCAGCAGAATCGTATAGCGTATTTGCATTGCCTACGGAAAGTCCTGTGCATGGCCCAAAGGTCGTTCTTACTAATCCAGCAGATCCTACAGCGTCGCCGTTTGGTTGGCTTGATGTGAATGGTGTAGCGGGTAATGAATATACTTATACCCGTGGTAATAATGTATGGGCGTATAATGATTTGGCCAATGATAACACCGCCTCAGAGGCAGAGTCCTTTAGTGGTGGAAGTACTACAACATTTAATGCGCCTTTTGATTCTGCTTTTGAACCTAACGATAATATGGGGGCTGCTACAGTCAATTTGTTCTACATGAACAATATGATGCACGATATTACCTATATCTACGGTTTCGATGAGGCAGCGGGTAATTTCCAAGTCAATAACTACTCAAAAGGTGGCCAAGGCGGCGATGAAGTACAAGCAGAGGCTTTAGATGCCGGCGGTACGGATAATGCCAACTTTGCAACACCCGCAGATGGTAGTAAGCCGCGTATGCAAATGTACAAATGGTCTCGTTCAGGTGGTAATATAGTGAATGTCACTGCTCCAGACGATGTCGTAGGAACTTACTTTGGCCAATCAGCGAGCGGCTGGGGTGGATCAATCACACAAACTCCTGTAACAGGTGAAGTTGTGGTAGTAGAGAGTTCAGCGGGTACTGCATTGGGGTGCGAACCACCATTGAACGACGTTGCAGGTAAAATAGTTATGGTAGATCGTGGTACTTGTGAATTTGGGGTAAAAGCACTTAATGTGCAGGAGGCAGGTGCAATTGGTTGTATTATATGCAATTTTGCAGCAAGCACAGTAGGTATGGGGCCTGGTGCTGTTGGTGCAAATGTGACGATCCCAGTCTTGATGTTGAGCAGTACTACCTGTAATCTGTTACGCGGATATGCTGGTGCTGGCCTTAAAATTACTTTAGTGCAACCGCCTGTTTCTGGTCCCGACTTCCTAGATGGCGATTTTGACAATGGCATTATTGCACACGAGTATGGTCATGGTATTTCTAATCGTTTAACGGGTGGCCCTAGCCAATCCAATTGTCTGAGCAATGATGAGCAAATGGGAGAAGGCTGGAGTGACTTTTTCTCTTTGGTCACTACTGTAAAAGCAGGTGATGTTGCACAGAAAAAACGCGGCGTTGGTACGTATGTGAGTCGCGAACCTAATGATGGTACAGGCATCCGTCGTTATCCTTATTCAACAGATATGGCTGTTAGTCCATTGACTTTTAGCGATGTAGCACAAAACACGGGCGTGCATGCCTTGGGCGAAGTATGGACAAATATGTTATGGGATCTATACTGGGCTATGGTGGACAAATATGGTTTTGATATAGATTGGCACAATACCAATAGCGGAAATGGTCGCGCTATCCAATTGGTGATGGATGGTATGAAATTACAGCCCTGTAATCCTGGATTCCAAGATGGTCGCAATGCTATTATTTTAGCAGATGTTAATAACTATGGTGGAGCGGATACTTGTCTTATTTCTAAAGTATTTGCACGCAGGGGATTGGGTAAATATGCTAGCCAAGGCTCTAATACAAGCGCAACGGATGGTATCGAAAGTTTTGAACCGATCGAACTTTGTGTAAAAGAATTGAAAATTCAAAAAACCACCACTACGCCTACTATTGAAGCAGGTGGAGTTGCTAATTTTTCTATCAAAGTAACCAACCATAAAGGACAGGATGCAACCAATATTGTGGTTTCGGATATTGTGCCACAGGGTTTAACTGTGATCTCCGCTTCTACTAGTGGTGTAGTGAATGGCAACACCATCACTTGGGATTTGGGTACAATGGCACAAGCACAAGTAATAACGCTGACGTACTCCGCCCAAGCGGATATGAATGGCTCCTTGCGATTGTACCGCGATGAATTGGAAGATGATCCAGGCAGCATAGATTGGTATGAAGAAAATGCAGCACCTAATGCGGTAAATTTGGGTTTGCAATCTACTTTTAAAGTGACAGGGTTAACCGCTTGGAAATGTGATAACCCAGCAGCAACAATGCAAACATCTTTGGTGAAAGCAACGCCATTGTTTGTGAGCGGAAATAAACCAGTATTGCGCTTTTGGAATCGTTTTTGGGTTGAAGATGGCAATGATGCCAGTTTCTTAGAGTATCGGTTGAGTGATGGTGAGCCTTGGAGATTATTCAATAAGAACCTCTCCTTCAGGAATGGTTACACCGATCCAGTCAGTTATTCTACCCTCGCTACGCCATTTTTATACGGTTATTCTGGTAATTCTAATGGCTGGAAACATTCTTATATGGATATGAAACCGTTGAGTGGCGCAGATATCTCACTTAGATTCAGGTTTGTTTCTAATGCAACCATCAATTTCGATGGATGGTATATTGATGATTTGGAACTCTTAGAACTGGTCAATTACGATACAGAAGCATGTGTTTCTTCCGGCCAAGGCGACCAAAACTGTTCAAGGGTAGCAGAAGGCGGCGTTATTGTCAATCCTGCCACATCGGGTACCAATGATGTATTAGGCAACCATACATTACGCATGAAAATACAACCCAACCCGGCTACTGATATGGTGTATCTTACCATCAATCTGGCATTAGCAGGACGGTCAGTTTTGTCGGTATTGAGTACAGAAGGTCGTGTGGTAGCGCAACGTAACTTGTTGAATATCAACCAAGGCGAATCAGTAGCACTAGACGTAAATGTATTGCCTGCTGGCGTTTATACGATCCGTTTGGAAAGCACACAGGGCGTGTTGGTAGAAAAATTGGTGGTGCGCTAGTTGTATAATTGAACATTGAACATTTAAAATAAAACATTAAAAATTTTAAATATTCAGTTCGCAATAATTATCGGGGCGACCCAAAAAGGTCGCTCCGATAATTTTTACAAATATTTAATTTTTATTAGGATGCACTACCTGTACCCACATCAAACCTATAATTTCTTCCAACCGAATTTGTGCTTGTAGCACCTCATTTTCCTGTCTGATACGCGCTTCCTGTGCCTGATAAAAACTAGAGGAAGCTGTTGTGAAATCATCAAATGACTTTTCGTCCGAACGGTATTGTTGTTCAATCAAAACAAGCGCGCTTTTGGTATCCTGTTCCACTTGTCGGCGGGAAAGCAATACACTATTGGCCATGTTAAAAAAAGCGTAACGGGTGAGTGTTTCGGCACGGATCGCGTATTTCCGTTGGTTCACTTTCTGTTCTGCAATCAGGATATCGCGTTTGGCGATACTATTTTTGTCCTTTTGACTAAGAATATTAAATACATTGACAGTGGCACCAAAATTATACCTTGGGAAAAAAACATTCCCAGAAGCATTATTTTGTTGGCGTAAATTACCCTCATTAAGGTTAAACGTTGCTTGAATATCGCGCATCCATTCTTTTTTGGTATTACTATTGCGGTCTTTTGCATTCAGTACTTCTTCGGCTGCAATTCGCCCTTCGGGGCTATTGATCCAGGCCAATTGAACTAAATACTCTTTGAAATCTACCGCTGGAGAATCAAGAGGCGCTATGATTTGGTTGAAATCTGTTAATTGTTGCGCTTGAATGGCGCAGGCAAAAAGCGTAAAAAGTAATGTAAGACGCATATTTATTAGTGATAATCGTGAATGATTAGTAATGGCACAGTCTGAAACTGATACGGTGCTAGAGACGTAATAGCGGGCAAATGGGTACTTTTATTGCTGTTGCCGTTTTAGAATGGCTGATAGCCTTTGCAAAGATAGAACGACTATTTGCATGTGTCAAAAGAAAATAGCCGATGTGTTAGGTCGATTAATTTTTGTTGGATTGCTATTTCAAGTCAAAAATAAAAAATTAATGTATGTTTTTGTTTTATCTCTTAGAAAAATAGTTATCTTTGCTAATGTTAATTAAATAATTCAATTCACCACAGTAAAAAAACTAGTTCGTAACTAATATCTTTCACTTTGCACAGCGGGTATTGGGAATACAATCCAATACTCGCTGTGCTTTTAATACTTTTTTCCATGAAATTTTTTATCTACACTTTATTTTTATCTCTGTTTTGTACGCAATTGGGCGCGCAATCCATTGTGTATGTCAACAAAAACGCTACGGGTACAAATACGGGTACTTCTTGGGCCAACGCATTCACTAACCTACATTCGGCACTCAATAGCACTGGGCAGGATGATGAAATTTGGGTAGCAGAGGGTATTTATACCCCTAATACCCCTAATTTTGTAGATCGTAATAGATACTTTAATCTAGAGAGTGGTGTAAGACTATACGGTGGCTTTGGTGGCAATGAGCAATCTTTGGCCGAACGAAATATCGCTGCGCACCCTACTATATTGAGTGGCGATATAGGCATACTTGGTGATAGTACCGATAATTCTTATAATATATTAGTTATGATTACCCCTAATACTAGTACTGTTTTTGATGGTTTTATTGTGGAAAAAGGAACGGCAAATAGCAATTCAACAACATATTTAGGAAATTCCGGAGCGGGTTTGTTTATTGATGCAAAAACACAATATGCATATCCATTTGTGAATAATATCACATTTAGAAATAATTCCGGGTATGCAGGAGGGGCAGTTATCATGCTTACGGATTTTAACTATGTTGGTAAAATGATGCCGCAGTTTCATAATTGTACCTTTGAAAATAATACGGCTTTCAGTGTAAATTTTGGATTTGGTGGTGGTGCTATTGCACTGGTAGGAGAAATGCCCAACCTGTCCACAAGCCCGACTGAATTTTACAGGTGTACATTTCGCAACAATAAATCCCTAGATACGGGAGGGGCTATGGCGTTGTATTGTAATTATTTTGATCGTATTGAATTTGTGGAATGCGAGTTTATTCAGAATGTTGCAAAAAGAATTGGTGGAGCAATAAATATCGAAGCAAGCAATAATATAGTATTTACGAAGTGTACATTTACAGAAAACACCGCTATAGCTGGTTCGGGCTTTTATTTATATGATCCAGGTTACAAGCTCAATAGTATTGAAGTAGATTCCTGCATTTTTGATAAAAATAAATGCGTCAGCTTACTTCCTTCTTCCTCTTTAGTGGGCTCGGCGTTTAATATTGAAGCATTTAATTTTGGCGCAGAAATAAAAATTACCCACTCGCAATTCCTGAACAATGGCGGTTTTTTTGCAATAGGTGCTTATACGGCTTATGATAATAAAATAATATTTTCTGACAATGTATTGGAAGGTGATTTATACGGTTCCGAAATAGCGGGTGATGATAGTATCGTTATAAGCCGGAATATTATCCGAAACTGTGGTAAGTTAATGACCATTGGGAGTAACAAAAATTCTAAGAAGTATTATTTTTCAGAGAATATTGTAGCGAATAATTTTATTCAAGCCAATCAAAGTATGAAAAACGGGTTTATCAATGGTAATATCTTCGTCAATAATGTTTTCCCTGGCGATGAAAAACCGTGGAACTCCGCAACAGATGTTGATACGCCAATTGTTTTTTCCAATAATATATTTTGGAATAATAAAAACCTTTTTCCCTCTCCGGGTCGCAAATGGACTTTACCCTTGGTCAATAGCCCTTCTAAATTCTACAATAATATCGTTGATTTTGAGCCAACCGACAGCATCCCAGAATTTTGGGATATGGTTTCAGGCAATAAATACAACCAAAATCCATTGTTTTTAGACACTTTATCGGGTAATTATCGCCTTTCTGCTTGTTCTCCTGCGCGTGACGCAGGCGCATTCTCGTGGCTAAATGAAGGCATTAGTTACAAGGATATAGCAGGAGATTCAAGGGTAACGGGGAGTAGTTTGGATATTGGTCCCTATGAATTCCAAGGATTGGGCCTCCTTAGTCCTCCTCAAACGGTGGCTGCTTGCCCTAGTACTAGCAATGGTGCAGTTATATTTAACTTCAAAGATGGTTGCGATCCCTACCTGATCAATTGGAAAAGTGGCAATGCCTCCGGTAGCGGTACGACTAATTTGAGTGCTGGATTGTACTCTTTTACGATTACAGACCAACTTGGCCAAATCATAACAGTACCCAATATAGCAATTGCCGAAGGAACAACACCAACAATAGGCGGGCAAATCACGCCAACACCTTGTAATACCTGCAATGATGGCAGTATTACAATACAAATATCGGGTGGTGTATCGCCTTTTTCTTATCAATGGAGTACTGGCGCAAGCACTCAAAATATCAGTAATTTATTACCAGGATTTTACACGGTTACCATAACAGATCAAGCAGGATGTACTTTCATCAATATCTATGAGGTAAAAGTCAGTGTAGGTACTACTGAACTGTCGAAACATACCATAACTATTGCCCCAAACCCAGCAACGGATTACCTGATATGGACGAGTACTGGCACAGGTGATGTATTGAAATTGTACGATTGGAATGGCCGATTGCTATTAATAACTGATAAAACTGGAACACTATCTTTGTCGGGCTTACCATCAGGCAGTTACACAGGGGTTGTGTACAATTCAAGTAATTTAGTGATTTTTACGAAGCAAATAGCGGTTATACGCTAGAAATGGAGGCTTTTGCCGCTGTTCCTAACTAGATCAAAAGTGATAGGTTATTGTTCACACGTTTCTATTGTAGGTAATTATTTACATGCATCCAAAGGATAAATAGGTTATATCAAAGATAAAACAACGATCTTTGTCCCCTGAAAAACGTGTGAACAATAACTCATCACTTTTACCGCTAAAAAATATGCATCTTTCCACCCAACTCATCCACGAGGGCCAAATGCAAGACAGCAGCCGTGCTGTTATGTCGCCCATTGTGCTGTCCACTACTTTTGAGCGCGGCGACGACGGCCTGTCGTATCCTTCCGGGTTTGCTTACTCCCGCCACGATACGCCCAACCGCCACGAACTAGAAATCAAACTTGCGTTGATGGAACACGGGGTAGCGGCCGTCACTTTTGCTTCGGGGCTTACGGCTGCCACCGCAGTATTCCAAAGCCTTCAATCGGGGCAACATATCCTATTACCTGATGATACGTATTTTGGCGTACGCAGTATTTTGGAGCAATTATTTCCACAGTTTGGCATCACATTCACGCTGGTGGATATGTTGGATGCAGCGGCTATTGAAGCGGCTATTTTGCCCAATACCACCCTGATTTGGATCGAAAGTCCCTCCAATCCACAGGTAAAAGTAACCGATATTGCAATGGTAGTAGCCATTGCCCAAAAGCACGGTTGTTTTACGGTGGCCGATAATACTTGGGCAACGCCGTGGTTCACCAATCCGTTGGACATGGGGGTCGATATTGTACTCCATTCCACCACAAAATACCTTGGAGGGCACTCCGATGTGCTTGGAGGCGCACTCATATTTAAGGCCGCCGATAAGCGTTACGAATTTATCCGAACGTTCCAGCGCACAGGCGGTGCAGTGCCTTCGCCGTTCGATTGTTGGTTATTGTGCCGCAGTCTGGCCACTTTTGCCCTGCGGATGCCCGTTCATGCGCACAATGCGATGCAATTGGCCTTGTTTTTGTCCAAAGAACCCGCTATCGAATCAGTGATGTATCCCGGATTACCGAGCGATCCACAACATGAAATTGCCAAAAAGCAAATGAAAGGTGGTTTCGGGGGTATGTTGTCTATCTTGGTCAAAGGCGGGCGCGAAACTGCATTGGGTATTTGTTCGGGGCTAAAAATCTTCAAACACGCCACCAGTTTAGGCGGCGTAGAAAGTCTGATTGAACACCGCAGAAGTATTGAAGGCGAAAATTCTCCAAGTCCCGATCATTTGTTGCGCATTTCGGTAGGGATTGAGCATATAGATGATTTGATCGCGGATTTTAGACAATGTTTAGATAATATTCATACCAATGCAACTGGCACAAATTAATATCGCAAAATTACTTGAACCAATAGACAGTCCGCTGCTCGCCGATTTTGTCGCCGATCTCGAACGTATTAACACCATCGCTGAGCAAAGTAAAGGATTTGTATGGCGGCTCAAGGACGATACCGGAAACGCTACCGATCTAGATCCATTTAATGATAAATCATTGATTGTCAATGTGTCTGTATGGGAAAGTATAGAAGACCTAAAGGCATTTGTTTATCACTCCGGCCACTTGGATGTATATCTCAAACGCGCAAAATGGTTTGAGCGTATGCAGGAAGCATATATGGCTTTGTGGTGGATTCCCGATGGGCAATTTCCGACGGGAGCGGAGGCGCGTGATCGATTGTTTCATCTGCGTGCGAACGGGGATACGGCGTATGTGTTTTCTTTTAAAAGCGCATTTAGTCTTTGATGTTTTACACGTCTAAATGCTGCATTTTTTGCACCAAATGCACATATTCTTCCCAACTGAGTACTTCTGGCCGCTTTTCAAAATAAGGATCGCTCATCAAAACCTCGCTTGGGAAAAACGGTTTCATCGTATTGCGCAGCATTTTGCGGCGTTGGTTGAACGCTGTTTTGACCAGCATTTTAAATTTTTGCACATCGCAGCCCAGTTCAAAACCATCTTTGCGGGTAAGGCGAATCACGGCAGAACGCACTTTAGGCGGCGGATTAAACGCTTCCGGTTCTACGGTAAATAAGTACTCCGTTTTGTAATACGCCTGCAAGATGACGCTTGTGATACCATATACTTTACTACCCGGAGGGGCTACCACGCGATCTGCCACTTCTTTTTGAAACATACCCACCATTTCGGGTATTTGATCGCGGTAATCGAGCATTTTGAATAAAATTTGCGTCGAAATATTATAGGGAAAATTACCGATTAGGCTAAATTGCTCGTTATTAAATAGCGT
This sequence comes from Chitinophagales bacterium, assembly GCA_043764095.1. Classification (GTDB taxonomy): domain Bacteria; phylum Bacteroidota; class Bacteroidia; order Chitinophagales; family Saprospiraceae; genus M3007. The sequence continues at coordinate 9,741 of JAYUKX010000167.1, forward strand.
TTTTAAGTCAAGATCCAGAAAATCTTTTGAAATTAGGCGTTCACTGAGTTCTGGGTAATGTGTGTTCAAATAGGCTGTCATATCTTTATCCGCCTCTACTGCCCATAGTTCGTATTGGTCTTTATAGGCCAGCAATTGCTTGGTCAGCATACCCATTCCAGGGCCTATTTCCAAAACACGGCGGGTAGTATCCGTTTGTAACAGGCTTGCGGCGATTTGTTCCGCAATAGAATCGTGTTTTAAAAAATGTTGCCCGAAGGATTTTTTTGCGTGCATAATGCAGGGTTAATTAGATAATCGTACCATTGGAATGCTTAAACCTTCCACAACCGCAGAAACAATACTTCCAACGCCAAAAACAGCAATGCAAATACCACGCACCAACGCCAAAGCACAATCCCTTGGTTTTGTTCGTCCACTACTTGCGTCAGGCTCGCCTCGGCGTTTTCTTCCAAAATTTTCATATTGGGCAATAGGTTCGCTTTGAGGTCTTCTTCGCTCATATAACTCAGGTCGCTTTCTTTGCGATCGAGGTTGAAAGCATATTCAGCCAAAGTGGTATCTGCATTTAGTCCTAATTTGTACCAACCCGGTTCTGCAACCGCTTTACCCGGAGTTAATAATACTTTTGCTCCAAGGACACGTTGTTCGGGGATAAACTCAACGGTTTGCGCTGTTTTTCCTGCTGTTGCCAGTTCATTTTTGCGCAATTTATATACAATTTCGCCAGATGCTGCCACTTTATGGCGCGCTTCTAAGGTTTCATCTTTACCGATGGTATAGGCAATTTGGCGGCCTTTAGCACCAGCAATCGCCATTTTGAACAACATAGGTACAAAAATCTCGCCATTGCGCACCAAGTCGTTTTGCGTCTCGTCCAGCGGCGCAGCGCACAAGTAAAGTGCTCCTTCGCCCACCGTGTATTTGGTCATCATGGCCGAACCATCGCGGTAAGTGAGGATATATTCGCCGCGGTTTGGCGCAATTTTATAATTGCCTTGAGTGGTGGGTAAACGCAAATTAGCACTTTTGTTCAAAAATACATCGCGGAATACAAATTCCTCGGTATTCACCACACTAGCCTGTCGGATAGCCGATTCATAAGCCCCCAATTCTCCACCTCCAAAAGCATTTGACAATGCCGTATAACTGGGTACATCGGCGGAACGGGCAGGGAAAGCCACAATATTGCCGCCATTTTGGGCAAACGTGCGCAATTCCTGCGCCAAACCAGAGGAAACAATATTCAAATCGTTCAAGACAATGAGTTGGTAATTGCTCAGTTTTGAATAATCAATAGAGCGGGCATCTACATTGTCTAAGGTGAAATATTTGGCACCAGAAAAAGCATTCCCCAAATATTTATTGACTTGACCGCCGTTAACACTCAACACATTGATATGCTCGGCTACATAAAATGAGATAAAATAATCATCGTCGAACTGCACCGGGAAATCGGTTACAGAAAGCCGCGCCTCGTGCCAACCTGAATGCAAAATGGTGAAACTCACAGTGTCCAAGCGACTGCCACGCGCAGGTATGCGTACGGCACCCACGGGTTTGCTTTGTCCATCGTGCGTGAGAGAAAGGCGTACTTCTTCACTTTCCACATCACTGCGGTTACTCATTTTTACCAGCAAATTGGCGGGTTGGTTCAATATCTGTACAGGGCTTTCAAACCATACCGAATCAATAGACACATTGCGTTCTTGCACCGAGCGCATGGGTACAAGACTTACATTAATAGTAGAGTCTTTTAAATTCTTTATATCGCTGCTATTACGTTGAAAATCAGTGATTAGGAAAGCATTTTTGTCTTGTGCTTTTCCAGTTGCGAGGCATTGAGATTGGCGCAAAAGCACCTTCGACATATCGCGGCTAACAGGGCCAGAGCGAATTTCCTCGATTCGGTTGAGCGCGTCATCTTTGCTAATTAATCGTTGATCGCGGCCTTCAAAATCATTGGTTAAAATTTGGAAACGATCGCTTACGGCATACGCCCCCACAATTTCGCGGGCGCGTTTTTTTGCCAATTCTAGCAATGGAGCATCCTTTGACCGGGCGTTCATGCTATACGAATTATCGATATAAATACTTACCGCCTGTTCACCCTGTTTTACGTCGTCAGATTTAGGGATAAAGGGTTGCGCAAATGCCAAAACCATAAAAGCAATGGCTAGGCAACGCATGGCCAATACCAGTAAATTGCGCAGTTTACGGCGGTTACTGGTTTCCTCTTTTACTTCTTTTAAAAAGCGGACATTGGTAAAATAGACCTTTTTGAACCTCCTGAAATAGAAAAGGTGAACAATAATAGGTATTGCCAGTACACCGAGTGCGGTGAGGAAAGCGGGGAATAATAAACTCATGATTTATCTAAGGTTGTCAGCCAATGCATCACATCTACACCATCGGGGTAGTCATTCAAAGTGGGTGACTGAGATTGCCCGAAAGGTAAAACGGATATTCCGGGTAGTGTTAATTTTCCAACGATACATTGAATCTCCTCGCTTTTTTGGCGCAAACCATCGGCCAAAACAGCGGAATCGTCGTAGTATTCGTAGTGTACAGTAGCGATGCGCGAATTTAGAGACACATCTTCTAACAAAATGATGCACCCATTGTTGAGATAATGGCGGCTATTGAGTAATAATAAAGTGGTATTATAGTCAAAATTGTTGCGATACTTATCGTGGTTGGCCAATTCCTTATACTCATGTAGTGCTTCCAGCATTGGGTCGAAAACATAGTTGCGTGGCACGTAAATTTTACTCACATTGCGGCAGCCCAACCCAAAATAGGCAAAAATATCGCGCCCCAAAGCATAAAAATCTGCAAATGTTTCGGAGCCGTCTATTACCCCTACTGCATTGCGGTTGCGTCGAATAATATGTGGGTATTTGGCAAAATACTGTTCAAAATAACGAGCGGTATTATTGCTGCCTGTTGCAATAACAGCATCAAAGCCACGTAACGGTTCGTTTTCAGCGCAAAAAATGGTATATTCTCGCGATTCATGCGCCCATTCGCCCATTTTTTGGATTAAAAAAGGCAGCAAATTTTTATCTTTTTCCGATAATTTTACTTTTGCCCGAGCACCCGACAAAAAGACACAGAGCCAATCGTGGAAACCCACCAAAGGAATATTGCCAGCCATCACCAGTCCAATCGTATGTTCTGGATGTGTACTTGAAGAAATGTGGTATTGTGCGGCCCATTTTTCCAATAATTCGGGCTTTAGCATGGTTTCAGCTATGGCAGCAATGGCTTCGCGGATATTTTCAGGGGTAAACCACCTGTTTTCAATCCAACTCTGCTGGATAACTGCCATCAGTGCCTCATTGTCTGTATCGTTCCGCAAAAAGTCGCCTAATTCGGATAAAATCCCTATTCTTTCTTGTAATGTCATTGCTTTAGGGCGCAAAGTTACTAATTTCCTGCTGTTTGCGGCTTAAAAACACGGTCAAACATATAAATAATCCCTTTTTTTTCAAGCATGAGCGTACGTTCATCTATTTTTTTCCAAGTGTAGAAAACAATTAGTGTACCCTCTGAGTCGCTGAGGGTCAGTTGGTCACCATCGGTCGCCCAAATAGATCCAGTAGGGGAGAAGGCATCAGGACAGGTACTTATGATGGTGTTATTGGGGCAAAATTCGATTTCGCCCGTACAATTGAGTTGGTACTTGGTTTGTTCGTCCCATTGACCGGAACGAGACACACATTTCCATGTCCCAACGGGCGACGCTGAGTTACTATATTTAAAGGATGACAATAGTGCCCCAAAGAGCAATATTATAATACTGAATTTTACCGAAGGCATAAGATTAAAAATTTATTCCATTGCTATGATTGGTATCGATCTGTTTTTTAGAGAAAAATACCGATAAACTTGAAAAACAAGGCTAAAACACCAAATTAATGAATCAAAAAACGCTCAAAGGTATTTATTTTTTTCAAAAATATAGAAATAGGTGTTATAATCAATAAATTATTAGTACGTTTGTCCTTGTATGGAAAAGCCACAAGGTCAATTAGTGAGGAGTCTCACGTTGCAAGCCGCAACTATTTTAGTCGTAAGTTCGGTTATTGGATCGGGTGTTTACAAAAAAGTAGCACCAATGACGCATGATTTACTCTCGCCTTCACTGGTGCTTTGGGCTTGGGTATTAGCGGGTTTTATCAGTTTATGTGGTGCATTGAGCAATGCCGAAATTGCTGGTATGATGGCTGATTCGGGCGGCGAATATGTCTATTTTAAGCGTATTTATGGTCGATTTGTAGCCTTTTTATGGGGGTGGAGTACTTTTGCTGTGATCAAAACAGCGGCTGTGGCCTCTATTGCTTATGTATTTGCCCAATCTTTGAATAGCCTAGTCACCTTGCCGCATCTCTCGCCAGCATTAGAGGGTTTTGAGATAGGATTATTCAAACCTTTAGAAAATTTTGGGGTAAAAGCAGTCACTATATTACTCATATTAGTATTGACCTGGGTGAACACGAGAGGACTAAAAGGTGCCGCTGCGTTAAGTACCAACATCACACTTATGGTGGTAGTTGGGCTTGGTTTAGTGGTCATCAGTGGCTTGTTTTTTGGGGGAGGCACTTGGGCTAATATTACCACACCAGCACAAGGTTATGTAGATTGCCCAATAACGGATTTTACTTTCATAAAAGCCATGTTTGCTGCTTTACTCTCCGCTTTTTGGGCTTATGAAGGCTGGAATACTTTAGGTTTTATTGGTGGAGAAATAAAAGATCCCAAACGCAATCTACCGTTGGCATTATCGGGTGGTTTATTGGTGATTATTGGCGCATATTTATTGGTCAATTTTACGTATATGTATGTGTTGCCAGCAGATAAGTTTGTGGATATTTTTAATGGTAAAAATGATATTGCGGCAGTAGCCGTGATCCGCCATTTTGCAGGGCCAATAGGTGCAGCCATACTTTCAGTCATTATTTTGGTCACCACCTTAGGATGTACCAATAGTACAATTCTTATGCCACCGAGGGTATATTATGCCATGGCCAAAGACGGTTTGTTTTTCAGGCAAGCGGCCTATATCCATCCTAAGTATAATACACCCAATCCGGCATTGTGGATACAAGGAATTTGGGCATGTATTTTGGTATTATCTGGCAGTTTTGACCAATTGACTGATATGCTGATTTATGCTGCTTTCTTTTTTTATGGCGCTACCGCATTTGGGGTATTTATGATGCGTGTAAAAGAACCAAATACGGAAAGACCATACAAAGTGTGGGGTTATCCTGTAATTCCAGCCCTTTTTGTGTTATTCTGTATGTCTCTTATTGTCATAACTTGGTATAATTCACCAAGGGAAGCATTGATAGGCACAGTTTTAATGTTAAGTGGTGTACCTTTGTATTTTTACTGGAATTCCAATGATAAATAGTTATTAATTTCCACAAAATCAATTTTTTATAGTTTAAGACTACCTAACAAAATGACTCAAATTCGAACCTTGCTATTGGAGGATGAGCCCCACTGGCAAATCGTTTTAAGGCGTATGATTGAAGCCCACCCGATGCTTGATTTAGGTGGCGTTTATAGTTCTCCACTAGAAGCTTTGCCCGCACTTAGTAGCAAAAAGTACGACTTAATGTTGCTTGATGTGGAATTTGCGGAGATCAATGGTATTGACTTTGCTAATAGTTTGGATAACCCACCGCTTATCATTTTTGTTACCACCCACGATAGGTTTGCCTTAAAAAGTTATGAAGTAGATGCTGTTGACTTTCTGGTAAAACCGGTACAAATGGATCGTTTTTTACAAGCCATTGAAAAAGTAAACCGTCGTTTAGAGTTGATCAATAAGGTTACTACGAGTACTGACTTAGTGATGAGTGAGTCCTCTGAAATGGAATTTTTCTTTGTAAAGGAACAAAATGAATATTCTAAGGTAATTATTGATGATATTTTATATGTTAAAAGCCTTGAAAATTATATTCAAATTATTACCCATGATACTACCCATACTACCTTGGCTTCACTCAATTTTATAGAAAACAAATTGGGTAACAAGTTTATGCGTATCCACCGATCCTACTTGGTTAACCTTAATCATATTGACTCTTTTAACAACGAAACAGTTGTCGTAAAAGGAAATGAATTACCTATCGGAGGGCAATATACTGAGCAGTTTAAATCAGACTTTGTCTTAAGGAATATTTTTAAAAAATGAGGAAATTTAATACCTTCCTTTTTGTTTTTTTCCTGTTTACCCAATTATTATTCGCGCAGAATAGGGGTTTGATCTACAAGTTGGAGACAGAACTCAAAACTGTTTCCGATTCATCTCGACTCATTGAGATCAATCGACAATTAATGAAGGAATATGAAATTTTTAATGTTCCTAAAAGCCTTGAATATAGTAATAGATTATGGGAACTGGGATCGCGACGATCGGATAAAAAGGCTATGCTGGAGGCAGCTTATGAGATGGGAAAAACGTATCATTTTGACCTCAATGATTCCGATAAAGCAATAAACTGGCAACTTAAAGCACTGGAACTTGCTAAAGAAATAAACGACTCTAGCCGAATAAGTGATGCTGCTTTTGCTTTAGCCCGCATTTTGAGCGATAATGGAAATCGAGAAAGAGCAATTCAATACTATACTATTGCAGATAATGTTGCCTCCGAAATGAAAGATTTGACAATGGTTTCAATGGCAAATATTGGGCTTGGAGATCTACAAGATAATAACAACCCAAAAATCCACTATTTCTTAAAGGCACTACAAGTTGCCGAAACTAATGCTTCAGATACCACTGTTTGGGTAGAATCGCTCTTGGCTGTTGGTCAGGCCACAGAAGAATTAGACCCCCAAAAGGCTTTGTTGTACTACGAAAAAATATTCAATTTATTGAATAAGAAAATTGCAATGAACAGCGATCTTTATCTTGTAGAAATTTTCGGCAATGCATGCCTTAAATTACGCAAGTATGACGAGTGTATTATGATGGGCAATATATTAGCCAATTCAGGATTGGGAAAGGGGGCTAGCTCGTTTTATGTTACAGAAGGTCTGAAATTATTAGCAGAAGCCTATTTTGGTGATGGAGATGATTCATTGGCTTTTAAAACTGCTATGAAGTATGTTGCGCTTACAGACAGCCTTAATCAAAAAAAATTTAGTACTCAAGCACAAGATAGGGTTTTGACCACCCAAACTGAACTCGACCTCCAACAAAAAGCAATGGAATTGGAATTACTACAAACCAAAACAAGATACGAAGCCAGTCTCGCCTATGTTTTGTTGCTCATGGTGTTTTTACTCATTTTTATCATCTATTATTTATACAGGCAGCGTTTGCGCGAAAATAAGCAAAATCAAAAATTAGCGCAACTCAACCAAACCAAAGATAAACTGCTTTCTATTATTTCGCATGACGTAAGAAGCCCCATACAGGCACTCCAAAATATCATTAATCTTTTTGAACAAGATATAGCCAATAAAGAAGATGTAAAAATGGTAACCCAACAAGTAAACGCCAGCATATTGGGAATGGCCCGGGGATTAGATAACTTGTTTTACTGGGCTCAAAATCAACAACAAGAACTTAAAGCATATCCAGAATTATTTGATTTGACCAAACTCGTTAACACCCAAATTGATTTGCATTACCCAAATGCTGCCAAGAAAAACATAGATATTAAGAATACAGTTGTTGGAGTGCAGCATTTAATCTATGCTGATATTCTACATGTCAGGTTGATTATTAACAATGTACTAGGTAATGCGATTAAATTTACACCTGTAAATGGCGAAGTTAATCTTGAGTTCTATCAAAAAAATGAAAAAGAAGGTGTACTTTTTATTCAAAATTTGGGTGAACCTATCAATGAAGCGGATATTCCTAAAATATTAGACTCTTCTATCCGATATACCCGACTTGGTACTAAAGGCGAGCCTGGCTCAGGATTGGGATTATCGCTCAGCAGAGATCTATTATTACTGAATCAGGGCGATATTGAAATCAAAAGTATCCCTAAAGTAGGTACACGAATTGGGCTTATATTCAAGGTAAGTAAAGGGTAATTATTTTTTCATACTTTATTCCAGGCCGTTCACATAATATTTGGGATGGTTTATCAATTAGACTTTCGAAATTGTAAAAATTAGTCTTTCCTTTGTACTATCAAAAGAGTTCAGCACATGGACTTTTAATAATTAGAACACGGTAGGAAGATTGTTATACATGAAGCCGCTTGACGAAAAGTTAAGCGGCTTTTTTTTTAATTCCTTTTATTTGGGCTGCTTAATCTCCTTCCTAAATGTAAAGTTTGATAGGCAGACGTTATAAATAAAATATAAATTGGGAATATGTCCCAAGAAGAATTGTTTAATAAATCAACACGGTTTAAAAATGAGGAAGTCTACTTTAATGGGGGGGGTAATTTCATCCTTCATTTTACCCTGTTCATAAAGTATTTCCCCCAACTTATCAATTGCCCCCCATTAGTTAATGTAGTTAGCTCCATCTTTGTATTATCAAAAGAGTTCAGCACATGAACTTTTAAAAATTAGAACACGGTAGGAAGATTGTTATACATGAAGCCGCTTGACGAAAAGTTAAGCGGCTTTTTTTTATTTCTATGCTCCTGCTTCCCTTTACTGCTCACCGTTCTCTAATATTAAAGGCTCTAATAATCCTTATTCGGGATTAATAATAAATAAGAGTGAACTGGTCTGCTTCATAAAAATTAGGGCTTCTTGAAGGGCTTTAAAAATCTCGAAATAATTTCATCCCTTAATTTAGCCTATTCATAAAGTATTTCACCTAACTTATCAATTGACCCCCATTAGTCAGTATAGTTAGCTCCATCTTTGTACTATCAAAAGAGTTCAGCACATGGACTTTTGAAAATTAGAACACGGTAGGAAGATTGTTATACATGAAGCCGCTTGACGAAAAGTTAAGCGGCTTTTTTCATTTGTACATTCTTGCACGCATCTGTGTATCGTCCCTCCTTTATCCTATTTTATGATTTTTTGCCGAATTGTTTGGTGGTCTAACAAAAAGGCATGTACCTTTGTATCATCGTACTGATACATTAATACATTATATGCAAATAATAGAAACTGAAACTACCTATAAATCTGCCATTCTAAATGGTAAAGGCCATTTTGGCCCCTATGGCGGTTGTTACGTCCCAGAAGTACTTATGCCAGCCTTGGAGGAAATGGCGCAGGCTTTTGAGGATATTCAAAAAGACCCCGTTTTTTTAAAAGAATTCCACAATACATTAAATGAAATTAGTGGTCGCCCAACGGCATTTACGCCATTGCCGCGTATCTCCAAACGATTGGGAGGAGCAATGCTGTATATGAAAAATGAAGGACTGAACCATACTGGAGCGCATAAGATTAACCATTGTATTGGTCAGGCGCTATTGGCCAAGCGTTTGGGCAAACAAAGGATTATTGCAGAAACAGGCGCAGGACAGCATGGTTACGCCACTGCAGCGGTATGCGCCCGACTGGGTCTTGATTGCACCGTTTATATGGGCCGAAAAGATTATGAACGCCAGCGACCTAATGTGTATTGGATGGAATTACTAGGTTCAAAAGTGGTTCCAGTGGACGATGGTAGCCAAACCCTCAACGATGCCGTAATTGCTGCGTTTAAAGATTGGGTAGCCAATCCAGAAAGTTTTTATCTTTTAGGTTCTGCCGTTGGGCCGCATCCTTTTCCTGCCATGAACACTTTTTTTCAAAAAATAGTAGGAGAGGAGATCCGCGAGCAATGCCTCGACATGGCTGGAAAACTGCCCGATTATTGTATTGCATGTGTAGGTGGCGGCTCCAATGCGATGGGGATTTTTTACGATTTTCTCGATGAAGCATCCGTATCGCTTATCGGTGTGGAGGCTGGAGGAAAAGGAACAAAACCGGGCGAACATGCTTCAAAGTTAAAACGCGGTGTAGAAGGCATTTTTGAAGGCTATCATTCTTATTTTTTACAAGATGGAACAGGTAATATTGCAGCCACCCACTCTGTTTCAGCAGGCTTGGATTATTGTGGCGTTAGCCCTATTCTTGCTTGGCTCTCCGATGAAGGCCGTATCCAATTTGAAAATGCCTCTGATGAAGAAGCCCTAAATGCCGTTCAGTCCATTGCTCGCGAAGAAGGATTTATTATCGCCCTTGAGTCTGCACACGGATTTGCCCACGCATTCAAACTAGCTCCCACGCTCTCCAAAGAGCAGGTTATTGTAATCAATGCCTCGGGGCGTGGAGAAAAAGACTTGTTTATCACGATGCGCCATTTTCAAGAAGAAAGCCTTTTGACCTACGCCAAACATTTACTTAATGCTTAACCTTATTTACCCATAATATGTCCACTCCCATTATGTCCCACCTTGTGCTGGGCTTCCCTTCGTTATCCGAAAGTATCCAAACCGCAGAAGCGTATATTGCCGCTGGTTGCGCTATATTAGAATTACAAATTCCATTTTCCCACCCTACTGCGGATGGCCCAGTGATTACGCATGCCTGCCGGGAAGCCGTTGAAAAAAACAATATCAGTGTAAATGATTGCTTGGGTGCATTGGCGGATATTCGTTCCCGTTTTCCACAACAGGAAATTATTGTGATGAGTTATTTGAATCGTGTGTTTACGTATGGTTTACCTAATTTCTGCCAACAATTGCGCAAGTTGGATATTCGTCACCTCATCGTGCCGGATTTGCCTGTGGATAGTCCGCAAGCCATGGCTATTCACAATAATGGCATCATATTGGTACCCGTTTTGGCTGCAAATGTCAGCACTGAGCGATTAAAAAAACTACTCGATCGAGACTTTGATTTTTATTATTTAATGTCCGATTTCAAAATTACGGGTAGTACATTTAGTCTTCATCCTCGCTTGGAAGCCGTTATTCAACAAATACGTGCTACCCAACCAGCAGCCCGTATTGGTATTGGTTTTGGAATTAGTACCAAAGAACATGTACAATTGGTGACCAGTACGGTGGATTACGCTATTATCGGTTCTACTTTTATCAAAGCAAAAATGGATGGAAATCTTGCGCAAGTGATCGGTGCGTTAACTGCCGCTTAAACAGAATACAACTCTTTATTGGCGTGATTGGACGGGCCATCTAAGGGGCAAAACGGAGTATTCGTACAAATAAATGTGGTATTTAATAAATTTACTGCAAAAACAAGGTTGTTTTTTTCTATAAACTGGACATGATACCGTACCTTTCCTTCATCATTAGCCTATAAACATATATTCCCTAACGGGAATTTTAAGGCGGCATTTTTCACAACCTTTTGCAGTACAAATATTAATAATTATGCTAACAATCAAAAAATTAGGTGTATTCCTATGCTTTATTGTTTGTGCCCTATCCAGCCCAGCTCAAAATTATACTTTAGAAAGTGTGCAGTCTCTTCCTGCGCATGGTGTTCAAACCATTATGGATGGTGATAGAGTAACTGGATATTTCGTTTTTTACAAAAAAGACATGACCGACAAAAAAAATGATTTTTACGGTCTTGATCTGCTGGATGCACAACTCAAGCCAGTTAATTCTGCAAAAATAACGCTGCCTTTTGGCTCCATTTATTTGCAATCGGTGTTCAATGGAACGGTATTCGGTATCATGTTTTACCATCCAGACAAGGGTAATTATATTTTTATTTCTTATGATAAAAAACTTCAAGAAGTAGGCAGCCGTTTAACAGAAAGGCCTAATAAAGAGGAAAAAGACCTTTTGGATTTAATGGCCAATAAGGATAATAAAGCAAATCTGTTTTTTTATTATGGTATCCGACCTGTTCCGGAAAAAGGTTTTGTCCGCGCAGGTTACGGTGATGCAGATGATCGTTACAAGGTTAGGTTTTATGATAATACCTTTAAGCAAAAATGGTCAAAAAACACCCCAGAAGACGCGAAAGGTTATGAGGCATTTACCCTTTCCGACATTAGTACACAGTATATTACGGGGTTTACCATGCGTAAAAGTCATTCGTCGGTTGAAAAAATTGAAACAGCATTAACCGTTTTTGAAGTAGAAACGGGTAAAAAAATAGTAGATTTACCTATTCAAAAAGAAAAAGAACCTCTCGCTGTAATGGCAACTTTCCTCACTAATGACACTACTAAAATCATTGTTCAGGGCGAATATTACGATAAAAATAATAAACCAGGTATTGATAAAAGTTTGGGGCTTTTTTTTAACACTTATGACCTGAAAACGAAAAAAGAACTCAGTGAAACCCGCTGTTCGTGGGTGGTGAATTACCCTAAATTATTTGATGAAAAATTAAAAAAAGGGATTGATAATAAATTTTTAAATTTCCCTCATGTCATGCAGAAAACCTCCAATGGCCACTATGTATTGGTATTTGAACAATTTAAAAAAGAAATGAATGCTGGCGGTTTGGAACGAAGAACTACAATTGGTATCACCGAATTTGCCCAAATTGAGACAAGTACGATCTGGATACTGGAACTCGACGCGCAATTGAAACCTATTGTCGCTAATTCTTTTGAGCAAAAAGGCAGGGGCTTACTCTTGCCAGTCAATTTGGATATGTTGGGCATCGGTTTTCCGGGTGCTTATTCAAAAGGAGCAAATGGCTTCTGTTTCCAACATTTGCTACTGCAAGATGGTAAATCAACGGCCATTTGCTCCAATAATGCCCATATTAAAGGGAGCGGAGGTGTATATTCTGTGTCTTTGACTAAAAACGATGCGGCACAAGATATAAATGTAAACGTTCCTGATGACGCATTCGTAATCTGTTCGCCTGCTAATACGGTACATACTATGTTGGCACAATATCAACCGAGTACAAAGCAATTGCAACTGAAAATGGTGCAATAGCCCCTAGCTCTTCAATATCGCAACATTTTTATCCTTTGGGTACTTCATAGAATAAGAAAACCTAACTTTCTTGTTCTGTCCAGGCTTTATATCCAGTTTCCACGTCAATTTTCCATAAGTTGGGGCATATTCTGCGCCATCTTTATCCAGTAATTCTACTTCAATCGTTTCTTGTTTGGAAATGGGAATTTGGTCAATAAATTCGATATTAACAGGTACCGTTTTGTTGTTTTTTACGGTAATTTCAAAGGCATAGTTTTCTTTGATCGTATTGCTCAATATCTTTTTGCGCTCGGTAAAATCTTTAGGTTGTACGCGTTTGATCGTAATTTGGTCGTCGCGGCCAAGCGAAAGGAGCAATGTATCAGAGGTGACATTGGGGTTTACTGTAGTTTGCCCCACATAAGTTTCGCGGAAAAAGATATTGGCGGTGCCTGGCAAAAGATTATACTTGCCGTAGTCGATTATTTTGGCCAACAAAAACACAGCGGGTTCTACTTTTGGTACAGCGTGGTACTGGTAAATAGCGGCCATTTCCTTTTCTTCCACAGTTATGATATTCGATTGGCCATCTGCTGCGATATCTTGTGCTTTGGCGATATCAAAAGTAGTGAGGAATTCTTCTTGCGCTTCATCTACAATGATTTCCTCAGGTTTATCAGCCATTTCTGCTCCGGCCATATTAGGAGCCGCTTCTTTCATTTGAAAAACATTGGAACGGAATACATCCGTGTTTCTAACCTCCTCTTCTTTAAAAAAATGGCTTATTCTAAAATCCACAAAAACTGGGTAAAGTATCGGTCGATTATTATTGACCAAAGGCATAGCAGAAGAAAGCGAGACTTTTACATTTTTCCAGTCAAAACCCGTATTATTGATTACATTGGCCTTGAACACCAGTTTTAATGGCTGATCCAATCCTTCGGAACGTAAGTCGTATAACGGTGTCCAAAGCGCATTTTGTACCAAATAAGTACAGGCAATTTCCACCGTTTGTGCCGTGTATGATTCTACTTTTAGCACAATTTCGCCAGTTCTGTTGGCTGTATTTGGATAAAGTTTTTGGAGTTCTTCATTGAATTGTTCAATCCTTGCATGTAGGTTGCGAAGCGCAATTTGGTCACTTTGGATCAATTTTTTGAGGTTGAGCATCCGAGTACGATAAAAATCGGCCAATTCGCGCAATTCTGAAACGGAAAGACGAGGATCTGTTTTGCCATCGGGAATAGTACCTATAAGTGTGGCATTGTGGCCAATAATCACATTTTCTTTGTTATAAACATCTATTTCATCGTTTAGGGCCGAAATTGCGTCATTGAGTAAAACAATAGAATCTCTAATTTTTTGAATTCGGGGTGACTCGGGGGCTGGGGCTGGCGTTTTCATTTGGAAAACAGCGGCATTAAGGGTGGCTCCGCCGCTTAGTTTTACCTGTAAACTCTGTGCATTGAAATAAGGAGACAGGTTGTCAAAAAATACTTCCGATTTGCCCGCAGGGATCGAAACCCGTGCAACACTCGTAACTTTGGCACTGCTGCGGTAAATCGTTACTTCCTTAATAGTGGGAGTAACGTGGTTGGGGGCTGCAATAATGATTTGAGTTAGGCTGAGTAAAAGACCTAAAATGATGGTAATGCGCATAGTTTTATGTTATTGTTAGAATGTTCGGGGACTTAGATGTAATAAGCGGTAAAAGTGCATAAATATTGTGATTCATCCATCGATCCTATACCTTTGATGCTGAAATCCATGCCTTAACCTAGATTTTTACAAATATGAGAAAATTGTTTTTTCTTTTGTCCTTACTGATTACTCAAAGTATCGTTGCCCAAACGCTAGAACGCAGCCTTATTTTTAACCCCAATCTCAAACCCTTTTACCACGGCGTGGCCTCTGGTGAACCTACCACCCATAGTGTAGTCTTGTGGACAAGGGTTACTCCCGAAAGCACGGGCGATATTTCAGTTCAATATACCATTGCGTTGGATACAGGATTTCAGCAAATAGTACAAACGGGTAGCGCAATAGCAGCAGAGTCAAGGGATTATACCCTAAAAGTAGCAGTGAATGGCTTAAATCCAAATGCTGTGTATTATTACTATTTTGAGGCATTAGGGCGTAATTCATTGATAGGAAGGGCCAAAACCTGCCCAGCGGGTGGCGTTGAGCACCTGCGTTTTGGTGTGGTATCTTGCTCCAATTATGAGCATGGTTATTTCAGTGCTTATGGGCATTTGGCGCAACAAAATGACTTAGATGCAGTAATCCACTTGGGCGATTATATTTATGAATATGAGGCCAATGGTTCAATTCCGGGGCGCGCACACGAACCTAATTCGGAATTGTTGACTTTGTCGGACTATCGAACACGGTATTCGCTGCATCGGCTTGACCCCAACTTGATCCGCTTGCACCAGCAACATACCATGATTAGTGTGTGGGACGACCACGAATCTGCCAATGATTCCTACACCGATGGCGCACAAAACCACCAAGCCTCAGAAGGATCGTGGGCGGTGCGTAAGGCGATTTCCAAACAGGTATATTTTGAGTGGATGCCAATAGCGGATAACATGGATTTATCTATTTATCGCAAATTTCAATACGGTGATCTTTGCGATGTATTGATGCTGGATACTCGTTTGGAAGGTCGTGATATGCCACCACCAAATTTTGACACACCCGATGTACCAGCCCGCCAGATCATAAGCCCCACGCAGATGGATTGGTTGACCCATCAATTAAAAAACTCCTCGGCACGCTGGAAAGTATTGGGCAATCAAATACTGTTTTCCACCTTTAATATAGGTTTCT
Source organism: Chitinophagales bacterium (assembly GCA_043764095.1). Classification (GTDB taxonomy): domain Bacteria; phylum Bacteroidota; class Bacteroidia; order Chitinophagales; family Saprospiraceae; genus M3007. The sequence continues at coordinate 25,421 of JAYUKX010000167.1, forward strand.
CGGCGGGTATCCTCGATGGTGATCCAGATCCAACTAATATTGACTCTATTCGGCAGGTCGAAAACGCATTTATTGATAATTGGGAGTCGTACCCCACGCAACGCAATAGTATTATTGATACATTACAGGTGCGTCAGATTGAGAATGTAGTGATTGTTTCGGGTGATTCACATTGCTCTTGGGCTTTTGATGTTACCAAAGAAGCGGTAAAATACCCCGTTGCAGCCAGTTTTAACCTTCCTACACCTAATCCATTCAATCCAGCGACAGGTCAAGGTTACAATAAAGCAACAGGGGAGGGGTCGTATGCCGTTGAATTTGGGGTGCCTTCTGTGTCTTCCAATAATTTTGATGAATTGGTAGGTTATACTTTGGCCAACCAGTTTGAATCTGTGATTGCGGCACCCATCCAGCCGTTTAACCTTGATTATAATCCGCACCTGAAATATGTTGATTTGGATCGGCATGGGTACATTCTTCTTGATCTTTTGCCTGATACCGCACAGGCGAATTATTACTATATCCCTAGCCCAATGATTGATTCTGTTGCGGCTAGTTTTGGAAAAGCCGCCTATACCTTAAAAGATGCAAACCACATATTTATTCGCGATACGCCGTCGGCTCAAAAAGTGATTCAGGATGCACCAACGCCCTTGCTGCCTTTTGGAACAGTAGGGCAAACTGAGCCACAAACGATAGAAATTTTGAGTATTTTCCCTAATCCTGCCCATGATTTTGCCTATATCCAAATTGGGCTAAATCAACCGCAGGACATATCGGTGGCTTTGTACGATATGAATGGCCGACTCATATTACAGTACCCTTCGTATTATTATTCAAAAGGATTGTATGCGCATGGGCTTTCTTTGGGCAATATACCTAAGGGTGTTTATCAAGTTGTGGTATCTGGGAAATCAGGAATTATTAGTAAATTATTAGTGGTGGAATAGGCTAAAATTATACTGTATTTGAAATAGTGTAAATATGACCTATTCCGAAGCCTTAAACAAAATAAAAATCTTTGAAACCGTTAAAAAAAGCGAATCAGCCAACTAAAAGCCAACTATTGGTCAAAAAATTGTACTTTTGTGCCGAATTTACACATTTTTAAAACCATTTTACCATTTTACACACACACAGATATGAAATACTTAATCCCAGCAATGCTTTTGCTTTGCACCACCATTCAAGCCCAATTAACCTTAAAAGTTACGCAAATACCAGCTAATACACCAGCAGGTAGCAGCATTTACGCAGCAGGCACTTTTAATAATTGGAATCCTTCCGATCCCAATACCAAACTTTCGTTGAACACCGATGGCCATTATGTAGTTACCGTGAATCCACCCGCAGGTACGATAAAGTTTAAGTTTACCCGTGGCGGATGGCCTAACGTAGAAGGCAATGCCAATGGTAGTTTTTTGCCAGATCGTACCTTTACTTACAACGGACAACCAACAACCGTCAATTTGACCATACTCAGTTGGGAGGACACAGGAGGTGGTGGCAATGGTACTGCTGCTCCAAATGTTTCCATCCTCAGTACCGATTTTTATCTGCCACAGCTCAACCGCAACCGTCGGATTTGGCTGTATTTACCACCAGATTACAATACCACAACCAAGTCGTATCCAGTGCTTTATATGCAGGATGGCCAAAATTTGTTTGACGACAATACCAGTTTTTCCGGTGAATGGGGGGTGGATGAGGCACTCAATACGCTACACGCGCAAGGCGATTATGGCTGTATTGTTGTCGGCATCGACAATGGTGGTCAGTACCGTTTGGACGAGTATTCTCCTTGGGTAAATCCTTCTTATGGCGGTGGCCAAGGTGATGAGTATATTGAGTTTTTGGCCAATATCCTCAAACCCTATATGGACGCCAACTACAGAACGCTTCCCAATCGGCACTCCACAGGTATTATGGGTAGTAGTATGGGAGGGCTTATTTCTATGTATGGTTTATCCGAGCGGCAGGATATTTACTCGCGCGCAGGTATTTTTTCTCCTGCATTTTGGTTTGCGGGCAATAGTCCGGCCGATCATGTAGCAACGCATCCCAAAGAAGGCCCTGCTCGCGTGTATTTCCTTGCAGGTGGGCAAGAACCCGCCTATGTTACGACCGATATGCAGGCCGTGGGCACTGCGATGACAACAGTGGGCTTTACAGCTGCTGAAAAAAAATCGCTGGTCGTAGCCAATGGCGACCACGCCGAATGGTTTTGGAAACAGGAGTTTCCAGCGGCTTATAAATGGCTATTCCAAGGCGCGGTAACCACTACTAAAACGCCAACGAAAAGTACAAAAGATTGGGCTATTTTTCCTAATCCTGCGAGTGATTTTTTCCGCTTGTCGGGATTGGATAATCACGTGAATATACAATTGAAAATTCAGGGTGCAGATGGTAAACTTTGGCGTGACATCAAAGTGGAAGATGTGAAGAAAACGATATCCGTTGCAGATTTGCCAGCAGGGTATTATTTGATTGAAATTAGCACTAAAACAGCGCGTAAACAACTAAAATTAGTAAAAAAATAATGCATACAGTACTCGAACGTTTTTTAAAATACGTCCAAATTGACACCCAAAGCGACCCAAATAGCCCGTCGCAACCCAGCACCGAAAAACAAAAAGACCTTAGTCGTGTGCTGGTAGAGGAACTCCACGCCTTAGGTATTACCGATGCTGAATTGGACGAATATGGCTATGTTTATGCCACCATTCCGGCCAATACCGACAAAAAAGTGCCTGTACTTTGTTTTTGCTCGCACGTGGACACTGCGCCCGATTGCTCGGGCAAGGATGTAAAGCCTATTGTGCACAAAAACTACCAAGGTGAGGATATGGTATTACCAGATGATCCAACGGTGGTTATCAGAATGAAAGACCATGAAGATTTGCCAAGTCAAATTGGCAATGACATTGTGACGGCCTCCGGGAAAACCCTCCTTGGTGCCGATAATAAATCAGGTGTGGCCGCTATTATGGATGCTGCCCATACTTTGATGAACGATCCAACGATCAAGCACGGTAAAATAAGGATTCTATTTACGCCCGACGAGGAAATTGGGCGTGGTGTGGATAAGGTAAATATTAAAAAATTGGGTGCTAAATATGGCTATACCATTGATGGCGAAACAGCAGGCAGCATTGAGGACGAAACCTTTAGTGCTGATGCTGCAATTCTGACCATTCACGGTGTTTCGATGCATCCTGGTTTTGCTAAAGGCCGGATGGAGCACGCGCTCAAAATAGCAGGTCGTATTTTGGCTAAGTTGCCCAATAAATATGCACCAGAACACACAGAAGGCAAGCAAGGTTTTATCCATCCTACCAGTGTCGAAGGTGGTTTGGAAACGGCAGTAGTTAAGTTTCTTATCCGCGATTTTTCGGATGGTGGTTTGACGCGGCTGGCCAAATTGCTCCAAAAAATTACAGATGATGTATTACAAGGATTCCCTAATTCCAAAGCGGAACTCAAAGTGTATGAGCAGTACCGAAATATGGGTAAAGTGCTCAAAAGACATCCGCAAGTAGTCAATTATGCTATGGAAGCCCTCCAACGTGCAGGATTTTCAGCGCCCATTCGCCGCTCTATTCGTGGCGGTACAGATGGCTCTCGTTTATCGTTTATGGGTTTGCCTTGTCCTAATATATTTGCGGGTGAGCATGCTTTTCACTCCAAGCAGGAATGGGTTTCTGTACAGGATATGGCTAAGGCTTCGGAAACGATTGTACATTTGGTACAGGTTTGGGAAGAACACAGTTAGGAACGAGGAAATGAAATACCCAGACTAATTCCAGTACTTATTATAGCACCGGAATTAGTCTGGGTATCTCAATATGATCTAAGGTTCAAAACAAGATAGAAATGACTCCTTTAATCTTATTTTCCGCCGCTTACCCCTTTTAAATACTCTTCCACCAAATTCTTATAATAAGGTTTTAAAGAAGGCGACACAGTGCGGAACTGGTCTGCTTCTGCACGGCGTTTCTTGAGGTATTCTTCCAACGCTGGCGGCATTTTAGGCGTTTGTTGCTGGGCAGTTTGCGCTTCGCGTTTTTCATCTTCTTCTTGCTGGCGTTCGGCGCGTTCTTCTTCGAGCAAGCGCGTCATGATATTTTGTTGGCGCTTCATCGTTTCGTTAGTGAGGCGTTTATTCACGAGATCATTTTCGATTTCGTTCATTTGTTCCATCACTTCATCGAGGAGTTTGCTGCCTTTACCTTGCTCTTGCTTTTGTTTTTGGAGTTCCCGCATGGCATTGCGCATGGCGGCTTGTTTGGCGGCCATTTGCGCAAATTCCTTGCTAGGAATGCTACCTTTTTTCATGCGACCCATCATTTGTTCCAAACTTTCGCCCATTTCTCCTTGTCCTTTCGACATTTTGTCGGAAGGTTTTTTGCCTTTACCGGATCCTTTATTGCCAGGTTTTTGGCAAGCCTGTTCTCCGGGCATACCACCCGCCATTTGCTGCTGCATATTGGCCATCGCCTCCGCTAAAAGTAGCGCGAGGTCGTTAAGGTTTTTCATGATATTTTGTTGCTCGGCATTGGCAGTTGGCGTATTGCGTTCTTCCAATTCGGCCACGGTGCGTTTAATCGAACCTTTAATATCGGTTACTTTTTCGGTAATAACGCCTTCTATGGCAAATTGGCGCTTGGCCAATGCCTGAAGACTATCCTCTACCAAGCGGAAATCGTCTTTGATTTTGAACTGCTGTTGTGTCAGTTGCACATAATAAGGAGCAGCCGGATTCACCGTTTTGATTTCCTTCATATTTTGCTCCTGGTTGAACGAAAGTCCTACTAAGTTTTCGAGCAATTGGCGGATAGTAGCCAAGTCTTCTTCCAATTCATCCTTGTCACTACCTTTCTTTTTCGACTTCATTTTGTTGGCCATATCCTTCATTTTATTGGCCGCCTTTTTCTGCTTTTTGCTCGCTTTTTTGTTGTCTTCTTTTTTATCTTCTTTTTTGCTTTTACTGTCACCGCCATCCATATCTTCGGACGCGCCCTCCATTTCTTCCTTAGTTTCCTTCATTTCTTGCTTCATGTCGTCCATTTTCTGAGGTCTTTTTAGTTCCTCGTTTTTCTTTTCTAATTCCTCCTGCTCCTTCTTGATATCGTCCATCTCTTTATTCAACTCCTCCTGTTTTTTAGTGAGTTCCTCTTGTGGTTTTTCGCTGTCTTCTGTTTCCTTGGAGAGTTTATCTTGTTCTTTGGCCAATTCTTCCAAACGATTGATTTGCTCATCCAGCTTTTGCTCCACATCCAATTGTTTGTAGAGTTCTTCTAGGCGGTCGAGTTCTTTATTCACTTCCTCGTTGGAGAGTTGCATTTCTTCCATTTTCTCCAGCACCTGATCCTTATTCATCTCCTCTAATATCTTTTGGATATCCTCCATGAGTTTTTTCATTTCTTCACTCATCACATCGTCGAACATTTTCTCCAATTTTTCTTGTTTTTGGAGCAATTCTTCGTTTTTAGGTTGATTCATGTCTTTTTGCTGCTCCATATTTTGGTCAAAGCTCTTTTTCGCCTCTTCAATATCCTTTTGCAGTTCTTGTTGGCGGTTCATGAGTTTTTCCAATTCTTTACGGCTCTGCCAGTCCAATTCTTTTTTCTGGAGTACTTTATCGCGGAGTTTTTTGATGTCCTCCTGTACTTTCATGCTCTCTTTAAGTGCTTTTTCGAGGTTTTTCTTGATTTCTTCGCTATTCGCTTCCTGATCCTTACGGAATTCGTTGAGGGTCGGGATTCGGTATTGCATCACTTGAGTGCGTGCACTTTTAGCACCATTTACGGCATCATTATCAAAAATCTCGAAATAGTAGTTGATTTCGTCGCCTGGCTCAAGGGTAAGATTCTCCAATTTCCAAGCATACTCGTATTGCGCCTGTTTACCAGCGGGTTTATCCACTTTAATGGTATTCATCGGTAATTGGCCACCTTTTATTTTCTTAATCTGATAGTTAAAGGTTAGGTTATTGAGGCCATAATCGTCGCTGGCATCGCCGGCAAAGAAAATTTGAGTACGGTTGACGCTATCCCGGAACTCCTCCACGGTAATTTGTGGATTTAAATCGGGAATTACTGTAATCGTATAAGCAACAGAATCAGCATTAGGCAGTAAACTGTTGGAAATGAATACTTTATATGTTTCGTCCTTTAGCGCACGGCGGTTAAAAGAGAACAAATTATCATCAAATCGCTTGGCTTCGTTACCATTGTCTTTGCCAAATTTCAAAAGCATGTGTTCGGTGCTTTGTACATTGAACACCCAACCTAAATTAGTGCCTTGCGGTACTACCAAATCGCCCACATTGGCCAAAGACTCATCGGGGCGACCGATATATTCGGGGAAATCCAATTTCACATCAAAAGAAGCAATGCTTGGTTTGCGCAATACTTCAAGGGTTAATGGACGGCTTTCTACACCGCCGCCGAATAGTTTAAACTCCGTATCTTCTTGTACATTCGTGAATTTATAGGAGAACTCGTTCCCCGCATCTTTTGTGAGTCGATATTGTACTTTACCGAGGTCAATAAATACCTCATTGGGGAGTGTATTGCCTTCTACGACTACTTTTAGGGTATAATCTGCAAATTGTACGGTTCGGAGGCTGTCTTTATTCACCATAAATTTGAATGGTGCAGGACGTTCAAACTCCTGATTGGTGTTCCAAAGGCGCATAGAACCATCGCGGAGGATACCTGGGGCGCATTGCATCAGAAACAACAGTAATGCCAACGGCGGTAATGCCCAGCGCAAGTGTTTTCGGTTATTGGTCAGGTCAATTGCTGCTTGGAAAGGGACAATTTTGATTTCCTCGCTTTTTTGGTTGATACTTGCTGTAATCAATTCTGCATAGATTGCATTATTGCTTTGCTCTTTTAACTGCAAGATATTCAACAGTTTATCTTTAACATTAGGGAAATGATCGCCAATAATTTGTGCGGCCTGTTCGCGACTGATCACCTTGCCCAAATGGAAATAATGCAGCAGTGGTACCGCCACCCAATTCCACAGTGCTAAACCAGAAATGCCCACAAATCCCCAAAATAGCCCTGTTCTTACACCGGAGGAGAAATAAAAGTAGTATTCGAGCACATTGAGCAGTACAAACAGCCCCAATACGGTACCAACGGTATAAAGCGCACCCCGAAGTAGGTGGTTGATATAAAACTTACGGATAAACCCGTCTAGTTTTTGAATAAGTAGTGCGTAGTTATCTAATTGCATGATTTTTTTAATGTATTTTAAGTGTAGGTGCGTATTTCAGCGGGTTCGTGCTATATTTATCTATGCCAAATCTTTAAAATAGCCTGTTTATTAAGACAGTGCAAAGTTCGGTATAAACATTGGAATTTCGTATTAGTTTTTCCAAAGAGGAAAAGAAAACTTTTTAACCAAAAGGTTGCACCTAAGCAACCTATTAAAGGGTATATTGTTCTTGAGGAATGAAATCTAAATAAAGGTACAAATTTGGCGGCTTCATTTTGCCCCTCTCTTCGTTATTCATCGGTTGTTTAGCGGCACTAAACGCCCTCTTCATGCCTTGATAGTGACAAAATCATCTCCCCAAATCTGTACCTTTATTTAAATTTCATACCTTAGCATTCGATATTTAGGTGTTGCAACACTAAAGTGTGTAGCATTAAACTAGGAATCGGTACTTAAACGACAAATTGGTGCATAAAGTGCGCCATTTATTTAGCCTTTTGTCCGAATATCGTCATCTTATATCACCGATCTAACACCATTTGCATACCTTTGCGTTGCAATTATTCACTCATTTTTCACAAATATACATGAAAAAAGTATTTTATTTACTTTCCTTTTTGATGTTGACGGCCACGATGGTTTCTGCTCAGCTCAAAACGCCACAACCAAGCCCTGTTGCTAAAATATCACAGGAAGTAGGTCTCACTAAAGTTGACCTTGAATATTCTCGTCCAAGTACCAAAGGCCGCAAGATATTTGGCGAATTGGTGCGTTTTGGCGAAATGTGGCGCACAGGTGCCAATGCTTGCACTAAAGTTACTTTCGGCGACGATGTAATGGTTGGTCCAGCATCGAGCAAACTCACCAAAGGTACTTACGCGCTGTACACTATCCCAAATAAAGATAAGTGGACTATTATTTTCTATACCAACACTTCTTATTGGGGCACTCCCGACGAGAATTACAAAGAAGAAGAAGTGGCGGCTAAATTTGACGTAAGTGTGGAAAAATCTGCCGAAAACGCAGAATCTTTCACTATTAGTATCGATAATTTGCGCAATACAGGTGCTGATATTCGCCTTGCTTGGGAGACCACAAAAATCACGATTCCTTTCAAATTGGATACGGATTCTAGGGTAATGGCCGATATTAAGAGCCAAATGGATGGCCCTTCTGCGGGTACCTATTATGCTTCTGCACGTTACTATTTTGATGAAAAGAAAGATATGAAAACGGCATTGGATTGGGTGAATAAATCACTCGAAAAAGGTGGCGATAAGTTCTGGATTCTACGCCTAAAAGCGCAAATCCAAGCAGAATTGGGTAGCTACAAAGATGCTATCGCAACTGCAGAGGCCAGCAGCGCACTCGCAACCAAAGAAGGCAATAAAGATTATCCGGCGATGAACGAGAAATCTATTGCTGAATGGAAGAAGAAGTAGTTTCTGGGTGTAAGGAGTATAAAAAAATCCATCACGGCGGTATGCTGTGATGGATTTTTTTATTAGCGAACAAAAAGGCAATTACACCATCACCTTTTCACCATACAATTCCGCCCGCATATTCCGCACTTTATCGCTGTGCAAATACTCGCTATAAGTCATATTTTGATCTATAAAACCATTTGGGGTAATTTCTACAATGCGATTGGCTACCGAATCCAAAATCTGGTAGTCATGCGAAGTGAAAATGATATTACCCGTAAAGTCCTGCATACCTGTGTTGAGTGCTGTAATCGACTCCAAGTCAAGGTGGTTGGTCGGTTCATCCAAGATCAAGAAATTGGGGTTTGATAGCATGATTTTGGACATCATACAGCGTACTTTTTCGCCACCCGATAAAACACTGGATTTTTTGAATACTTCTTCGCCGCCAAATAACATTCGACCAAGGAAACCGCGTATAAATGACTCGTCTTTTTCTTTGGAATACTGGCGTAACCAATCAATCAGGCTCATGTCCTGATCGCCAGAGAAAAATTCGCTATTGTCATTGGGCAGATATTGTGGCGCAATGGTTTGGCCATATTGAAAGCTTCCCTCGTAATTTTTTTCTTCGCCCGCAAGCACATTGAGCAAAGCCGTTACTGCCAGTGCATTTCTGCTTAAAATTGCAATTTTTTCGCCCCTATTGAAGCGCAAATACATATCCTTGAACAAATATTCGCCCGCTTCATTTTTTACGGAGAGTTTTTCAATATCCAAAATCACATCACCTGGCTCGCGTTCTGGTTTGAAGGCGATATAAGGATACTTGCGACTAGAAACGCGTAATTCTTCTAAATTAAGTTTTTCTAAGGCTTTTTTACGGCTCGTCGCTTGCTTGGATTTGGATGCATTGGCAGAGAAACGGGCGATAAAGTCCAACATTTCTTGGCGTTTTGCTTCCACTTTTTTATTTTTATCGGCCATTTGGCGCGACATCAATTGGCTGGTTTCGTACCAAAACGTATAGTTACCCGTAAACATACGAATTTTAGCAAAATCGACATCTACAACATTGGTGCATACCATATCCAAAAAGTGGCGATCGTGCGACACTACAATCACGATATTTTGGTAATCTGCTAAGAAATCACAGAGCCAATCCGTTGTTTCGGCATCCAAATCATTGGTCGGTTCGTCCATCAATAGAATATCGGGAGAACCAAATAATGCTTGTGCCAAAAGGACTTTAACGCGCTCTGAGCCGTCCAGTTCTTTCACCAATTTGTAGTGCAAAGATTCGTGGATACCCAAATTACTGAGTAGTTCGGCGGCATCGCTTTCGGCCATCCAGCCATTCATTTCGCCAAATTCGCCTTCCAATTCTGCTGCACGCATAGAATCTGCTTCGGTGGCATCGGGGTTGTCGTAGATGGCATTTTTTTCCTTCATAATATCATAGAGCAGTTTGTGCCCCATGATAACGGTATCCAAAACTGGAAATTCGTCGAATGCAAAGTGGTTTTGGCTCAAAACGGCCATCCTTTCGCCCGGCGTAATTTCGACTTTACCGCGCGTACTTTCAATTTCACCCGAAAGGATTTTCATAAAAGTGGATTTACCGGCACCATTTGCACCGATAACGCCATAACAATTGCCTTTGGTAAATTTTAAGTTAACCTCGTCAAATAGTACTCTTTTACCAAATTGTAAGGCAACATCGTTAACTGATAACATCGAATATAGTGGATATGTGTTTGAAAAGTGTGCAAATGTACGGGTTTTAAATAAAAGCGCGTTTATTAATTTTACGTACAAAAATTTATTTTTCCCTTACACCTTTTACTATATCGCCAGCAGATGGTTTTATTTCGATGCTTTTTATCTTATTTTTCTCATCGCGTACAAAGGTCAAACGAACGCCTTCTCCGCTAGTAAACTGGTCTTTTTGTGCGGCATCTTGGTCTAGTATGGCCACTCCTGCTCCGGTAATCCATTGCAAATGACCTGCCTTGATCCGAATTTCGCTACGACCAATCCAGCCGCCAGTTCTGTATTTAGCAACGTATTCTTTTAGGTTTTCGGGAGGTAATATTACGGGCGATTTTGCGGTAAAATGCCAAGTACCTGACCCAATTTGCACCCTTGCAAATCCTTTATGGGAAATATCGGGTATGGTGAGCAAGTCGGGGGATTGAGACAAATAAATACCACTTTCTTTGACCGATTTGTTATCTGGCGTAGGAATATCCACAGTGGCTGCACTGTTGGGTGGAATGACGATGGTGCAATAAATAGAATCACCTTTAACGATCCACTCGGAGCTGATACCGCCCAATGGCCCAAGCAAAGACGCTTTTGCAAATGCCATAAGTTCTGAAGGTTTTGGTGCAATTTTGATACTTTTATAACCCGGAATATCGGCCACAGGATTGATACCTGAAATATTGCGGTACATCCATTCGCCAATGGCACCATAAGCGTAGTGGTTGAAGGAGTTCATGCCTATGCTTTGGAATGTGCTATCGGGTTTTATGCCATCCCAGCGTTCCCAGATTGTAGTTGCGCCCATTTTTACGGGGTATAACCAGGAGGGATAGGTCTCTTGTAACAATAATTCGTAAGCAATATCATCGTATCCAAAACGCGTCAATACATGGCATAAGTAGGGTGTCCCTAAAAAACCCGTGGTAAGGTGGTTGCCATAACTTTTGATGTTTTCGACCAAGGCTTTTGCCGCGTTTGCCCGTTGTGATTCGGGTAACATATCAAATTGGAGGGCCAGTGTGTAGCCCGTTTGTGTACCCGAAATGGGGCGGCCATTGGGTGTAATATATTCGTTGAGGAAAGCCGATTTTACATTTTTGAGTAAAACGGTATAGCGTTCAATATCGGCAGTTTTTCCTAGGACTTGAGCGGTTTTTAACGTTAATTGCACAGAATATGCAAAAAAGCATTGCGCAATATAGTATTTTTCGGTAATAGCAGAGCGTCCATCGCGGTCGTCATCCACATCGTAAAACAGCCAATCTCCAAAGTGGAAACCTGTATTCCAAAGGTTATCCTTGCTGTTGGTTTCCATATAACCAACCCAGGCTTTCATACTGGCGTATTGATCTTCTAAAATGCGTTTGTCGCCAGTAGCCACGTAGGTATTCCAAGGGATAATTGTACAAACATCGGCCCAACCAGTGCTACCGCCTTGGTTTTCGCCGAGTACATTTGGAATGACAAAGGGTACTTTACCATCGGGGCGTTGATCGGCGGCCACATCTTTTAGCCATTTGGCAAAGAAATTATGCGCATCAAAATTGAAAAGGGCCGTATTGGCAAATACTTGCGCATCACCCGTCCAACCCATGCGCTCATCGCGTTGAGGGCAATCGGTGGGGACATCTAGAAAATTACCGCGCTGGCCCCATTGGATATTGTGTTGTAATTGGTTGACTAAAGTACTGGAACATTCAAAATTGCCCGTCAAAGGCATATCAGAATAGACGGCTGCTGCGGTGAAATTTTCTGCTTTCAATGCCCCTGGGTATTCTTCCACATGCACATACCGGAACCCGTGGAAGGTAAAGCGCACCACGCAGGTCTCTTCGCCTTTGCCCGATAAGTAAAACGTATCACTGGATGCGGCATGGCGTAAATTATCAAAATACACATTCCCTGTTTTGGGATCCAGTACTTCGGAATAATGTAAAATAATGCGGTCACCTGCCTTGCCATTGGCTTTTACATATACCCAACCTACCATATTTTGGCCAAAATCGAGTGTTTTCTGGCCTTTAGGTGTCGTGAAAATAGTAATTGGGTTTATTTTTTCGTGTTCGGTCATACTTTCGTTGTAGGTACCAATTAAAATATCTTTGGGGAAATCTTGTATTTTGGCAGTACCCCAATTTCGGTCGTCATAATTAGAGGTTTGCCAACCAGTGGGTTCTTTTCGATAATCAACGCTTTCGCCATCGTAAATTTCAGAAAAACGCACAGCACCGTGGCTGGTTTTCCAAGTATCGTCGGTTAAAATGGTTTCTTGTGTGCCATCGGAGTAGGTAATTTCCAGTTGGGCGATCAACGCCAATTCTTTACCGTATAGGTTGCGGTGGTTTTCCCAACCTAATTCGCCTAAAAACCAGCCATTACCCAAGATGCCACCCATCGTGTTTTTACCCGATTCGATCATTTTGGTTACATCGTAGCATTGGTATTGTAAACGTTTTTGGTAAGCCGTCCAGCCGGGGGTGAGGCAGGCATTGCCCACGCGTTGGCCGTTGAGGTATAATTCGTAGAGGCCATGAGCGGATACAAAAACAGTGGCATTGGTGATTTTCTTCTTCGCTGAAAATACTTTGCGGAAATAAGGGCTTGCATTGCTTTCGCGGGCAGTAGCCGATATCCAGTTTGCTTTCCAATCGGTGGAATTTAAAAAGCCAGTATGCCAGGTTGCGGTTTTTGACCAATCAGAGATCACTCCTTTATTGTCCCAAATCCTAACTTGCCAATAATATAAGGTGTTGGACGACAGAGGTGTACCGGAATACGGGACATATACGGATTGGTCGGACATGTTTTTGCCTGTTGTCCAGGATATTTTTTTAAAATCGGGGTCTTTTGCCACCCTGATTTCATAATGCGATTGTGTGGTATTGCGCTTATTGGATTGTATTTGCCAAGAAAATCGCGGGACTTTTACATCCAAACCAAGCGGGTTTTCGCGATTTTCGGTGCGGAGGTGGGTTGTGGTTATTTGGGCCAATAAACATTGTGCACAAAAGGTAAAAAAAAGAAAAAGAGAGGCTAGCCGCATTGTAAAAAAGTGGTGTGTGATAAAAAAGATGGGCAAATATAATACAACGGTGTTAACTGGATTGATTTTTAAAATAGGGGAGGAGCACAAGTCATTTGATAACTTAAAGTCATCGAATAATTATTTAAACTTGCCAGCATACGATATAAGAGCCGTTAGGCTCGGATCATGTTGTAGCGGCGGATTTCAATCCGCTGAACAGATGTACAATAAGTAGAGAGCCGTAGGCTCGATACATATTTTTTCAGATATTCATGGTCTCTTATGATGAAGAATATATTTTTGAAGATTTGAAATGACGGAATATGTGCCGAGCCTACGGCTCTCTACTTGTTGCGTAACATTTGGGCGGATTGAAATCCGCCGCTACAAGATGGTTCGAGCCTAACGGCTCTTCGTTCTGTGGCCGCTCGGCTCAATTCACACCGCATTGGGCAATTTGGACAGTGCTTTGAATTTCTTTAAACAATACAGTCAATTTTCATACTACTGGACATTTTTAAAAAAACACTTTTAATACACTTTTGAAATGGTGGAAAATGACGTTTACGAAACTAAAAAAAAGTTTCGTAAACGTGATCTGTTCCTTGCGGTTTATAAAATGTCCAGTAGTATGGTCAATTATAAGATATGGAAAAATTAATTTAATGTGTACTGAGTTTTTTTAAAAAAAAATAAAAAAAATCCTATTTTTCATACTGCGAATCATTCCTTAATCATACATTTAAACCGAGAATTCAACGTTTTTACAAAACAAAATTTTTTATTGATGAACTGCTTTGTTCGTTTACATTTATTGGTGACTAAAGACAATTGATTATCTAAATTTTGTTTCTAGTCACCGTATCACTCACCTAACCTTTTTTTGGTCTATGGCAACTTATGACACCAGCAAAATCCGGAACGTAGTCTTGGTAGGACACGCCGGTTGTGGAAAAACCACCTTTGCAGAAACAATGCTTTTCGAAGCAAAAGCCATCACCCGCCGCGGCAATGTATCCGAGGGTAATACCCAAGGAGATTACACCACCATTGAGCAAGAGCGCGGCCATTCTTTATTCGCTTCCGTTATGCACGCATCTTGGAAAGACACAAAAATCAATATCCTCGATACACCGGGGCTTGACGATTTTGTGGGCGAAGTAGTTACTGCACTAAAAGTAGCGGATACTGCTATCGTTATGCTCAATGCAAAAAGCGGGGTAGAAGTAGGTACAGAAATAATATGGGAGTACGTCGATCAATACGATACACCTTCTATATTTGTCATTAACCAATTAGACCACGAAAAGTCCGATTTTGATACGACACTGGAGCAAGCCATCAATCGTTTTGGTAGCCGCGTATTGCCTTTGCAGTTTCCGGTGAACCAAGGCCCCGATTTTAACGCGATTATAGATGCGCTTCGGATGGTGATGTATGTGTTTCCAGCGGGAGGAGGCAAACCAGAAAAGAAGCCCATTCCAGCAGAACACCAGTCACGTGCCAATGAGATGCACGCTGCATTGGTAGAGGCCGCTGCCGAAAACGACGAGGCTTTGATGGAGAAATACTTTGACGCAGGTACTTTGGACGAAGAAGAACTCGCAAAGGGTTTGTCCATTGGTTTGGCCCACCACCAATTTTTTCCAGTATTTTGTGCATCGGGTTTGAAAGATATGGGTAGCGGCAGGATTATGGGTTTTATACACGATATATGCCCCAGTCCCGCCGATCGTCCTGCTGCCAAATTAGAAAGTGGTGGTAGCAAGCCTTGTGATCCTGCTGCACGCGCCTGTATATTTATCTTCAAAACTGTAAATGAACCCAAAGTAGGTATTGTTTCTTATTTTAAGGTGTATTCTGGTGCTGTTAAAACGGGTGATGAGTTGGTCAATGCCGATAACGGTTCCGTAGAACGTTTTGCGCAATTGTATGAAAGCGAGGGGAAAAATCGAGATGCGGTAGCCGAGTTGCGTGCTGGTGATATTGGATGCGTCGTAAAACTAAAAGGTTCTCATACCAACCAAACGCTCAATCCTAAAGGTGCGGAAACCAAAATTGAACGGATACAATTCCCCACTTCGCGTATTCGTATGTCCGTAGTACCGCCTAATAAAGCCGATGTAGAAAAAATGGCGCACGCCCTGCATACTATTCGAGAAGAAGACCCCACTTTGCACGTGGAACAAAGTATTGAACTGCGGCAGACGATTATAGAAGGACAAGGCGAAATGCACTTGGATATTGTACGTTTCAAAGCAGAGCAAAACTTTGGGGTGCATTTGGAATATGCCGAGCCTCGCATTCCGTACCGAGAAACAATTCAGCGCGAATCGAATAAAGATTATCGGCATAAAAAGCAATCGGGTGGTTCAGGGCAGTTTGCGGAGGTACACATGCGGGTAGAACCTTATTATGAAGGTATGCCAGCACCAACGGGTTTGACGGTCAAAAATATTGAAATCGAAGATTTAAAATGGGGTGGTAAATTTAGTTTTTGTTGGGCCATAGTAGGCGGGAGCATTGATGCGCGTTTTATCAATGCCATTAAAAAGGGTATTCATGCCAAACTCGAGGAAGGTCCGCTTACAGGTTCCTATTGCCGCGATGTACGTGTCTCTATTTATGATGGTAAAATGCATCCCGTGGATTCTAATGATATGGCATTCCAGATAGCAGGTACTTATGCGTTCAAGGAAAACTTCTTATTAGCGCAACCGCAATTGCTGGAACCGATCTACGATTTGGAGGTCATGTGTGATGCAGAAGTGATGGGGAGCGTGATGGGCGACCTACAAACCCGCCGCGCGATCATCATGGGTATGGATGCGCAGGGGCATTACCAAGTAATAAAGGCAAAAGTTCCGTTAAAAGAACTACATAAATATTCCTCTACATTAAGAGCGTTGACACAAGGAAAGGCAAAATTTAATATTGCTTTTAATGAGTATGCGCCTGTTCCAGCAGATTTGCAAGCCAAATTGGCCGCAGAATATGCTAAACACGCACAAGAGGAACATGAGCATTAATATGTTAAATATTCCATAAAAAGCAGCAGTGATGTTTGATAATTCATTCGGGGTGACCGACTTTTGCAAAAATTTTAACCAAACACATTTTATGATGAAGCAAAAGAGTCTCCTTTTGATCCCAATTTTTGCGCTTTGCGCCCTTACTGCTAGCTTTGCTCAGAATGCAGATTACCGCAGTACCATTTCTGCAACTGCAGGAGCAAATATTTTCCAAATTATTGCTACGCTAGATGATCCAATTTCTGATAGCCTTGGTGGAGAAGTAAAATTAAAAGCTACCGCTTCTTACGGCTTGACCTATGATTACGGTGTAAACAAGTGGTTTAGTATTGGATTGGCAACTGCTTATAACAGAATTAGCCTTAATTCGCCAAATGTTGAGGTGGATAGGGAAGATGGGACTGTTTATTCTGGCCCAATTGACTTTAAGTTGTCTCGTACTAGTATTGCACTACGTCCATTATTCCACTATGGAAATAAAGGGCGGATTGATATGTACTCAGGATTACGTGTGGGTGTAAGTATTTGGAGTGTTAAACTCACAGCTGATGAAGCACTTAATCCAGATGACGTAAGTGGTCGTTTTCGCAGTGCTGGAGCAACTCCAAACGTTCAGATTATCCCATTTGGTTTGCGTGGGTATATCACCCCGAACATCGGTCTAGGTTTTGAGTTGGGTATTGGTGGCCCGCATTATGCTGCGCTACAGTTGAATTACAGGATGTAAAAACTTGATTTTGTTGGCCGAAAAGCCAACGATTTTGGTGAAGAAAGGGTAGGGGATAGGTTGCATTGGCAATCTGTCCCCTATCTTTTTGGTAGCGGTGGGTAAATCTCAGTCCCTTACAGCCGTACACTTTTTCTTTATCTAAAAAGTAATGGCCACTCTGAAATTTCAAAAAGTTGAAAATTGACTCAAAAAGCCTACTTTTTACTTTTTTTAGCGAAAAAAAGTAAACAAAAAACGCTTCGGCTGACGAAAAATGCGGTGTCGGTCACCGACGCATGGAGGTGTTGCTTCCTCGCTATGGCGGCGCCAAAAAAAACTCGCCGAACCACTGAGCGGAGGCTGCGCCTCGTAAGTTCCGTTTGGCTCAAACACTTTTTGGCTTCATCCGCCTCCGCTTTCATGCTGAGCCTAGCCGAAGTACAAGCAAAACCTGCATACTTCGGCAGGCTCAGCATAAATTTTTCTAAGGCCGGTCTTGCCACACTTGGGTACTGTACTTTATGTCAACTGTCAAAGTAAATTACCAAAAATAAAAGTGTACGGTAGCAAGTTCTTGTGCGATATAATTCTTTTTTTATCGTTTTTTAGCAAAAAAAAGATATAATTTTTTATATTTCAATAAGCATTCAAAGAACGGGATTTGATTCCAGTATTATTGAGACCTTCAAGTTCGGTGGGGTACTGTATTTGGACTATTGTCGGGGCGAGAGAAAAAGTCTAATGTTGACAGATTAACGATATACCAACCACGGAGTGGTTGAACGTCAACGTATTGTGCGCGTTTCATTAAGTTCAACCCTTTCAGGGTTTTCAAAACTACACCCCCTTTATCCCCGAATTGCATTCAAGGCTATTCAAGTTTGACCCCTATCAGGGTCAGGATTCGCTTAAGTTGACGACATTGGACTCGCAGTCACGCTGACATTCCAAAAGTGATCGAAAAAAATTTGCGATTGGGTTAGATTTTTAAAAGTGCGCACCTTCAATATTGTGGAAAACTTCTCCACCTAAAATCCCTGAAAAAAGCGTAATTTTGCACCACACCAGTTCCATAGATATGCCTAATTTCGCACACCTCCACTGCCATACCCAGTTCTCTCTCCTCGACGGCGCAGCGAGCATTCCCGCTTTGTACAAAAAAGCCGCTGCCGATGGCATGAAAGGTATCGCTATTACCGACCACGGCAATATGTTCGGGGTGTTTCAATTTGTGGCAGAAGCCGCCAAACACGAAGGCGTAAAACCAATTGTTGGTTGCGAATTTTATGTAGTGACCGACCGCCACCGAAAAACATTTACTAAAGAAGATAAAGACAAGCGTTTTCACCAATTACTATTGGCCAAAAATCCCGAAGGCTACAAAAACCTAGTCAAACTCTCCTCTATGGGTTTTATCGAGGGTTTATACGGCAAATACCCGCGTATTGATAAAGAATTGATTGTCAAACACCATAAAGGACTCATTGCCACCACTTGCTGTATTGGCGCCATGGTACCGCAAATTATCCTTCGGCATGGGGAAGAAACCGCACGAAAGGAATTTGAATGGTGGCTCGATATTTTTGGCGAAGATTATTATATCGAATTGCAACGCCATAATATGGCCGAACAAGAAAAAGTCAACGATGTACTCCTGCGTTTTGCCAAAGACTATAATGTAAAAGTAATCTGCTCCAATGACTCGCATTACGTGGATCAAAAGGACTCCAATGCGCACGATATTTTGCTTTGTATCAATACCGGCGAAAAACAAGCCACTCCTGCTATCCGCGAGTTTATGGAGGAGGGAACGGTGATGAAAAATGGCCGCTTTGCGTTCTGGAATGATCAATTCTACTTCAAAACACAAGCAGAAATGGGCAAACTCTTCCACGATTTGCCCCAAGCATTGGACAATACACTCGAAATCGTGGACAAGATAGAACCCCTGAAACTCAAACAGGATATCATGCTCCCCAATTTTATCGTCCCAACGGAATTTTCCACCCAAGACGATTACCTGCGCCATATCACCTACGAAGGCGCAAAAGAACGCTACAAAACCATCACCGCCGAGGTAGAAGATCGCCTCAACTTTGAACTCCATACCATCAAAACAATGGGGTTTGCAGGATACTTCCTTATCGTTGCCGATTTTATCAAAGCAGGACGCGATTTGGGTGTGTTTATCGGCCCCGGACGTGGTTCGGCAGCCGGTAGCGCCGTTGCATATTGTATTGGCATTACCAATATCGACCCGATCAAATACCAATTACTGTTCGAACGTTTCTTGAATCCCGATCGGAAATCCATGCCCGATATTGATACGGACTTCGATGACGAGGGCCGACAAAAAGTAATTGATTATGTCGTGGCCAAATACGGAAAACAGCAAGTCGCACAGATCGTAACGTATGGCACCATGGCCGCCAAAATGTCCATTAAAGACGTGGCGCGGGTGCTGGATCTGCCCTTGGAGCAATCCAATGCCATGGCCAAACTGGTACCAGACAAACCCGGTATTTCCCTCAAACGCGTACTGACCGCACCCATGTCGGGCGAGGGTTCATTGGCCGAAAAAGAAGGACTTGTTTCCGAAGACTTAGAGGCCGTAAAACGATTGCGTGAATTTCTCGACGCAGAAGGTACACCCGAAAGTATTGTACTAAGGGAGGCATTGATCTTGGAAGGCTCTGTTCGTGGCACGGGTGTGCACGCGGCGGGTCTAATCATCGCGCCTTCGGATTTGACGGAGATTATCCCCGTCGCCACCGTAAAAGACTCCGATCTATTACTTACACAGTTTGATGGATCGGTGATCGAAGACGCGGGCGTTATCAAAATGGACTTTTTGGGCCTCAAAACCCTAACCATTATCCGCGATGCACTCAAACTCATCAAACAGAACCACGGGGTTTCTATTGTTATTGACGATGTGCCGCTCGATGACCGCAAGACTTACGAACTGTATCAACGCGGCGAAACCAATGGTACGTTCCAGTTTGAAAGCGCAGGTATGCAGAAATACCTCCGCGATCTTAAACCCGATAAATTTGACGATCTGATCGCGATGAACGCCCTGTATCGTCCGGGACCATTGGAATACATCCCCGATTTTATTGCACGCAAGCACGGTCGGCAAGCCGTCACCTACGACGTGCCAGATATGGAAGAATACCTCAAAGATACCTTTGGGATATGTGTAACAGGCGATACGTTAGTACATAATGCCTTGAACGGCCAAAGCGTCCGTATTGACCAATTAGAACACCAAACCGGTGAATTTTTGGTGCAAGGCGTAGATGCCGATTTGCAACAAACCTCTGGTTATCTTACGCATTGGGTCTGTAATGGGACGAAACCCGTATTTCAAGTACAATTGAGAAATGGCAGCCGTGTAAAAATGACCGCTAACCATCGTGTTTTGACGGAAATGGGTTGGCAAGAAATAGGCAGTTTGCAACCGGGAGCGCATATTGCATTGCCACGTCGTTTGGAAGCATTAACCAATACCGATACGGATACCGATGTTTTGCGCATAATGGCGTACCTATTATCTAAAGGTAGCGCAAACGCAAATCAAATCAGGTTTAAAACGGCAGAAAACGAAGTAAATGAGCAGTTTTCAAGGTTGTTATCTGAAAAATATCCCGCTTTGCACGTTGACTCAAACCCCAACGAAGTAATGATTACGCTCAAAGGCGATGCGCAAGAAACGGTATTTAAAAACCAGTGTAGTAAATGGATTTCATTTAAGGAAACATCCAATTACGATCCTGTTCGGAGACGTGTCCCGCCTTTTGTATTTTCTTTAAACGAAGAGGCAATTGGCCAATTTTTAGCGGCACTTTGGGATTGTAATAGCGAATTCAATGCACACAATACTTTTTACAAAACTTTTTCAGAACAGTTTGCTTATGGTATGCAGTCGTTGCTCCTAAGGCTAGGTATTCAAAGTGGCGTGAGCAAATACGATTTTAAAAATGTACGAACGAATGAAGTATCAATTGCTTTCCGCGTTGTAGTCTTTAATTTTAAGGCATTTTTTAAGTATGTTAAACCTTATATGGTGCTTGGCGAGCGCGTCGGAGCAATATGCAACCCTGATGCTGTGGATCAAGTAGATCGCATTTCGATTTCTATCCTGCGCGAAGAGTTGGCGGAGCGTTGGAACGGAGACTACAAGTCCTTTAAGCAAAAATTTGGTTTTAGGCTGGAAAAATCTTCGTTGTCCGATAAAGTGTATAGGACGCGTATCAGCGCTTTAAAGGCCGGTACTTGGGTAGAAGAGTATAATTTAAACAAAACGGCGCGCAATTTACAGGTGCGTTGGGAAGAAATTACAGCGATTACCCCCTGTGGCGAAGCACTGGTATATGATATTACCGTAGAAGGTATTCATAATTTTGTGGGGAATAATGTCCTTTTGCACAACTGTGTTTATCAAGAACAGATCATGCTCTTGTCGCAAAAACTGGCGGGTTTCTCCAAAGGCGATGCCGATGTACTGCGCAAAGCCATGGGTAAAAAGCAAAAAGCGGTACTGGACAAAATGAAGGGGCAATTTGTAGCGGGTGCCGTTGCAAAAGGCCATCCCGCCGATAAATTAGAAAAAATATGGACCGACTGGGAAGCCTTTGCCGCGTATGCCTTTAATAAATCGCACTCTACTTGTTATGCGTTTGTGGCGTACCAAACGGCGTACTTGAAAGCCCATTACCCATCGGAGTACATGGCGGCAGTATTGACCCACTCGCAGAATAATATTGAAAAAATTACTTTTTTCCTCGAAGAATGTAAGCGCATGGGCCTTAATGTTAAAAGTCCCGATATCAACGAATCGGAATTGAATTTTGCGGTAAATAAAAAAGGAGATATCCGTTATGGCTTGGGAGCAGTGAAAGGGGTGGGTGAAGCAGCCGTAGAAAACCTAATTATCGAACGAGATGCCAATGGGCCATTCGCGACTATTTTTGATTTTATGCGCCGTATGAACCTACGCACGGTGAACAAACGGGTGATGGAAAGTATGGTGATGGCTGGCGCATTCGACGAATATATCCAAAATAGAGCCGTTTTCTTTCAACCTTCGGACAAATACGAGACATTTATTGAGCATTTACTCAAATACGGCGCGGCGGTGCAAGAGGATAAGGCCATGTCCACCAATTCGTTATTTGGCGATATGTCGGATACCGTGAGTATTGCAGAGCCTATAATACCTAAAGCCGAACCTTGGAATTTGCTACTCAAATTACAGAAAGAAAAAGACGTGGTGGGTATCTATCTCAGCGGCCACCCCTTGGACGATTTCCGGTACGAATGGGAAAATTTTGCGACTTCGCTGGATAAAATTGAAAATTTCAAAGGTCGTAAAGTATTTGTGGCAGGTTTTGTGAGCAAGGCAGAACACCGAATTAGTGCAAAAGGCACCGGTTGGGGCCGCTTTACGATCCAAGATTATACGGGTTCGCTCGAACTGACGATGTTCTCGGATAGTTACCAAAAATTCCGTGCCTTTTTTGACGAAGGTGCAAGTCTTTATATCGAAGGCGAGCATAAGCAACGTTTCAATAGCGATGAAATGGAGTTTCGGGTAAGCGATGTGCGGTTATTGGAATCGGTTGGAGCAGAGAAAACCAAATCCGTGACTTTGCGTATTCCGCTGGAAAAGATCGATAATGCGTTTTTGGACGGACTGGAATCCATTTGCAAAACCTATAAGGGCCGGCACGAATTGCGTGTTGAACTCATTGATTTTCAGAACAAAGAGAAGGTTTCTTTATTGTCTTCGGCGCGAAAAGTGCACGTGGACAATGATTTTTTGCAAGCCGTGGAAAAATTAGGTGTGGAGTGTGGGGTGAATTAAAATTTCCGAGCAACCCCCACTTGTATTCCAACAGCCCCAATCCTTTCACTAAAACCAACCGCCCTATTGGTTAAGTCATAACGCACTACTGGACTCAGCGATACTTGTGTTTTCGCGCCCAGAGCCACGTGTAGGCGTACACCAGCGTGTGCGCTACACACCAGTTTGCGTCGGTAAATACTGGCGTAAATATTGGCCTCTGGTACATTATCTAAATTAGAAATTACGCCTTTTGCTCGTTGTTGTACTGCAATTTGCACCCCTGCGAAAGGCGTAATGCCCCATTTCCCGCGTTGAATCCGATAACCCAATTCCAACGGAATAGCGAAAGTGGTGATACGGTTATAGTGTTCTACCGTGCGAGTAGTGGTTGTTCTTGTATAAATGATGGAGGAGTCCTGTTCCCCATTGATATAACTCGTAGGAACCACGGTTGGGGTAGCATCGTTCACCCACTGCTTTTTCCAGTGGTACACTGAATTATAACGTTCATATTGAATCCCTGTGCTGAGCGTCCACTTTTCATGGATTGGCAAAAAGAACTGCAATCCAAGGCTAATGGCTTCCAGATTGCGTTCATTGGTGCGCGGGTACTGCAATAACGAATCTGTACTCATCGTCCGGAACGCCGCCCAACGGTAATAACCACTGGTGATGCCTCCATAAAAAGAGTGCTGCTCCGGCTGCTTTTTCTTTGTTGTTTCGGGATTAAACCAAGGGAAATCATAGCGTTTGGGCATTTCTTCGAGGAGTAGCGAGCGCATGGGCAACAATGGGAAATTGCTGCTTTTTTCAATATTTTTTTGCGTAAATGCCTCTATTTGCTGCGCATCAGTTCCCAATACTGTATTTTCCACTGCCTTTGGATCAGTTACTTGATCGGCTATTAGGCTTGTATTTGACGACAATTCTGCGGTGGAAACCGCTGTTGAGGCCAATATAGGTGCCGCCAATGCGCTATTTTCTTTCCCTTTTTCAGTCTTACTTGTTTGATTAATTCCAGCGGTATTATCCAATGTATTTGGGTTAAGTGCTGGATTGGAATTAGCAATTGGGGCCTCTTGCCTATTTGTTCTCTCTGGATATGGGGGATGAGCAACGGGCAAAGTCGAAGCAGCTGTATTAGACCCTTGTGGAGTGACTCGTTTGTCCCCCAATTTTGGGTCTAATACGCTTGCGGATGATTGTAGGTGATGGATGTTTGTCGTTGTCGTCGCTACATTTTTTTCATTTTGATTTTCGGGGTGCACATCATGGCTTAATTTTGTTGCAGATACGTCTTGTAGGTCATTTTTAGTGGTATTGTTATCGGTAGAAATAGGTGATTCTTGAGCAGTAATGGTGTTTTTAACGTTGGTATTATGGTATTGCATGAAATAGATAGCAATGGCAGTACCCGCAGTGAGCAACAGCGCACCACCTGTCCACCACCAGAGTAAAAACGGGCGTTTGCGCCGCTTTTTTTCTTGAATATTGGCCCATAATTGATCGGTATCAATTTTGGAATTATGGTTATTCACCCCAGACTTGAGTCCTTCTTCAAATTCTTGCCAATTCATGCGATTGCAATTTTATTTTTTCTTGTAAAATTTTTCGGGCACGGCTCAGTAAAGAGCGCGATGTACCAGCGGGAATATTTAAAATTTCAGCGATTTCGTCGTGTGAAAATTCATCGAAAACGGAAAGATTAAATACCTGCCTTGCGCCTTCCGGGAGTGTGCTTATGAGGTCGATTAGTTCATCAAAATTGAGTTTTGAAAAAATATCAGGGGCAATATTTAAGGTATCGGGTAGTATATCCACGCCTTTCTCGTGTTCAAAATGGAATTTGCGATAATGCATCAAAGCGGTATTGATCACAATACGGTGTATCCACGCTTGAAAAGGACCTTTCTCCGCATTAAATGTCCCGATTTTATTAAAAACATGTACAAACGCGTCCTGTAAAATATCCTGCGCCTCTGCTTTATTGCGGGCATACCGCCGCGCAACCGACATCAGCCACGGGGCAAGCTGCTGCACCAGACTACGCTGTGCAGCGGCTTGACCTGCGAGGCAGCCCTGTATGAGTGGGGATATGTCGGATGCGTTTTGGTGCATGTTTTTAGCGTAAAAGATTTTTATACCTTTTGTTGTGCTGTGTTTAAAGACGTTATGGCCTGTTTACTAAATGAATAGGCAACAGGCCATAAATATTAGATCAACAAATCATCATCTTCGCGCTCTAAATTCAACTGAAAACGGTAGAATTCCTGATCCCTCTTGGTATATTTTTCCACTAAATGTACCCGTAGCATACTCGCCTACTACATTAGGAAACGTAGTAAAGGTAAATGGATTAACATCCAAATTACAATCACATGTTGGACAAAAAGTACATCCTGTATATTTTATACTGGATGGTGTTTCCCAGTATGAGAAGCTACCATAAGATAAATCAGCATTAAAACCATTTATATTAACAAAACGAAAATTTATATTTGTGCTATCAACTCCAGTTGCATAAAGTGCTGCTTCACCTATATTTCCAAGGTCGAAGACTACATCTTTAACATAAATTCTTGTTATGTTATTGATGTTAACAACAATGTATGCATCCAATTGATTACAAACAACTATTGAACCTATGTCCGTAGTGCCGCTTGAAACGGTTATATCTAGAGGGACACTAGCCAGCGGTAGTTGTGCGTCAAATCCTTGTACTGAAATGTTTACTGTTGGGAAACAATAGGTATAGCTCAGTGAAAATGCGCCATTCTGATCTGTAAAAACAGATATAATGTCATCATTGTTAATGTTTATTTGAGCAATACCTAAGGATAAATTACTCCCGTTACAATTTTTTAAGATACCTGTAATGGTATATGGGTCACCGTTAGAAACAATAATATCGCCTAGGTCATTTGTAGAACCTGTCGTAAATGGTCCTATGGCATCCGATAAAAGAGATGCATTACAGAAGCCATAGATAGCCATATCCAAAGATTCATTGGCGGGAACAATTCCTCCAAAACTACCATCGCTATTCGTTGCGCCACTTCTAGCACCAAAATTACCGGATTTTATTACGACATCTACGCCACTTAAATAAATCCCCGTATTATGTTTTATCCGACCCGAAATGGTTGCATAATCCGCCGGTATATCACAATTCCAAAAACTAAAATGCGTCACCTCTCCTTCATATCGACCATTATTTAGTGTGGCTGCTCCCTCTTCTATCCAGTAACCATTGGTTTCGTCCAAGTGCCAAAGAGGAATGGTTGCAGGTGCATTATTGACCAAGATTTGGGGTATGTTCATCGTTATTTTTGCTTTCTGTCCGTCGCTGAGTTGTAAGGCTTCACCACTTGGGGTTTCCAATTCAAGGCCAAACATACCATAACTTTTCAATATTTTTGCATCGCCATTTGCATCCTGAGCGCGCAGATCACCGGGCATCGTACCCAAACCTTCACGTGTAGTAGGGTCAAAATAGACCATATAGGCATTTACTTGTCCACTATATGCTTGTCCAGAGGCCCGGACAATGGCATTTGCTGGAATTGCTACATTTGTAGCACCATTAGTGATACTTGCTGTTTCGGTAGTAGAAAAACTGGCGGTAAGCGTTTTGGGCTGCATAGTCACCGTTACTGTAGTAGTTGCGCCCAAAGAAGGATATACAAAACGGAAAGCATCAAAAAAACCTGCTTTACTGACTTTGACCAAAGTACCGTTTTTGTCCATCGTCTTTTTGGAAACAAAAAAAGCCCCCTGTAGGTTGGTGGTTAGCGCAAGTCCTGCTACTTCTACGGTAGCATTGTCGAGGATAGTACCGTCGTTGGACACTACTTGACCGGATAGGAAGGCTTCTACATTTTCAGATGGAATAGGGCCAGAGATCGTGGTATTGTCTGTGTTTTTGCGGCAGCCGTACCCAACGGCAGCCAATAGCGCGATGCAAAAGAGTATTCTTTTCATAACTGTGATTTTTAATTGTGTGTGTTAAGTTGTTTAATAATTCGGTACCACAGTTATATATGCAGTGTGTTTTTATTTTGCTGCAAAGTCTTTAAAATATTTTAAAAAAAAGTGAGCCACCCCGAAAAAATCGAAGTGGCTCACTTGAAAAATGATATTTAAATGCCTTAGAAACGTTATTTTATTCCCGTCCTATGGTTAACTTTTACTTAATCATCATCACCGTCATCGTCCAACAGATCAAGGGCAGCGGCTTTAGCACTGATGGCTTTAGCGGAAACTGTACCTTCGGCAAGTTTTTCTTTGATCTTGATTTCCAGTTCGCGTGCAAGTTCGGGATTATCATTGAGGAATGTCTTGGCGGCATCGCGGCCTTGTGCAATTTTGGCTCCATTATAACTGTACCAAGCACCGCTTTTTTGGATCAAATCAAATTGTGAACCGAGGTCAACAATTTCACCTGTTTTATTGATGCCTTCACCGAATATGATTTCAAACTCCGCCACCCGGAAAGGTGGTGCAAGTTTATTTTTTACGACTTTTACTTTTACCTGATTACCGATAATATTGCCTTCTTTATCCTTTAACGATGCGCCGCTTTTGCGAATATCCAAGCGGATAGAAGCGTAGAATTTCAAGGCATTACCACCAGTTGTTGTTTCAGGATTACCAAACATCACACCGATTTTTTCGCGTAACTGATTGATAAAGATACAGCAGCAGCCCGTACGGCCAATAGAAGAAGTAAGTTTACGCATGGCTTGGCTCATCAAACGGGCTTGTAGTCCCATTTTTGAATCGCCCATTTCGCCTTCGATCTCTGCACGTGGCACCAAAGCCGCCACAGAATCCACAACCAATATATCTACAGCACCAGAACGGATCAGGTTTTCAGCAATTTCGAGGGCTTGTTCGCCATTATCAGGTTGGCTAATCAGCAAATCATTGGTATTGACACCCAGTGCCTCGGCATAAAAGCGATCAAAAGCATGTTCCGCGTCAATTACTGCAGCGATACCGCCTTTTTTTTGGCATTCAGCTATGGCATGAATCGCTAAAGTTGTTTTACCTGATGATTCAGGGCCATATATTTCAATAATACGGCCTTTCGGCAAACCGTTGCAGCCGAGTGCAATATCCAAGCCAAGAGAGCCCGTAGAAATAACTTCTACCTCAACTGCTTGCCTATCGCCGAGGCGCATAATGGTTCCTTTGCCATACGTTTTGTCCAAACGTTCAATGGTGGCTTCTAGCGTTTTTAGTTTAGCGTCTTTTTCGTTCGCCATGGTAGTGTAGAGTTTGGTTGGTAACGTGCGCCCTTGTAATTTTGTAACCGGATGCACATAACTGCTGTGAATAAAATTTTTGACGGTGCAAATCTAAAGCATATTTTTGAGACACAAAAACATTTTGTTTGTTTTTTTTGAAAAAAAATTAAAATAGTTTGAAAATAGTTTTTTCTAACGCTTTTCTATTGAAAATATAATGCACAAAAAATTGATAATGAATTACTTATATGCTTTTCACACAAATGACACAAATTGCCTTTATTGTAAGGTGCTATAAGAGAAAAGTAGGGTTGTTTTATGTAAGGCTTCCTGAAAAGCAGGGTTTTCTTATAAAAGGTGCAGCGCACCGTAATATTTGTAGGAGCGTCGTTGCGGTGAATAAAAAATATTGTACACAACGGCGCTCCGATAAAAAGCATACCTTTTGGGGTGTTTATTCAAACAAACCCTCAATCGACAAATACCGTTCGCCGGTATCGTAGTTGAAGCCGAGAATACGCGATCCTGCCGGTATATTGGGCAAATGCTGCGCAATAGCGGCCAAAGTAGCACCTGATGAAATACCGCCAAAAATCCCTTCTTCTACAGCAGATCGTTTTGCATACTCAAATGCAGCATCTTTGGAGACCTGTATGATACCGTCTAATACATCCGTATGAAGGTTTTTGGGTATAAAACCAGCCCCAATACCTTGAATAGGGTGTGGACCTGGCGCACCACCAGAAATCACGGGACTCAATGCCGGCTCCACGGCCAATACTTTAAGATTAGGAAAATGGGTTTTGAGTACTTCGCCCACTGCCGTGATATGCCCGCCGGTACCTACACCAGTAATGAGGTAATCCAAGCCATCGGGGAAATCGGCGAGAATTTCGGGTACTGTTGTAGCCTTATGTACCGCAATATTTGCCTCGTTCTCAAACTGCTGTGGCATCCAGGAATTGGGTGTTTCGCGTACCAGCTCGCCTGCGCGTTCAATGGCACCTTTCATTCCTTTTTCACGTGGCGTAAGGTCAAATTTGGCACCATAAGCAGCCATTAACCTGCGGCGTTCAATGGACATACTTTCTGGCATTACCAGTATCAGTTCGTATCCCTTTACTGCCGCTACCATAGCCAAACCAATACCAGTATTACCACTAGTGGGCTCAATAATCACTGAACCAGGACGAAGTGTACCGTCTTTTTCGGCGGCTTCAATCATGCTTAATGCAATACGATCTTTGATGCTGCCACCTGGATTGGCGCGTTCCAGTTTGATCCATACCTCATGGTCAGTGCCAAAAAGGTGGTTGATACGTACGTGTGGCGTATTGCCAATGGTGGCTAAAATATTGTTTGCCTTCATAATATTGTGATAGTTATTTGTTTAATTATATGACAAAATGAATAGGTTCTTCCAAACCTCGTGTGCGTACTTTTACCTTCGATTGGTGCACCACAATAGAGTAAGGTGGTACGCTGGCAGTGAGCCAAGTATTACCGCCCACAACGGAATCGTGACCAACCGTAGTGTTTCCGCCTAAAATGGTGCTATTGGCATAAATAACACAATTATCCTCGATCGTGGGGTGGCGTTTAGTATTGGCCAATGATTTTTCTACCTGCAATGCACCTAAAGTAACACCTTGATAAATACGGACATGGTTACCGATAATAGTTGTGGCACCAATAACCACTCCTGTTCCGTGATCTATAAAAAATGAATTACCGATCGTAGCACCCGGGTGGATATCAATCCCCGTTTTACTATGTGCATACTCCGATAAAAGACGAGGCAACAAGGGGACTTTTTGCAGGTGTAATTGGTGCGCTAACCGATAGACCGTAATGGCTTTGAATCCAGGATAAGCCGCCATTACTTCGGTAATATCGGTGGCAGCTGGGTCATATTGGTAAAATGCGTCGGCATCTTGAATTAATTGTTCGTAAACAACGGGGACTGCCGAAAAAAACTGATTGGATACCTGTTCCACGGTCGTAGTCAGTTGCACCGATAAAGGGCGCAGCAATGCCTCTAACTGTACTTGCAAGTCCTTATAACGCGTTGCAGCAGCACCAGCCGCCGAGCCACCTGATACCGGGAATAGCCATTCATATACGTCATCAGCAAAGGTATTGGCTAGGACTACCGATGGCGTAGTGCCAGCACAACGTGCTTGTTCTTCGTCTAAATGTTGTAAAAAACTTTGCATTTTCTTTTGTATTAGTAATGTGTACTTCGACTTTGTTGGTTTGTGCATAAAAATCGTAAAGCGTCTCATAAATTTATGCACAAAACCTAGCGACGCTCAGAATAAAGCACAAAAGCCCTTTCGCGGAACTGATCCGGGAAAGGGCTTTTGTGCATATTTAAATATATGACTAATATCTACATGTCACTATATAATGAAATGCGATGCCCTTTGCCCGATTATCGGACAACAGCAACAACAACAACAAACAGTATAGATATTAAAGTACGTCATATTAATTGGATGCAAAGATCAAGCATTTTTTTTAATCTTGTATGCTTGTCCACAAAAAAATTTTATATAAGCAGTTTCGAAGTACAAACATACGAGGAACACAGATTGCAATTGATTACGCACAAAACACCATGCGCTTTCCACTGCCCAAGCCCCTTGCAGCATTCTACACAACCCATCCGTCGTTTTTAACAATTCGTGACATCCGAGCTGGCACAGCCCGCCGAAAGACCCAAACTTTGCACCGTCATTCAAAAAAAAACGAGATTCAACACATGCAACCAACCGATTAAGTATTTGGACATAATTAATTAGCATTCTAATTTTTTTAGCATAAAAAATCACAGGTACGGAACAAGGACGGCTTCTTCGAAGACAAATTGATGAAGTAATTGGCATCAACCTCGGGACTGACTGGCACTCCGATCTGAATAGTCTGAATTTTAACCACTCATTTTATTATCATTTATCATCACCAAATCAGGGCATAATTAATTGGTAAAAAAGACCAAGTTTAAAATGGCAATTAATGTTGCCCTGATACTTAAACAGCATTAAGTTATGTCAAGAATGCAATTGTTCGATACGCCTCACAAGGCGTTACGTCTCGCTTTCAGCGAACTCCTGACGTTGGCAGGAAAAACCGACTTTAACCAAACTGATGACATCAGCACCCTGCGAAACGCCATGGAAAACACGTTTTCTCTGGTCAAATCGCACTCGCACCATGAGGACGACATTTGTTTTTTTGACCTCGATCAAATTGCTCCTCATGCCACACAACACGACCGTGCAGAACACATCCGTCTGCACCACCAGATTGATGCGCTCATGGAAAAAATAACCACCCTTTTGACCGGGCAGGATAAGGTAGAGGCAGGCCGCTCGCTGTACACCGACTTGTGCCATTTCCACGCTGAAATGCTTGTACACATGATGGAAGAGGAGCGCGACACACAGCCCATCTTCTGGAATCACATGACCGATGAGCAGTTGGGTACATTTGAACCCCGCATTATGGCTGCCATGACCCCCGAAATGTCTGCGCTGTGGTTGCGTTACATTATTCCTACTCAAACGCCTGCCGAATTAGTGGGAATGTTCAGGGGCATGAAGGCTGCGGCTCCGCCTTTTGCTTTTGATGCCAATATGCAATTGGCTCAGGCGGTGCTGACCATTGCCGAGTTTGAAAAATTAGCCGCAGCTGTGGCTTAGGAATGATGCCGAAATAAAAGTCCAAATTGAAACCCATCTTTTACGTTCAAACTGCACGTTACCCCACCCCCACTATTCGCCTCAAAAAACACTTATTTGACCGCAAAATCTTGAACCTGAATTTGAACCTTTATTCCAGCATCGTTCCTTAAAACCAACAACCACTTTTTAATAATCACTATTTTTTTCACATATTAACTGATTTTTTAACTATGAAAAATGCAATTTCAAAATCTAATCTCTTGGCCTTCGGCCTGCTGCTCCTTTTGTTACCGAGCCTTACATCTTGTAAAAAGGACAAAGAGGAGGACACCATCCGTGAACAGTTCGTCGGTAATTGGGCTGTCAAGTCCTTCACCATTGATGGCGTTGAGGTAAAAGGGTCGATCGTCACGGCTTCAAAAATGGAGTTCGAGGCGTACACCGGCTCCAATGGTGATTTCGAGTGGAGCATCAACTATTCCGATGGGACAAGCGAAATCCAAACTGGCGACTACGAAGTGGATGAAGTTGACAAGGAAGTTACGCTCGAAAACAACGAGGGCGACCGTGTCAAATTTGACTTTGATCTGGATGGCAATGACCTTGAGCTATCAGGCATTGAGGATGGTCAACGCATCGTGCTGAAGGTTGAGCGAGATTAAGGTTTAATTTTTTCGAAAGATTAGGGATCGCGTCCTAAATAAGTGTAAGGTTTCCAGCCTTGCGGGACGGGTTGGGGACGCGATCCTAAAGATAAGCCCGACTGCCGAAAGGTTAGTTGGGTTTTGCTCAATTCGTCCGTATCGGGTTGGGGATCTGTACCCTGTAGCCCACCTTTAGATCATCATTCAATCATCATTCAAATTTTGAATTTTATGCAAATTCAGTATCCACACAGCATCGAAAATTGCATTGGTGAAAAACTCACCTTTATATGCGTAGAAAACAGCCTTGAAGGCGAAAAGGTACTCGTCGAAAATTGGGTGCAACCAGGCTGTGGCCCCACCATGCACACCCATTTTTTGCAGGATGAATCGCTCACCGTTGTCAGCGGCAAAATCGGGTATCAACTGCTTGGAGGTTCAGAGCAATTTGCAGGGCCGGGCGAAACGGTACTGTTTAGGCGCAATATTCCCCATCGCTTCTGGAATGCAGGGAACGACATCCTCCACTGCACCGGCTGGGTCAGCCCGGCCAATACGGTCGTTTATTTTTTAACAACCCTGTTCGCCGCTCAGAACAAATCGGGCAGCGAGCGCCCTGAAACCTTCGATGGGGCCTACCTGATTACCCGCTACGGCAGCGAATACGACTTGCCAGAGTTGCCTGGTTTTGTAAAAAAAGTCATTTTCCCGCTGATCGTTTTGGTCGGCAAACTGCTCGGCAAATACCCGCATTTTAAAGATGCACCCCAGTCGGTGAAAGGGTAATTGTGAGGTCGAATACATGCAACAATCAGGGTTGGTGTATTCGACTTTTTCACTGAGTCCGAGGAGGTCAAGCATCGTGGTTTTTTCGAGAAATCGAGGACATCAAGGTGCTGCCCGAACGGTATTTTTCATGTTTCGCCCCAGTCGTACTCGTTTTTACATATATGGAGATTCCAGAGAAAAATATCCTATAACAAAGGTAACAACACTGTGAAATAATGACCATCGTAGTGTACCTCAAAACCATTGGCACCGAGCAGTTCGTAGCGCTGCCGTAGGTTCTCTAGTCCGACACCTTGGGAGCGCGGGCGAGTGATTTTGCGCTGCATATTATTTCGCACGATGATGACAGGTGACCTTGCTCTTCCCGATCATAAATAGCTTTCGGAAACGGATTTGTCGTCAAAAATTTCAATTTTCAAAGGGTTTTGAGCACCAATTTCTTTGTGCTTCGCGGTGTTTTCCTCCAAAATCTGGAGGGCGAGGGCGGGTAATTTCTTGTCAAAAACTTCCTTCAATACCTCGATTTCCATCGAAACACCCGTGTCACAGCGGTGTTTTGCGTGAAAGGAATGAATATCAGCAGTTGGCCAGATTCGATGGCTTGCTTATCTCCGTTGTTTTCCAACTGTCGCCAATCATGGCCTGGCGCATCGAGCGAGATGCTTTGGGGCAGGTGGCCACAGGCGATGCACAGCTGTGCATCGAAGACTTTCACTGTTATGTTCAGAGGCAGGTTTTGGGTGCGCACCAAGCAGTCCAGCGCGTTTTGGAGGATCAGCACCGGAACGCTCTTATCCCAGCCGCCTGACGGTAACGCAAGCGAAAAAGCCCCCTCTTCAAAGCGGTTTTTCAGTAAAAAGGAGTACGATTCGGCGAATTGCAACTCCTCGTCCAGCGTCACGGTTGCTTGCCTCCCGCCCGCAGCAGATAGCGGTACACCTTGGATAGTTTGTCCACAAAGCGCTCGACTAGTGGCGGGTCTTCGCCGATGAGGGCGGAGAGTGTGGTGAGCGAGTTGAAGAGAAAGTGCGGGTTGACGCGGGTTTTCAATGCGTCTAATTGCTGCTGTGCCTATTGTTTTTTGAGGTGCTCGGCTTTTTTGAGGGCATTTTTGTATTGGTTGAAAAAATATATCGCTTCGTAACCGCCGCCAATAATGACCAAAAACAAAAAACCAATGGCAGCATTGGCAAACCAAAACTGGACAGTTACAAGCATCAAAATAAAGTGATAAAAAGTACCGATTTGTTCCTAAGATATAGCATATTTCATGTCAAAGCAAATCGAAAGGCACGACGGCCTCATACGCCAGAATAAAATTAAGGTCTTGTTCCAGTACGGACAAGACCTTAAAGACGTAAAAAAAATAAGAACTTGTCTGGATTTTCATGATCCTGTAAACGCAAAACTTGCCGTTTGATTAGATTCCAGACAAGGGATAAGGGAGATAGTTTTAATTAGGCCGTCGCAGATAATCTCTGTTTTTATAAACTAAAACACACCCTGAAATAGCAACGCAGAGGGCTAAAAAAAACAATACATACATTAAGTTATTGAACATGTTAATTATTGATTGGTAAGTTTCTTAACAATTAAAATCGGTTTGATAGACACGTTCTAATTTCTGCTGCCGCTTCAAAAACGACGACTTCATGTCCTGCACGGTGGAGGGCAATTGCGCGGTTAGTCCAGCAATGCCTCCTCCGATAATGCTGAAGGATGACTTTTTCATATAGAAATCTGTTGTTTTTAGCGTTTAATGATTGGAAGAGGAGTTGAAATATTGACACCTTGCTTTGTTTGGGCACTGATCCAGTAAATACCAGCTGGCGACGCGTTTAAGTCCACTTGAAACGAACCATCTGTGCTACTTTGGGTGCTGATTGGTCGCCCGTCTGCGTTGTAAAGCGTTAGTGTCAGCGATATCTGATCGGGTGAGGTGGCTTCTATCAACCATCGTCCATCCGCAGAAGGGTTGGCTGACAATACACGCAGTTTAATCCGATCTTCGTCTGGTACATAGGTGCCTGAAGTAGGGTTCAACTGGTAAGTCACCTCTGTTTGAGTGGGCTGAGACGATTGCTGAATGGGTAAGCCTGGAACATAGGTAATAGCGGTTACCGTCGAGTTGCGAATTTCTAAAACAGCATTCCGGATGCCGGGCACAAACCAGGCATAATTAACATTGTTGGAGCGATCAAGGGTATAGTACCCGTCACTAAAGGATACCACGCTGTCTGTGTGCGTTTCCACAGTTTTGATTCGAATAGCATTCTGGTAAGTTGCGCCC
The DNA here is from genome assembly GCA_043764095.1 of Chitinophagales bacterium. Lineage (GTDB taxonomy): Bacteria > Bacteroidota > Bacteroidia > Chitinophagales > Saprospiraceae > M3007. The sequence continues at coordinate 61,117 of JAYUKX010000167.1, forward strand.
GGTAGGATAAGTGTACCATAAGCATCGTACAACATGGTCTTGGTGCCATAAACTTCGGATTGAAAAAACACTAAGTCCCGCTGCCCGCGATAACTGTTTGTAACAGTTTGGCCAAATGTCATCGGCAACCGTGCCAGTAAATTAGGATCGGACATGATTTCGAAGTTTTCTTCAAATGTAGCACCTAAATACCAATATTCCGAGCCTGTCTGATTAAAATAAGCATAAGAGACACCGCCACCCTCATAAGTGTATTCCGTAGCGAGATTGGCAAATGGGAACAGATTGGCCTTGGGTGTTTGGCTGGGGTCTACATAAGAAAGGCTGAATTTTTCATCAACTTTGGGTGACAGATTACTAAAATTCCAAACCTGCACGGCTCCTGCCTGGCCTTCCTGTACATTGGTGGAATAACAAGGTTGCAATTGAACCTGATCGCCAATCATGTTAAGTGAACTGGCATCCAAAACGGGTTGTGCGTATAATCCTGGCATCAAAAGCAACAAGATTAAATAAGAAATTAATTTTTTCATAACTTAAATTTTTTAAAAATATGGTAATGATCTCATTCGGAGAATGAGGGTGAAAAGTGAGAATTATTTAGATTGATACCGCTCCACCTTGTTGTCAATAGGTGGTATTGTTTTAATAAAGGCAAAAATGGCTGCGGCCTCTTGATCTGTCAGGGTAACATAAGGGGCCATAGGGTAGGCCAACAGACCGCCTCCTGGCTTTTTGCAATATTTTACCGCGTCTATAAACTGCTGTTCCGTCCATTTGCCGATACCTGTTTCGGGGTGCGGCGTGAGATTGGCTGTTGGCACCACCTCGCCTTCCTGGTTGAGCGTGGGATTTCCGCCGCCGTAGTAACGGAAACTGTTTTCATGCGTGACAATATCCAACTTGGCAAAGTCGCCGGAGTGACAATGAAAACACCCCAGAACATCATTGGCTAAGTACCGACCCAGCGCTAATTGATTGCTCGTATCGGGCAATGAGATGGGTTGGGCGGACAGTGGTGGTGGTGAAAAGGCAATGTTGCTGAGGAATTTGAGCATAAAATTCCATTTGTTGGCTGGATACTCCCTATTGCTGGGATCCAGGTCGGGATCATCCGAGCGCAACCAGGCGATGATTGCCTTTACGTCCTCATCGGCCATGGTATTGAACTTGGGCATCATAGGCGGTGCCCAGGAGCCGTCTTTTCGGATGCCGGTGCGCAGGAAATAGTACAATTCGCCATCCGTCCAGATACCTACGCCGTGCACGCTATCCCGCGTAATGTTCAAGGCAGCCACTTTACCGAACTCTGGGGGCAGATCGGCCATCATTTCGCCGGAAAGTTTCCCATCGTTGCCGCGGTGGCAGGCTTTGCACATGACCGTGGCAATCTTGAGTCCGCGAGCGGCCAATGCCGTATTTGTGCGCGGCACTTGCAGTTGGAGCATTTCCGGAGTGGGGGCATATTCGTATTTCGGTACGCCTTTGATCTGGATGTAAGCGGCTCCCACGCCCAGCAGGGCAATAATGCCAAGCAGCACAAAGCCAATGAATTTGAGTAATTTTTTCATAAAACAATGTTGTTTGAAAGTGAATTATTGTCTATTCGATAATACATGGAAATAAAGCAGCGCTCTGAACTGGACAGGTTTTGATAAGCCTGTTTCTAAAGTCAAAGGCTCCGCTTAGGGGTATGCGAGGATACTCCATGATTTGAATGAAAACAGACTATTGAAATGCTGTGCTTTGTCAGGCTCAGGTGCGTTGCCGCATCCAGCGGAAGCCGAGCCAGATGGCTCAGATCGGGCCCAGAATTAGGCAAATATTTAGTACAATCTCCGCCAGCGTACGCCACTCGAACGTGTTGCCGATACTGCACATAAAACACGCTGTGGCCAAAACAAGTGTGAAGTAATATAGTGGCCGGCTCTCCGGTTTCAAAACCTGGGCGGCTTCTACACAAAACAATCCGAACAGGCTCATTACCAGCAGATTCCAAATGCCGTCATTGACCACCGAGTATAACAACAGGAAGTCTGATTGGGTGCTTTGCCGAACGACAACGTCTGTGGTCGCCTCAAATGCCCGCAGGCAGTTGGTCCCGGCGGCTCCCAGTATAGCGGCTCCCAAGGAGCCAAACAATACATAAGCCACACCCGCCAATACATAAATCTTGCGCCAGGCGGTGTTCATTTTTTCATATAGCAGCACCATGGCAGGAACCAGCAGCAGGTAATATTCCCAGATATCAGTCACCATGCTCCATCGAAAATAAGTCGCCTGTTCCGGTGTGAGGTACTCGAAAAGCAGCGCAGGTTGGGCGAGTATGGCCCAGTTGCCCTTGATGGCCGCAAACAAAAGCGAATAACTTAGGAGGGCCAATAGCCCCGAGGCCAATGTGATGCCGCCGACGCTGCGGGGATGTTCTTGAAGTGATGTAATCTTTGTCATTGCTAAGTGATTTTAAACTCGTTTGATACCACAAAATTGAGGCGTTTTATGAGGGTTCACAACCACTTTATGCATGAACTGTCAGTTATTGGGGATGGATTGTGACAATCGTTACTTCCCCAGCCACACCTTAAAATCGCTCACGCGCTCCCGACTTACCAATACCTCCTCCGGCTCCTTGGGTATGAGATTCAGTTTAAGGCGGGTGTTGAAATAAGGGTGAATTTCAGCCACAGAAGGTACGCACACGATAAACTGGCGGTTGACCCGAAACCAGTCATTCGCCGGTATCATTTGTTCTATTTCGTCGAGGGTATAGTCCACGAGGTATTTTTGCCCGCCACGCACCTTGAAAAAATTAACCCGGCCTTCCGACCAAAAGTAGGCGATGTCCGACACGTCCACACTTACGAGTTTTTGGAGGTGTTTCACCAAAAAACGCGTCCTGTACTCCCTACTATTGCCGCCCACGGTGCCGGAAAGGGATAGAAGCAGGCTTTCTATGCTGCTTGTAATCGGATAGACAGATTTGGCATATTCCGATTTGATACTGCGGTATTTTTCGATAGCTATCGCCAAGTCCTCGCGCTGGATGGGCTTTAGCAGGTAGTCAACGCTATTCACCTTAAAGGCTTTTAGGGCAAATTCGTCGTAAGAAGTCGTGAAAATCACGGGACTTTTTACCGAGACGCGCTGAAAAATCTCAAAACTCTGACCGTCGGACAGTTCGATGTCCAAAAGGATCAGATCGGGCGCAGGGTTGTTTTCCAACCATTCCACGGCAGTTCGTATGCTGCCCGCCACACCAGCGATGTTCAGATCAGGGGCTACTTCATTGAGTAACCGCTGCAATTTTTTGACGGCCAACGGCTCGTCTTCTACAATGAGTACATACATAATTTATTATTTTTTGCAAAAATGCACCGTTTGGTATTTATAGAAAAGCTTACAGGGTATGAAGTTTCAAAAGTACAGCATGGATTGTTGAATACTGGCATTTTTAACGATTTCCGATCTGTAAGGATCGCGTCATAAATAACTGTCCGTTTTGGCGGCATCTTTCACCCCTTGTCTTAGTTAATACAACAGTTACATAATCAATACTATGCGCCTGTTGTATCGCCTCAACAAGGAATAAAATATTCACCCCAAAACCAGACACTTGTTTAGGACGCGATCCTAAGACCTACCCTTGCGCTCAACACGAAGTGACAGGGCGAAACATACAATGCGGTTCATCTATGGCATGATCGGTAAGCGCACCTCAAAATATCCGTCAACTGCCCGGGCCTCAAATCCCTCCGCCCCCATTAGGGTGTATCGTTGGCGCAGGTTGTCCAATCCTACCTTGTTGGAATCTGGCTTTCGCACCTTTTCTTGTATTTTATTGCGTATTATCAACCGGCCATTTTCATCAAAAATATGAATATCAAGGGGTTGTTCAGTACTGGCCTCATTGTGCTTCACGGCGTTTTCAAGGAGAATTTGCAGCGACATGGCAGGTATTTTAAGCGACAGCACCTCCTGCGATACGTCCACTAAAAGTGAAATGCTATTTTCGTGTCGGGTCTTGAGTAAATGAAAATAAGAACGGGTAAAGCGGAGTTCCTCTTGTACAGTTGCAAACTCCTGTTGGTTAGAGCGCAACAAATAGCGATAGACATTGCTCAATTCATCCACAAATTCCTCGGCCCGACGCGGATTTTCGGTGATAAGCGAGGACAATGCATTGAGGCTGTTGAACAGGAAATGCGGGTTTAACTGACTTTGAAGACTTTGGAACTGCATTTCAAAGTTCAATTTTTCCAATTTTTCGCTTTCTGATTGCGCTTGTTTCCATTGCTCAAAAAATGTGACCACTTCATACATTGTACCGACAATCAGGACTGACATTATAGCAAATATTATTAAAATATAATATTTGCTATTTGCGGGAACCAACCCTTCATAGTGCGACAATGTCAACAAAAAATAGGTTAACTGGGCAAAAAATAATACATTGAAAATATAAGCCGAAAAACTCAAGGCCACCCGCCTTTTCCAGTCCTCCAAACGAGGATAACGCTGTACCATGTGCAGTCTGACAGAATCGGCCACGGTGGAGGTCAGTGCAGCCATCATAAACCAAGGAAGCGTTTTAGCAACAAAACTTTGCCAGGACCGGAAGTAAGCATCATCGTATAAGAAATAGCACAAAGGGACGATGAAAAAGGGCAAAAGCACTGTTTCGATCCATCTGTGCTTGAGTTGATGTAGAAGACGCGATTTCATGATGGAACACTAATTGGTTGAAGCAGGATATGGATTTCCAAACGGTCGCCAGCATGGCTTTGTACCGCCCCAATGGTCTGAAGCTGCTGCCACTCCTCTTGAGCGAGTGGCATATTCATGGATTTGGGTTGGTACCCGCAGGCCAGCACAACCCGAGCCTCCCGAAACCCAATATGGATGCGGAGCGGCGGATGTTGTGTGCGAGCCAACCACTCAATGGCGTGTTGAAAACTCAGCGCAGGCACCCCCATTGATGTGGCAAAATCGCCTAGTTTCGGGTCGAAAACCACCTCAAAAGCATCTTCCTCAAAGCGATTTTTGAGCAAAAAACAATAGGATTCCGCAAAATGACATACTTTGTCCAAGGGTAAAATACTGTCAACGTGGTTGCGCAACAGGTAGCGATATACCTTGGAAAGTTCATCTACAAATTGTTCGGCTCGGCTCGGATCCTCATTGATGAGCGCAGAAAGGCTGGTGAGCGCGTTGAACAGAAAATGCGGGTTTACCTTGTTTTTTAAGGTGTCCAACCGCTGGCGGGCTTGTTCTTTTTTCAGTTTTTCGGACTTGTCAATGGCAATCAAGGTTTGTTGAAAAAAAAATTTCGCTTCATAAATGCCCCCGATGATGGCCAAAAAAAACAAGGTAATCAGAACATCCTTGATCCATACCAGTAGTAAAGACTGTGGCCCCCCCGATGGCAATGCTGCCCAACGCGCTACGACCCAAATAAATGTTGCCTGTGCTACAGCTACAATGACAATCCAAATTGTTACCCAAAAAAGATCTTTGAAATTCATAATGTAATTTAAATTGTGATCACAAAGGTGGCTACCTTCACCGCAACCTGCCAGCCCTAATGGCATGAGTTGTTGTTTTGGTGTAATCAACTGACTGTAAAATATGGATGGGGTGTCATACCTGCCCATTACCCACAGACTGATTTTTTTGGAAAGACAACCAAAACACCAAAAACACCAATTCATCAGCATAATTGACAATTCAAAACCAAAGACTATTGGTCTAATGGCACTTCTGATTAACTTTGCGGCCATGTTGATGCCGCAATACAATGGAATGGATCAAAAGGTCATGAAGGCCATGCTACCGTTTGGCAGTATGTTGGCCAATGGCATTATTCTGAGAAATCAGTACATTTCTAATTTGAAGTGCTTTGTAGTGGCTACGCTCATCGCAATTGTGGTATTCGGTATTTACTTTGGTTTGTGCGGCTGGATCGCGCTAAGTTTAAGAAACCGTTTTCCGCAGGATAGGCACATCCCCCTGCGATTGACCATCAGCATTTCCACCTTTCTGCTGATGAGCGGTCTGGTCTTGTACGGCTTGCACCTGCTTTATGAACGCATCCCGTTTTTTCATTATCAACTGCACGAAACTAGGTTTGCTTGGAGCTATTTTGCCTTGGGAATAAGCAACATTTTTTTGACCTTTTTGATGGAAGGCATTGCCATATATCAAAGTTGGGAAGCCAGTTGGGCAGAAACGGAGCAACTGAACCAAGCGTACAAAAAAAGCCACTTGGATGGGTTGAGGAGTCAGGTGAACCCACATTTTTTGTTCAATAGCCTCAATTCACTGTCGAGTTTGATTCAGGAGGACGAGGATCGGGCGGAAAAATTTCTGGATGAAATGAGCAAGGTTTACCGTTATATGCTTCGCGACGACAAACAATGGGTCGAACTTGGCACTGAACTGAATTTCGTGCGATCCTACATGCATTTGTTGAATGCCCGATTTGGGGAGGCACTGCAGGTAGAGGTCAAAATACCCGAGTCGGTGCAAAATCAGATGATTGCCCCATTGAGTTTGCAAACGGTTATTGAAAATGCCTTTACGCAGAACATTGTCAGCAAATCGCAGCCCTTGCATATTGAAGTTTATATGAGCCACCCCGGTATCCTGAGCATCTGGAACACCGTACAGCGCAAAACATTCAACGAGGCGCAGGATGTGGAAGACAGCTTGGATCACTTAGTTTCCAAGTACAAAATGTTAAAAAATCCTATAGTGATAGAAGACTCCAACGCTTCGTTTCGCTATATTCACATACCACTCATTACCGAAAAAAATGTCGCCCCATGATGAGAATATTTATACCGTCAAACCTAAAAATATATGGCTTTTTGTGTTCCATGCCGCTCGCCACAGTAGGGTTGAATTTGATCTTGTTCAGGGCGCGAGTATGGATAGACAGCGACATTTGGCTAATTTCAATGCCCATTATTTTTGTGTTTGGCGTGTTGTCCTGGTATGTGCACGAGTGGTGGAATGACAGATCGGAAAGGAGATATCCCAGCCTCGAACAAAGCCGCCAGCGGATCATCCGAAAAATAGGGGCCATGGTTTTTGTGATGCCCCCCAGCATCATTCTAATCTTGTTCGTGTATGGTTATTTCCACATTCTGGGCTATCATTGGCAAAGCATACATGTTTGGGAAGCCTTGTTCATTGGCATTTCGATAAATCTTGTCTTTTTCCCCTTGCAGGAGGGCGAGTATATTTTTAATAAATACAAGGAAAAAAGGCAGGAACAGGAAATGCTCACAGAGCTGTCCGTATATCAGGAATTAGACACCTTGAAGAACCAGATCAATCCCCATTTTTTGTTCAACTGCTTCAATACCCTATCCTCCCTGATCAGCGTGGACAAAAAACAGGCGGAGCTGTTTTTGACTGAATTGAGCAAGGTATATCGCTATTTGCTGCGCAGCAATGAAGACGGCGTGGGTACGCTTGGTAATGAAATCAAGTTTATAGAGTCCTACTTCCAGTTGTTGCGCACCCGGCATGGCGATGCGGTAAAAATGAACCTTCAGATAGAAAAACAGTATGAGACTTATCTGTTGCCCGCTCTTTCACTACAATTGTTGGTTGAAAATGCCGTAAAACACAATACCCTGTCTAAAAGCCAACCCTTGATGATAGATATTTTCACCACGGCAGGCAACAAATTGGTGGTCAACAACAACTTGCAGCGCCGCACCATTATGGTACACAGCAACAAGGTGGGATTGGAAAACATAAAATCAAAATACGCATTGCTCCGTCAACCGGGGTTCCAGGTGATGGAGGACGAAAAAAACTACACCGTGGTACTGCCCCTAATCTGGAAACCACTAAATTAATACAAACATGAAAGTACTCATTATCGAAGACGAAGAATTGGCCGTCAAGAAATTGGAAAAAATATTGGCCGGCATGGAAATATCCATCCAGATTATAGGCGTAACGGACAGCATTGAAAGCAGTGTGGCATGGCTAAAAAGCAATCCTGCACCTGATTTGATCCTGATGGACATCGAACTGGCCGACGGGCAAAGCTTTGAGATATTCAACTGCACAGAGGTGACAAGCCCGGTCATCTTTACCACCTCATACGATGAATATGCCCTCAAGGCTTTCAAGGTGAACAGTGTGGATTATCTGCTTAAGCCCATTCAAAAGGAGGAACTGCAAGCCGCATTGGACAAATTTGCCAAAACCCAAGGCAAAGCCAAGCCTGATGTAAATATAGACAATCTTGTGGAGGCGCTCAGCCAAAAGCTGCAAACCAAGGAATACCGAAAGCGCTTTTTGGTGAAGCACGCCCAAAAGATCCTCAGCGTTGAAGTGGGCGAAATTGCCTATTTCTACAGCGATGGCCGGCTCAATTTTTTCAAAACCAAGGACAATCGTCGCATCATGATAGATTATACCCTTGATGAACTGGAGGAAATGCTTGATCCTAAAGATTTTTTCCGGATTAACCGCTCATTCCTGATCTCTATTGCCTGCGTGGAAAAAATTGATGATTATTTTGGAAACCGCCTCATCCTCAACTTAAAGCCGCAAAACGACAAAGAAGCACTGGTGAGTAGAGAAAAGGTAGCAGACTTCAAGATCTGGATGGGGAAGTAAACAGCAGCCATTTTACAACGCCTTTCTGCTGAAAAAAATCATCGCGCTTGAGCGGCGCTGGTCTCGACTGTGTTTGAGGGCAATCAATCGTATAGTTCAGCGTGCCGCCTTCGGCATCAATATGGATGCGGAATCCATCGGGGCATGCTTTGGCTATCTTATGCAGCCCTTTTTTGAAAATTACAAAGGCATCATAACGCTGTTTCATGTTTAAGGTAAGGTCGAGGATCATTTCATCTACCCGCAACTCTATTTTGGATGGATGCCGGGCATTCAGTGACGCTGTTAGTTCCTTCATACGCTCCACCATCTTGTACATGCTGTCGTTTTCGGGGGTTATGCTCCACAACATATCTTCCATGGCATCTATCATTTGATGGCTTTTCCCATGTATTTGAGCGATAAATTCCTTCGCTTTCTGTGGGTCGGTTTCCGCCTTTATATTGGCCATTTCGCTCAATACATTGATATTTTGTAAGGCTGTATGGACTTCTTTGTGCAGATCATCGGATATGTCATTGCGGATCTGCTCAACGGCACTTTCCCGTTTTTTTCGTTCGTGATCCAACCAAAACAAAAGCCCGCCTGCTGCCAATATCAAGAGGCTGTAAAACCACCATGCCTGATAAAAGGGCGGCAAAATTTGAAGTGTAAATTGATGCTGTTCTTCCGAAAAATTCATGTCGGCATCGGCAGTTCGGGTATAAAACCTATAGGTGCCTGGGGGCAGAAAGGCATAGTCGGCCTGCCCGTTGTTGTCCGCATTTACCCAGTTTTTATCAATCCCTTCCAATCGGTACTGAATGGTACAGCGCACATTAAAAACAAATGTGGCCAGGTCAATGGTGAGTGCATTTTGCTCATGTGTCAATACGGTCTTTGATGGTTGCGACAGCAGCACATTAAGCGGATAATTTTGGTTGTTTACCCTAGCAGCAGTGATACTTACGGGGGGCAATTGGGCACTGCTTTCAATTTTGGCTGGGTCAAAAGCGATAAAATGCTCGCTGACGCCAAATGCTAAACGTCCGTCAGGCATCAATAGGGAGGCGCTTAGTACAAAGGCGTCATTGAATATGCCATCCCTGCGGTCCATGGCCCACAGGCCTTTTTTATCGGGCTGAAAACGATACAGGGTGGTGGTGGTGCCCATCCAAACATGGCCGTGGTTGTCTTTTTCCAACGATGCGATGAAGCCCGATATATCTTCAGGGCCATAAAGCACGGTCGTTTTTTTCTCCTTGCGATTAAAGCACAATACATGTGAATTGGTTGTCAAAATCATCAGGCTGTCGTTGTATTCCAATAGGCCGCAGACTGCCGAGGTGGGCAAATTTTCAAAACCCGACGCATTTTCCCTGAAATGATAGATGATTTTATCACTGGAGGCATCCAAAACATAGATGCCCGCCTGCTCGCAGCTTACCCAAACCCAGCCTTTGGAATCAACGATGATTTTATTGATGGGGCGATTTATTTTGGCATCCTTGATCGGGTAAAGGCCTTTTTCAAAATCGTATTTGCCTTTTTGGGCATCCCATTTGATCAGGCCCAATCCTTGCGTGCCGAACCACATGTTGCCGTAGGCATCGGCTTCCACCTGGCGTACGGTACGGTTTTGGAAAATGGCAGGGTACAAAAATTGCCCTGAACGCTTGACTTTGTTGAGTTTGAATATGCCCTTTTGGGTTGCAAACCAGGCGTGTACACTATCGCGATCATGGCACATGTCCCAAACGGAAATGCCATTGTCCTCGGGCAAACCCTTTATATGGATAGGGATATGCTTCAAATCAAGGTTAAACCTGTAAATCCCATTACCCCAAACCCCCACCAACATGCTGCTGTCGGTGTCCATAAAAAAAGATTGCGGGCTGCCGTTGGTGTTTCGATCACCACTCTTTCTGAACATATAGACATTGGAAAAAATATTTCGTTTTGGGTTGAATCTATACAAACCCGCTCCATCGGTACCTACCCATATATTGTGTTCCCTATCCTCAAAAAGAACAAGCGTAACTTCATAATTAATTTCCTCATAAGGTTTGGTGCCGGAATGTATGTGCTCAAAGCACTTTTTTGACTCGTCGTAATAAGCAAACACTCCCAAACCACTTATCCAAATGGTACCATCGCTTTGTTCAGCAAAATCGCGAATTTCGTGGTATGTTTTGAGCACGGGAAAAAAGCTAAAGTATTCCAGTGCAAATTCGCCGCTTTGCAAATCCAGACAATAAATCCGAGGGGCGTCTTTGCTCCAGGCAGATAACCATAATCTGTTCTTTTGGTCAAAATGAAGGTTATTAATGTGGGGTATGTGGTTTAACTTTGCTACAATCAATTCATTTTCAATATTGTTCTCAAACGTACTAACATTTTTGCTGTCCCGATTGTACACTATCAGTTGGTTATTGATAACCGCCCAGAATTTGTGCGTGTTGGGTATCACGCCGAACGAATGGATATCCCATCCGGGCTGGATTGGGAAATAATCATCTGCTGGTTTGAAAACATAGTCTTTTTCATCTAAAACCAGCAATTCGCGCCCGCCAACCCCAAGCAAAACCGCATCATCTATACCTTTAACTATTCCTTTTGGGGCGTTTTTCAAGGTGGAATCGCGGAGTTGGAGCCTGGCTTCCTTGAACACATGCTGTTCTGTATCAAATATGCCTACCTTATACTGGCCGCCTACGATCCAAAGGCGGTTTTTGTAGTCCAAAATAGTTTGATTGATGGTGCGCATCGGAATAGATAGCGTGTCATCGGGCTTGGCCCGAAAGGATTTGAATCGGATGCCGTCAAAACTGATCAGGCCACCTAGGGAACCCATCCAGATATAGCCTTTTTTGTCCTGTATAATGCTGTTGATCTGATTGGACGGCAAACCCGTGCGCGATTCATAATGGGTAAATACAAATTGCTTTTGCCCATACAGGTTCAAAAAACCATTTAACAACAGAAATGTCCCTAAAAACTTCAACATAATAATGAATTTGTCCCTGCAAAAATACGTTAACGCCCCCATTTCACACTAAAGTATATCTGAAAATACAACAGTTCATCCACATATTTTGCCAGCCCATAACAGTACGCATTAATTCCAACCCGGCAATCCATGAATTTTGCAGCACGATTTTAAGTACTTGGACATAATTAATTGCAGAAATGAGCGCAGGTGTTTTTTGGCTAGACGAGCCATTTTTAAGGCAGATAGCGGTACTATCTAACGAAAAAAGGGGGAAGTATAGGCGCAAAAGACCAAGTTCAAAATGATAATTAATTGTGTCCAAGTACTTAAACAAAGTTCATCACACAAATTAAATAATTGAATATACAAAAGCGTATGCACCCTATATGGGTATTGTTTTCTGTAAGCCTATCTTTCGGATTTATTTCCGCCTGTCAAACCCGTAAGTTCTATAAAGAAAAAACTGACCCCGCCTGTTCTTGTATCACAGAATATGACCCAGTATGCGGATGTAACCATAAAACTTACGAAAACTCCTGTATGGCCGAGTGTACGGGCATAAAAACCTAGACAAAGGGGGTTTGTACGGATCAAAACAAGAAAAAAAAACATCAACATTAAGATGATGAACAAACGAATAAAGTAGAACTTTATGACGGGCATTTATATGAATCTTTAGGTATCGCGCCCGATATTTACGTGCGGAATTCGGTATCGGAAATGGCACAAGGCATTGATCGGGTCTTACAGGTCGCCATAGACGAACTCCGATAAGAGAAAACGATACTGTTTCGATTTACCCAGTCATTTTTTGCCGGGTAAGGATCGCTATTTGAAAACGCGGTCAAACACAATGTTGCATCGTAGGACAGTCTCTTGGTAGTCAAAATATTTACCGAGGAAACAACTTTGGTCGTGGCCAGCAATATCCGTAAAAGGGTCATCGCTATGCCCTCCAACAGAATGGGCCTATCCAATATGCTGCTTAAATATGAACTGCTGGGTGTCAATAGGGTAAAGGTTTTTAATGACGGCCGTGCTTGCAGGATTGTGTTGCCATTATTGCCTGAATAAAGGGAGCAATTCATTCCATTAAATATCCAACTCATTACACTTTCCATTGTATATGGCCGCCGAGGCCCGGAAATTTGTGCCATTGTTAAATAGATGGGATTGGGTATGCCGCCAAGGAACCTAATACTTTAAAAAAAAATTATCATGGTTTTTTACAGATTTCCACGGAGAAAAAATGGGTTTTCTCTGTATTTTATGGCAGGTTTATTCATGCTTTTGCTGATGGTATCCGCTTGCGATCAATGTAAGGATGAAATTGATGGGCCGCCACCGCCGCCACCGCTCCAATTGGACTATATGGAAGTCGAGGAACGACAAGGTGAAGGTCTATTGTATCTCTATGGCAATTTTGGGGATAGTACTGCTCAAGCCACAGTATGGATTAACGACTTAGCAATCACAGGTGAACTGGTAGTCGAAAGTATCGTTTATTGGCAACCGAACCTTATCAAGTGCATAATACCGCCTGCGGGTATCAAAGACGGTGCCGGCAAGGTCTATGTTGCGAACAAAGGATCCAAGTCCAATGTGCGCACCCTCAACCAATGGAAGGGCCAGATTGTGTTCCATCGACCCGATCAAGGCACCATTGAGCGGTCTATATGGATGGATGTGTATTTGCGCGCCGATGCCGATCCGCATAAAAATATACCCTACTTGTTTACCCCCCAAAGCGGGTTTGCCTCCTCTTCAAAATTAAGGTATTCCATTGGTGGGCAGGGTAGTTCTTCTTATTCCAGCAGTTGTCAGGTTACGATGACCGCCAGTTTGACTTCAGATATCGGCGTCATCCTTCCTTCGTTTCCTTTTACTGACAGGGCATCAGAAGACGTTTATTTTCAATCCGTATTAGCATTTACCAATAGACGTTTTGGGGTGACATACATAGATGTTTTCAAAAAAGATGTCAGTACATTAGATATGGTTGTCGAAACCTGCGGTGCTACAAGTGGTTATTCCTTGCCACATAATTTGTATGGTTTGCCTTACGAACTGCAACAATTCAACCTTGAGTTTGAACCTAATAGCAAAGTGATCAAAGCCGGACAAATCGTGCAAAAAGTTAGCACCGAAGTGGGGCTTCAATGGGATAACGGCAATGTGCCAACTTATGATTGTTTTGTTTCCTGGAATCGAATGGAGCCTGAATATTAGACTTGTTGCGATAGGGAGCGTTGAAAAAAAGATTGCTTGGACATGATGAGATTTTCCGCCGCGCCAGGTCTTTCCTTTTTTTCGCTTGATGTCCCACCGCCGTGCTTTGGTCTTCCCGGACTTATTCGGGAAGATTAAAGCATGGCGGAGAAACTGGCGCATCATCCTTAATCTGGATGCACATCTTTTGCCCTCATATTTCCCCTTTTTACGCTTAAATAGGTAGGCTATTCGCGCAAAAAGCAGAAAATATAAAGCCTGAATTTATACCTTTAGTACAACACCGTTCCTATGGTTTAAGTATGCGCGATAAAATAATAATTGGATTTTGTACGAAACTGCCTTGATAACTCCGCTTTGTCCATTGGAGGCAAACCCTTTAACCAATGTGACATGAGAGATATAGACATACCACACGACTCAAAAAGTTCAAAAATACGTTCTGGAGTCGCCTCATAAAATTCCGATGCCCCCAATCCATGCTCAAAAATAACAACTGGGTGGTATTTTTTTAGCGTTTCTACTGCTCCTTCCAGTACAAATAGTTCCGCTCCTTCAACGTCTATTTTTATCAAATCGGGACGGTAATTGGCGGGTAAAAAATCGTCCAGTTTTTGTGTCTTTACCGTAATTGTCGTATCCTGCTCACCGCTACGGTCGTATGCGCGCTTGCGCAAGCCGCTATAGGAGGGGTTAGATACCACGTAATTAAAAGTAGCCGTACCATTTTCCTTGCTCAGGGCGATATCAGCCATGGTGCAATTCTTTTGGTTGTTATATTTCTGAACTAGACCTTGGAACAAATTGGGGATAGGTTCAAAACCATAGTGTTGCCCCTGCGGCGCAAATTTCAATACAATATCCAGCACCTCGCCTTTGTGGCATCCTACATCAATAAAATTGGTGGTGGAATGGCAAACCTTTGCGATGATTTTTTGGGTTTGCTGGTCGTATTGTTGGTTACGGGTAAACGCAATTGGGATGCTTTTGACCCATTTTTTGATAAGTTCCTTCATGAAATCACGTTAGTACAGTCCATTTACGGACTGTCTTTTTACACCATAAATAATGGTCTAATTCGCCGTAAAGGTAGATGAATCCACCCAAAACAAAGAGTACGATGGTAATTATGGTCGAAATGTTCATCCAATCGGGATAAAACGGCTGAATAACTAATCCGCCAGTACCCGCAGAAACAGCAGAGAGCAAAAAGCATAAAAGCCCCCAAGCACGGAATTTTAACCTTTTTGGAGGTGTTTCCTGGCGCAAACAACTGTATAATAAAATACTCGTTTGCGGGTTATTGGGTGCAATTTTTGCTACGGATTTGAATACCCGAAGCGCATTTTCATGATCGTTTAAATTGTAGTAAGTAACGCCCTTACGAAACAATAATTTAGCAAAAATATCTTCGCCTCCAAAATAAGTCATGCTTTCACGCATCACCAATTCAATCAAATGGTCACACATTACAATGTGTCGACCATATTCGTCTGCTTCAAACAGGGCATCGGTATAGCCCAGCGTGCAATCCAAGTATTCATTCAAATCCAAGGTATTCAATGCTTCTTCATATTGCTCGTAATACCGGATCACGCTATATGGATCTTTGGGATCGATAGCTTTGAAATCGCGGTAAAGCCGGAGGCGATATGTGGGAGAAACGTACATAATCTAAATACCTTTCATGCTGAGTGCTACTCGTTTGCGTTGGTAGTCAATTTCCAATACCCTAACAGTAACTTGTTGGTTCAAAGTAACTACTTCGGATGGCGTTCTGACAAATTTATCTGCCATTTGGGAAAGATGTACCAAACCAGAATCTTTTATGCCAATATCTATAAACGCGCCAAACGCCGTAATGTTGGTAACAATGCCGGGTAAAATCATACCAATGGATAAATCATCCAAAGAACGGACATTAGCAAACTCAAATGCTTTAGCAGAACCACGTGGATCGAGACCCGGTTTTTCCAATTCTTTCAAAATATCTTGCAACGTGGGTAAACCAATATCTGCTTTGACATACTTTTTTAGGTCAATTTTTTGGCGGAGTTCGCGATCTGCGATCAAATCCGGTACAGTACATTGGATATCTTTGGCCATCTGTGTCACCACATCATAACGTTCGGGGTGAACCGCTGTGTTATCGAGTGGATTTTCGGCCTCGCGGATACGCAAGAAACCAGCGCATTGTTCGTAAGCCTTATCGCCCAAACGGGCTACTTTTTTCAAATCGCTCCTGCGGCGGAAAGCGCCATTTTCGGCGCGGTAATTCACGATATTTTGCGCCAAAACGGGACCAAGACCAGAAATATAGGTCAATAAATGTTTACTTGCAGTATTGATATTAATACCTACAGCATTCACACAGCTTTGCACGGTTCGGTCGAGGCTGTCTTTGAGTTGCGTTTGGTTTACATCGTGTTGGTATTGGCCAACACCTATACTTTTAGGATCAATTTTGACCAATTCCGCCAAAGGATCCATCAACCTTCGTCCAATACTAACCGCTCCCCGAACGGTAATATCTTCGTTCGGAAATTCTTCTCGTGCCACATCGGAAGCGGAATAAATAGATGCACCAGCCTCGCTGACCTGAAATAGTTCCACAGCACGGCCAAAATTTGATTTTTGGATGAAGTCCATTGTTTCACGGCCAGCCGTACCATTTCCGACCGAAATAGCATCTATTTGGTAACGTTCGACAAGGTTTTCAATTTCTGCCCGTGCTTCAAATACTTTATTTTGTGGTTCGTGGGGATAAATCGCCGTATTTTTGACTAAGTTTCCATTGGCATCCAATACGACTACTTTGCACCCAGTTCTGAATCCTGGATCGATGCCTAATACACGTTTTTCGCCCAATGGCGCGGAAAGCAATAATTGACGTAGGTTATCCGCAAACACTAGAATAGCCTCTAAATCGGCTTTTTCTTTGGATAAATTGCGAAATTCTGTTTCAATACCGGGTTGTAGCAGGCGTTTATAACTGTCTTTCACCGACATGCGTACCTGCTGCGTACTATCCCCCGATCCTGTGAGGAAAATATTTTCTAAATCATGGATGGCTTGCTCTTCCTCAGGCGCTATCCCCACGCGTAAAAAGCCTTCTTCTTCGGCGCGGCGCATGGCCAATAAGCGGTGGCTGGGGCAGTTTTTAAGCGGTTCATTCCAGTCAAAATAGTCGCGATATTTAGCGGCTTCTGCTTCTTTGCCTTTTACAAGTTTGGAACTGATTACAGCACCTTTGGTAAAATGTCGGCGTACTTTATCGCGTGCTTTGAGGTCTTCGCTGACCCATTCAGCCATGATATCGCGTGCGCCTTGAAGGGCATCATCTACGGAACTTACTTGGTCGGTGAGATAAGAAGCGGCAATCCTTACCACATCTCGGTCGCGTTGTGCAAAAATCCGTTTAGCGAGTGGCTCCAATCCTTTTTCAATGGCTACCGAAGCCCGTGTTTTGCGTTTTTGGCGATAAGGGAGGTACAAATCCTCCAATTCAGTCATCGTGCTAGCGTTTTCTATTGCTTTTCGAAGTTCAGGGGTAAGTTTACCCTGCTCTTCGATACTGCCTAAAATCGCTTCACGGCGCTTGTCGAGTTCTTTGAGTTTTTTGAGCCAGTCTTGGATATTGGCAATTTCCACCTCATCCAGAGAGCCAGTAGCTTCTTTTCGGTAACGAGCGATAAAAGGCACGGTTGCACCATCTTCTAGCAAGTCGATTACCGATTGGATGCGTTTGGAGGAAATATTTAATAAAGGAGCAATGCGGTCTGCGTACATAAAGTATATTCGATTTATTTGAGTAAGGAACGGGGGGCAAAGGTAAGGCTGCCTTTACTCTTTTTAGTAAGGAATGGCAATAAATTGTTTCTAAATACTTAACTTATTGTTTTATCATTCTTTACTGTTCATCGGCCCGTTTTGATTTTTCCCAAACTACCGATTGTTTGCCGCGTATAAGGCGGAAAAAGCCAGCGTACATAGCGTAATTCATGAGGCAAAAATAATATGGGACAAAGAATGCTTTAATTTTGAGTTGACGACGTTCTAGCACAAAACCAAGTAAAGCGCAGGTATAAAAGATAATTTGTAAGATAAAAAGAGTAGCATAAAATGTATTTCCTTTAAAAGCCAAGAATGCATTGGTCAAGAAAATAATCGGCAAAAATAGCGGTGCCAGTGTCCAACGCAAAACACGATGGGAAATATATTGAAAGGAGACCGTCCCATATTTGAAAAAATTAAGCAAAGGTGCTAGCCTTACCACTGCTTGCAATCCACCTGCGGCAATGCGCACTTTTCGCTTCATTTCCTCACTTACAGAGGCCGAAGACGACTCAACGGCATAAGCATCAGGCTCATAAGCTACGCGGTAGCCTTTTTGCGCAATACGCATGGTGAGGTGAAAATCTTCCACCAATGTATCTTGTGGTACGGCTTCATAAACCTCGGCTCGAAACGCAAAAAGTTCGCCAGCGGCACCAACAACAGTCCATAGTTCGGCATCCCATTTTTTGAGCAAACTTTCGTATTTCCAGTAAATACCTTCCCCTGCGGAGTTTGCAGCGTCTTTTTCGCCCATACGAATCCGTTTTTCGCCAGCTACAGCACCTACATTCGGGTCGTTAAAGTGGGTTACAATCTTTTCAATAGCCACCGAATTGAGTAATGTATTGGCATCGGTACTCAAGATAATGTGTTGATTATCAGGTATATTATCCCATTTCCCATATTGAAGCATAGCCCTATGAAATGCTGCAATTTTGCCGCGCCGTTCAGGTTGGTGTAAGATATGCCAAGTGGGACAATCTTTGATCCCCTCAAATGTTGCCTTTGCGCGTTGTGGCGTATCATCCGAAGAGCCGTCGGTGACAAAAATAAAACGAATATGATTTGTGGGAAAATAAAGCCCCACCGAGTTCTTGATTTTCTCAGCAATCCACCCGGATTCATTAAATGCGCATACGATAAATGTGACTTTGTGCTTAACCTGCGTCTCTTTAATGCTTAACGGGGACGGGTATAAAAAACGTTTGACCTTTACTAGACCAAACAATATTATACCATATCCTAGGTAAGCATAGCATACAACGACGATTCCAGTCCAAAGCAAAATAGATACAATATTTCCCTGCATAATTTTATCTTTTCATTGTCTTTTTTTGGAAGCGCAAATTTGGCAATAAAGTTGAAATTATAACAAAAAAAATTTTTTTTACCTTTTCTTGTAAAATTCATATTCTTTTTAAATATTAATCCTTTACCTTTGCATCTTGATATTAATCCACCCACAGCCCCCCTACGGCTGCCGATTTATTAAAAATTTAGAAAATTTTTAATCTCCCCCAGTTTTGGCACGATTTTTTCTTATTGATAATTAATTGTTTGAGACCTTTTTCAAAGCCTCAATGAGTAGTTATTTTTTAATCCATACTTTTGCTAAGAAAGGTAGTGTTCCGCTATTTTCTTTTTCTTCGTGTTGCAATCAAACTCATCGTTGTTCTATTTATGCTTCCATTGAATTTATAGTCAAATATTGCTACCGCAGTACGATTGGCTTGTTTAATGCTATTATACTAAGCGAAGTTAGGTTTTGTGCATAGACATATGGGATACCGTACGATTTTCATGTGCAAAGCCTACAGAGCAGACGTATATTCTGTTGTTATTTAAGTTTTACCGATTACATATTATACCGATTATTATTATTATGAAGAAAAATGTACTACTGATTGAACATCGAGATAACCTTAGACGAATATATGAGTCTATTTTATCGGATGAATTTACTGTCCTTACTGCCCGCAATAAAGTGGAGGCAAGTGGCTGGTTAAAACGAGGGAAAAAGCCTGATATTATTTTGGCAGACAATGACCAAAATATAAACAGCACTACGCCCGATTTTTTAAAATTCCTAAAAAATAGTGGTATGTATGCCGACATCCCGGTCATATTACTATCGCCAGCATCCCAAGGTATTCAGCAACCAGGAGTTTGGCACATTTCAACTCCAAGTAATTTATTGAATCAAATTAAGGGCATCAACAAGGCACAAAGTTTGGACTATCCGATCGCTGTCCCGAGGGTGGCGCATGGTGATCATGTCTTGATCGAACCTGTTACTGTTTGAATTATTTAATCCTTCTCATGAATTTTATAACAAACTGGTAATTATTTGATTCAGCGTACTTGTTTATATTTTATTGAATAACCAATGGCATCGAAGTCATAAGTTGAATAAAACGTAAACAAGTACCACATCAAATAGCCAGTTACCGCCATCCACAATTATGGGAGCAACCGTTTACATACAATCAAATAAAGATCAATTACTAGATATAGTTACAGATCAATTACAGGATATAGTACTTTTTATAGGAGTAGCAAATAGTATAAACCAAGTAATTGAACTGGAACATACAGATCAAATACCGTTTCGCTATCATTTAGTTACGAGTGCCGAATCTGCTATTGAATGGCTCGAAAGTCGCATAGAACACCCGATTATTGGCCGCACAGGTATTGTTTTTAACGCCAAATGGGCCGATGATAATCGCCTTAGGCTGTTAAATCAAATCAACCATCATCCCAGTTTTAGGCAAATGCCTGTTCTGGTTATTTCAGAAAGGATACATTGGGGTCTAGGCGAACAATACATTGCTGCAGGTGCCGACGATTATTTTATACAACCTATTGACAGCAATCGCTTAAAATTAGTGCTGAATTATCACTGGGAAAATAAAGAAGAGGTGCTTGATACTGTTGAAGACTTGCCTATTTCTTCTACTAGATCAACGCGATATGGTGCCAAAAGCATAAAAAGATTGATTGATATCGTGGGCGCATTAGTAGCATTGATACTTTTTTCCCCGATTATGTTAATCACCGCAATTGCAATAAGGTTGGAGTCCAGAGGGCCCATTTTTTATTGTTCTAATCGAATCGGCGCGGGTTTCAAGAAATTTAAATTTTGGAAATTCAGATCTATGTACGCGGATGCAGATAAACGATTAAACGAATTAAAAACATACAACCAATATGGTTCTGGTGCTACCTTCGTTAAGTTTAACAATGATCCACGCGTTACTAAGGTTGGGAAATTTATCCGAAAATACAGTATTGATGAACTCCCACAGTTATTTAATGTTCTTAAAGGAGAAATGTCTTTGGTGGGTAATCGTCCGTTGCCCGTTTATGAGGCGGATCAATTAGTAACTGAAAATCATGGTGCGCGTTTTTTAGCCCCCGCAGGATTAACTGGCTTATGGCAGGTATCAAAAAGAGGGCATTCAGATATGAGTACGGAAGAGCGAGTTGGCTTGGATGTACAGTATTCGGAAAAACACGATATGTTGACTGATTTTCGCATTTTGTTCAAAACATTGACAGCGTTTATCCAAAAAGAGAACGTTTGAATATAATAATTAAAAGTGGCACTACCCCTCGTTTCAGTAATTACGGTCAATTATAATCAGACAGAAGTAACTTGTTCAATGCTAAAAAGCATAAGGGAGCAAGGTTTTCGCGATCTGGAGGTTATTGTTGTGGATAATGCAAGTAAGGAAAACCCCGAAGCGTATCTGAAGCAGCACTTCCCTGAAGTTACGTTTATTCGCAGTTCAAAAAATCTCGGCTTTGCCGGAGGAAATAATTTGGGTATCGATGCCGCTAGGGGTCGATACCTTTTTTTTATTAATAATGATACCGAACTAACTTATTTTTGTATCGACCGCTTGGTCAGTTTTTATGAAACCCAGCCTGATTGTGGTGCATTAAGCCCTTTAATTTGTTATTTTAATGAGGATAGCACAAGTGGCGAAAGAATTCAGTATGCAGGAATGACGCCAATATCCCCTATTACGGCTCGAAATAGGATTCTCGGCGAACGAGAAATGGATGCCGGACAGTTTCTTGTACCTGAACGCACTGCTTATGCCCACGGTGCTGCAATGATGGTATCGAGAGAAGTGTTAGAAAAAGTAGGGCCGATGGATGAGCAATTCTTTTTGTATTACGAAGAATTAGATTGGTGTGAGCGGATGAGAAAAGCAGGGCTTTCTATTTGGATAAATCCTACGGCACGTATCCATCATAAGGAAAGTGCTACAGTTGGCGTAAATAGTCCACTTAAAACTTATTTTATTCACCGAAACCGAATGTTATTTGTGCTGAGAAATTACCCGCGTACAAAAGTAGCATTTTATTTTTATATGTGGTATATTGTATTGCCCAAACAACTAATAAAATATGGATTAAAATTAGATTTTCAAAGTTTTAAAGCGGTTTGGAAGGCAATGATATGGCACTTTTTTGGCATTTCCAATAAATTCGAAAATCTAGTACCTGTAGCACCACCTAAACAACCATAAAAGTTCTTATTGGTCTATTCTGTAATCGAAATTCTATGTTAATATATAACGTAACCATTACTCTTGATGCCGATATTGATTGAGCAAGATTGGCTACAATGGATGAAAGAAATCCATGTCCCCGATGTAATGATGACAGGTATGTTTGTCTCTTACCGAATTGGGCGATTGCTTAGCCACGAGCATACCGAATCTGAAATATATACTGTCCAATACCTAGCAAAAGATATGGCGCATCTACAACGCTACTTAGAGGAATTTGCCGCTGAATTACAAAAAGCGACCAAATTACGCTATGAAGGGAAGTATGCAGTGTTCAGAACAGTGATGGAATTGGTAGATCACAACGAGAAATAATTTTTTACAAAAAAATAACAACAAGATACATTCATAACTACCGTTATTTGCATCTTAAGACTGAGTATGATAATACTAGAAAAACATAACACATTTTGAAAGTTACCGACCATTTTATTAAGGCAAAAGGCAAAACACTGATCTCTTTTGAAGTTCTACCCCCCCTCAAAGGTGGCGGTATGCAAGCAATATTTAAGGCATTGGACGGATTGATGGAGTTTAAACCTCCATTTATTGATGTTACGTACCACAGAGAAGAGTTTTTGTACAAAAAAAGGCCCTCCGGATATTACGAAAAAACAGCGATTCGCAAACGTCCGGGCACTGTAGGGATTTGCGCGGCTATCATGAATCGATATGGCGTAGATGCTGTTCCGCACCTCATTTGCGGCGGGTTTTCAATTGAAGAAACTGAAAACGCTCTAATTGACCTCAATTTTTTAGGGATAAATAATGTGCTTGCGCTCAGGGGCGACCCACGTCAGTTCGAAGATAAATTTATTCCCGAAGATGATGGTCACAAATTCGCAGTGGACTTAGTGAAGCAGATTGAAGAAATGAACAAAGGCCAATACTTGGATACGAGCATTACCAATGGAGAACCAACAGAGTTTTGTATTGGTATTGCAGGCTATCCAGAAAAGCACTTTGAATCCCCTAATATAGCATCCGATCTTCATTTTACTAAGGCCAAGGTGGAAGCCGGGGCACACTATATTGTGACTCAAATGTTTTTTGACAATGCAAAATACTTTGAATACGTGGAAAAATGCCGTGCGACAGGTATTGAAGTGCCTATTATTCCGGGGTTAAAACCACTGACAAAAAAGTACCAATTGAGCGCTATTCCAAGAAAGTTTTTTATCAATATGCCCGAAGAACTTGTAAAGGCAATTGTGCATGCCAAAGACGATGCCGAAGTAAAACAAGTGGGGATTGAGTGGTGTATTCAGCAGTCAAAAGAATTAAAAGCAGCGGGCGTTCCTTGTATGCATTATTATACTATGGGTGACAACGAAACCATTAAGCAAATCGTTCAGGCAGTGATATAAATTAAATCTTTGTTAGTATTAACCCTATATAGTTAATTTTTGATTAAAAAAGTTAGATCTTTAATATTTTTTACCTTTTTTTGCGTCTGAATTACAAAACTGCATTGCAATTTTATTTCCCTTTGTCAAACAAATTTTATTTTTTAAACAATGACTAAATTAGCGAAAAGCGTCCTCTATGTACTATTGAGTGTAGTACTCTTCCACCAGGCTGCATGGGCACAGACTCAAGACCAAGGTTTTGAAGCAATGCTTATGGAAAAATGGGATAATGCTATCACCATTTATTCCTCTATGGTCAAAGCCGATAATACAGACCAAAATGCGTGGCTTACGCTGAGCAATGCTTACTTGGCTAAAGGTCAAAAAGATAAGGCAATGGAGGCTCTCTCAACGGGCTTTACCGCAAAACCTGATGGCCCATTGGCTTTCGTGTGTAATGCACGCACACTTTTACTGCAAAACAAATCAGCAGAAGCAGACGAACAGTTCCAACGCGCTTTTAAAAAGGGGAAAAAAGACCCTAATGCACTACGCCAAATTGCGGAGTCTTATCTGTTTTATATCGCTCCAAGCGACAGGAAACCCAACCTTACCCGGGCTAATGAGCTATTCAAGCAAGCGATTGAAGTAAACCCAAAAGACTACCAAACATTGATGTCGGCCGGATATGCTTTCCGTGAGCAAGGTGATGGTGGCGAAGCTGCGCGTCAGTTTGAGTTTGCTTCTAACTACAAACCAAAAAGCCCATTGCCTTTTTATATGTTGGCAACCGTGTATAAAGCAGGTCGCTTGAACGAGCGTTTTATTAAAAACTTGGATCAAGCTATCGCTTTGGATAATAATTATACACCTGCACTGCGCTTAAAAGCGGATTATTATTACAATGTCCGTAAGTTTGAAAAAGCGAAAGATGCCTACAAAGAACTGCTCGAGAAAGGTAAAGACTTGGTTATCGAGGACGAAATGGCGTATGCAAATACCCTGTTCCTTACAAAAGATTATAAAGGTTGTACCGACTTGGTAGAAAAAATCATTTCTAAAGACGGTTCTAAGAACTACTTACGCCGCCTGTTGGGTTATAGCTACTACGAAAATGGCGAATATGTAAAAGGGCAAGCGATCATGGATGAATATTTCAAAATCGTTGTTCCTGAAAAAGTACTTGCAAGCGATTACGTTTACCAAGGCCGCTTGTTGCTCAAAGGTAAAAATGATACCCTTGGTGCTATTAAGTACCTTGGTTTGGCGATCGATAAAGATACTGCTGAGTGGCCTTTGAACGAAGAAATGGGTAATTTGCTCTATGCAAAAAAAGACTATTGCGGTGCAGCACGAGTATATCAAGTATGGATCGACTCTTTAAAAACAGAAGCTAAATCCAAAGATTACTATAAACTTGGAACATGCTATCAGTACTGTAAGTCCGATTCTATGCGTTACCAAAAAGCACTCGCTGCCTATATTAAGGTGACAGAGATGAGTCCGAAAGCAGGTCTTGGCTGGCTATACGCGGCAAAAGCAGCTAATTATTTGGATATTGACCCTACGGTACAAACATCAGAAGCAGAAATTGCTACTTTTGGTAAAGCAAAACCATATTGGGATAAATACATCGAGGTAGCAGGTGGTGATGTGGAAAAGAATAAAGCTAACTTAATTAGTGCCTATTCTTATATTATGTACTACCACTATGTACGCAAAGAAGATGCCCTAGCACGGGAATTTATCGCTAAATTATTGGCTATTGACCCTGCAAATGCAACAGCACTTGGCATGAGAGATAATATGGACGGCGTGGCCCCCATTCCCCCTGCTGGCGGCAAAAATAAATAATTGTAAAACATTTGCCTTGAGGTAGGTGTTTATTACGGGCTATACTAATTTCGATTAGTATAGCCCGTTTTTAATTTAATAGATCCTTTTCAAGCCATGCCCACTATTTGGTACGATACGCCCATTACACGGACGGAGCAAATTGCCCCTAATGTTCGTCGTTTTTGGCTGCAAAACCCTGGTATTTCCTTTAGCGCAGGGCAGTTCATTACGATGGATTTACCCATTGGAGATAAACGATTGCAGCGTTGGCGGAGTTATTCCATTGCCAGTGCGCCTTCCGATGGAGGAGATTTGGAACTGTGTATTGTACGCAGTGCCGATGGATTGGGTACTTCCTATTTATTCGATAGTTGTGAAGTGGGTACAAGTATCCGTTGGAAAGGCCCAGATGGTGCTTTTATCTTGCCCGAAATGCTGGATAAGGATTTGGTCATGATCTGTACTGGAACTGGTATTGCACCATTTAGGAGTATGTTGCGTGAAATGGTACACCTAAAAGTTCCACACCGAAAAGTGCATTTGATTTTTGGCTGTCGCACAACAGAAGAACTACTCTACCGAACAGAAATGGAGCAATTGGCCAAAAGTATCCCTAATTTTGAATACGATATTGTATTATCGCGCCAACCCGATTGGGCGGGTTACCAAGGCTATGTACACCAAATTTACCAAGAAAAATATGCAATTGCTCGACCAAATGTCAAGTTTATGATTTGTGGTTGGAGCAAAATGATCGATGATGCCGTTGCCCATTTGATCGTAGATCTGGGGTATGAGCGCGGGCAGGTGGTATATGAGTTATACGGTTAGTCCTTGCGATTAAAAACGAACGCCCAACAGCAAAGTATGTTGCAAATACATATCGTTTATGCCTTCACTTCTTTTATCCTTGAAGAAATGTGCGCACTGCGCTAAAACTCACAGTTTGATCGGCAAAATACGCTTGCGCTGCAGCAGCCTGTTCATCTGTTGCTCCGAGGTGGTTGAGGATATTGGTCAGGTGCATTTTCATGTGTCCACTTTGGATACCAGTGGTGACAAGTGATCGGACTGCCGCAAAGTTTTGGGCTAATCCCGTTGCTGCTACGATCATCATCAGTTCGCGGGCAGATGGGTTTCCGAGTATTTCCAAGGAACGCTTGGCCAGTGGGTGAAGCGCTGTAAGGCCGCCCACGGTACCGAGGGCAAGCGGCAGTTCTAGTTCGAAGCGGAAAATACCATTTTCTACCCATGCTTTACTTAGGCTACGGTATTGTCCGTCGCGGCAAGCATAAGTATGTCCGCACGCTTCTATGGCGCGAAAATCGTTACCCGTGGCCATAATTACAGCATCGATACCATTGAAAATACCTTTGTTGTGTGTAGTGGCGCGGTAGGGGTCAAGGCGTGCAATTCGGACAGCGGTACAGATTCGATCTACGGCTTCGGGGCCAGGTAAGCCTGCATGGCGCGCGAGGTCTTCCAGTTCCCCAACAGGGCATCCGACCCATGCACGTACGACGCAATTTGGAGTATAATTAGACAAAATGCACATAACAACCTCTACATCGCGGTCGCGGTCGGAGAGGTCATTTCGGGTATCAAAGAAATTCTCGATGGTATTGCCAAAGCGTTCCAGTACTGAATTGATAAAATTGGCACCCATGCTATCACAGGTTTCAAACGATGCCCTGATTTGGTAATATCCGGGTTCTTCTGCGGTAAAATCAATCAATTGAATATCCAAGATTCCACCACCGCGATTGCGCATATTGGTGGTCAGGTCATTGCTAGAATTAAAGAGCGTTGCTTTTAGTTCTGGGAATAATTGTTGCAGCAATTTGGGATCGCCATGCCAACGAAAATGTACTTGCCCCAATTTGACCGTACCAAGCACTTCAGCATGGAAGCCGCCTTTATTGAGCCAAAATTTGGCAGCACTTGACGCTGCTGCTACCACGCTACTTTCTTCAATGACCATCGGAACGGCATATACCTTGCCATTGACCATTACATTAGGTGCAATGCTAAACGGTAATGGATAATTGGTCAAAGCGTTTTCGGTAAAGCCGTCTAATATTTTTTGCTGGGCAGCATCGGGGTGTTGCCAGGAAGCTAGTTGGCGCGCCATATCTTCCGGGTTTTGAGCAAAGTTATCTGCTACCCATTGTATTTTTTGCTCCTTCGTTAGTTTTGAAAATCCGTTGATTACTCCGTCCATCTGTGCGTTAGTGATTGAAAAACGCACAAAGGTAATCACCTTCCTTGCTCGAATACCCAGTCTGACTTAAAATCTTCCATTTCCTTTTGGGTAAATTGAAATTTTGTCTGAATCGCTTGCTCTACTTGGTAAATATTGGGGAAGGCATTGTATGGGTCAACAATAAATAAATACGATTGTGCCTGCATATTGGGTGCAACGCGTAGTTGCGAGAGCAGTGAATCAATTTCGAGGTCAGAAACCCGTTTATAGCTCTTGTTTAAGGTGCGCCAACCGTAAATAAGACCTACCGCTTCGGCATAATGGTGCAGTGCTTTTGCGCGATCATTTTCTTGAACAAAAGACTTGCTCATGATTTGGGTGAATTTTTGACAGGAATGCACCACCGTGGCATAACTAATTTTTTCCCAAAGCAGGCAGATGTCTTTTGCTGCTTTTTCTTGGTCTTGTTGGTATTTATTGCCTGCTTTGACACTTGTTTGCAGGCGAATAAATGCTGCTTTGATATCGGAGTAAAAGCCTGTTTGGTCATTTTGGTCGCGTTGTGCGGCATATTTAGCCATTAATTCATCAGGATTATTGGCTTTTCCTAAGGTGGGGGTATTGGGAAAATCGGGATGTGCGCCAAACAAAGCCAATATTTGATCTGACTCTTCTAATGTAACTCCATCGCTCATCAATTGAGTGGCTGTGTGGAAAAAGGTAGCGGATAAAAGTCCTTTTTCGATCAATTGTTGCAGTTCCAACCCCCGTTCATTGAATAGGTAACCATGATAGACACCGCCTTTGTTAGAACTGGTGCCTGGAATATACTTCAACCCGCTACTTTGGGCGAGGTCTTTGAGCCAACCAAGGGTAGTATCCATTTGTGTCGCAAAATAGGCGGAAGCACTATTTTTTAAGGATGGATTACCGGTGTTAAATAAGTTTGATAAATCACTGTACAGCACCACAACGCCCGAATCGCGTCCTTTTTGGGCTTCATTGACCAAGGCATTATATTGTAGGCGTAACGCATATTGATCGTATGTGCTTGCTACAAAGTTGCTGCCATCATATTGGGTTGGGAATTCTAAAGGCAATTTACTTTTATTGCAAGAGAGCAAGAAAAGTAGAAATATGGGAATAAATAATCGTTTTTGCATGATAAAATCAAATAATCGGTATAGTTTTAATATTTTTGCACCAGTTATGCTTTATATACGTCCATTTCAAAGTAAAGATCAAAAGTCGGTAATTGACCTTATTCTGAACATTCAGCAACATGAGTTTAATGTACCCGTTACCCTTCAAGATCAACCTGATTTACTGCAAATAGAGCAGTTTTACCAAGTTAATAGGGGTAATTTTTGGGTAGCGGTCACTCCAAATGATGAAGTAGTGGGGAGCATTGCATTAATTGACAATGGCGACACCACTGCAACGATCCGAAAAATGTTCGTTAAGGCGGAGTATCGGGGTAAATCATACGGGACAGGTCAAAAATTATACGATTTATTAGAAAGTTGGGCTGTAGATCACGGTTTTCAATCGCTTTGGTTGGGTACTTTTGATCGGTTGCACGCTGCTTTGCGCTTTTATGACAAGAATGGGTTTATCTCGGTGGATAAGCGTCAATTGCCGCCAAGTTTCCCTATCATGCCTGTTGATAATCGGTTTTATACTAAATCATTGCCCTATTTTAGCATTCGCGCTGCAAAGTTAACGGATATTGCTGGTGTTTTAGCCTTGCAAAGTCTTTATTTGTTTGCAAATCTTTCGGAGATGGAACGGGAACAGGGGTTTGTCACTACGCCGTTTACAACAGAACAGTTAGAACGGGTAATTGGGGAAGAAGCGGGTTTGTACATAGCGGTACAAGGAGAAAGCGTCATTGGATATGCTTTTGGAGCCAGTTGGGGCTTTTGGTCGCAGTGGCCTATTTTTAACTATATGGTGGAGCGATTTAGTCAGTTTACATTTGATAATCAAGTATTTACTACCCACAACTCCTACCAATACGGCCCTATTTGTGTTGATATTTCCATGCGTGGTAAAGGCGTAGCGGAGGCACTTTTTGGGGCAGTTAAAGCGGCTATGAGCAAGCGATACGAGTTAGGTTTGACGTTTATTAATCGGGTAAATGCTATTTCCATAGCGTTCCATACGCGTAAGTTGGGTTTAGCGATTGTGGACGAATTTGAATTTAATGACAAACAATATTTCGGGCTGGCTTGGCATAGCGATCCTAATGTTCATTTTCTGTTATAATATTTCCATCTTCTATTTCCCAAAATTTGATTTCCATTGTTGTTCCATCAAACACGGCATAAGAATAAGCCCACATCCATTCACCGAGATTAATATAACGGCTCGATTGGTTGGGCAACAGCCAATTAATAGGTAAATGACGGTGTCCAAACACAAAATAATCGGGCGTAGTACCTTGTTTAAGTTTATATAAACAGTACTGCAACAACCATTCTTTTTGATCGCCCATCCAACCTTTTTCTGCATCTGGTGTGGCAGCACGACTTTTGCCACTGGCATAGTTTGCGATACGAATACCCAAATCGGGATGTATTTGCCGAAATAACCAACGGCAAAAAGGGTTGGTAAATACTTTTTTCATTAGTTTGTAGCCCTTGTCGCCAGGGCCCAAGCCATCGCCGTGACCAATAAAAAACTGCTTCCCCATAATCATACGCTCTATCGGATGGTGATATACCTCAATACCGAGTTCTTCCTCGAAATAGCCCGACATCCAGAGGTCGTGATTGCCCCTAAAAAAATAGATAGGAAGCCCGCTGTCCCGCAATTCCGCTAAAGTGCCCAATAAACGGGTATGACCTTTGGGCACAGCGTACTTATAGTCGTGCCAAAACTCAAACATATCCCCCACTAAATAGATCGCTTCGGCTTGTGGTGCTACAAAACGAAGCCAACGTACCAATCGCCGTTCGCGTTCCACCGAACTATGCCTTGCATCAATACCAAGGTGAAAATCAGAAGCAAAAAAAGTTTTTTTCAATGCGATAGTTTTGTAAAATATCGAAATATGTTATGGTTTTAAAAGGGTACTCATCTGGCAATAATTATTACTAATTTTTGTACCTATCCAGTTGCCAACCAAATTCCCGTAGGGAATGCATGTTTATAGGGTGGAATGAAAAACTGGCTCAATTCCCGTAGGGAATGTATGTTATTTTGCGCATTTTTACATAAAATCCCTACGGGATTTGGGCGATTTGCCCTATTCAGTCTATAAACATATATTCCCTCTGGGAATTTTTTGGTGACGGCTGGATAGTTACTATTTTTTTGATTGAATACTATCATTTACAAACAATGCCTCAATAAGCAAATTTCCTTCGGGTGTCCATTTGCGAAATTTACCGTTTAATTTATCGTTTTGATATTCAGATTCCAATGCTTTTTGCCCGTTGGGATGATAAGAGACAATTAGACCTTCGCGTTTTCCATTATGAAGGAATTGCACTTCCTTTAATTGTCCATCGGGAAAGAAAAAGGTGGATTTACCTTCTTGGACATCGTTTTTAAAGTGCATTTGTCCTACCATGCGCCCATTGCGATCAAAGGTAGTCATAATGCTGTCTTTTTTACCAAATCGCAGCCAGTACTTTGCAGAAACTAGATCAGTACCTGCGAATTTTTGTTCCATATAGGTCCATTCGCTTTTGTTTTCGCAATAGGTACACAATAAAGCACCCAAAACCAATAAAATATTGTTTATTTTCATGTAATATTATTTAATCATTCCTAAAAAAAGAATGGGTATCCATCCTGCCAAATTACTATCAATGCGATTAGAAATTTGATAAGATTAGACACCCATTAATGATGAATTTTATTCCAGTAATTATATAAGGAATGAGATTTAAATAAAGGTACAAATTTGGCGGCCTTATTTTGCCCCTCTTTTCGTTATTCATCGGTTGTTTAGCACCACCAAACTCCCTCTTCATGCCTTAATAGTGACAAAATCGTCTCCCCAAATCTGTACCTTTATTTAAATCTCATTCCTAAGGAATAAAATCAAAGTACAATGTAAAATTATTTCTTCCAAGGTAAGTCATTCACCTTACGACCTACACGAAGACCCAAATTAACGCCCTGTTCGCAATCCATACGATAGTGTACGCCAAGTGGTACACGAGACCAAGCATTTTCTTCAGCCATTTCATAGAATGAATTAAAAGCACGTGGTATACCAATGAACTCAGTCCGTTTATCATGACAACGATCCGTCATAGCATAATCATAACCAAATAAATCCGAAAGTACCTCTGCTGCAGCTGCACCCATGGTAGAGTGACCAGAAGGATAAGCTGGGAACGATGGTGTAATGCCTATCTCTCCTGTTAATGGATGATCTAGTGGTGGTACGAAAGATGGATCAATAACCCGTTGAATATAACTTGCAGGACGCTCAACATTATAATAAAATTTTGAGAACCAACATGCTACCGCAGCATCGCTGAGGGTCATACCTACTTTTACGTTACCGTAAATAGCCGTTTCTAATGAAGATTTTTCAAGTACATATACTTGATTGGCCACAGCTAACCAGCGTGGGCCAGGGCTAAAAGTGAGGTTTAAAAGATCATCGCTCCAGTATTGTCCAATCCATCGGCCTTCGTAAGTGACTGTTGGGCCACTTTGTGCATACACTTCTAGTGCTTGAGCATAAAAATTTGAGTTTTGGGCTTCGCTGTAAGGGTGTGGAGCAGGGCATAACTTATCTGCATCTGTAATAGCAAAAGTACGTGCTTTACCATAAAAAGGTCCCATTGGTTTACCCGGACCAGGCGTAGTAGCTACCCAATCACCCGGGCCATCATAATTTGCTTGCCAATCATAGCTCTCGTTGGTATTAAAGTTGCCAAATGGATTTTTGTAGGCGTTATGTCCGTAGGTATCCGATTTAGACCATTCCCATACTACACTAGCAACAGCTTCGCCATAAGCGCGAGAAGCCTCAAAATTTTCTTCTTTGCTAAATTTAGTATTGAAAGACGTCTCTAAGTTAGTAATTTTAGGAAATTTATCCGCGGATAAATCTACGAAGAACTTCTTCATCAAAAAACCAGTAGCCGCATTCACTACAGTAGGCCAGTGATAATTAATTGCAGGATCGTATGCCGGAATATTTAGACCTGAATACAAGTACGCAACAGAATTGTAATCAGGCATGCCGCTAATACATGCTTCATAATTGGCAAGTCCGATGAGCGCAATAGCACGAGGTGCTGGCCCTGGGCGATAACCTGCAGCGTAACGCTCTACTTCTAAAAACACATCGTTCCATTGTACAACCACATCATTGGGCTGTTCGGCAACGAGTGGTTTCGAAGGCGGGGTATCAACAGATCCATTATCCTTACAAGAATAAAGCATCGTGATGGATAATACAATAAATAAAAAGTAATTTTTTTGCATTTTTTGTGAAATGTTCGATGATAAAATAAAATTTCAAATTTAGGTACAAAAGTAATGCCACATGATAAGAATTTATTAAAAAAAAGTATAAGAATTTCCTTAGAATCTCATTAGAATTTTTGTATAAGGAGTCTAGTCCCCCAAAATCGCCGTTTCTTTGCGCTAATACCAAGAAATAAAAAAAATTATACCGAACGAGATATGAAAAAAGTAAGCACATTTTATAGTATATTATTCATTACTACTTCCATTGTTTTAGGCGTTAGGCTTGGATTGAATGCCCAAATAGCCACAGATTCAGCAAAAATTTTGAAACAGGTGATTATTAAAGAATACAAACAGCAATCTACTGAAATTCAGCACCTAGCCGAAGTAAATGGAACATATATCATTTCAGGAAAAAAAAATGAAGTTATTACCCTTACGGATTTGAATACCAACCTTGCAGAGAAAAATAGCAGACAAATATTTGCTAAAGTACCAGGTGTTTTTGTATATGATATGGATGGTTCGGGTAATCAAGTGAATATTGCAACACGTGGGCTTGACCCACATCGGTCTTGGGAATATAATGTCCGGCAGAATGGTGTATTGTTGAATAGCGATATGTATGGTTATCCGGCAAGTCATTTTAGCCCGCCTATGGAAAGTATTCAAAAAGTAGAATTAGTACACGGAACAGCAGGACTTCAATATGGCGCGCAGTTTGGTGGGATGATTAATTATGTGACAAAAACGGGCGATACTACTAAAATGTTGAGTTATGAGGGCAGCCATTCCGTGGGTTCTTTTGGATTATTTAGTGCATACAATGCGGTGAGCGGTAAAATTGGCAAATTAAATTACTATGCGTATCATCAAAAACGCGTATTAGATGGATATAGAAAAAATGGCGCATCCAACGCAGAAGGGCAATTTGCTTCTTTATCGTATCTTTTTTCTCCTTCGTTTTATATAAAAGCCGAATTGGGGCGGTCAACATACCGGTATCAACTTCCCGGACCATTGACGGATGCACAGTTTTTGGATAACCCCCGACAAGCAACCAGAAGCCGTAATTTTTATAGTCCCGATATTTATCTGCCTTCGGTGACGCTAGACTGGCAAATTAATGCCAAAACCAAATTGAATTTTATTTCATCGGCGGTGTTAGGATCCAGAAATAGTGTTCAGTTTTTAGCCTTTGCCAATATTCCCGATACCATTAATGCGATCACAAACGAATACAAAAATAGGCAAGTCGATATTGATAATTTTAATAGTTACACCTTTGATCTAAGATTGATACGGTCGTATCGTATTTGGAAATTGGCAAATACCGTAGCGACGGGTATTCGGTACATTAATAACGATTTACACCGCAGACAATTGGGGAAAGGGACGACTGCAAGTGACTATGACCTAACAATTACGGGAGACTTTGGGCGTGATTTACATGCTAAAACAGAGGGTTTGTCCTTTTTTGT
The DNA here is from genome assembly GCA_043764095.1 of Chitinophagales bacterium. Lineage (GTDB taxonomy): Bacteria > Bacteroidota > Bacteroidia > Chitinophagales > Saprospiraceae > M3007. The sequence continues at coordinate 95,688 of JAYUKX010000167.1, forward strand.
AGAAAATCTTATACAAATAACGCCTAAATTTTCTGTTTCGCCAGCCATCCGTTTGGAAAGTGCTGTAACAAATATCTCGGGGCGTATTTCTTATGTAAGTAACCCCAGAATCCCGGATGCTATTCACCACAAATACCCGTTATTGGGTGTTTCTACTCAATATAAATTAAATGACCAATGCCGAATTTTTGGCGGTATTGCGCAAGCATTTCGCCCTGTTATCTTTTCCGATATTATTCCATTATCGCCATTAGATAGCACGGATGCCAATCTTAAAGATGCATTTGGTTATAATGCTGAAATTGGGATAAGTGGTAAATATGGAAAATGGCTTCATTTTGACTTGACTTATTTCAATTTGAGGTATAATAACCGCATTGGTATTCAAAACCTTATCGAAAACGGACAAACCTATAATTTTAGAACCAATACGGGTACGAGCCTAACCAAAGGTATTGAATTGTATGCAGAATGCGTATTTTTCAACAGCAAAATCGCAAAAGCATCCTTTTTTACTTCAACGGCCTATTTTGATGGTAAATATTTGAAAGGTTCTATTATTGTGAATAATGAAAATAAGGATATTGCGGGCAATACCCTTGAGACAGTACCTAAATGGACCAGTAGAAATGGTATTAACCTGAAATATAAGAAAATCAATACGACCATTCAGTATAGCCTAGTGGATAAGTCGTATTCCGATGCCTTAAATACAGAAACACCCAGTGCTAATGGCGCAAGAGGTGTTGTCCCCAGTTATAGTGTTTTTGATATAAATGCTACATACCGACTATCGCTGCATTACTCCCTTAAAATAGGCATAAATAATGTTTTCAACGAACAGTATTTCACCAAACGGCCAACGGGATACCCAGGAGCAGGTATTTGGAGTTCCGACGGGAGGTCTGTAAATATTACATTTGGTATAAAGTTGTAAAAAAGAATGGCCAAATCACTCTGCAATGACCAATTTTTGGGTTATTTGTTGGTGTGCTGTTTGTAATACTACTTGGTAAATACCAGCAGGATATTGGTCTGCATGGATAAAATAATTGTGCGAACCCGTTGGTATCTCCCCCTCAAAGATAGTGGAAACTACTTGGCCAAACATATTGACTAACAATACGTTAGCGCGAATAGCACTTTTAACATTAACCGGAACAACGGTAATAGCACTGGCCGGATTTGGATAAATTGCGGACATTTTTGCAATATCTTCCCAACGCGTAGAGGATGCTTGTATCGCCTTAAATGTCCAATATCCTTCGGGTGCGGGCATCGGGCGGTTGATCGTTTTACCATTCTCCGCAGTAGCATGTATATAGTAGTATATCGTGCTGCCTACTGGTTGAATGGGTATGTTCGCTTCAAAATAATTGGCCGTACTGCTGGCCGTCATTGGAATTTCTGTATAACCTGCATTAAGATTAGTGGTATAAAACAAAGAAACACCCGCTATACCAGAACGGTGCTGCACCAATGATTTTACTTGCCATTGTGCTGGAATATCCACATCGGCCGAACGGATAGCGGCATGGACGATACGCAGTGGTTGCTGTACACCTACCTCTTTAGAAATACAATGAATGGCTCCGCCACTTTGTATTGGACTGTTACAATTTACCGCAACAATCTCATACCCGGGCATATATTTTTTCACAGTATCCTGTGCCGCCACATCCATCACGTGGTTATATTTCGGCATGATAATCGTTTTGTTGACGATAAGCATATTGACATAAGTAGGATAGAGGGCTTTATTTGAATATGGCGGAAAACCTCCATTAAAAGAAGGCATTGGCATGCGGAGTACTCTAAAGTCGCGACCAAAAGAAGTTTTAAAACTGTCCAAAACATATTGGATATTGGCTTCAATTTGTGGGCCGTCCGATACTCCATTCGGGTATTGCCCAAGGAGTATTGTTTCTTCATCTAATAACTTCATGTGCATATCAATATGATGAATACCATCAAATGGGAGTTCCTTCATTTTGATATACCGCTTGATGCCCATATAGTTATTCATCAGCGTGTCAATACTTTGAGCCGTATGATTTGCAGTACCAAATATATCGTTTCCATTGTTACCTTCACCGTCCATGAGTTGGTTGTTGTTGCGAAGAATAAGTTTCGATGCAAAAGCAGTTCCCATACCGTCGGACATGAAATTACCGCCAGTATTCACCAAATCATTTTGAGGTATTTTAGTGGAATACACTGGAATGCCAGCATAAGCACCATAAGATATGGGCAAATTATCATCGTTTTCCCTATTTTTACGATTGTATAGCCAATCAATCAAATAGATGGAGTCCACGTCGTTTTTGTATATCGTGTTTGGGCCGTAATCTCTGATCCATACAGTAGAGGGGGGAATAATACTAAAATTTATATTACTAAAAATATCTATTCCGTTGCTTGTCATAGAGTCCTTTGCGTTCTGAATATCGCTTTGTGTATTACAACAAACGACAATGTTACACTCTGCTTTAGCGGCCTTAATAATTTGGGTAATAACGGACTTATACGAATTCCAAGCCACTAATAGCGTACCCGTTTCCTCCCATTCAGCCATGGTACGTACACCCGCTGGCGGCATTGTTGTGGTATAGTTTTGGCCAAATATGGCATTGCATACAACAAAAAACAGTAAAGTAAATAGAGTGGAGCGCATGGGTATAAGGAATTAAAATAATAAGCAGAATAATTTTATTCGCTCAAAATTAGTACTTTTCAATGATGTGAGGAGGAGGAATACTATTTTATGTTTTTTTTTGACAAATTATGCTCAAAATTTCGCACTTTTGCAGGCGGTTTTTTAAACGTTTACTGTACAATTATAATGTTGCTCTCTCTCGATTACCTCCAATTCCAGTCGGCCCTGCGTATAAAAATGACGGCAGGAAAGCAGCAAGTATTTGATCCAATACGGAAGAAATATGTAGCACTTACACCGGAGGAATTATTGCGCCAACTCACGCTCCAGTATCTTTTACAATATAAAGAATACCCAATCAATCGAATAAGATCCGAAATTGGGATTCAGATCAATGGAATGCCCCGGCGGTGCGATATTGTGGTGTTCGATCAAGCGATCAAGCCTTGGTTATTAATAGAGTGTAAATCACCTAAAATAATTTTAAACCAAAGTGTAATGGAGCAAGCGGCGCGTTATAATTTGACGCTTGCGGTGCCTTATATGGCGATCACCAATGGGCTGCATACGTATAGTTGTGCTTTGGATTATAGCGCCAGTTCATTTCGTTTTTTAGAAGATTTTCCGGATAAGGAGCAAGTGCTTTAGGAATGGTGTTGGAATAAAGGTACAAATTCAGGCTTCAGATTTTGGTCTCAGATTTTCTGTTTTTTTGCGCGAATAGCCTACCTATTTAAGTAAAAAAAGA
>JAYUKX010000168.1:0-31009 GCA_043764095.1 Chitinophagales bacterium
CTACTTTAATTGGGATTAAGAAGATGAACATGGATCCGGTACGAACAGGCATTCTACTAGATGCTAATTTTATGGGTACATTTGTTGGAAATAGTAATACGATAACTTATACGGGCATACAATGGAACAGAGTGCGTGCTTCTCTTGATGGTACACTAATCTACCATTATGGTATCGGGTTAACAGACGCTTCACCAACTGAAAGTAATGTAGAAATTTATAATAATGAGGTATTGCTCGAATATGGAATTCCTACTCCAGACTGTCTTCCTCTAAACCGAAGTGCTGGAATAGCCGCCGTTTATAATTTTTGGGCAAATACTTTTACAAATGCGGTTGAGTCAGATATCCACGATAATCGAGTGGTTGTAACAGGAAGAGGCCAGATTGGTATATTAAATATGCTACATAATGGAGTTGTTCGCAATAATAATGGTGGTAGCTTCGCATCGGGAAATGGTGTTTTTATAGATACTCCTGCCCCAATTGAATCATGGGGTATTGTAAGTTCTGTCGGTTACAACCATAAAATACGCTGTAACGATGTACAATCTGCTGCGGGTTCTAATCCTGAATCATCTCATTTGTATATTCGCGAATCTGCTAATTGTTTCTTTCAAAGGAATACACTAACAGGGCCTGGCCGAGGTGTCCATTTTGAGGAGCCATGCCCTAGCACAACATTCCGCTGCAATACTATGGCACAAAATAATATTGGTATGTATTATGGCCTTAACGCAATTACAGAGCCACAGGGCAGTGGTAACGATGCGACGGGTAATATTTGGAATGGACCTTTTGTAGAGTTCCAAGCTTTGCATGAAGGTGGGCCGGCCCTAGCTTATTCTCAATATTTTGTTAGGCCGATACAAACGGGTACAAATATAGAGCAGCCAACCAATATTTCTCCAAACTTACTTTGGTTTAGGACTAGCACTGCTGCACAACCCACCTGTTTCCTAGATGGTTGCCCAGCACCTCCGGGGCTTACTGGTCCGCCAGATGTGAGTGCTACCGATATAAAAGTAGCCAATAATACGTTGGATTACTCGGAAACGCAGAAATGGAACCTTCGCTTGGGCTTGTATCAGAAGCTCTTTGAAAACCCATCACTTACCCTCAATAATCCAGTAATGGATAATTTCAAAAATACGATGTCGGGTACTCCAATAGCATCTTTTATCCCAATTCAATCTGCGATGCGAAATCTATTCCAACCATCGAGTGCGCTAAAAGTAGCAGTAGGTAACAATAATGTATCCATGGAAACACTTCAAAGTGGGTTAAATACGCTTGATGTAGCTATTAGTAGCACGACAGATGCTGCTCAATTAGAAAATCTTGTAGTGCAACGCGCCCAAAAAGATTCATTGTTGGATTTATTAGTGACGGCAAATGAGCAATTAGGGCTACAATATTTGGCAGATATGGGCAACTCGGCCACCGTATTGCAGGGACAATTGAGTGCTATTGTACCCAATAATATCTATGAGACAAACCTAAAATCTGTTATTGCTGCATTTTTGTCCAGTATTCCAATGAATACCGCGTGGAATGAAGCAACAAGGCTCGAAATAAAAGCCATTGCAGAGCAGTATTCTTCTGAAGGTGGTATTGGGGTAGGTATGGCTAATTCATTATACCATATACTTGCGGTACGCGATTTGGCACCGACGGAATGTGGTGGTAAGGGTAAAGCGCGGGAAGCAGCGGAAAGCCCAACAACAACACCGACAGCGACTATGGATATTTACCCCAATCCTTCGGATGGGATGGTCTATATCTCTATTCCCGAGCAACACCAAGGAAAGTACGCTACTTTTACGGTATATACTGTGACAGGGACTATTGTAAAAGAGACCGCCGCTACATTGGATACATCTACAATGATTTTTGACTTATCCCAACAAACAAACGGCACCTATTTCCTTACCGTCCGGATTGGCGATAAGGAAATACAAACCACTCCGATTATTATCCGATAATATGCATTAAATATAGGCCATGCGTCCAATAGATTATTGGCGCATGGCCACATTTTTTTTCTTATGAAACATATCATTTTTTTTTTATTGATCTTTGCTACGCCCGCCCTATCTCAAAAATATGATTACCACTGGTTTGCAGGGGAGTACGATCTGCTACCGGGGCCGCCCAGCAATTTTGTAATTAGTTTTAATACCTATCCGCCCACCGTAACCGGTATGGAGACCGATTATTTCCTAAGTCAGACCCACCATAGTTTATCCACTAAAGATGGTCAGTTTTTGTATTATAGCAATGGGTGCAGTATTTGGCGGTACGGCACTCCCCCTGTACCCGTTACGGAGAGCCTGAATAGTAATGATTTTGGATGTGCCACCCAAACTCCACCATCGCAAAATATACATCATGGGATAATTTCTCTTCCGCTCGACAGTAATAAATTTCTTCTACTCAGTTTTGAATCCGCCAATACCAACCTTCAATGTCTATTGCGCAAATATATGTATCATATTGTCGATTTTTCTACCAACCCAGGTACCGTGATAGAGCAAGATAAAGTATTGGCAAATGGTTGTTTTAGTATTGCCATAGCCAATCGTCATGCCAATGGCCGCGATTGGTGGATCGTATTACCCGATTCCAAAGAAAACCGTTTTTATTCATGGTTACTCAGTCCCGATGGTTTTGTGGTACAAGATACACAATACTTTGGTGCCCCTTTGCTTACTAAAGGAATTAAATCCGCAGAATTTTCACCAGATGGCACAAAACTCGCGATCAGAGATGCTATCAATGGTTTGGCGATATTCGATTTTGACCGTTGCACTGGTACTATTTCCAATTATAAAATCCTAACGATTCCTATATACAGCAATAATTATCTAGTTTTTTCACCCAATAGCAGGTATTTATTTACAGGTGATAGCCTTTATCGCAGATTGATTCAATACGATATAAAGGCAACGGATATCGAGGCATCAAAGCAAGTTGTCGGTGTGGATGAAAATTTTTTTGATACGCTCGGTCCCGGCGGTTATACGTCCTTGTTAACAATGCAGCGTGGTCCTAATGGGAAAATTTATTTTTTTGCTGGGACAACACATTATGTGCATGTATTGGATTTTCCGAATAGGGTGGGTGCGGCTTGTCGGTTTAATCAACGGGCAATCGTATTACCTTCTTATACATTTGGGGCAGAAGGCTATTATCCCAACTACCGTCTTGGCCCTATTGATGGTTCTACGTGCGATACATTAGGTATCAATAATATGCCTATGGCTATGTTTCACCAAGATATAGAGGATACATTGTCAACACTTGCCATTACATTTACGGATGCCTCTTACTATGAACCAACGGAATGGTATTGGACATTTGGGGATGGGAGTAGTAGTACAGAGATCAATCCCGTGCATACTTATGCAGGAGCAGGTACTTATACCGCCTGCCTTATCGTAAAAAACCAGTATGGCGCGGATACATTATGCCGATCAATAGTGGTGAGCGGTACTTCTGGAGTGGGTGATTTGCCATTACAACTACAAGTAACAATAAGTCCCAATCCATTTAGCACTCATTTAAGGGTTGTGTTGCCAGCCATGATACATGGTGTACAGCCGGAGTTCAAATTGTTTGACTTGTTTGGACGGGAAGTGCTTCAAGGCACGCTGCGCGATTTTGAGCAATACTTTGCTGTAGAGTATCTGCCAAAGGGAGTTTATGCCTGGGAAGTATCTTGGAAAGGCGTACGGTGGTCATCGGGGAAGGTGGTAAAAATGTAATTGAGGAACGATGAAACAATAACTTACCCCTTTTGGCTGATTCCTTTTCGCTCATACTGCCTATCTTTTCATTTAAATAGCCCCACTATTCGCATAAAAAGATACTTGCCTGAGCAAAAACTAATCTACCCAAAAGGGGTAAGTTATTGTTTCATCGTTCCCTATCCCCCCAATATTCCGCACCAATCCCGCATATTTCACCCTTTTTACCGCCGATTTACGGAATACCCTTGCAAATACCTCTTCTGTAAGTTCTACCCATTCCTTGCAGGTCATTTGCAACAATTCGGGGTGCGGCTCAAAAGCAGGTTCTTGGTGTCGTTCCGAAAAACGGTTCCAAGGGCATACATCCTGACAAATATCGCAACCAAACATCCAATTGTCCATTTTATCGGAAAACTCGGGTGGGAGCGTATCGCGGAGTTCAATCGTAAGGTAAGAGATGCACTTAGTAGCATCCAAAAAATAGCCTTCTGGCGCAATGGCCTTGGTGGGGCAAGCATCGATACAACGCGTGCAAGTGCCGCAATGGTCGCGGATAGGATCGTCCTGAATAAGGGTAAGATCGCAGATGATTTCTGCTAGAAAAAAATTGGAACCGCGCTTGGGATTTATCGTCAGCGTATGGCGGCCATTCCAACCGATACCTGCCCGCCGTGCCCATTCGCGTTCCAGCACCGGTGCGCTATCTACAAAGCAACGACCATTTACCTCACCTATTTCGGTCTGAATATAAGCCAGTAGTGATTTCAGTTTGTCTTTTACAACAAAATGATAATCCTCACCATAAGCGTATTGGCTTATTTTGGGTGCATCGGGATCGGTTTGTCGTTCAGGATTGTGGTAATTGAAGGCGAGGCAAATCACGGTTTTAGCACCGGGTACCAATAGCCTTGGATCGAGGCGCATATCGAAATGGTTTTCCATATACGCCATACGCCCGTGTGCGCCCTGTTGCAGCCATTTTTCCAGTTTTGCGGCCTCGCTATCGAGCCTTTCGGCGCGGGCAAAACCCACAAACACAAAGCCCAAGCGGTGGGCTTCGGCGCGGATCAAATCACTGTGGCGTTGGGCGGACATAGCGATCCGTTATACCTCCTTCAGTTCGTAGCGGTAAGTTTCCACGATCAGGTTAGCCAATAGTTTTTGGCAGGCAGTTTCCACTTTTTCGCGTGCTTCCTCTGCTCCATTGGCCTCGAATTGCATACTTACGTGCCTGCCAATGCGCACATCAGACACATCGGAGAGGTGGAGGTGCTTGAGGTTATTCAATACTGTTTTGCCCTGTGGATCGAGCAAGCCGTCGTGCGGCATGATGTCTATTTCTGCTGAATATTTCATGTACAAAAAAAATTATCCCGTTACTTTTTCTTTAAACAGGATGGATATCGCAATATAGCACAGCACCGTAATGGACAATGCTAATATTTTTACAAAAAAAACGGAAAACACAAGGATCGTTAGCATGGCAAATATTGGCGCATTGCTTTTCCAATCCAAACTTTTGAGTTTGAGCCCAAACATGGGTATTTCACTCAACAGTAGCGCAGACAAAACGGGTATGAGTAAATAAATCAACCACGCATTTGACCTAAAAAAATCGCCGATACCAAATAGGTTTTTCCAAGCCGACAAGGTAATACCCAACACAAATAGCGTACAGGCTGGGGTGGTTAAACCCATGAAATAAGTGGTTTGCCGTGTATCCAAATTGAATTTTGCCAAACGCAAACCCGAAAATGCCGACAAAATAAATGCGGGCAGTCCGGCACTGTGTATCTGCGCGGTGTCGCCATTGGCCAATAACATATACAGCATCGCTCCGGGTACTACCCCAAAACTCACGACATCTGCCAACGAGTCCAGTTCTTTACCCAATGGAGAACTGATCTTGAGCGCACGCGCCAACATCCCATCCAGGTAATCACAGATAAAAGAACTTAGTGTGAACCAAGCAGCAGTATCTGGATGACCATGAAAAAGGTATAATACTGCACAACAACCACAGAATAGGTTGGTTAGTGTGAGCAGATTTGGCAAATTATATGCGGAACAATTCATTGCGGGACAAAGGTAGGGAGATATGATTTATGATGTATGATTTATGATTCTTGATTTTAGTTTTTTGAAAATAACGCTAATTAGACGACATTTAGTGCATATAAATACGGCTACTATATGAGTTAATACTTAAAATCGGGTCTTTTGAACCAATTTCGCGTTGTTTTTTACCATTACCATGCTGCAATACAACCTAATATGCCCTGTAATAAGTTTATATTAAACTTATAAAAGCAACCTAATCACTGGTAAATCTAAACTCAATATTAGGGAATGCCTCTTGTACTGTTTGAAGTACCCAGCCCGTTTCGGCCAAAAACACCCAATTATCGTCTTTATCTTTGCCAATATCGCGCTTACGACGCTCCAAAAATTCTTTCATATCTGCCGCAGAACCGTGTACCCAAGCGGCTTTGTGCAAACTCACGGGTTCGTAACGGCATTTTGCATTGTATTCGCTTTCCAAACGATGCTGTATCACATCAAACTGGAGCGCGCCTACAGTACCAATGATTCGGCGGCCATCACTCTGGCGGATAAACATTTGTGCCACGCCCTCGTCCATCAATTGATCCAAACCTTTGGCAAATTGCTTTTGCTTGAGTGGATCTGCATTTTCCACATAGCGGAACTGCTCGGGGCTAAAGGACGGAATCCCTTTGAAGTGCAGGATTTCCCCTTCTGTTAAAGTATCGCCTATTTTAAAATTGCCTGAATCGTACAAACCCACTACGTCGCCCGGAAAGGCTTCATCCAATAGTGTTTTGCGCGAGGCCATAAAAGCGGTAGGATTCGGGAATTTCATCTCCCTGCCTAGTCGAATATGGCGGTAGTTTTTGTTGCGCTCAAATTTACCAGAACAGATCCTCAAAAAGGCAATACGGTCGCGGTGGCGCGGATCCATATTGGCAAAAATCTTGAAAATAAATCCAGAAAATTTTTCTTCCTCGGGTAGTACCACGCGCTCTTCGGTGATACGCGGCAACGGTGGCGGTGCTATTTCTACAAAGCAATCCAACATTTCCTTTACCCCAAAATTATTGACAGCTGAGCCAAAAAACACGGGGCAAATATTGCCATTGGCATATTCTTCGCGCGAAAACTCGGGATAAACGGTTTCCACCATTTCTACTTCGGTACGCAGTTCGCGTGCAGGTGTTTCGCCGATGTACTTTTCCAAATCTGGATCGTCAAGGTCTTCAAAAATAATCAGATCGCCTTCGTCTTGAGTGCCATGCGGATTAAAAAGTACCAACGATTTTGCATACAAATTATAAACGCCTTTGAAACGCGATCCCATACCAATTGGCCACGACAACGGGCATACGCGTACCGATAATTTTTGTTCAATTTCATCGAGCAAATCAAACGCATCCTTACCTTCTCGGTCCATTTTATTGACAAAGAAAATAATCGGTGTATCGCGCATACGGCACACTTTGGTCAATTTTTCGGTTTGTTTTTCCACACCATTGGCCACGTCCACCACCACAATAGCGGAGTCAACAGCGGTAAGGGTACGGTAGGTGTCTTCCGCAAAATCTTCGTGGCCGGGCGTATCGAGGATATTGATCTGGAGGTCGCGGTAATCAAAACCCATCACAGACGTACTCACCGAGATACCGCGTTGGCGTTCGATTTCCATAAAGTCGGAGACCGTACTTTTTTTGATTTTATTGCTTTTTACAGCACCTGCTGTTTGGATGGCACCACCAAAAAGCAAGAGTTTTTCGGTGAGGGTTGTTTTGCCCGCATCCGGGTGGGCAATGATCGCAAAAGTTTTCCTGCGGCTTATTTCTTCTGTAAAAGACATCTAAACAATTTTGAATAATCCATGAAATGGGGTGCAAAGGTACAATCTTTTTTAGAGACGAACGATGAGGAGCGAGATATGGAACGCTAAAATATCGGTTATCTACAAGGTGCAATTGCTTTTTTTACCTCATCCAAGGTAAAATCGGGCTGTTCATTCTCCCAATTGTTCTGGATATAATTGAGGATATTCGCTACATGCACATCGCTGAGTGCTGGGTTAGCAGGCATTGCTTGGTCGAAATATTTTTTACCATTTACGATAATGGTATCATTTTGCCCTTTTACTAATAAACAAGGTAATTCGGCACGGTGTGGTGTTAAATAATCCGATTTTGCCAGCGGCGGGATCAATTCTCCCAGTCCTTGCCCTTCGTCGCCGTGGCAATTAGCACATTGCATTTTGTACAAAAGCGCACCCTCGCGGTACGGATCGCGTTGACAAGCCTGAATCAGTACTATTGTACTGAAAAACAAAAATAAATAGTTCCATTTCATGGTGCAAAGATCGGTGTAATTTTAGCCAAGGAACGAATAATTAGTCTGTTCTTTTAAAATTCTAGTCGTCATTAGTTTACAATAAAACCCTTAATTTATACTTGTTTGTATAAAAAAAATGCCATATACGCTGTGTTTATTTAAATTTGAACCATGAAACTATTGCGACGCTTACTCATCGGAACTGGCATTCTATTGCTTATGCTGTTCACAGCACTTTATTTTATCGCTCCGGGGATGATCCTTTATCCTCGCCGCGTGAATTGGGAACGTACACCCGCCGATTTTAACCTTCCGTCGGAGGCCATCAACCTGTATGCTGCTGATAGTGCCTTAATGAAAGGAATTTGGGTGCGCCATGATTCCGTACAGCGGCCTGTTATTATACTGCTCCACGGCGTAGGCAATTGCAAAGAACGCTGGTTGCCCACGGCACAATGGCTTTGGGCATCGGGCTATTCCACCGTAATGATGGATTCGCGTGCGCACGGGCAAAGCGGCGGTAATTGTTGCACGTATGGATATAAAGAGAAAAAAGACATTGCACTTTTAATGGATTATTTGCTTGCTCGCGATTCCACGCTGCGTATTGGTATTTGGGGACACTCTTTGGGTGGTGCTATTGCGCTACAATCTATGGCTTACGACCCACGTATTGCCTTTGGTATTGTGGAAAGTACCTTCTCCGATTTTAGGAATATTGTGTATGATTATCAATGGCGTATGTTCAAAGTATCCTCGCATACATTTGCTGACAATGCCATACAGCGGGCTGCGCTCCAAGGCGGTTTTGAACCAGATTCCATTAAGCCTTATGAGGCAGCAGCGCACATAAAATGCCCCGTTTTTATGTCGCATGGCACGGAGGATGAGCGGATTAGTTATAATTATGGACAATTTAATTTTGGCCATTTAGCCAGTCCCGACAAGCAATTTTATCCCGTTCAGGGCGCACACCACAACGATTTGTCCACTTATGGCGGCACGGCTTATACCGAATCTATAATGGCTTTTTTGAAAAGGGTATTAAAAAAATAATGTTAATCCCTCGAAAATAGTATTTCATCAGCCATTTGTGCATATTCCTCTAATGTTTGACACCTTTAATGATTTGTTAACGTCATCTTGTGACACTAAAAAACGATAAAACAACAATACACACTCACAACGCATTCAACAGCAGATATGAAACTTACCATTCGCAACTTATCCAAAACCTATTCCAACGGTGTAAAAGCCCTTCAGGATGTTTCGCTGGATATACCCACGGGTATGTACGGGCTACTCGGCCCTAATGGCGCGGGCAAAAGCACCCTAATGCGCACATTGGCGACCTTACAGGATGCCGATAGCGGCACAGTTACCCTTGGCGATATCAATGTACTCACCGATAAAGAAGTAGTCCGCCGTACTTTGGGTTATTTACCACAAGAATTTGGCGTATATCCACGGGTATCTGCAATAGAAATGTTGGATCATTTGGCGGTACTCAAGGGTATTTCGGGTAAAGACCGAAAGGAAGTAGTGGGCGCATTATTGCAACGCGTTAACCTATGGGAACACCGAAAAAAAGCGGTTTCTTCTTATTCGGGTGGTATGCGTCAGCGCTTTGGAATTGCGCAGGCGTTATTGGGTGATCCTCAGTTGATTATAGTGGATGAACCCACCGCTGGCCTCGATCCTGGTGAGCGCAATCGGTTTTATAACCTACTCTCCGAAATTGGTGAAAACGTGATCGTGATCCTCAGTACACATATTGTAGAGGATGTAAAGGAGTTATGTCCCAATATGGCGATCATTAATGGTGGTCAAGTACTTTACGCCGGCACCCCCGATGCCGCTCTGGTACAATTGCACGGTCGGGTTTGGAAAAAATCCATCAACAAGTCAGAACTGGATGCTATACAAGTGCTTTATGGTAAAAATTTGATTTCCAATAAGTTAATTGCAGGAAAACCCGTGATTCACATCATCAGTGATGACGATCCGGGCAATGAGTTTTTGCCTACCGAAGCAGGGCTCGAAGAAGTATTTTTCTCTAAAATTAACCAAACTGTTTGATTTTTTTGATTTTTAAATCGAAATAATCAGTTCAATTGAATAAATCGACACATGTTTAGTACTTTTTTTAAATTTGAATTGCGTGTGGGACAAAAATCTCCCATGCCTTGGATATTTTTAGCCATCATTGCCCTTTTTTGTTTTGCGGGTACTATTTCCGATCAAATTAGCATCGGTGGCAGCTTCGGGAATGTGCACAAAAATGCACCATTTGTTGCGCAAAACTGGTATGGTGTATTTTCCTTAATCGGCTTGTTTTTGGCTACGGCCTTCCTTAATACTGCTGCGATCCGCGATTTTGAGCGAAAAACTAGTCAGATTATATTTTCCAAACCCATCAGCAAGAGTGGCTACTATTTTGGTCATTTCTTTGGTGCTTTTATCATCGCGCTCATCCCGATGCTGGGCGTTACGCTCGGTATGTGGGCGGGTGTGGAACTGAACAAAGCCTTTGAATGGCTACCTGCCAACAGATTTGGGCCATTTGAGTTAGGGGGGCATATCAATGGTTTTTTGGTGTTTGCAATACCTAATTTGTTCTTTTCGGGCTGCCTTATTTACGCTGTTTCAGTCAATACGCGCTCTACACTTTACTCCTTTGTTACAGCGGCGGCATTACTAGTGGGGTATATCATTGCCGGAAATTTCATCAATGATATGAAAAACGAGCAAATGGCCGCATTATTGGATCCTTTTGGGTTTAGTGCCTTTAGTTTAGAATCAAAATATTGGACGGTAGAAGATAAAAATACACTATCTATGGGCTTGCAGGGTAATTTGCTCCTCAATCGTTTGATCTGGCTAGTAGTAGGTTTAGCGGGGTTAGTTATTGGTTACCTCCGCTTTGATTTTTCGGATAAAAAAATTGGTGCTAAAAAGCAAAAGAAACAGGCGGTGGAAACGGCACAAGAAGCTTCGTTCGGTCGCTCGGATGCATTACCCAAAGTATCGCCCCAAACCGGTACAGGTATTGTTCTGCAACAATTGTGGAGCCAGTTTAAAACCGAATGGCTCGGAACCGTGCGTAGTGTAGCGTTTATTTTATTGGCGTTGATGGGGCTATTGAACTGTGTTCCCAATCTAATGTTTGCCAACGAAGGCTATGGTACACACGAATTGCCCGTAACTTATACCATGATTAATATGATTAGGGGATCGTTTTACCTGTTTACGATCATCATTATGGTGTATTTTAGCGGGTATGTTATTTGGAAAGAACGGACGCACCAGATGAACGATATTAATGATGCGCTACCTACCAAAAACTGGACGGTTTGGTTGGGCAAATATATGGCGATACTGGGTTTGATGTTTGTGCTGCAATTGGTTGTAATGTTTGCTGCGGTTTTGGCACAAAAGGCATTGGGCTACCATCGGCATGAATGGGGTACTTATATCCGCGAATTACTGATCATAGACATGTTGGGTTTTGCCACTACTTTGGCTTTATCTTTCTTGGTACATGCTTTATCGCCCAATATGTACCTCGGCTTTTTTATCGTTGTTATCTTACTGATTGTCAATACATTTGTATGGGGCGCAATGGATATTGAAAGTAATATGATAAAGTTTGGTGGAACACCCAATTACACACTCTCCGATTTTTATGGATACCAGCCTTTCTTACTAGGCTTGACGTGGTTTAATAGTTATTGGCTAACATTTAGCGCATTACTGGGCTTGGGTACTATTTTATTTTGGCCACGGGGGCGTATGGGCTCTTGGAAAGAGCGTTTTGCCAATGCTGGACTCGAATGGAAGCAATACCGCGTATTTGGTATTTCGGCCCTCGCACTGTGGCTCGGCATAGGCGGCTGGACGTATTATAATACCAAAATCGTCAATAAGATTATAACGGGCGATGTCGTGGAAGAACGGCAAAAGGAATATGAACTCAAGTACAAACACCTTGAAGGTCGTATCCAACCCCGTGTGTATGATGTAAAGTATGATATTGATCTTTATCCCGAAACGCGTAATTTGCACGTAAAAGGTTTATTCAAAACACGCAATATTTATGATAAAGCCATTGATACTTTATTTGTAAATGTGCCTCAAAACGGCCGATTTGAGATCAAAAATCCCCGAATTTCGTTAATTACCAACGACTCGAACCTCAATTGGCGAATGTACAAAATTGAACCAGCATTTGTACCCGGCGATTCGATGGATTTGGAATTTACGACCAATTTTGATCCAAAGGGATTTGCCAACGAAATCAAATGGTCGCGCGTGGTACAAAACGGAACGTTTATTGACAATGTTGATATTATCCCCATTTTTGGGTATAGCGACGGGAACGAATTGGGCGATAAAAACCGTCGTAAAAAACTGGGATTACCCGAAAAATCGCGCCGACCAGCACTCAACCGGCAAGACACGCTCCACCTGAGGGAAGCCTATATCGGTATCAACAACGATTGGGTCAATGTAGAAACAACCATCCGTACTGCGCCAGATCAAATTGCACTCGGTCCAGGTTCCTTGATCCGCGAGTGGGAAGAAAATGGCCGCCGTTGTTTCCACTACAAATTGGATCATGCGTCGTTCAATTTTTACTCTTTCCTCAGTGCGCGTTACGAAGTGGCACGTCGCGATTGGAATGGCGTAAAAATGGAGGTATATTACCATAAAGACCACGCCGAAAACGTGGAACGTATGCTTATGGCCATCCAAAAATCGTTGGAATACTATACCACCAATTTTGGGCCTTATTTCCACAAACAATGTAGAATTATTGAGTTTCCGCGCTTTTCTGATTTTGCACAGTCGTTCCCCGGCACCATGCCGTATTCCGAAGGTGTTGGGTTTATACAAGATTTTAAAGATCCCGATAAGGATATTGACCTCATGTTTTATGTCGCCGCGCACGAAATAGGGCACCAATACTGGGGGCATCAAGAATGTGGCGCTAGTATGCAGGGCGGCGAAATGCTTGTTGAAACCTTTGCACAATGGAGTGCTTTGATGGTGATGGAGCACCAGTATGGCCGCGATCAAATGCGCAAATTCTTGCGCTACGAAATGGATCGTTACCTGCGTGGGCGTGGGCGCGAAACCGAGAAAGAACTACCCTTGGCGCGTTGCGAAGGACAGGGTTATATCCATTACAATAAAGGTAGTGTGCAAATGTACCACCTCAAGGAACTCATCGGCGAAGACAAGGTAAACGTGGCCATGCGGGCTTTTTTGGAAAAATTCCGCTATAAAAAACCGCCATATCCGAATAGTATGGATGCCATCGACGAGTTTTATGCGCAAACACCGGATTCATTGGATTATGTGGTGAAAGACCTTTTTGAAGAAATTACCCTTTTTGAAAACCGATGCCGCGAAGCCTCCGCAAAGGATCTTGGCAATGGCAAATGGGAGGTCACGATCAAAGTGGAATTTGCTAAAATAAAAGCGGATGAAATGGGTAAACAAAATTTTGTGGACATTAATGATTACGTAGAAATCGGGGCATTTGCGCCACCAGAAGAAGGTAAAACTTACGGTAAAACACTGTACCGCCAGCGGGTAAAAATTACGCAGAAAGAACAGGTATTTACTTTTGTAACCGATGGGAAGCCCGAAAAAGCAGGCATCGATCCGTTCTCGTTGCTGATTGATCGCAGCCCAGAGGATAATGTTAAGAAAATAGAGTAAAGGGTTTTATTCCACCTTTTTAACGTAAATCAAGTTTTCATTCCATTCCATATATTCAAACACAGCAGGCGGCGTAGTGCCGTTCTGCTGTGTTTGTCGATATACTAAATATGCCCAAGTTCCTTTAGTGGCAAAAAAAGAGGGGCGTTGATCCACTAAAAAAGTAATTTCATGCTCCGCAGAAAGCGAAAAGGAGGTAATTTTCAATGTTTTACAGGTGTTATTGAGGATATTAGCCATTTTTCCAAGTCCAACATTATTATTAGGAAAGGTATTGAACTGAATTGTTCCGGGTGTTCTACCGGGGAAAAAATCTTGAAAATAAGACCTTTGTGCGAGTATGTCACGACCCAATTGTGCATAATCGGGAATATGTTTTTGGGTAAAACTAGAAATCACATACTGGTTCCACCCAAAACAGGTCCCTATTGCAATCAGTGCAATTTGCAAAAAAATAATCAGTAATTTGAGTCCGTTTTTCGGCATAGGTGCAAAGGTGGATAGTTTTTAACAAAAAATCCCGAACCCTTCCCATTACGGAAGAATTCGGGATTTTCATACCTATGCTTTGATGCAAAAAAGGTAGAATCGTGCTATTTATTTGCCCGATGGAACAAATTTCTTCGCTAAATCGAAAAGGCGGGTAATGACCACAATTTTAGGTGCGGTTTTGGCCTCTTCTTCTGCTTCTTTTTCTATTTTCTGCTCCTCGATATTGGTAGGTGTCAAATTACCAGGGATAATTGACATTTGAGCACTGGAGGAGAAAAAATTAAGGTATGTGAATGATAGTAAACTGAAAGCAACTACCGATCCTATTAAATATTGGTGTAAATTTTCTTTTTTCATGGACATAACGTTGTGTTACTAATGCGCCGCAAAATTACGGGATTTTTTTTGATATTACAAAATAATTTTTTCAGCACTGGATAATAGACGGATTAGGGCATAAAAAGGTTGCAGAGGAATACCTTTTTTTTTATTTTGCAACAAATATCACGGTGCGCTGCACCTAAAATTTTTATAAGAAAACCCTGCTATTTACTAGGATCGGAGCGACATAATCTTGTTCCAGACCAACCGATACGTTTCCGGTACGTATAAAAAAGCACGCCACCACAGTATTCCAAACCGCCGATAAAGTACCCTTTGCATCAATATAAAACTAATGGAATAACCGACTAAGATCGCATAAGCAGCACCATAAAGACCAAATTTGTGGATCAATAGATAACTCAATCCAAGATTAAGTATCGCCGTGAAAAAAGTATAGGCAAAATTTATATCGGGGCGGCCAGTAGAATCCAGTACCGTACCAAACTGTACAGCAAAAGGCATAAAAAGGCCAAAAAACGCAGTAATTTGAAGCACACCAGAAGCATCTGCATAATTGGGGCCGGCAAAAACAAAGACCAATGTTTGCGCAAACATGACCGCAAAAATTAAAAAAGGTAAGATAATAGCCAAAATAGCACCCACACTGCGTTCGTATAATCGTTTGACACCAGCAGTACCATTTTCTTCCATTTCACGGGCACTATTGGGGAATACCGCTGCCGCTATACTAAAGGAGGGTGCTTCTACCATTTGGGTAATTTTTCCAGCGGCATCATACACCGCAAAAGCCGCAGGACCTACCAAATGTCCTAATGTTAATTTATCAATATTTTTATAAAACATGGCACTAAGATTGGCTCCTAGCACGTATTTGCCATAACTGAAAAATTCTTGTATCCACATCCTGCCCATCGTAATCTTATGGGGCAAAAAGGGTTTTGCAAATTGCCAGGAAGCCACGGTGCCTAAGCAAACACCAATAAAAAACACCCAACCCAAGTGCGCAATATCGATCATTTGCCCACTGATTTTACAAAACAAAACCCATCCAAACAATAGGCCACGCATACAAAATGTCCCCCAAAAAATACCCCTAAATTCAATGTATGCCTGTTGCACAAAATTACAATGATACAGTGCGATCATCGCGATATTGGAGGCATAGTAGGCCGGAAGCAGTACGTGCATCTGTGGCAATTGATAATAACGCATCAACCAATCAGCGCCACAAAAAACAAGGATATTGGACACCACCGAGAACATAATATTGAGTGCCAGTGCCGCACCAATAATCGGCTCCGATTGATTGGGATGCCGTGCGATAAAGGTCATAAGGCCATTTTGCAAAAGGCCACTACGCCCCATTTCGAGGAAATAGGTAATCACAAGAAAAAGGCCCCAGGCTGCAAAGTCCTCCTTCGCTAAGCCCCGCAAAAGCAGCATAGCCGTACCCAAAGAAAAAATTAACCCGGAACCTTTTTCCAATAAAGTATAAAAACCAGAACGGAACATGCTATTGCCAGATCAACTTAGCAACCGCTAAGCCGTTTTCGTTGCGCAAATGTATTAAATAAATACCGTCGGGCAAGTTTTGGCGCGAAAGTGTTACTGTATTGTCGTAAACACTAGGGTAAGAGCGCACTACACGTCCTTGTATATCTAACAGCGTAATATCCGTAGGCAATTTGGCATCGTTTTTAAAAAACACCGATACCGCTGAGGTTGCTGGATTGGGCATTACGCTGATCGGGAATGCGCCTGCAACCGGAATTTCGGCAGCACTGCTGGTCATCAGATTCACGCATTTCGGCAAACTGATCGTTACATTGCTTTTTATATATTTATCACTTACTGCTGCAATAACAGAATCAATACAGGCCTGTGTTCCACTCATGCTGCTGTAGTAAAGGCGCAATACTCCCGTCGGTTGTGCGTGTTTGTTCATGGCTTGTTCTGTCTGCGACAGCGCGATCACACGGGTATCTGTGTGAATAAATGTGGCATTAAATTCCGATGAAAGATTTTTTACGCTGTCGATAACGATACCTGAAAAGGCCAGTTCATAACCCAATATTTTATTAAATGGGTTGCTGATACGGACATCCAAGGTTTTAGCAATGGTATCTAGCGTACCCAGTCGGAAATTTACCAGATCATTCGGGTTTTGTTTGCCCGTTGGAAATTCGCAAGCAAAAGTAGAACCCCAATAAGCAATGCTATCCCCATGCAATGCGCATTCTTGCAATAAAGCGGCATCATATACATCCAAATGCTGGTCTGCAAATAAATCGCGGCAGGTTGTAATGGCTGCTGTATCCAACAAAGCAGATTCCAAATACTGCACAACATCATCTGCATCGCGGGTTAAGTCGTGGTTGATATCGCCAAATAAAGCAGTTCCATTACATACTGCCTCGCAATCTTGCTCCGCACTGCCATAAGTAACGCCTAGGCAATCCACATAAGGCACGCAATCATCTATTATCTCCACATCGGGTGCGCCATTTGAACTATAACTCAGTTGAAAACAAACCTGTCCCCAGTTATTGTCATAAGTTTTTTCAATGCGCCCCAATCTATCGGGCGTTTTATCCCAATTGACGCGCAAAACAAAAGTATATTGCCCTGCATCCAAGCCCGTAATATCAAGCCATTGACAGTCCAAATAACTATCATAAATATCACCGCATCCAGCACTAATACCCATGTTTTCACAAGTGTATTTTTCTGTGCCATTGGTACACTCCAAATCTAGCACGCAAAAGCCATTTTTAGAACCAATCGGTATATATTTACCCTGCTGGTCATACAATATATACTCGGCATAGCCCCTATAATGCCAGTGGCTGTGGCAGGGATCAAATACAAATTGGCTGGAAGGTGTAGTGGGAGAACTAGGCGTGTGGCCAATATAATAATCGGCTTCGCCAATGTTTTCGATTCGGGTCTCAAAACGGATTAGGTTGCGCAAACCAAAACCTTTCAGACAACCTTCTTCCACGGCGCAAGGATCAATATTCTCCAAAGAACTCAATTGGAATGAATTGGATATTGCTTCTTGCACCACCATCAAATCGGGTGCTTCGGGACAATCGGGGCTACCAGGATAAATACAATCGCCACTTACCGATGCCAATGGATTGTAATTACACGCCGAAGTATCCATGCAGCCTACGATAGCACCTTTATAGGAAAGATCAAAATGGATCGGCGCGCCTCCGCATAAATTATTATTTGCATATCCAACCCTGATAAAATAATTTTGGCCACCTTCCAAAAACAAGGAAGCCACTGCCAGACTACTATCATTACTACAACCGCCGCTACTGTAAAACAGCGTCCCTTGGTTACTTTCAAACGGCACAATAAACGCGCAGTCGGTGCCATAAACCCATATTTTGTTCGGGCAGTGGTTTGCAGTATCACAAGTGCTGATTTGGAAAAGACCATTTTGAGCAGGCGTAAATGTATGCCATGTGGAAAACCCACCCACAAGCGTTGTCATTGCGCCAGTATCAATAGGTAATGGATCGGAGCAATTGACGCCTGACGGACAACCAATTGTGGTGGCTTCAAATAAACCATAAATACCTGTTAGGTTTTCAAAAACCAACGTATCGTTCAAATAAACCTTGTAAAAACCATTTGGAGAAATACCATCTCCGGCATTGTCTTGTATACGAAATTCAATGCAAGTATTACTAGGTACGCAATATTCTTTTGTAACAGCAGATTCATCAACACAAACATCTTGTGCTAAAATTTGGTTGTTTTGGACATCTCTGATTTGCCATGAAACTTCATACCAGTAATAATCCGGTGTCAGTTCGAATCGCAACCTAGATTGACCTGGGTCGCAAGGAATTTGTGCAAAAATTGAGGTAATACAATAAAATACCCCAATCAAAGAAAGTGTACACTGTTTTATCATTGTTTATTATATTATAATTTGAATACTGTATTTTGTGTTGGACGGAGAAAAATACATTATGACACTAGGTAATTTTTTTTAAGGTATGGTAATTTGCATTAATTTGGGCGAAATTGAAAATAGCACTAAGCCTATTAGTCGTCCGAGTACCGCTCGTCCCCTATATTTTCAAAATAAAGGACAAAAAACAGGCTTTTTTTTGATATTATGCTTTTTATTAGTCATTATGACGATACGCGACATTCGTGGAAGAAGCGAACAGGATCTTTTGTTTTTAGTAAAGCGTATTCTTGGAAATCAAGCGCGGTATGGCTTATTCCTTTAAAAAAATGGATTGCTAGTGCATGACAAAACCAAATAATTAGGAATATGTTCCAAATTCCCTGTTTTTCCACACACTCGCAATCAAATTTATACTTCGGCTCTATAAGTTTTGTGCATAGATTTATGAGGTACAGTAGGATTTTCATGCACAAAACCTAACAACGCTCAGTATCTATAAATAATGGACTGTGGCAAAAGCCACGATAAATAGAAATTCAAACTGATACAAATTACCTGTCACTCAAACTTAACCATTTGCCTATGTACACCGTATCTTCTGTTTCAAAAGAGACAAAATAAATACCTCCGGGCAGATGCTGCAAAGGCAAACAGGTATTACTCTCTGATAAAGCACATTTTTTTCGATACATCACATTTCCAACCGTATTGAGTACTGTAAGTTGGCCTGTCGTAACACCATCATCGTTGATATGGATACATAAGTCACCATTTTCCGAAGGGTTTGGGCTTATAGCAAGTGGTATATCTTTTTTAGCGTAATTATGCGTACTAGAGCCACAAATAATGGATTGTTCATACGCTCCCATATCCACAGTATCTTGCTGTATACGAGGTAATCCATCCAAGTCATAGAGTATGCCATTGGCCAGTACACTAGCGTTACTGCCTTTATTAATCAATGGAGAGCAGGGTTTTAACCGATAATTGTCCGTAAGTGTGTCCATGAATTCTGGGTATTTTTCAAAAATAGTACCTTCGGAAAAATTGCTTGCACCTAACAACTGAATGTCCCATGTATCACAGGATAACAGACTGTTTTTTACTTCAAACCCTGTACCATCAGGATAATACACAGATTGTGTAGGATTATGGTTGACAAATATAGACCCGATATCCAAATTGGGTTGCCAGGTAATACAGTTTTCGATTAGCATTCTATTATTAAAGGTCGTATCCGTATAAAAAATATAGTTCGGATAGGTTACTTTATAAAAACAGCCATCTTTGTTTTGGAAAAATGTGCTATTCCGAATGAAGGTTTTCACAAAATTATTTTCTTTAATTTGACTAGAACCAATACCATAACCATTTCTTGCAAATACACAATTTTCAATTGTAGTTGAAGATGAATTAAATTTAGATGCAGATTCTAACCTACTATATAATGCCGCACTTGTATTTTTAATAAATAGAGTATTTGAAACTTTAATGTTCATGTTGCTATTGTTATCTGCGGATAGTCCAATGTTAAGGCCGTCGTTTTTAAGAAAAAGTGAATTGTCAATCTCTAAATCAAGTGATGCCTCATTAGAACTAAAAATATACATGCTTGCACCATTACCACTTTTTGCTTTATTCTCTTCAAAAGTAGATTTTTGAATAAATAAGCGGAGCGTATTCCCAGAAGGCAAAAAATAGCCTGGATAATGAAAAGCCCCACCAGTGTTCGCATAATTACGTTTAAATAAACAAGAATCTAGTATCAATATCGCATTAATTAGGGGTAAGCAGTCAATAGCTCCACCTGACACTGCGGAATCGCGCTCAAAAGCACAACCATAAAGCCTCATAACGGAATTGGCCATATCGCCAAAATAAATCGCGCCACCTTGACCTAGATTCACTACTCTATTGTCCAAGAACCTGCATTGATCCATTAAAAAAGTATCATTGGGGATACTTGGAGCAGCATGGTATATGCCTCCACCAAACTCAAAAGCACTGGAACAGGCAGTTTTTGAGTTGGGGCTTGGTAAAGGATGTGGTAGAGGCACTCCCTACAATATACATACCACCGCCAGAATAGGCGTAGTTTTTCGTGAATGTACAGTTTTCAATCAGGGGTTCGGTAGGTATCGTACCCAAAAAATCTGCTATGACCATACCGCCTCCGATATCATCGGGGTTATAGGCATCAGAAATAGTAAAACCATCTAAAACGGAGTTTTTGCCAATATTATACGCCGTTACTACTTGTAAGGTATTATCCAGTTCGGTACTTAGTGAGCCTATATTACCACTTAGTATGGTGGCATTTTGTGTCCAGTTTCTGGCGGATAATGTTGTTTCTGAACCCAAAAAACCACCGTATATTTTTACGCCATTTTTCATGCGAAAAGAAATGGTTCTGTCATTGGAACTCGTAGGTGTATAAGTGCCTTTGGCAACCCATATTGCATCCCCATTGTTGGCAGAGGACAGAGCGGTTTGGAGATCGGTAAAGGCGTTGCTCCACGATGTGCCAGAATTGGTGCCGGTGGCGGTTTGCTGTACAAACCACGTAGTTTGCGCTGATAATTGGTTGATTATGGATAAAAAAAGTAAAATTGTAAGTATATTTTTCATGGGATGGATGGATATTGAATGAAACAATAGTTTAATTTAAACAAGTCTAAGGATGGATGCTGAATGATAGTACCGATCCTTAGACTTGTTTAAAATTGCAAAAAAACTACAACAAGTAATTTTTTATTTGATTAGTTTACCTACTTTTGATAGTGTGCCAGCCTTTAGGATATAAGTATATACGCCTGCAGGGAAATCGCTCAAATTGTCCATTTCAAAATCATTGCGTCCTTTTTGGAGCAACTGTTTGTTTTGGAGCATAAGCCTCCCGGTCATATCAAAAATAGAAAGCGTTGCTGATTCATCGGAGGGCATATTTACCGCAAACCATAAAGAATTACTAAATGGTACAGGACTTACTTGAACTTCCATTTCGGTGGATGGTTCAAGATTGAAACCCCTTTCTGCAATATTATTATTTCCTAAACCAAAGCCATTAGACTCTTCTAAGCGAAGTCCAATGTTTTTAATCAAGTTACCAGTATTGTCATAAAACTTTAAGCCAGCAGCAAACTGATTGAGATCAAACTTGTTTTCTAATTTGCTTATATTGCTTTTTGCATTAACAACAAAGGTAAATAGCACCTTGTTGTTTAAGTTCAAAGCAGTACCATCCTCGGAGAACCATATGGTATTTAATTGGCCTTTTTGTGCTGTTGCATCCTCTGATTTATAAAAATTATCGGCATTCAAAAACAATCCCTCATTTCCGTCGGTAACTTGTCCAATGGTTAAATCCCCCAAATTATAATTGATGCCCATTTGCCATGCGGACACAGCCTTTGGTGTATTGAGAACTACTTTTATTGTTTTGGTGGTGTTTGCAGTAGTAGTAATACTTATGCCTCCTGCTGGTGGGAGAAATGTGTTGATGGGCGTTTCTCCTGAAAAAGCTTCAGGTAGTGCATTACAATCTACATCTCCTACTTTGGTACTATTAAAAGACCACGAAGATTCTAGATTACTGGCCGGAAAACTCGGAGATATAGGCAAAGTACTAAACGATACCTTATCCATCCAGCTTGATAGTTCGGTGCCATTCCCGAGATAAGACTTCTGTATTCCGTCTGGATCCAAAAAGGTAACACCAAATGGGTTGCCACTATTAAATCCAGTAGAAAACCCTAGCGAATTGAACCATAGATTTGGGATATGTCGCCAGCTTCCAGCAGGTAAACTAGTAATTGATCCTAAAATAGCTTTCCTTAGTGTAACAATATCAAATGTAGTTACAGTCCCTGAGTTATTTGCATCTGCTGAAATAAGTTTGTAAGGGGTGTTCAACGGCTCAAGGTTTAAGATATGGCGACTAATTAGAATTAAGTCTTTAACATCTACACCATTTAATAAATTCAAATATTTGGGTGTCGTAGTGTTTGGGAAAAGGTCTTTTTGAGGAGTAAGCACTCTTTCCCCTGGGCTACCTTGTTGGCAATTACCGGATATACTTGATATTTTATATATCCCAAAAGGGTCTGTAATTACATTACAAGGGAAATTATTTACTGATGTTATTAACTCAATGTTTAAACCTTCAAGTGGCACATCTTTTTCTAAGTTAAGGCAATCGGCAATTACTTTACCAAACTTGGCTGCTGTGCAGGCCGCATCGGGGTCTCGTAGCTTTGCATAATTTGGAGCATATTGGAAAAGAGTATTCATGAGCACCCGTTGACCATTCGAGAAACGGTTTAGGCATTCACTACGATGATAACTCATAAGTAGTGTTGGATCCGGAGCATACGGAACACCCAAAGGGTCTAAACAATTGCTGCCGCAAGTAAAGGTCACGCAATCACTTGCAAACGAAATCTCTGATAAATCAGCGGGTGTATCGCATAATAAGTCACCGGTAGCCGAACATATTCCAATTAGATCTGTATTTGTAGTATTGGGAGGAATGACAAATTGATTGGGTTGGTCTCCAAGAAATGTGTGTGAAAGACCAAAATAGTGCCCCATTTCATGAGCAGCATTTTTAGAAGTAGGGAATGTTAAAATAATTCCTGACTTATCAAAATTTCCTCCGGATAGATTCGGTGAAATACCATATCCCCCAGCCTGAGTAGGAGGTATGGTGCTTGCGTCAGTTATTATATTTGACACAAAAAAAATCTTAATACACTTGTCATCTAAAGGTTCATTAAATGAGTTGACAAGATCGCATGCTGCGCCGAATTCTGAAATTTCAAGGATTGTGAAATCATTCGAAATTATATTGGTTGTTCCACAAATTGAAAATGAAAACAACCCATTAAAGTATGTATTCATTCCTTGTACAGCAGATATTCCTGCACTTTCTGGAGGTGCTCCTCCGCCCGTATTAGGTCTAAAAAAATAAAGCCAAACAGGTATTCGAGGAGCAATTGAATTTTCTGGAATACTATTATTTCCTGATGAGTATTTTTGTAGTAACGCTTCAATATTTACTGGGGGAAAATCAGGCGTTCCACAAGATACAGCATTGTTACTTTGACCGAAAACAGCAGTTGTTGACAGGAAAGTAAAGGCGAAAAGGATGGCAATTAATATTTTGCCCCCCTCCCGTTTTTTCAAAATTTAATTTTTTCATTTTGAATAATTGTTTTTAGTGTGAGAAGAATTTTACTTATTGTAATTTTTTGCATTGCAAATGTACGTGTATTAAATTAGGTTATCATAAAAATATTGAATTTTAACATTTGCTATATGATAAAGTAACTTTCCGTTCAAGATCTTTTATTTTAAAGATAACACATTCCTAAACAAAAACTGCCGTAACTTTGTTCTTTCAAATAAAATTGAAAATTGTGAAAATGAATACCAGTGATTTATTGACCCGCGCCCTGCAATTGGAGTGGCTCACCGCCGAAGAAGGGGTGTTTCTCTTTGAAAATGCACCCACTACGGAATTGATGTTTGTGGCCAACAAACTCCGGCAGCACCATGTTCCCAATAATAAAGTAACATGGATTATCGACCGAAATTCCAATACGACCAATGTCTGTATTGCGAATTGTAAATTTTGTAATTTTTACCGCCGCCCCGGGCACGGTGAATCGTATATCACCACCATAGACGAGTACCGCCAAAAGATTGACGAGATGTTTGAACTCGGCGGCGAGCAATTGCTTCTGCAAGGCGGCCACCACCCCGATTTGGGTCTTGGTTTTTATACGGATCTGTTCCGCCAATTAAAAGATATTTATCCCAACCTCAAACTCCACGCTCTAGGGCCGCCGGAGATTGCGCACGTAGCCAAACTCGAAAAAATGAGCCATTACGATGTATTGGCCGCATTGAAAGACAGTGGCTTGGACTCCTTGCCCGGTGCTGGTGCCGAAATCCTCAGCGATCGTGTGCGCCGCCTCATATCGAAAGGCAAATGCGGTGGTGAGGAATGGCTCAATGTGATGCGCGCTGCTCATAAACTGCATTTGACCAGTTCTGCCACGATGATGTTTGGGCATATTGAAACCAATTTAGAGCGTTTTGAGCATTTGACCGAAATACGTCAGGTGCAATCCGAAAAACCCGCGGATGCTAAGGGCTTTATTGCTTTTATACCTTGGCCATTCCAAGATGAAGATACCATTTTAAAGAAAATCAAACGCGCACGCAATGCCGTTACCGGCGACGAATATGTGCGTATGATCGCCTTGAGCCGGATCATGTTGCCCAATATCAAAAATATACAAGCCTCTTGGCTCACGGTGGGTAAGCAGGTGGCGCAAGTTTGCCTACACGCAGGTGCGAATGATTTTGGTTCTATAATGATCGAAGAAAACGTAGTATCGGCCGCGGGAGCCAAGTTTCGGTTCACCGCTGATGGTATCCAACAGGCCATCCGCGAGGCGGGCTTTGAACCACAATTGCGCAACCAACAATACGAGGCGCGTACGATACCAGCACATATTAAACAACAGGAACTGGACCACAGTACCATGATCGTGGACTAAAAAATTATGCTCATTTCAGCCATTGTAGCCGTTGCCCATCATCATGTGATTGGGAGCGGCAACCAAATTCCTTGGTATTTGCCCGCCGATTTGGCTTATTTCAAGCGCACCACCTTGGATCATCCTATTATTATGGGGCGCAATACTTACCACAGTATTGGGCGGCCATTGCCCAAGCGAACAAATATTGTGGTGACACGCGACCCTTATTTTTCGGCAGAAGGGGTGCTGGTGGCGCACCATTTAGAAGAAGCCTACGAATTGGCGCTGGATACAGGTACCGAAGAGGCTTTTATTATTGGCGGCGGCCAAATTTACGAGCACAGTGCCGCCGACTGGGACAAAGTGTATATCACAGAGGTAGATCTTGAAGTGCCAGGTGAAGTTCATTTTCCAGTGCTCGATATTGCTGCATGGCGCGAACTATTGCACGAAGCACACAAAGCCGATGAAAAGAACGAATACGACTATATTTTCCGTGTTTTAGAGCGAATTTAATCTTTTTTATGGTTCGGAAATTTTTATACATAAAATAGATGCAAAAGAACTCCGTTTTTTTATATACTTTTGCACCCGAAATTGTTTTGCAATGGCAGGGCAAAGACAACAGAAAATAAATGTATTTTCTGACGCATGGGATTTTTTAACAAAAGCATCTAGGAGATTATTACATGGAAAAGAAGCGCGTGCTCCTGATTACTCAGGAAATTGAGCCCTATACCGAGGGTACTGCAATGTCGTCGATCATTGCTAAATTGCCAAAATTTCTTGCAGATAATGGCTATGAGTTGCGGATTCTGATGCCGCGTTACAGTTGCGTTAATGAACGCCGTCACCGTTTGCACGAAGTAGTGCGTTTGTCGGGTATGAATATTATTGTTGATGACGATGATTACCCGCTCTTGATCAAAGTGGCATCTTTGCCCAATTCCCGCCTTCAGGTATATTTCCTGGACAATGACGAGTTTTTTAAGCGTCCTACTATTTATGGAACGCCAGAAGAGCCGTTTGAAGATAACGCCGACCGTGCAGCCTTTTTCTGCAAAGGCGCGATTGAAATTGTGAAAAAATTTGGGTGGGCACCGGATATTATCCTCTGCGAAGGATTTATGACTGGACTTGTTCCGTTTTTCCTCCGCACGGCCTATAAAACAGAGCCTTTGTTTACACATGCGGCACTCGTATATGGCCTGTTTGATATGCCTTACGAGCATATGACGGAACGCTTTTTTGCAAAAGCCGCTATCAACAACTTGAAAGAAGGCGATTTGGATGTTTTCCGCAACCCCGATGGCTCCGCTTCCATCCACCGTGGGGCTTCTGCCTACTCCGATGCTATCATCATAGGCAGCGAATCCTTTGATGCAAACGTTGATTATCTGACAGCCGGTAATGCAAAAATTGTTCAGTTATGGGATACCGAAGAAACCTTCTTCGCCAATACACTTGCTACATTTAATGCACTTATTGAGGCAACCGTAGAGGGATAATACCCGTCATTTGAACATTCACTTAGCGTTGAACATTGAATTACATCTACAATGTTCAACGCTAACTTGTTTTATGTCCAATTTTAAACACAACACATGAACTACAAATTTAGTCACGCCATCTTTTTTGCCGCAATCGCGTGCATATCATTATTTGAATGTACAAAACCTACCCCCTTTGGAGCCGAATTATTGAACGACCAAATCGCTGATTTTGAAGGCGAAGACGTTGTTGTAAACTGTACCGTTGAACGTCAAGACACACTTGTATCCGCTGACCGAACCTCCTCTTTTCCTTATTTTCTTTGTGGAAAGGTCAATGACCCCGAATTTGGGGCAACTACCTCCGAGATATACTCGCTGTTCCGGCCATTAGATATACCTCAATATGGCGATGCAGTGGTGGATTCCATTTATTTGGTGTTACCTTATTCTACCGCGGGGTTTTATGGCGATACCATGACACCACAAACCATTAAAGTGCTACAATTGGCCACAGAAATGGACTTTAATAAAGCATACCGTACATCTGATACTGTTGCGACGCAAGCGGAGTTAGGAAAGGTAGAAAACTTTATGCCACGGCCTCGTACTAACAAAAAATTCTTGGATACAGCGGCAGCGGCGGTTAAATTACCTTACTTGAAAATTCCATTAGAATTATCTTTTGGCAATTTGCTCAAAAGTATTGATAGTGTAACGATGCGTGATCTAACGAAGTTTCATCCGATTGTTAAAGGTCTAAAAATAGAAAGTTCTCTTCCCAATGGCGGTACTGGTGCAATGATGTCTTTTGTACTCAACTCCACCAATTGCTTTATTCGTTTGCACTATACAAAGGGAGGAAAACAATCGAAAACAGATTATCGCCTGACTTGGACTACGACGGATCAGCAAATAAGCAAATTTATGCACATTGAGCACGAATACGCAGGTACACCGGCTTTTACGAGTGTTGGTCAAATCAATCCTGCTATGCTTT
Source organism: Chitinophagales bacterium (assembly GCA_043764095.1). Taxonomy (GTDB): domain Bacteria; phylum Bacteroidota; class Bacteroidia; order Chitinophagales; family Saprospiraceae; genus M3007. The sequence goes on from JAYUKX010000168.1 coordinate 27,657, forward strand.
ACCTGCAAGGTATGGCTGGCCTGCGCCTGAAACTGGAGTTCCCCAAAGCCCCAAATTTGAATAATGTACTTATTAATAAGGCAGAATTGCAGTTTTATGCAAATAACCCGACATTATACCCCGTTTCGACACAAATACTTGCTTTGACTCAAAATAGTAGTAAGGTTTTCTCAAGGGTCAGCGATGCAAATTATTCCTTGCAGATTGCCGACACATACGCTCTTTTTGGAGGACGCCCCCAAAAAGTAAGTACCGATCTTGTGAAATACCAAATGACGCTGACCGACCATTTTCAAAGTATTGCCAAAGATACCACGGGCGATCCTTTGAAGCGTTCGATATACCTCAATTTTGAATCTAGTGATAATGCACAATTGTTAATATCATCGCGTACCATGATTTATGGGCCAGGTGATGCAACTTATCCCCTAAAAGTGCGTATCAAGTACACTAAACTATAATCGATAAATACTAGAGTGGCTTTCCAGTCTTAGTACTTATAAAAACGAACTCAACAAATGTGCGGAATTGTAGCCTATATAGGCACTAAACAAGCGTTTCCAATTCTCATCAAAGGCCTCCAACGGCTCGAATATAGGGGATACGACTCCGCTGGCGTTGCGCTTTTGAATGGCGGTCTCCATATTTATAAAAAGAAAGGCAAGGTTGTAGAACTTCAAAACTTTGTTAAAGATAAAGACACAAAAGGCCATGTGGGAATTGGCCATACCCGCTGGGCTACCCACGGTAAACCAGATGATATCAATGCACACCCTCATACGGGTCAAAGTGGTCGAGTGGTGGTTATCCACAATGGTATCATTGAAAATTACTCCATATTAAAAAGTGCGTTGACTAAATTGGGGCATACCTTTATCAGTGAAACCGATACAGAGGTATTGGCCCATTTGATCGAGGAAGTACAACAGCGCGATAACTTACCCATTGAAGAAGCAGTTCGCCAGGCACTTACGCAAGCACACGGTGCCTACGCGATAGTGGTAATGGATAAAAATGACCCTGAGAAGCTTGTTGCTGCGCGCAAATCAAGCCCATTGGTTATTGGTGTGGGCAAAAACGAATTTTTAGTCGGTTCAGACGCTACTCCCATTGTAGAGCATACTAAAAAGGTGGTTTATCTTAAAGACGAAGAAGTGGCTACCCTTACACTGGATGGGCAAATGAATATCAAAACCCTGCGGAACGAAGACGCTACCGCTACGATACACCAAATCGAACTGGAAATTGAACAGTTGGAAAAAGGGGGTTACGATTATTTTATGCTCAAAGAAATTTTTGAGCAGCCTACCACCGTAGCCGAATGTATGCGTGGCCGTATGAATGAAGAAGATGGCTGGGTGCGACTTGGTGGCATGGAAGAGCACAAAATGCGCATGATTCACGCTGATCGGATGATTATCCTTGGCTGCGGTACATCGTGGCACGCAGGTATGATTGCCGAATATTTGTTTGAAGATCTTGCCCGATTACCCGTGGAAGTGGAATATGCTTCTGAGTTTCGTTACCGTAACCCAGTGGTGCGTGAGCGCGATGTTGTGTTGGCCATATCGCAATCTGGCGAAACAGCAGATACATTTGCCGCGTTAGAATTGGCGAAAGAACGCAATGCCCTTACGTATGGCATCGTGAATGTAGTGGGTTCTTCTATTGCGCGTTTGACCCATAGTGGTTCGTATATCCACGTAGGCCCAGAAATCGGGGTAGCATCCACCAAAGCCTTTACTGGCCAAGTTACCATGTTGACCATGATGGCCTTGGTACTGGGGTATGAACGCGGTTATTTGCCAAAATCCCGTTACCAAGAATTGGTACAAGAGTTGGCACTTATTCCGGGAAAAATTGAGCAATTACTACAAAATTGCCAAAAACAGATCGAACATATCGCTGCAGAATTTAAAGATGCGCCTAATGCACTTTACCTTGGCCGCGGTTATAATTTCCCAGTGGCGCTAGAAGGCGCACTCAAGTTAAAAGAGATTTCTTATGTCCACGCAGAAGGCTATCCGGCGGCAGAAATGAAGCATGGCCCCATTGCACTCATCGACGAGAATATGCCGGTATTTGTGATCGCTACCAATTTGAGTGCTTACGACAAAATTGTATCCAACATACAAGAAGTAAAAGCGCGCAAAGGTGTTGTGATTGCACTAGTCACCGAAGGTGATGAATTGGTGAAGCACTTAGCGGATCATACCATCGAAATACCGCCCACTGAAGAACCATTTACACCATTGTTATCCGTTATTCCATTACAATTATTGGCTTATCATATTGCATTGCTGCGCGGCTGTGATGTGGATCAACCACGTAATTTGGCAAAATCAGTTACGGTGGAATAATTATAAATAACGCATCACTGTCAATAATAAAGCGTAATGTACAACACTATTTCTTGGTTGTACGTTACGCTTTTCTTGTTATATGCTGGATTATATTATTGAAATATGAACAGACTGCAACGATAAAATAATTGTTACCACAACATGCAACGCTGGATGAAAAAAAAGCCCTACTACTATTGCAAATCTCTTGTTTCGTTTAATATATACTACTTATGATTTTTAGAAATAAACACTTCAACATTGCACTCCTATCTTCTTTAGTGGGCATGCTCTTCATTTTTGCTTGCAAATACGAGTATGTAAAAGAGGATCCCGTCTGCTTCGAGCGCGACGTACAGCCCATTATTGTATCCAATTGTACCCAAAGTGGTTGTCATAATGCCAATGATCGCGAGAGTGGACGTGATTATTCTACTTATGATGGTATCATGCGCGATGTAAAAGTGGGAAACTATCAAAGCAGTAGTTTGTATAATATAATTTTTAGTCCAATCGGAAGCCCATCAATGCCCCCCAAACCCTACAGTAGCCTTTCTACCGATCAGGTTCGCATTATTGCATCTTGGATCGAAGAAGGTGCCACCAACGATACATGTAGTGTTTCCACCTGCGATACTACTGGGGTGATGTCGTATGCTTCCCGTGTAAAGCCAATCTTGCAAAATAATTGTAATGGCTGCCACGGTTGTACAGCACAATCTGGCGCTGGTATTATATTATCGGATTACAATAATGTAAAAACATCGGTGGATAATGGCACTTTACTCGGATCTGTTGAACAACTGGATGGCTATTCGGCGATGCCCAAAGGCGGTAATAAAATGTCCAATTGCAATATTGCTGTGATTCGGAAATGGATTGCTGCTGGCGCACCGAATAATTAATACTTTGTTACTTAGGAATGGTGTCGAAATAAAGGTACAGATTGATGCACATCTTTTGCCCTCATATTTCCTCTTTTTCTACTTAAATAGGTAGGCTATTCGCGCA
>JAYUKX010000169.1:0-8125 GCA_043764095.1 Chitinophagales bacterium
AGGAATGGTGTCGAAATAAAGGTACAGATTGATGCACATCTTTTGCCCTCATATTCCCTCTTTTTCTACTTAAATAGGTAGGCTATTCGCGCAAAAAAACAGAAAATTTGAGACCAAAATCTGAAGCCTGAATTTGTACCTTTATTCCAACACCATTCCTCAGCAACTTTATTCCCTAAAACCGGATACTCACCAATTTCAATTTACTCCGATATTCCGACGGAATCAAGCACTCATTTGCGCTCAATTGGAGGCCGTCGCGAAAACGCATGCGGAGGTTTTGATTGAGTGTGTTCAATAAACTATTCCGATCAAATGCTCCGTTAGCACTTACCTCATAAGTGCTGCACGAATTTTCATACCTTATTTCATCATTGAACAAAAACTGCAAACTTTCCCTTCCTTTAAATAAAAAAAACGAAGAAAAGATACCGTCATCGTCTTGAGAATACTGTTTTTTGTGGAGAATAGTGTTCCATTGCATCGTTCCGTCTGCGCCAAAACTCAATAGGAAAAAATCATCGTAATAATAATCAATAATATTACGTACTTCCCTAACTACCCTCGATGAGCCCGCAGTTCCCCTTTGGATTTCGTAATGACGCTCTACTACCATCGCCAATCCGCCATCTGCGCGAGGAATAAGGTGCGCAACATCGGAATCGTCGATACCTTTTGAGCCATCTTCTACGTCTTTTTGGCGAATAGTAGAGACAAACTGTTCGTCAAAATATGTTTTTTTGAGGACATAACTAGTCGGATTTTGTGGGTCACAACTAAAGAAAAAACCACCATTGGTGCGTTCCTTGCGTTTTTCAGACCAAAGTCCGCCCGCTAAGAGCCGATTGTTTTGGTTATCGAACACAAATTTCACATCGGAAGTAATGGCATCGGGAAATGGGTATTTTCCGATTACATCTGCTCCTTCGCTCACTTGAAGGATCTGAAAACGGTGCGATTCTATTTTGCTTTTTTTGTTGTCGTATTCCAATGCCACATACAATATCCCCTTATTACTCAAGGCCAAACCCAAAAATGTTTCTTCCATAAATGCTTCCTCAAAAGAAGCCGTTTTGTCCCAAAGTACTTTCATCAGATCCACTTGAAAGCAAATGATTTCTAATTTTGCTTTTTCAGCAGTATTATAGACCGCTACTTTACTACGGTCTTCACTAATGAGTATTTCTAGTTCAGGTGGCGTAAAAAGCCGCTCCCCGTACGTTTTAATCGTCATGCTATCTATTAGTATAGCACCTGGATCGTATTTATGAATCTTGAGATAATACTTCCCTTTAAGTTTTTGGGCATAAATAATAGAAAAATCATTTTTACCAGGTAATACGCTCAATATCTTTGTATTACGCTTATCAATATCTTCTAACTTTCTACTCCACGATGCATGTAATTGTTCATCGAATGCCTGAATTTCATAATCATCAAACCGATCGCGAAACAACAAAGTTCGATCACGCAAGCGACCAATAATATCATAACCATTATCATTTCGGAGGGACAGCCCGTCCGAAACTTCAATTTTTTGCCCCCAAAGCATTAATGGTGAGGCAGTTACAACGAGTAATAAAAAGAGGAGATAGCGCATTGTGGTAATTTTGATTGTGAACTTAAGTATTTGGACATAATTAATTGGCAGAAATGAACGCAGGTATTTTTCGGCTAGATGAGCCATTTTTAAGGAGGATAGGCAGTTACTATCTAACGAAAAAATGGGAAAGTATAGGCGGAAAAGACCAAGTTCAAAATGGTCATTAATTGTGTCCAAATACTTACATCATCCCCACAAATTCGTCAAATAAATAACGTGCATCGTGTGGGCCGGGGGCTGCTTCAGGGTGGTACTGCACCGAAAATGCAGGGTAATTCTTGAGTCGAATGCCTTCTACGGTTTCGTCATTGAGGTTGATATGAGTGGCGGTTACGGTATTTGGACTATCGTAAACGGCTTTTTCGACCACCCCAAATCCGTGGTTTTGGCTTGTAATCTCGCATCTGCCAGTCACCAAATTTTTTACTGGATGATTAATACCTCGGTGGCCATGGTGCAATTTATAAGTAGGCAAATCTACCCCTTGCGCGAGCAATTGTTGCCCGAGACAAATACCAAATAAGGGTTTACCTTTTGCCAGCATCGCTTTTACCAAATCAATGGCGTATCCCATAGACGCGGGGTCGCCGGGGCCATTAGAGAGGAAATAACCATTCGGATTCCATGCTTCTACCTCTTCAAAAGGTGTGCGCGCAGGAAACACCTTCAAATAACAATCGCGGCCATCAAAATTGCGGAGAATATTTTTCTTTACCCCAAAATCCATCACTGCGATTCGGTGTTTAGCATCCTCGTTACCGTAAAAATAAGGGTTAGGGGTAGTAACTACGCTAGACAATTCCAAGCCAGCCATAGAAGGTGTTTCGGCAAGGCGTTTTTGAAGTGCCTCAATATCATCTGTTTCGGATGAAATAATACAGTTCATCGCACCTTTTTGGCGAATATGCTGCACAATTGCCCTAGTATCCACATCAGAAATGGCCACTAATGCTTCCGACTCGAAATAGTCTTGAATATTGCGGTCTGCATTTTGGCGGCTATAGTCAATATTAAAATTATGACAAACAAAACCTGCAATTTTGATACTATTACTCTCTCCTTCGTCATTTTTAATGCCATAATTACCGATATGGACATTGGTTGCAACCAATATTTGACCCGCATATGAAGGATCTGTAAAAATTTCCTGATAACCAGTCATGCCGGTATTAAAGCAAATTTCGCCTGTTGTAGTGCCTTTTTTTCCAGCAGCGACACCTTTAAATACAGTGCCGTCTTCTAGTAATAGTATTGCCATTATTATTTATTATTGTTTGTTTTTTTAATGCTCTATGTTGGTAGATCGCATATTTAGTGCCTTGTAAACTATAATTTAAAATATTCAAAAGAAGCGCGCTCGGGTAATGTAGCGGCTGCATCGGCATTCTCGGCGGCAAAATAGTATTGGTTAATAGAAGCCTTTACTACGGCCGTAAAAATACCATCATTGGCTGTTACATCGCCATTAGTGCCATCATCCAACATCTTAACGCGTTTAAAGGCAAACATTCGCTCAGCCCTGTAATACGCGTAACCTGCGGTTGCTCCCGTTAATTTAATGGAAAAAGTAGTGGTACTGTCCGTTTTTGAAGCCGATGGTTGCTCCAATTTAGGTGGTACTTTCAATAATAGAGGATGGTTGGACAAAAAAGCAGTCCGTTTGTCCATAATTTGACGGATACCAATAATATGGTCTTTCTCATCGGTCATGGTTTTGTCCATTCCATTTTTGAAATCTTCGTAACTATACAATTTATTTTTATCTTTTTGTACATAACCATCAATTTCGCGCATCAATGCTTCTGCGCGTTGGTTCAATTTACCCGATTTCAGCCATTCGTTATTGATGGTCCGAATATGTGCAAGATACACTTTTCGGTAATAAGCATTTTTTAAAAGTTGGGAAATCAAAGGACGGCGGCTATTATCTAATTCGGCCAAAGGAGAGTATGCGATGAGTTGCTCGTCGGTCATTTCCTCTAAACTCATATTCCTGCGCCAGCCACCGAAACACATATTCAAGTCCCATATAAGGGGATGCGCCACGCCGACGGAATCGAACCAAAGATAATAATTATGAGAAAGCAGGCCATTGTAGGAGTCCAGATTGACCAAAGTATTGTTAATGGCCAGCATCCACAATGTTTGATCTACATCTAGGACATTTTCGATTTCCGCGGGTTTTTTATTTAAAATTTTGATCATATTGATCAAATATTTCCAAGCACTTATATCGTCCACTTCATAAAAAGCACTGTAACAACCCGGACTTTCGTTCAAATAAGTAAGGGAAGCGTTTTCGCCTTTAGGACAACCACTTTGGCTTCGTATTTTTTGCCATTGGTCGGGGTCGCATTTGACCAGATGCCCACCGTTATATCCAAAATGTTGTTTCAAAAAACCTAGATCAATACTTTCGGTATTGATATACACACCATAGGGCTCACCGTTTACCGACAGGTTGACAAAATTGCACTTAGGAGCCGGCATATAATTGCCCACTATTTCGTAGCCCAAAGGATCGCGAATAAAGGAAGGATCCAAAAAGGCATTAGACAATTTAAGAGCGGTATAGGATTCGCCAAAATGCTGCCCTTTTTTCTTGTAATCCAATTTGATATTGAAAGGTAGTTTTTTCATCGTCTGTTTACTCGTACGAAAAAAAGAACTATTACCTTTATATCTAACACCCACACTATCAAACCGTTGACCATTGAGCCAGGCTGTACCGGCCATACGTGCATCTGGGTTTACCCGTTTAATCGAGTCGAGATAATCGTGCCATTTGGGACTTGATAATTCCAAACGAATATCTTGAACACCTGATTTGTAAAAATCTTGCGCCTGTAAAGTGCCGCTGACAAACAACAAAAGAAAAACGATACGCTGCATAAATCAAATTTTGTGAAGTAGAGATTATGTGATTTTATTTTTGCAAAGGCAGAAATTAGAGATTTTTATTCCTAATAATGCTTTTTTGTTGCCATAATATTTTAATTACAGCAAAAAAAGAAAACAAAACAGGGAAATGGGTCGGCCTCAAAAATAAAGTCATAATCTATAAGAAAAGCGGGCATACAAACAGCGATTAAAGGGAAAATATTGCCTGATCCATCATTTAAGGGTTGAATATTGGATAAGTTGTTTTGCAAAAGTAATTTAACATTTAATATTTAGCATTGTTAAAATATAGAATTTCTTAATTTATAATTTTAAATATTAAACGCTCAATGTTAAATGTTAAATTACTTTTGATACAACCTCACCCAATATCGGAGGCTATTATTTATTGAGATCTTTCAATTTTACTTTAACGGGTGCCATCGTATAATTGCTAGGGGAAAATGACACTGCGCCCGCATTTTCTACCATTAAATAGTACTCCAACACGGTATCCTCTCCATCACCTGGCAAATTAGCCATATACAGTCGCTCTCCAGAAGTTGCTTTCTTGGATTGCTCTTCCTCCATTTGCATTTGGAAAAAGGGTTGATCTGCTTTGGTACGATAACATACCCACATCCGTTTTGGGAAACGATCTGCTTTAGCGGTGATACGGAAACCTTCTACTTTTGTACTTTCAAACTTTGCGCGCGACTGCACCGTAACGCCACTGATGGTAGAAGCCAAGGCTGTAAGTTCGGGGTGAGAAGTGAGGTATTTTGTACGCGCCTCCATCAATTCGACAATCCCTGGAATTTTACTTTTTTTACCGACCGTTGTTTTGATGCTATTTTGAAAATCAGATAGCGAATAAGTTTTGTACTTATCGTCCACAAACGGCACAACGATCATGGCTTGCAATTCTTGAGCGCGTTTTTCATAAGCACCATTTTTGAAGTTTTCGCGTACAATTTGATCGATATGATTCAAATACATTTTTTTATTGAGTTCATCGGCCAACAATTGTTTGATCAATGGACGCAAAGCATTATCAATATGTAATAAAGGATCTAAGCGTTGTAGGTCGCGGAGTTCTAAATCACTACCTGAACCTGTGTTTTTCAAACCACCAAAACTGAGGTTTAAATCCCAGTGAACAGGTTGGAAACGACCAAAATTATCTTGATACAAGTAATAATTCATCGCATTACCCGTATAACTGCTCAAATTAACCATTACATTGTTGAGTGCAAGCATCCAAAGTGTTTTGTCCACATCCAATATTTGTTGGATGTTCTTGGGGTCGTTATTGAGTACACGTGTCAACTCTTGTAAGGTTTCCCAGCCTTGTGGCGAATTGATTTCAAAACTACCTTTAAAGCATTTGATATCGGCCTCATATTCCAATGAACCAGCAATATTTTGCTTGCACGAGAGGGGAATTTCAGGTTTGTAATCTACGCCTGCCTTGAAAAATGGATGACCCATTGATCCAAAACGCTTTTGAGTGAATTGAGCATCTACGCTTTCTACATTAACAAATAGACCGATATATTCTTCGTTGACAAATAATTTTGTATAACTTACTTTAGGAGCAGCCATATATCGGCCTGCTATTTCATAAAAAAGCACTTCGCGGACCATACTTGGGTCGCGGAGTGACGATGAAATTTTTAAAGAAGTATAACCTTGGTGGTTTTGATCCTTATTGTTATGGTTCAACTTGATCGAAAAAGGATTCCGCTTCAAGTTCAATTGGTAGGATTTATCGCCTCTGTAGCGGATACCTACGCTTTCGTATTGGTGACCATCCACCAAGGCGGCACCAGTAATCATACCATCGCCATAGATACGCAGCGAGTCGAGCGCATCGGTCCAATTCTTGGATGGAATGGTCAATTTAATTTCGCCGATACTTTTGATATCGTACAAAGGACGCTCAGAAACCGGTTGGGGGGCTTGGGCAATTACTAGCAAAGGCAAAAAAGCCAGTAAAAAAGGGAGTAATTTTTTCATGTTAAAAAATATATTATTTTTCAAGGCGCAATGATACGGCGCGTATTGCAAAATTTTGATGAATTTAGATAATTGTTTCAAATTCGGAGCCAGAAAGCACTGGAAACAAGCGCGACATAGCCGCTAGGCGCGTAGCGTGCATTTGTTGAAACTGCCGATCAACTTCATGTAAAAATGGAGGGTCAATCAGTTTTTGCACTGCTTCTGTTGTTTTAAAACGGTCATCATCGCCCAATTTCCATGTTATTTCTGAAACACCATTTTCGATTTTTAAAAACGTCCGGTTTTCGTTTCTAAAAACCGATATTTTTAGGGTCGGGTGATCTATTTGTCCTATTATTCGCATTATAAATTATGATGAGTGCTTAATTTAATCCGCAAAGATACGCAATCCGACGGTTACCTCAATAAACACCTGGCTGCAGTAAACAAAATTCCATCGCGTCGGCATCCATACTGGCCATTATACCGTAAGGCAATACACATTGATCGGAAATATGACCGAATGGCGCTCCATAATACACTGGAATACCTAATGCACTCAGCCGATCCTTGAGGCATTCATTCGTAGTCAGCGTAGGAGAGTCCCCTTTTTGTACACAATCGGTAAATATCCCAAGTACAATACCCTTGGCCTGCTTCAAATCCGAGCCTTGTATGAGCTGGGTCAGCATACGGTCGATACGGTACGGTGCCTCCCCTATTTCTTCTATAAAAACAATATGGTCTTTAAATTTGGGGGCAAATGGGGTACCTAGCATCACAGCCAACATGGTCAAATTGCCGCCAATAAGTGGCCCTTCTGCTTTACCCGGATGAATACTAAATGGCTCATATTCATCGCTTTTACGCATATTTTGATAAAAAATATGAATAGGGCTAGGTCTTTTACTATAATCCATGAGTGTATTGGAAATATACCTGAGCGTAAATTCAGTCATATCGCCGCCGCCTACTTGTCCATGAAAGGACACTAACCCAATTTTCTGATATAGCGCAATATGCAGTGCCGTAATATCACTATACCCAATTAAGGGCTTTGGATGCTGTTTTATCAGGTCCCAATCCAATAGCGGCAACAACCGTGTACAGCCATATCCACCACGTACACACCACACAGCCTCTACTTCCGGGTCGGTAAATGCGGCGTGAATATCTGCTACCCGTTCTTCATCCGAGCCTGCCAAATAACCGTATTTATGGCGCAAATTGGCACCTTCTTTTACTTTAAATCCCAGTGCAACTAAATTAGTGAGGGCTTTTTCTATTTTGGCAAGCGTGGGCGGACTAGCGGGCGCAATTAAAGCGACCGTAGCACCTGTCCGTATTTTTGTTGGAATAATCATTTTTTTCCGTTTTAAAAATGTTTGTTGAGCAGACAAGTTGGGTACGGATGTCCAAGCGGCAAAAGAAGCCGCCACAGTTTTTGTTAAAAAAGTACGTCGAAACATGGCGCAATATCTTACTTTTGCGTGGTCTAACCAAAATTATTTGATAGACTTATTGCGGTGGGAGACTGCCCGGCCAAAAATTGATCTTTTTTGACTGCTTTTCGGCTATTTTGTAGTCCGTAGCGCTGCTACGAACTACAAAATAAGCCTCAATCAGCCCAAAAATCTCTAA
>JAYUKX010000170.1:0-30716 GCA_043764095.1 Chitinophagales bacterium
TTTTCTACTTAAATAGGTAGGCTATTCGCGCAAAAAAACAGAAAATCTGAGACCAAAATCTGAAGCCTGAATTTGTACCTTTATTCCAACACCATTCCTTACGGGGCTTTCTTATAAAAATTTCAGGTGCAGCGCACCGAAATATTTGTAGCAAAAATCAGTAAAAATCAAGGTTAAAGGTGCAGCGCACCGTAACATTAAATTTAATATTGCGGTGCGCTGCACCTTCAAAACGCGAATATATCACCATTGCTACAAATATTACGGTGCGCTGCACCTTTTCTAAGAAAACCCTGCTAATACTTAACCATACGCTATATTTTTTCAAATAACATATTATCTTTGCGCCGCTTTAAATAGAATTGTACAAATAAAAAAAATATCATAAATAAATAAAATGTCAGAAAAAATAATTTTTTCCATGTCTGGGGTGAGCAAGACATTTCCACCACAGAAACAGGTCTTGAAAAATATTTGGTTGTCCTTTTTTTATGGCGCCAAAATTGGGGTTTTGGGTTTAAATGGCTCTGGTAAGTCAACATTATTGAAGATTATTGCCGGATTAGACTCCAATTATGAAGGTAAAATTGAGTTTGAAAAGAATTTTAAAATCGGGTTTTTGATGCAAGAACCCAATTTGGACGAAACCAAAACGGTGCGCCAAATTGTGGAAGAAGGCGTACAACATATTGTTGACTTGCTCAAAGAAAACGAAGATATTGGTACCAAACTCGGCGAAGTAACCGACGATGACGAAATGATGCGCTTGATTGACCGCCAAGGCGAGGTATTGGAGCAAATCGAACACGTAAACGGCTGGGAAATAGACCACCGTATCGGCCTATTTACAGATGCACTGCGCTGCCCCGATGATGACCGCCCTATTAAGGTGTGTTCTGGTGGTGAAAAACGCCGCGTGGCACTGGCGCGCTTGTTGTTGAGCCAACCTGATATTCTGTTATTGGACGAACCGACGAACCACTTGGATGCTGAATCGGTGGCTTGGTTGGAGCAGTTTTTACAAAATTTTCCGGGTACCGTGATCGCTGTAACACACGACCGCTATTTCTTGGATAATGTGGCAGGTTGGATATTAGAACTTGATCGCGGCGAAGGTATTCCTTGGGAAGGTAATTATTCTTCTTGGTTGGAGCAGAAAGCAAAGCGTTTGGCACAAGAGGAAAAAGAAGATAGCAAACGCCGTAAAACATTGGAGCGCGAATTGGAATGGGTGCGTATGTCGCCTAAAGCACGACAAAGTAAAGGTAAAGCGCGTTTGGGTGCTTACGATAAATTGATGAGTGAAGAAGTAAGGGAAAAAGAGGCTAAGTTGGAAATCTGGATTCCAGCAGGCCCGAGGTTGGGCGATAATGTGATTTCGGTGAAAGATGTACGCAAGGCTTATGATGGCCGTATTTTATACGAAAATCTAAATTTAGAAATTCCTAAAAATGCCATTGTTGGTATCATTGGGCCAAATGGCGTGGGTAAGTCCACACTATTCCGGATGTTTACAGGTCAAGAAGAGCCAGATGCAGGCACGATTACCATCGGGGAATCAGTAAAAATGAGTTATGTCGATCAAAGCCACGCTGGGCTTTTACCTGAAAAAACTATTTATGAGATCATTTCTGATGGCAATGACCTGATTCAAGTGGGTAGTGCATCGGTCAATGCGCGTGCTTATATTGGGCGTTTTAACTTTACAGGATCGGATCAACAGAAGAAACTCGCCGTTTGTTCCGGTGGTGAGCGCAATCGCGTACACTTGGCCATGACACTCAAAGATGGTGGTAATGTACTGCTCCTCGACGAACCGACCAACGATATTGATATCAATACGCTCCGCGCTTTGGAAGATGCTTTGGATGATTTTGCGGGTTGTATTCTAGTCATTAGCCACGACCGGTGGTTTATTGACCGCCTTGCAACGCATATTATTTCCTTTGAAGACGATGCAGAAGTGGTGTTTTTTGAGGGAAATTTCTCCGATTATGAAGCCTCTAAGCGTTTGCGCTTAGGTGATGCGCCGCCGCATAAACCGCGTGTGAAGCATATTATGGGTTAAGTATTTAGGAAAAGCCATCCGTAACCGGGTGGCTTTTTCTTTAAATCCCCTTTTGTCCTCCGAATTTCATTCGGGGCTATTCAAGTTTAACCACTCCGTGGTTTTTGAATCGCGAAGATGATGGTATTAGACTCTGACAATAGGCTAATCCTGTTATTGTATCACTTGGATACAGGGTAAAGCGGGTGACCTATATGAAATCCCTAGGGCTTTCTTATAAAAATTTCAGGTGCAGCGCACCGCAATATTTGTAGCAAAAATCGGCAAAATCAAGATTGAAGGTGCAGCGCACCGTAACATTAATTCAATATTACGGTGCGCTGCACCTTCAAAACGCGGCAAACACACCATTGCTACAAATATTACGGTGCGCTGCACCTTTTATAAGCAAGCCCTGTTTACTCAATCACCACTTCTTGTATCACTAATAATTCATTCAGTCGCTTTTCTTGAATAAGCGCACCTTGTTCACGTACAAAACTGGAAATATCGGTAATGGAAACGATCCATTCTGTGGCAAATTGCCTTAATATTTCTCCTCTCATACCCAGTTGGATGGCTTTACGATCTAATTTAGTACCATAAGGATCGTGGTCAGGATCCCATTGTAAGCGCACCTCCGATGACTGTAAAGCGGCTTGCCAGTTTTCTTCGGAAGGTTAAATATCTGCCTGATAAGATGAATAGACGGCTTGGGCTACAATTATTTTAAATTTTTCCAGCGGTATTTCGATGGCCAAAATATGCTCCTGACCAAGTTTGGAAGCCCAACCTGAACGGTACATCATCCAGAGGAAATTGGGTTTTATCCATGACATACGTGAGAATGAATAGGCTGGGCCTCCAAATTTTTGGTGTTCAAGGGCATAAGCACTGATTATCGGGTTAAATGCTTGGTAAACAATGATGTTTTCGCCGCGCAAACAACCAAGAATATGTTTGCCTGTTTGCGGCAACAAGTCTTCGTATTGAGTATAAGGTATAGTAGGTAAGTTTAACATTTTTTACTTTTTTTGTTCCTGTTTTAGTCTGTCTTTCACTGTTTTAAAATCCATTTCTTTTACCATTTTTCCATCTAGGAACACCAATTCCATTAATCCACCTTTCGATGCTTCCCAAGTGCAATTGTCCGTCAATATGAGTTCTCCTTGTTCGTTGCGATCCACTCTAAGTAGGCCACGCGCACTGCGTTTGGTACCATCATCGGTTTTGGGTTCTTTAAAAATAGCACGTCCCACGCCATTTACCTCTCCGTAAGTCGCTTTCATCGCAAAACCAAACGTATCGCGTGTGACATATTGGTAAGTATAAGAGCCAATGCCAAAAACAATATTACCCGTGGAAAAGCCTTTGGCGATCAAATGGTCACAAATAGCCTTGCAGCGTTCCAAAGTGATGCTATCACCGTATATTACCCCAATATGTGGGTCGAGTAATTTGAACCCTTTTGCAGTAATACTACCGCCAAAAGTGTCCCAAAGGCACTCTACTGCACCTTTATGTTCGGGGCTTCCGGGCGCTGCATTGGGGTCGCCGCAGATAATATGTACCGGATCGCCAGAATCAGGACGGATGACCACTTTTCCGTCGCGTTTTAGGATAATTGGCTTTAATTCTGGTATAAATTCAGTGATAACCTGCCAAAAATCCCAGGTATCCGACACGATAGAAACAATACCTTTCGGATATACTTTTTCAATTAATCGGCGGAAAGTGCCTATCTCATCTGCTTGCGTGCCCATACACATGACGGAGTGTTCTGTAGCAGGTACACTGCCGCCAATCAGTTCTTTTTCGGCATCGGCGTTGTAATATTCCTCCAAAAAGTCGATAGCCGGAATACTATCTGTTCCTGCAAAACTCAATAAATGTGCTGCACCGCTCAATAACGCCGCCTCAACACCGCCCATACCCCGAAAACTAAAATCGTGGCCCTGCCAATCCACAAATGCAGGGTCGCTACCTGTCAATTCGGTATAATTATAGATTAATCTGCGGTATTCAGCAGCGGTGGTGGCACTGGTACATGGCAACCATATTGCAGCAGATAAAAGGGTTTCTAAATAATTGGTCAGCCAGAAAAACTCCGGTATGGTATTATGTATCGTAAACATAGGTACGCGCATAGGCACACGTGTTCCTTCTGGTAAAGCCCTGATTTCCAAGGGCATATAACCCAAATCGTGTAATGCTTCGATATGTTCATAAGTGATTGCCCCCACACCGAGGTAGGCTTCAATTCGGCGTTTGTATTTGGCGACCACTTGTGCTTTTGGAACTTGGAAAAAATTGCGATTAAACTCCTCGATCAGGTATTTTTTAATGGCATATTGTAAACCAAAGAAGACCACTTTTTCTACACCTGGCATCCTGCTTTTGCGTGGAGTGAGGTTGGCATATACCAATGTGGTGCCTTCTGGGTATTGAGAACGATGATCGACCTTGTAGCCGTCGGTGAGATGAATAGGATTCATTTTTTATGTGTTACGTTACGTAGAGACGTTGCACCGCAACGTCTAAAACCATTTAAAAAAAAAGAAATAAAATTTAAAATATAATTAAAACCGTTGCACCGCAACGTCTAAAACCATTTGAAAAAAAGAAATAAAATTTAAAATTAAATTAAAACCGTTGCGCAGCAACCCCAACAATTTAAAAAAACAATTAAAGTTTTATCAAACCCCCATTTTTACCTCATCATACAATCGGCACAATCGATGATAACTTTCGGTCAATCCTGCGCGATCGTCCAATAGTTCGTTATAATAAATTTTACGGCTACTGGATTTAAAAAAGGAGGGATTTTCATTGATAAGATCGAATGGGATTGCATTTTCAGGGCAGTATTTTTGGATAAATGCGGTATCTTCAGAAGCCGTCCACAGCACAATAGCGCAACCAATTTTCTTAAGATTTTGCACCAATTCAATCAATTCGCTACAATCAAGCCCCGTTTTATGGTAATCGAACAGTGTATTATCAAAGTCAATGGCTACTACAATTGAGCCATATTGCTTGTATTCTTTTAACAAACGCTGGTACGTATTTTCGGGATTTAAGAAATGGTGTTTGAGTACTTTTTCTGCTACTTTGGGTTCAATACTAGCATTGAGGTAATCAGCAACTTCGGTTAAATGGTGAAAAACCGTTGCGCCATTTTCTCTAACCATTTTGCCCACCACTTCCAACGAATTGAGCTGACCACTCGTAAATCGCTCGCCATCATCGGAGTCAATAAAGCAGAAAATTGTTTTTTCGGGTCTTTTATGGCTATCGTCCACTACTTCGGCAATAGAATAAACGCCAGTCATTTTTGGCGTAAGGACATAGAGGCAAAAATCGCAAACTTGTCGTTGACCCAGTTCTTCTTCACGATCTTTGGGCGTCCAATTGGCCACTACTGGGTTAAAATAGTCGAGTTTTAAGAGTGGTATCAGTTCGTCGCGCCAAGTTGATTTATTGCAAGTACCGCCTAGAAATACTTTTTTCATAAATGGATGTGTCTGCATGGTGAGTTTTGCTATTTGATTTTAAAATCAATAAGTCAATTTTGAAATTTGGAGTAAGTCCGTTAATGTGCCGTTGTAAAAAGAATTTGTAGTAAATATTTGGTCAAAATGCGTATCAAATACCTCCAGTCCTTTACTAAAAATGCCATGACTTACGGCAAGGTACAGTTTCCCTGCATTCTTTTGTTTCAAAACCGCTGCTAATTGGATAAATGTGCCACCGCCATCGCAAATATCATCGACAATGAGGCAATCAGCGCCATTTAGGTCATCTGCAAATACTTTTGGCGCAGAGAGGTGACCCGTTTTAATATCGCGGGTTTTATCGCATTGCACCACCCGTTCGCAAGATAATGCTGCGGATAAATGGTGTATTTTCTTTGCTGAACCGGCATCTGGTGCGATAATAGTAAGTTGGTGTGCTGCTTTGAGGCGATCAAATACTTCGCTTATAAATCCGTGATTTTGAATGGTTTGGCAACGATCGAGTAGGGCAGGGGTAACCTCGGAGTGTGGATCAAAAACAGTGACTTTGCTAAATCCTGCCCCGTTGATGAGTCCTGCAAATACTTTAACGCTCAAAGGCTCGCCAGTTACCATCAACCGATCTTGCCGCGCAGCAGGGAAATAGGGGATAAATAATTCCACATTGGAAATGCCCATTCTTTGTAAGGCATCATTGGCCAATAGTACCTTAATTATATCATTGCTAGAGCGCGCCTGTACTGTAATGCATACCTTGTCATCGGTTTGTAATGCTTCGGTGATTTTGATATGAGGTTCTCCACCATTAAAAATAAAGGCTTCAAATTGTATGGCGGGTGTTAGTATTAATGCGTCTGAAAGGTTTAGAAATTTCATTTTGCGTAATTTTAACGCAAATATACGGGCACTTTGTTGAACCCCGCAAGGGTTTTGGATGTATATTTTTGAATAAAAATAATAATAACTTTTAAATTGCTGATAATTAATGTTTTGTGAATTTTAAGTTTACAACTAAATAGCGTATGAAATAAGTTTTTTATACATACATTATGATTTTTTACCACAAAAGTGCACAAAGAACACAAAGCGTTGCGTACACTAAAGTGTACGTTTGCTCATCGTATTTTTATTTGTATATAATGGTGAAAAATACAATGTATAAACAAATTAATTTTTCACTGTACTTGTTTCCTGCTAAAAGGTGCAGCGCACCGCAATATTTGTAGCAAACATGCAAAATCAAATTTGAAGGTGCAGCGCACCGTAATATTGGTAGCGCCCCGTGACATTAAATTGAATATTTCGGTGCGCTGCACCTTCAAAACGCGAAAACTTAACAGTGCTACAAATATTGCGGTGCGCTGCACCTTTTAGAAGGAAACCCAGTAAGCGTATAACTTAGTACAGTTTTCAGCGAAAACTAATATAAAAAATTGAATTCTATTGAAATATTACCGAGATTGACGTGCATGTTTTATGCAACTAAAAAGGCGCAACAGCATTTTTAATATTGCCGTTGCGCCTCTATAAATATTGCGCGTTAAATTCGCTGATTCGCTTTTTGTTAATTTTTTAATCCTTTATATTACGATCCCGTGTATTTTTCTGCACGGCATATTTTTACAATCACCATTTTTGAAGTAGGCGTATTACTCTTGTCGGCAGTACTGTTGATCGGTACCAAAACATTGGTTTCTGGGAAATAAGTGGCGATACATCGTCTTGGAATATCATAAGCCACCAGTATAAATTGCTTGGCTACTCGTTCCACGTTTTCGTAATAATTGTATAAATCCACCACATCACCATCTTTCCGTCCAAGTTGGGCAATATCATCGGGATGGATCAATACCACGCGCCGTTCGTTCAAGATACCTCGGTAACGGTCGTCCAAACCATAAATAGTGGTATTAAATTGGTCGTGGCTTCGGATGGTCATCATCATGTATTCGTCATGGGCCAGCGATAGGGTAGGGACATCCGAAACCGTAAAATGGGCTTTGCTATCCAATGTGTTAAAAGTGCCGCCTCGTGCAGTATTGGGTAGATAAAAACCGCCCGGTTCGCGTACTTTTTTGTTATAATCTTCAAATCCCGGTATCGTTTCAGCAATGGCGTCGCGGATAAAATCGTAATGTTGCGCATATTTATCCCAATCAATTCCCGATTTTTCGCCAAAAATGGCTTTGGCTAATTTGCAAACGATCAAAGGTTCGCTCATCATTTGATCGGAAATAGGGTAGAGGTTGCCTTTGGAGGAATGTACAATCCCCATCGAGTTTTCTACCGTCACAAATTGCCGTTGGCCTTCCACAATATCCAAATCGGTGCGGCCTAAAGCAGGAAGTATGAGCGCTTCTTTTCCGTGTATCAAATGACTTCGGTTGAGTTTGGTGGATATGTGGACAGTAAGGTCGCAGCGGCGCATGGCCTCGGTGGTATAAGTCGTATCGGGTGTAGCGGAAAGGAAATTGCCGCCCATTGCAATAAATACCTTGGCTTGTCCTTGGTGCATGGCATGAATGGCCGATACCACGTCGTGACCATGCAATTGGGGCGGATGAAAGCCAAAAACGCGCTCAATATGGTCTAAAAACGCTTGTGGTGGACGTTCATTGATACCCATCGTGCGGTCGCCTTGTACGTTGCTATGTCCTCGAACAGGACAAGTGCCGGCACCGGGTTTACCTATACTGCCTTTTAGGAGCAGGATATTCACAACTTCCTGAATGGTAGCTACAGCGTTTTTGTGCTGTGTAAGACCCATTGCCCAGCAGGCAATAATTTTTTGTTTGGAAATTAATAAGTTTGCCGCGGCTTTAATGGTGTCTAAGGGTACGCCACAATCTGCTGCGAGTATTTCAATTTGGTATTTTTTAAGGTTTTCTAAGTATTTTTCTAGTCCAAAAGTCTTGTTTTTTATAAAATCCTGGTCAAATACACTTCCTGGATTGGATGTTTCTGCTTCCAACATAAGGATTGCCAAGGCTTTGAGCAAAGCCATATCGCCATTGATCCGTACTTGTAAAAAAATATCTGCCAATGCAGTTGCTTGCCCTATTACGCCTGCAAGTTGTTGTGGATGGCTAAATGCCAAAAGACCCGTTTCTTTTAAAGGATTTACGGCAATAATTTGAGCACCGTTTTGCTTTGCTTTTTGCAAGGCCGACATCATGCGCGGGTGGTTGGTACCCGGATTTTGGCCTAAAATCAGAATTACTTCTGCTTCATAAAAATCTTCTAAGGTAACGGAGCCTTTTCCAATGCCCAGTGTTTCTCCCAATGCTACACCGCTTGATTCGTGGCACATATTGCTACAATCGGGTAGGTTATTGGTGCCGTAACGGCGGGCCATCAATTGATATAAAAACGCGGCTTCGTTGCTGGTTCTGCCGGAGGTGTAAAATAGGGCTTCATCGGGTGAGGAGAGGTTATTGAGTTTTTGGGCGATCAATCCAAATGCATCATCCCAAGGAATGGGTTGGTAATGCATTGCTCCCGGAGGCAGATACATGGGTGCAGCGATCCGGCCTTTTTTTCCTATTTCGTAGTCGCTGAGTTGAGCAAGGTCTGCTACGCTATTTTGTTTAAAAAAAGTACTGTCTAGTTTTTTGGTGGTTGCTTCTTCGGCTATGGCTTTTGCACCATTTTCACAGTATTCTGCTATGGAGGAGCGGTCGTCGTCGGGGTCGGGCCAAGCGCAACCGGGGCAGTCGTGTCCTCCTTTTTGATTGAGTTGCGCTAGTGCTTTGAAACCACGGATGGCATCCATTTCACGGAGTATGTGTTGTATGCTGCTGACCACAGCGGGTAAACCACCTGCTTTTTTAGGTATTTTACGGCGTTTGATACCGGTGAAGGTATTGGGATTCTCTGGATTAGGTTTTGATGACATAATTTTTTATTTTAAACACAAAGTGCAAGTTTAAATTTTGTGGTAAACATTGAAACGGCCTTCACGCAGAAAACCTATGATTTGTATGCCAAATGAAACCGCTGTTTCTACCGCCAAACTGGATGGTGCGCCTACCGCACAAATGGTCGAAATGCCCGCCATTGCCGCTTTTTGTACTAATTCAAAACTTACTCTACCGCTCAAAAGTAGTATTTTATCTTCTATTGGTACCTGATTCTGTTGCATAAAATACCCAATTACTTTATCTAATGCATTGTGCCTACCAACATCCTCTCGCAAGGCAACTAAATGCCCATTTAAATCAAAAATAGCCGCTGCATGTATGCCTCCAGTGGTATCAAATGTGGATTGCACTTTGCGGAGCGTGGCTGGTAGTTCCAGCAGTATTGCTAGGTTTATGGCTGCCCGATTGGGTTTTATGGCGCAATTGATAGCAGTTTTAACGGCTTCAATCGATGTTTTTCCGCAAACACCACAACTCGAACTGGTGTAAAAATGCCGCTCCATTTGCCCAATGGCTACTTTTATCGTTGGATTTAATCGTGCCAATACGATATTATCATCTAAAATACTGATGTCAAGAAGGTCAGTGGATTGTCGGATAATACCTTCTGTGAAAAGGAAACCGGCCACTAAATCAGCGTCATTGCCCGGCGTTCGCATCGTTATGGATAGGTTTTGGATTTTTCGTTCCGCTATTGATCCGTGTTCAATACGGATTTCCAATGGCTCTTCAACGGCTAGGAAATCTTCGGCTGTTTGTACCCCGTGGGTAGTATATTTTTGAATTTGAACAGATTTAATTGCTTTGTTTTTCATTCTCTACTACCGATTTTAACCGCCGAAAATCAGCAGGGGTATCGGCACTCTGCAAATGTAGTGGATTTTTAGGTTGTAGTAATTGTACCTTATGTTCCTTTAAAAAAAAACGCAGTGATTGGTTGCCGCTTTGTAACCAAGACAATAAAAAAGGCTCGGCCTGGGCACTATAAATACCAATTAATGGCTCTTCAAAACCCGTTTCGGGATGCTGGAAAACTGTGCTTAAATAGGCTGGTTTGTGCAGGGTGATCAGTTGTGTAATATCATCATTGTTTATTAAAGGATAATCGCAACCCAACACCAACCAATCTTGGTGATCCGTTTTAAAAGCCGATAATAGCGCATTTAATGGGCCAATTGCCCCTAATTCACTTTGGTCAAAAACAAATGCACCTGTATAACCAGCGGCTAGAAATAACCCCTTTTGCTCTTTTCGGCAGGACAAATACACTTGTTCGCAAAACAGGGACAATAATTCAATAGCACAAAAAAACTGTGCTTTTTCCTGATATTGTAATAACGCCTTGGCTTGACCCATCCGTTGGCTTTCTCCGCCCGCTAATATTAATCCATTCATTTTATTTTCCAGTTAACAATCGATAACCAACGCCTTTTAAAGTAATCAGTTGCACGCCATCGTCTTCGCGTAGGTACTCGCGCAGGTGTGTGATGTATACGTCTAGGTTGCGAGAGTTAAAAATAGAGTCGTGGCCCCAAATTTCGATTAAAATCGCTTTGCGCTCAATCGTCATATTGGGTTGTGTTCCTAGAAACTCCATTAACTGCCCCTCGCGGAAGGTTAATTGCCGTTCTTTATAGTCGATTTTCAACACCTGTTTATTCGTATCGTATTGAAACCGACCTATCGTTAATTTGGTGCCCATTTTGGGTTCAATGACATTTCCTTTCGACATTCTCACCAAATTCCGCATCCGAACAATCAACTCTTCAATACTGAATGGCTTGCGCAAATAATCATTCCCGCCGGATTCAAAGCC
Source organism: Chitinophagales bacterium (assembly GCA_043764095.1). Classification (GTDB taxonomy): domain Bacteria; phylum Bacteroidota; class Bacteroidia; order Chitinophagales; family Saprospiraceae; genus M3007. The sequence continues at coordinate 11,299 of JAYUKX010000170.1, forward strand.
TTGTACCACATCCGAAGTTTGCTGCTTGGCAGTGACAAAAATAATGGGCATCTGCGCAAATCGAGCGCGTATGGATTTGCCAATTGCGTAACCGTCTATGCCGGGCAACATAATATCCAGTACACATATATCGGGTGTAAAATGTTCAAATGCGGGCATTGCCAAATTGCCGTCTTCCACCAAATACACTTCGAAACCTCTTGTTTCAAGGCTTTCTTTTACTATTTTGCTCAAAAATGGCTCGTCTTCAACGTATAGAACGCGCATAGAAATGATCTTAATTTTATGAAAGATGAGTGGAAAAATTTACGAAAACACTGGTGCCAATACCTTCTTTACTTTCTACATTAATGGTACCGCCATGTTGTTTGACCACCCCTGCCACATAATTGAGGCCCAGTCCATGTCCTTTTACATTATGGATATTCCCAGTAGGCACCCGAAAAAATTGGTCAAAAATTCGAGGCAAATAGTCTTCGGGAATACCAATTCCGTTGTCGCCCACTTTGAGTTGAATCGTGTTTTTTATCTTGGACAATACTATTGAAATTTCAGGTTTATGTGGGCTGTATTTCAATGCATTATCTAACAGATTGTAGATAACATTGGTGAGGTGTAGTTTGTCGCCTGGACAGGAAAAGTCGCCACCATCAAAAGCCAAATGTACCGTTGCTTTTGACTTTTCAAATTGTAATCGCATGGTATGTACAACTTCTTCCAAAATGAGTTTAAGGTCAATCACCTCCAAATTAATCGTCAAATCTTGCGCTTCAAATAACGACATTTTTAGTACCCGATCCACCAAAAGCGATAATCGGCCCAATTCGGTATCAGCAATACCGAGGTATTCTTTGGTGCGTTCGGGGTTATCCATCGCCCCAAAATTTTGGAGGGCTTCTATCGCAACACTCACTGTGGCAATGGGTGTTTTGAGTTCGTGGGTAATATTGCGGACAAACTCACTTTTGATCGCCGCTAAACGCTCTTGCTTTTTTAAATTTTGGTAAATCAAATAGAAGGCCACAGATATAACAGAGAACAAAAACAAGCAGAATAGTCCCTCTGGCAGTATTCTTTGTAGTAGTAAAACGTGGTATTCTGAAAAATAAACATCATATCTGTTTTGACTACCCAAATCGGTATAAGAAGTGAAAACCTGTTTGGGCTTTGGCATATTTACACTCACTTTTACAATTGTGTAGGGCAAAACAATACCTTTTCCGATTAAACCTTTATCCAAACCTTCCTTTAATCGAGCCATTACCAAAGTGGAATCGGTGCTAAATAGCAACGAATCCGTTCCTTTCGCATTATCAATAGATAGCATAATAGATAATGCGCTTTCGGCTTCTGTTTTGTTGCTTTTAAAACGAATATCCACTTTTCTTGTACCTTGCAAAGAAGAGTCAAAAGTATCTAATGATACACGATTCTTGGCCGCTTCCTTGAAAATTACAGTGGTCTTTGTGCTGTCCTTTGTTACAGTTACAGGTTTTGCTGCTGCGATAAATTGCTGAATCTCTGTTGTTTTATGATTTTTTATCGGTCCATCTTTTTCACTTTGAAAATATACCGTAGTCCAACTACTATCTTTTGCTATTGAATCGGTATGTGTGCCAGAGTTTAGTGGTCTATATTCAATACTTTTTTGAGAAAGAAACCGCTGGAATGCTTCCCCTTCAATATCCCGTACAGCATTGATCATAATTAAATCTGCCTCTGTTTTTAACTGCGACAGTTCGTCATCCCAAGTTTTGCTCAAGAACCAAATCAGGAAACCAGCCAATAGCAAAAGGCTAAGGATAATTAAACTGCGGGCCGTATTGACTTGTATTTTTACCATTGTAGCACAAAAGTACACCTTAGTTACGAATGAAAAAGATAGCATTAACCTTAATTAACCTTAGACCAAGGTTGATTAACCTGCTCGCATAAAAAGGCACTCTACCTTTGCCCCATCATTAAATACACACACACAATGAAACAGGTAATTTATTTATTATCATTCGTAATGCTGCCCATAATCGTTGCAGCACAAAACAAAGAAGGCCAAGTGCTTTATACCGCTACTGCCCAATTAAAAATCAATCTTCCGGATGATGCTCCCGAAGAAATGAAAAAGATGGTTCCGCCCGCTCAAATTAGCCAACAAATCATGCTTTTTAATGAGCAGGAAACGTTGTACCGCGACCTAAACGACGATGAAAAAGACATCGACTTAAAGCACGATGATGGTGATGGCGGTGTCGTACAAATAAAAATGGTTCGCCCAAAGAACATTTTGTACCGTAGCATTGAAACCGATAAAGTGATAGAGAGCCGCGAGTTTATGGGGCGTACTTTCTTGGTTAAAGATGATGTAAAAGCATTGAAATGGAAACTTGCACCAGATAAAAAAACGATTTTGAACTATAAATGCCAAAAAGCAACACTCGTCGATTCTACTAAAACAGTGGTGGCTTGGTTTACTTCAGAAATCCCCTTGGCTGCCGGCCCCGAAACCTTTAATGGGCTTCCCGGATTGATCCTCGAATTGGATATGGACAGTGGATCAAGGACTTATCTCGCCGATAAAGTAGAGTTTAAATCCCTAGAAAAGAACGCTATTAAAGCCCAACTAAAGGAAAAGACTGTACCAGGGCCGAATTTGATAAAATAGTAGCTGATAAAATGAAAGAAATGGGCGCAGAAAACGGCGGAGGCGGTATGAAAGTGATTATTCGCGACAAAAACTAAAAATAAAATAATATAAAAACTTGGCCGAAATGCAAGCGGCTAAGTTTTTACAAAAATAATTAAGCTATGAAACAAATACTTGGCCTCTTACTGGCATTGCTATCTTTACCTATCCTCGCCCAAAAAACGACTATAACGGGCACTGTCACTGATTCCATGGGCACTGGGTTGCCCTCCGCCTCTGTTGTGCTCATGGAAGTGCAGGACTCTGTCATCGCACAATTTGGTGTGACCAATGCCACCGGTGCATTCACCTTGAAACGCCTCGAAAAAGGCGAATATTTGCTGCAAATAACTTATACAGGCTACGATGCACATTACCAAACCATCACAACAGGCCCCGACCGACCACAAATTGACCTTGGTAAAATCGTGTTATTACCTGCTAATTTACTCCTCAATGGCGTAGATATTACAGCCGATCGCTCGCCCATGCGTATGCAAAATGATACAATCAATTACAATGCTGGGTATTTTCAGACCCAACCGGGTTCAATGGTAGAAGACTTACTCAAAAAATTGCCAGGCGTGGAGGTGCAAAGCGATGGCACCATTAAAGCACAAGGGCAAGTGGTAAAAAATGTGATGGTGGACGGTAAGGAGTTTTTTGGGCAAGACCCCAAAATTGCGACCAAAAACCTACCTGCTAACATTGTAGATAAAGTTCAGGTCTATGATAAAAAATCGGAACGTGCAGAGTTTACGGGTATTGACGATGGTCAGGAAGAAAAAACCATCAACCTAAAACTCAAAGATGGCGCAAAAACGGGCTATTTTGGCAATACTTCGATGGGTTATGGCACAGCCGATCGGTACGAAGGCCGATTTAGCCTTAATAAATTTTCAGGAAAAACCCAGATTTCGGCGCTCGGAAGTGCCAATAATACCAATCAACAAGCCTTTTCTATCAATGATTATATCTCGTTTATGGGCGGCCTCTCTAATTTGATGAGCAGCAGCGGTGGTGGAAGGGTACGCATTTCTATGGACGACCCTAATGGAGACATGATGGGGGGTGAGGGGGGTAATGGTTTTACGGCTGCTTGGGCAGGAGGTTTAAACTTGAACCATGATTTTTCTAAAAAAACGCAACTCTGTGCTAATTATTTTTACAATCGCATTCAAAAAGACTTGGATAAAACAACACAGCGGGAAAACTTGTTGGCCGATCGTTTATTCAATTCCAACGAACAAGAATCGCGCTGGAACAGGAACAACAACCACCGCTTGAATTTAACGCTAAAATCTAAAATTGATTCCGTACAGCACCTTACTTTCCGAACCAATTGGGTACTCAACGATGCTGTGCTCCGATCACTCACGAATAGTTCGACCAATGACCCGTTAGGTGCGCTTCAAAATACGGCAGATAGAAACTACCAAACAGAAGGCGGTTATTTGCGTGGTGACGGCAACTTGACCTATAAACGTAAATTTGATAAAAAGGGGCGTGCAGTGGTGGCCGATGCTGCTTTTCAAAAAAGCGACGATAACCGCACCGGCCGACTATTGGCCAATACTCGATTTATCCGTGAGGGCGGAGATAGCCTATTCAATGCCCGCCAACGACAAAACTATACAGATAATGCCACCAATTGGAGCACAAGTCTTTCTTATACCGAACCCATTGGTCGAAAACAGTACTTGGAATGGCGCGCCGCTTTTCGGCAATATACCAATGAAACGAACAAGCCATTTTACGATACTTTATTTACTCCAACAGTGCAAGAAGTGTTTAATCCGCTCTTGAGTAACCACTATCAACGGGGCTACCATTATCAACGTGGCACGATGAACTATACGCTAAATCGGGATAAGTATAACCTAACGGCTGGTACAACAATGCAACAATCGGTATTGGAGGGTCAGTTATTAGGTGTCGAAAACACGCCAATTTCAAGGCGTTTTAATCGAATTCTGCCTGCACTCAATTACCAATACGAACCACGTGTGGGTGTTGTGTTAAGCCTTGATTATAATACTGATTTGCGTGAACCCTCCTTGGAACAGTTGCAACCAGTGGTGGACAATAGCAATCCCCTTCAAATTTTTACTGGAAATCCAGATCTGCAACCCGAATATGCGCATGAAATAGACCTGAGTTTTATGCGGTTTGATGCTTTTTCCAATACGATGTTTTTTGCAGGTTTGAATGGTGCTTATACGCTCAATAAAATCACCAATGCAGGTTCAATTGATGCCCTTTTACGTACAAATACCCGCCCTGTCAATGTGAAAAATGATATGTTGATGGAGGGTTATATGCAATTTGGCCGTCCATTGCGCCCCCTAAAAAGTAATGTAAAAGCAACGTTGAATAATTCCTTTAATAGAGGCATTCTTTTTATCAATGATGCGGAAAACATTACTCAAAGATGGGCCAATAATTTTGAGATTGCCTTGGACAATAAGAAAAAGAAAAAAATAGATATGGAAATCGGCGCGCGTTGGTCACAAAATATTACAAAGTACTCGGTGAGTAATACGCTTAACCAACAGTATATTAACCAACGTTATTTTGCTAATCTTGCATGGTTTCCTAGTAATAAATGGGCTATTAATTCGGGATTTGATTATACCATTTATTCAAAAGAATCATTTGGCGCAGCGCAACAAATCCCATTGTGGAAAGCCAGCGTGACCCGATATGTCTTAAAAAATCGCAAAGGGCAGATAAAACTGAGTGCTTTTGATTTGTTGAATAAAAACGTAGGGATTACGCGGAGCAGCAATTTTAATTTTACAGAGGAAGTTAGGACAAGTAATTTAAGTCGGTATTTTATGTTCACTTTTGCTTATTCAATATCTGGTTTTGGAGAAAATAATCGTGGTGGGATTCAAATTGACAGGATAGGAGGATAATAGGAAGCAGCGAATGCAGGTTGTTATACGTTAGGCTTTAATAACCAATTTATGCTTATGCGTCTTCTACTAATATTATCGTTCATGTACTCATCTTTCGGCTGTTACTCTTCGGATTTAGTAGCCAATAATCATTTTTCTTACGCTCCTACCATCCATCAATCAGTATTAGATACAGTGGCACCTGATATGTCCCTTCCGGAAGTTGCGGGAAAAGTAGGATATGAGGAAGAAGAAAAAAAGTACCGTTCATGGGTTAAATTATCGCTTGCTAGCTCATTGGCAACACTATTTTTTTTCTTTCTAGCCATTTTATTCAATCCTTTGTGGAGTGCGCTTTGTGTTGTTACTATTATATTCTCAATAGTTGAGGCAAATGAAGTTTTGCGCGAAACAAAGCGCAAACCGATGTTTGGTAAAGTGCGTGAGTGGGCTAAATTGGCTAAATTTATTCCGATATTATATATTATTGCAGCAATAATTGGAGTCGTTAATTTAGTGTCTCTTTATTTGGGCGATTATATCTAGCGGCTTTAGATTCAAAGATTACTGCTTTTCCTTTATAATTACGTTTTTTACCCAATAAGAGAAAGTTGTTTTACTTTTGGGGGGCAAACCTAGAAATAAATTATGCGATTTCTTACTATCTTTTTTTTGTTGCTCATTTATCACAATTCTTCGGCAATGTCTTTGTTGCAAACAAGAGACTGTGATACCATTCTTTTTAAAAATGGCCGAGTATTTTATGCGTATGTATTGGATACCGTAAACAGAAATATCCGGTATTGGGATTATGGAGAGTCGTTTGATAAACCAGTAAAAGTTTATCCACTTAAACGAATAGATTCGATAAAAAAAGGGAAAGTATTGGGTGTCCAAAATGAATTATCCAAAGAGATACCAAGCCGTAATTCAAAAAAACAAGATGATTTGGATGTATTTATAGTTAATTTTGCTGAGTTTGCATCCTATGGCGCCATATTGATACTAATTATTGCCATTTTACTACAGAGCCTTTTTTTGTTTTTTCTATTTGCGTTATTGTTGTTTTTGGGGACGTTATTTTCCTCAATGAGCTTTTTGAAATCTAAGGATGATCCTACAAAATTTAAAATATTCAGGCGCGCGCGATCTGGATTTTATGCCTTGATATCAATCGTCTTATTTACTGCATTTATGATCAATAGGTTTGTGTTTTTCAACTATTAAATACGTGTAACTTTATGCTTTACCGCCACTTTCTAAAATAAAAACTAATTTTCTCCCTAGTATAGCCAACCCTGCTTTATATTTGAGCGTCAAACGAAAAAAATATACTATGCGATTTCTTACACTTATTTTATTGTGTTTTTTTGCTATTAATGGAGACGTTAACGCTATGTCACAATTGCCAAACGGTGATTGCGATACCATTATAATGAAACAAGGCAGGGTTATCCTTGCGAAAATTGAAAGTTCGGATGATAAAGTAGTGCGTTTCCGGTATTGCGGCGATGATGATAAGAAGCCTTTGAAGACCTATAGAATGGTCAATGTAAAGGAGATTAAGAAAGCAAAAAAGAAAGATTTACCACCGGGAGCAGTGCTTGATACCACTCAGGTGGAGAAAACAGAGGCAGTAACAATCATTAAATTTGGACAGGATGGCGTTCCTGAAGATGCTATAAAATTAGTAGAAACGCCTGAAGAACGAAAAAAAGTTACCCGCAATGCTAAATTAAGTGCCTTGTTTTCATTTGGTGCCATTTTTTTAATCTTATTTTCTGCGGCTTTTAGTATTTTGGTTAGTTTGTTTTTTTGGCCTATGATCATTCTAGGTTTAATTTTGGGCCGAAGAACTATGCGAAAAACACGAAATAGGCAAGAATATTTCAAACAATATAGATTGGCTCGGTTGAGTTATATTACTGCATTAGTCATGTTGATATTGCTTGGTTTGTATATATTGCTTGTTGGTTTCGTTTTAATTATTATTTTCTTAAGTTTTATGTAATTTATTCTTTTATGAAAGCATTATTTTTACGTTTTCCCTTACTCTTTTTTTGTTGCTTTTCTTACCTTTTGAATGCCAGTAATATTGTATCACCTGGATGCGATACATTATTTTCTAGCGATGGTAAACAATATATGATCCGCTTATTGGAAACAAATGCTGACGGGATCATTTTTGCCACCTGCAATGAGCCGGATGGTGAACGATACTCCTTACCGAACGAAAAAATTATTAGAATAGGGAAATCAAAAGACGGAGATATTTCGTCCAAAAATGCTAGCAAAGACCCACTCTCCCGCCAAGCGCGCTCTGCTATGATCTTAAGCATTATTGGGGTATCTATGCTGGGCTTATTGTCTATTTTTGGGTTTCCTGGTTTAGTTTTATTGACGATAGGTATCATAAAGGGCGAAAAAGTACTTCGTAAATTAGCACAAATCAAAGATCATCCTTTTGAGAAAAAAATCAGACGCCAGGCCAGAGCGGCTATTCTTTTGGGCTTACTTATGCTCATTATTCCCACTTCTGTTTACCTGCTATTTATATTATTATTGTAGGTATATTTCAATAGAGGACTTCCATTCCGAGTGACCAATATTTGGTTATTAAGTACTGCAATCCCTCTAATACAGCCTGCAATATCAATCCCTGATTGCGAAGATGGAATGGGCTTAAATCCGCCTTTGCCATCACCGAGCATAATAACTCCTCTCGAGGCGAGATAAATCCCTGTTTCTGGTTTACAACGCTCGTGGTTGCCCCCAAGGATCAGGTCAATAGCCCCATCGTGGTTGAAATCGCCACTTGCAATCGCGTAAATTGGACTGATTTGGGCTTGTTGAGGCATGTCACTCCAAGCCATCTTCATTCCTCCCAAATTGAGCAAAATTGCCGATTTTAGTGTTGTTACTTCTTTTTTTACGGCTTTTTTTATTTGCTCTGGCGAAAAAACCTGCTCAATACCCTGCTCTTTATAGTTGGCATATTGCAAATATTTCTTTTTTAAAATAGGAATTTGCTTCACCATGTCATTCCGCAACGGAACAAGGTATGATCGCCCATTATTGTACTGGCAAAGTACGGTTTCATTGCGCGTATTGCCATCAAAATCGCTGCTAAATAAGGTTATTGGCTCCAAACCGCTGGCTTTAAAACGACTATTTAGCCCATGATTACCTAAAATCAGGTCTGGTTTTTTATCCCCATTAATATCGGAAATATGTAATGTATTCCACCATCCATTGGTGTTTTCTGTTCGGTTTTGCACAAAATTTTCCAAAAGGGTCAATTTACCCTTGTCATTGGAAAAGATGCGCACCGGTTCCCACTCACCCACAGTCACCAAATCTAGGTCATTATCGCCGTCCATATCGACCCAAGCCGCATCTGTTACCATTCCAATTTTCCCAAGTTCGGGGTATTGCTGCATCGCTGGTGTGAAAGTACCCTTACCATCGTTTTTTAAAATCAGGGAAACTGGTGCTTGAGCATAATGACCTGGGATCATACGCATTCCAACAAAAATATCTAAATCGCCATCGCTATCTATATCTGCAGGAGCAATACAGCCGGTGGAAAATGGCTTTCCTGTCAATAAAGCATCTGGCTTTCGAACAAATTTTCCTTTGCCATCATTGATGTATAATCGGTCTTGTAAGGCAGGTTCACCCGGTTGCAATTCATTACTGCCCGATCCTACATAAAGGTCTTGGTCGCCGTCGCCATCGGCATCAAAAAAGGCAGCAGCACTGTCTTCGCAAGCGGCATCTTTTGCAAAATCAGGCTGAGGAATTTGCTTAAAAACGCCTCCTTTGCCTTGTAACAGCAATTGAGGTGTTTGCCCTGCTGGTGCGCCAATAAAAACATCTTCGAGCCCATCTCCATTTACATCTGCAACGGCCATTTTGGGACCTTCCGCGGAATACATGGTAAAAAGCAGGGGTTCTTGGTCGAAATCGGAATAATTCCGCTCTTGAAATACAATATTTGGGATAGGAGAGGGGAATAAAAAGGGGGCCAGGGGGGCCAGTGGGGTCGGGGGGGCGGGGGGCTGGGGGGTGAGTTGGATCACTTGATTTACGCCAACATCATGTAGAATTTGCATCTTCCCATTTGGATATGTGATCTCAACGGTTTGAACAACGCTATCCTTTCCCAATCCAAAATTAGGTCGATCATCAACACAAGATTCAAAGCCGCGCATAGGCGCAATTTCTTGATAATAGGTTTTGCCATTTGATTGTATGGATATTTTTGTACCAAGCCCAAATGCGTTTGAACCTGTTCCGTGTACTTGGAATTTTAGCCAGTTATTCCCGTTATTTTGTGCTTCATTCCGATAGATAAAGCAAGGCATATTTACATTATTGACCAAAAGATCCAAATCGCCGTCGTTATCCAAATCGCCATAAGCAGAGCCGTTAGAGAAGGAGGGTTGCCCCATACCAGCGTCGGCGGCTATATTTTCAAATTGTGGAATTTCACCACCAGTTTGCCTCAACATAAAATTGACAACTGACTGCTCTGGCATTTTATCAATGAGGGTTTTAATCCCATGTCCTGGATTGTTTTTTAGAATGTTTCTTACCGCAGCGGGATCTGCGTAAAAATTGGTATAATCCTGATCTAATAAATCTTTGCCAATGCCATTAGCGATAAAAATATCCTTTAATCCGTCGTTGTCAAAATCTGCAATCAGAGCGCCCCAACTCCAATCGGTAAAATGGACACCTGCCATTCGGCCAATTTCCGAAAAATTTTGACCCGCATTGTTGAGTTGGAGTACATTTCTCCCAAATTGGCGGTGGTAACCTGTTTGCTGCATCATGGCAAAAGTATTCCAATCGTCAAAAGCCGCTTTTGTTTTATAACGGGCATCATCGGGAGGTGTCATTTCTGTTACAAATATTTCTGGATAACCATCATTGTTGAGGTCGGCCATATCAGCCCCCATAGAACCTTTGCTGATTTCGGGCATTTTAGACTCCAGTACCTCTTCAAAAGTACCGTCACCTTTGTTGTGATAGAGATAATCCCGTTCAAAAAAATCATTGGATACAAAAAGATCTTGCCACCCATCTTTGTCGTAATCGCCTACCGTAACGCCCAAACCAAAACCAATAGCAGACGAATATATACCTGCTTGCTGGGTAATATCGGTAAAACTAAGGCCATCGTTGCGTAAAAACTTATTACCACCCTGCGGATCGGGGGTGTTACGTTGTCCCGGGCGGTAATCATAACCACCTACACTACGCACGGAATTGTTCAATAAGTAACAATCCAGATCACCGTCGCGGTCGTAATCGAAGAAAGCAGCATGTGTACTTAAGCCGCTATTATCCAGTTTCCAAGCCTTTGATTGTTCTGAAAACGAATTTTTCCATGTTCCATTTTCGTCGCCTCCCGCATTGATAAACAATTCGTTATGTCGGTTTTCTCCACCCAATGGCCCTGATTTGCAGGTATAAATATCCAACCAGCCATCGCCATTCACATCTGCAAATGCTACACCTGCTGTCCATGTTTTTGAAAGTCCCATACCACAGGATTCGGTAATGTCTTTAAATTTCCACGCTCCAAGATTAAGGTAAAGCCGATTTGGAGTCATGTTACCACAGAAAAACACATCAAGTAGTCCATCATTGTTGATATCACCTAAACCTACACCGCCACCGTTGTAAAAATTGCGGAAAGTATAACAGTTAAAGGTATCATTATAAGGTACCATATTAGCAAAGTCGATACCCGTTGTTTCGGCAGGCAGTAACGTCATTTGTATGGCAGAAGACGAAACTGATTCCTGCTGCGCCGTCGGGGTATTACATCTCCACAAAGCGCAACAAGCAACGAGAATGATAAATAGATTTTTCATGCTAAAGTATGGATAAACAAATAATTGTAAGGATTTTATTCTGGCGTTACTGGGTGGTTTGGTTTTGTTGCATTGGGATCAAGTGTGACGGTCAAGTCCGAAATATCTACGGCAACCGTTTTGCTATCTTTAAGAAATACCCGAATTTGGCGATTGCCATTGATGCTCAACCAAAATGGTTTCCCTGATGGTGTTTTAAGTTCTTTAAAGCTACCTCCATATTTTTTTGTGAGGTAATCCAGCGCATTTGGGCGTAATTTTTCCGAAGAAAACTCCTTATTCCAAGGTGCCCATTGTTTATAATTGAAATAAAACCGCATAATATGAATTTTATCCTTTTCGAAATCGGGGTAAAAATTCAAATCAAAAGGTTCACCATAATCGGTGATTATAATTTGAGCCGTACTATTTTCAGGGCCATTGGTAATGAGGTTATTTCTATTCAACTCAAGGCAATGGTTATAAAAATCTGTACGGGTCATTCCAAAATGGATACCGAGTAAAAGGCTGTCGTTGCGCACACCCTTACTTAGTTCTTGGCTTACCCATTTTTCGTAGTCGGATTTACAAGATGGGAGTAGTGTAATAAGTATTGTTGAAAAAATAAAAAAGAATAATTTATTCATATTTAAAGTACTTTAACACAGTCGAAACCAGTGATTGACTGTACTATAAAATTACATGAGCCATCCCGAACAACTCGGAATGACTCATGTAAAAAGTTATCTATAAACAGAACTGATTAGTAACCAGCGTTCTGCTTTAAGTTTGGATTAGCGTTCAATTGTTGAACTGGGATAGGCCACAACTGGCGCTCTGGAGCAGATGCTTCAGTACGTAAACCCCTTGCTTTTGTGAACTCACCGAAACGGATGAGGTCAGAACGACGCCAGCCTTCGTAGAACATTTCGCGGCCACGTTCAGCCAAGAACTGCTCGGCAGTAACACCAGCAGCAAGGTTAGACAAACTAGCGCGTACACGCAAAGGCTCAGTATATGGCAATACAAGATCCCAGTTACCAGCCAAACGTGCTTCTGCTTCTGCTTTTACCAACCAGATATCAGAGAAACGCAAGATTGGAAAGTCATTGCTCAAGTTTGATGTAGCACCATTAGCAAACTCAAATTTACCAATACGAGCACCTGCTTGGCGTTGGCAAGATGGCGCTATTTCATTGATAGCTGGTGTATAGTTCAATGCTGGACCGTCTGGATCATCCGCAGAAGGATCTGTTGCATCAGTAATACCATCTGCCAATTTTTGTGGACCTGCAATAAAGTTATTCTTTTTGCGCTCATCGCCGTCAGCATAACTGTTATAGAAGTCAGTTGCGGTGCAATAGCCGTTCCATGGTTGCTCTTGAAGGTTGAATGTACCTTGGCTTGCATAGTGCAAAGTCATTTGTGGTAAGTTAAAACCTCTAGCAAATACCTTATCGTAAGGGATAGCAAACACCATTTCAGAAGAACCTTCATTTTGAGTAACAAAGTTTTCGCGGTATGTACGAGCAGCAGAGAATTTACCGCTGGCGATTACATTGTTTGCAGCGTCCATCGCTTTTTGCCATTGTGCAGTACCAGTATAAACTTCAGCATTAAGGTATAATTTTGACAATAAGCCCTGTGCTGCGTAGTAAGTAAAGCGACCATAGAATGCGCCACCTGCTTGCTTAGGCAATAGAGGTGAAATAGCATTCAATTCACTTTCGATAAAAGTATAAACCTGGACACGCGTAGATGTGGCTGGTTTAAAATCTTCTGGAACATCAAATCGATCAACGATCGGCACATTACCAAAAGAATCCATTAACCAGTAGTAGAATAACGCACGAAGCCCGCGTAATTCAGATACGTAAGCATCAGCTGTTGCTTGATCCAAATTACCTTTCGCTTGTGCTTGGCCTACTTGAAGGATCAAGCGGTTACAAGTATTTACACCACCGTACAAAAAGTTCCATGAATTGTTGTAGCAATCTTCTTTACCATTTTGTGTGTGGAGGTGTGTGTTCAGCCACTGGCCACCATCATACCAGTCATTACCGCGTTGTGGAATCAATACCTCATTAGAGTTAACCTCTTGTGAAGAGAAATACGCACCGTGGTTCATTAGGCCATAAAGGCTAGTGTAAGCAGCACCTACAGCTGCTTTTACTTCTTCCTCATTGCGGAAGAAATTCTCGGTCTCGATCTGGCTATAGAGATTCTCGTCCAGATTGGTACAGGAGTTGAATGGTAATACTGCTACTGCAGCAATTACAATCTTTCCTGCCAAGGTGATCTTTTTCATATTAATATTATTAATTTTGATGAATGAATGTACAACAACAAAGGTTTAACAAATGTTATAACTTTTCGTTGTGTACAATTTGGTCAAAAGTTGGTATTCGCTTTAATTTGATTAGAAACTAAAGTTTACACCAAATGTGAACGCACGTGAGCGGAAATAAGTGCTACGACGATCGATACCAGGTGCCAAAGGATTTGGGAAAGCCTCATCTGATGGACGGTTACCATTATCAACAGCACCCGGATCAGCAAAGCGTACCTCTGGATCAACTCCAGAGTACTTTGTGAATACAAATGGGTTTTGTGCATTTGCAAATACGCGCGCTTTCTTGAACCAAGAAGTTGCAGGTAATTGGAAATTATAACCTACTGTAATGTTTTCGATACGAACAAAATCTGCTTTTTCAACTTGGTAGCTGCTTGGTGCATTTTTTGCTTTCAATTTTTCGTCGAAATACTTGGTTTTAACTTTATTCCAAGTTTTTGTATCTGGGTCCAAAGACTCATAGAATACGCGGTACTCATTAGCAAGGCTGTGACCAAATACGCCACGAGCAAACAATTGGAAATCAAAGTTGCCAACCGATACAGAGTTCGTCCAACCTAAGTCGTACTTTGGCAAACCATTACCTGCCACAACTAGTGCTGCTTTACCCGGATCAGTTGTTTCTGCACCTGCTTCATCCCGGAATACATATTTACCTTCGTCATTGATTTTTACGAAGTCGCGTACGACCAAATTACCAATAGGCGCGCCTTTTTCAATACGAGTATAGTACTCACCATTCAAACCTGGTGCACCTACGTTAGCGATTTGAACCGATTTGAAATCTTGGTACAAGTCAACCAATTTTGTATTATAAGTAGAGAACGTAAGACCAGTTGTCCAAGAAGTTCTTTCTGCATCTAATACATTATAGTTCACAGAAGCCTCGATACCATTGTTTTGCAATTCACCTACGTTCAACCAAGTAATAGGATTGAAATTTGGTGGAACTGGTACGTTAAATGGATAAAGAAGGTCTGTTGTATTGGTTTGATAGTATTCAAGGCTACCAGACAATTTGTAGTTCATTACAGCCCAATCTATACCAATGTTGATATCCCTTTTCTTTTCCCACCTTAAGTTAGGATTCGCATTTGTACCTGCTGGGCCATAAGCCAAACGGTAAGTACCTGCATCATAGAAGAACGAACCCAATGGAGCGAACCTGTTTTGAGACAACCCGCCATCGCGAGGTGTACCACCTGTTACGCCATAACCTACACGGAATTTCAAATTGTCAAATGTTTCGCCCAAGAACAACTTGTTCAAGTTAACACCTGCACTGATAGCAGGGAAGTTACCCCATTTGTTGTTGATACCAAAACGAGAAGAACCCTCACGACGTACAGAAGCAGTCAAGTAGTACGTATCGTCGTAGCCCAATATAACGCGACCAAAGCCAGCGATCAAGCGGTGGTTTGGATCACGACCCGACCCTGGAATAGCCAAGCCATTGTAGTAATCGATAAATGCATTGAGGTTATTTACGCCCAACTCATCTAACAATGTATTACCAGCACTTGTTCCAAATGCGCTGCGTTGGAATTCTTGCCAGCTATAGCCCACCAATGCTTTCAAACCTAATTTGCCAAAACCTTTTTCATAGTTCAAAGTAGATTCGAACAACTCGTTGCGGCGGTCTTCTTGTGATTGAATACCAAAACCTTGGCCATTACGACCACGGTAGTATGCTTTCTTGTTGTAGTATTCTTGGTGAAGAATATTATCGCGTGTTTGGTTGTAAAACGCACTGATCGTCAAACCAGGAAGTAATACAAGATCACCTTTAATGTTACCAAACAAGTTACCAATTTTGTCTGTGTTAGTACCTTGCTCAATGATAGCAACTGGGTTAAATTGATCAAAAGAACCACCAAATTGGAAGTAACCACCAAAGGCGTCGTACGCAGCATCTTCGCTTCTGACAGGAGCAGTTGGGTTATACACCGTTGCATAACGGAATGCTTCTCCAAAGCCAATATCTGCATCGCGTGATAGGGCACCCATGTTAGCCGTCAACGTTAAGCGATCATTTAATGCTTTTTGTTGAACACTAATGTTGGCATTGTACTGTTGGAAACCTGTACCTTTTGCAATACCAGTGATATCACGGTGATTGAATGAGGCACGGTAAGTGGTTTTATTGGAACCACCACTCAAGTTAAGGTTATTGATGTAACTTACACCAGTTTGAGAAATTTCATCATACCAATCGGTGTTAGAGCCTAAATCAGCACCACCTGCTAATGAAACGAATTCTTCACCAGACAACAAAGGAATTTTCTTTGCAATGCTTTCTAGCGTAACAGAACCCGAGTAATCTACAGAAGAACGGCCAGCCTGGCCTTTCTTTGTTGTAATGATGATGACACCAGCGGATGCACGTGTACCATAGATCGCCGCAGCAGAACCGTCCTTCAATACATCAATCGACTCGATATCATTCGGGTCAACTTGGCGGATAGATGCCGCTGGTACACCGTCGATAACGATCAATGGAGATGTGTTTTGGCCTGCCGAAGAAAGACCACGGAGGCGAAGGTTAAATGTACCATTAGGGTCGTTACCCGCACGGGCAATAACCAAACCAGGTACTTTACCTTGGATAAGACCAGCCACGTCGTTCACGTTACCTTTGTTAAAATCTTTCGACTTTATGCTGGAAACAGAACCTGTTATTTCACGGTTTTTCAACGTGCCATAACCAACGACTACTACCTCGTCCAACTTAGTACCAGATACCATCGCAATGTCAACGACATTAGCAGCGCCAAGCACTACTACTTGCTCTGCGTATCCTGTGTAAGCCAAACGTAGTTGAGTGGAACCAGCAGGTACTTCTACAGAATAATTACCGTCAATATCGGTGTTTACGCCGCGTGTTGTACCTACAACTGTTACTGTTGCTCCGATAAGGCCTTCGCCACTCTCAGAATCAGTAACTTTACCTCTCACAGTGCGCTGCGCCGAAACTGCGGCAACCAGCATCACCAACAGGGCCACCAATAGGCTACCCTTCTTTAAGGTGTTAGAAAACTTCATACGAATTAAGTTAAGTTTAGTGAATAAATATACTTCACAATAGTGAATTCAAATTTTATGGTTTTCATCCTGATTCAAGTTGGTTTAGTGTTTGAGAATAATTGTTGGTGTTCTTAAGTCGGTACGATCTTTAATGATTTTTTTTAAAAGTGGTGGTGTTATTTTTACACTAAAGAGGTGCGAAGGTATATATTACTTTGGGATTGCTTGCTAATCTTGCTCCAAATTTTTTTAACTTTTTTTTTACCAAATTATATTTCGATTTGAGTATTCACGAATAATTAACTCCACTTTTTAAGCCCGTTAACGGACTTTAAAAAAAGCCTCTTCTTGCTTGGCTGTTTAATTTGCTAAACTAAATGGTTTTAGCAGTTTCGTTCCTATGTATAAGCACTCTAGGAAGATCAAACACAGAAAAAACCTTAGTGCCAAATTTCATTTTGTTGTGTTATCTTTGTGCCTTAATATGGTCAAAAATTGATCGATATTCGCCCTTTTTTTAGAACTTTAAAATTTACTTATGCATCGTTTACCTGCTGAATGGGAGCCGCAAAGTGCCGTCCAACTGACCTTTCCCCATGCCGATTCCGATTGGGCTGACTTATTAGAGGTCGTTTTACCGTGCTTTGTTGAGATTGCGGTTACCATCGCCAGATTCCAAAAAGTATTGATCGTTTGTCAAAATGAAGCAACGACTAAGGCTCTATTTGGTATCAAACTGTCTAATAATATGATCTTTGTAGAGGCTGCATCAAACGACACTTGGGCGCGCGACCACGGCGGTATTACAATTGAAGAGCGTATTGGTAGATGGATTATTCAAGATTTTATGTTTAATGGGTGGGGACTGAAATACCCTGCCGATAAGGATAATCTTATTACACGACACCTATATAATAAAGGTGTATTTGATGCTGGTATCGAACACGCCGGTTTGGTTTTGGAAGGAGGTGGCATTGAAAGTGATGGACAAGGCACGTTGCTCACTACCGCTGCTTGTTTATTGTCACCCAACAGAAACCCACACTTAAGCAAAAGTCAGATTGAAGAACGATTAGAGAAAAAATTTGGATTAAAACAAATTCTTTGGCTCAACCACGGATACTTGGCCGGCGATGATACGGACTCTCACATTGATACACTTGCACGTCTTTGTTCTCCCGAAATCATTGCTTTTGTAAAATGCGATGATCCTAATGACGAACATTTCGAGGAATTATCGAAAATGGAAGCAGAATTGAAAAACCTGCGCCAATTGAATGGTCAACCCTATCAATTAGTACCGTTGCCTTGGCCAGATGCTTGTTTTAGTGAAGAGGGGCATAGGTTGCCCGCTACTTACGCTAATTTTCTAATTATCAATGGTGCTGTCCTTGTGCCAACTTATGGTGTAAAACAAGATGCTGAAGCACTGGAAATATTAAAACCAGTTTTCCCAGATCGGGAGATTATTGGTATTAATTGTAGGACTTTAATTGAACAACATGGTTCTTTACATTGTGTTACCATGCAGTATCCCATGGGGGCGTTGCGAAATATTTAAAATATATAAAGCCATAATTTGAATATATTATTAGCGGTTGACGCAGTTGTTTTTGGTTATCAGGACGCTCAACTTTATTTGTTGTTGATTCGGCGTTTGATCCCTCCTTTTGAAGGAGAATGGGCACTTCCTGGCGGTTTTGTGCTGCCTGATGAGTCTTTGGAGGATGCAGTACAACGTGAACTAAGGGAAGAAACAGGTGTCGCAATTAATTACCTAGAGCAACTCTTTACGTTTGGGCAGCCGGACCGCGATCCCCGTCAAAGGGTTGTTTCGGTGGCTTATTTTGGTATGGTAAATCCTAGCCAATTCGATCTTTTGGCCGCCTCCGATGCAGCAGACGCACAATGGTTTCCGGTCACAGATTTACCCAAATTGGCGTTCGATCACACCGATATTATCCTATACGCCACGCAAAGATTGCGCAATAAATTGACCTACGAACCTATCGGCATACAATTACTTCATCAGGAGTTTTTATTTTCCGACTTAGAAAAACTGTACGAATGTATTTTAGGACGAAAGATAGACCGACGAAATTTTAGAAAAAAGGTAATGACTTTTGATATACTGGTCGAAACTAAAATCCATCATTCCGCTCAAAAAGGCCGCCCTGGGAAGAAGTATCGTTTTGATGAATTAAAGTACAAAGCTTTAAAAGAGAAAGGATTTATTTTTGAAATAGTTTAGTGATGATAAAAGACATACCACAATATCTTTTTCTAGACCGAGATGGTGTAATTAATACACGTATTCCTGGCGATTATATTCGCTCCGTAGAAATGTGTGTACTAGAAAATGGTGTGCTAGATGCCTTGAAAATACTCCGACCGCTTTTCCAAAGGATTGTAGTCGTCACGAATCAAGCAGGAATAGGGAAGGGGCTGATGAGTGAAAATGATTTGAAC
Source organism: Chitinophagales bacterium (assembly GCA_043764095.1). Lineage (GTDB taxonomy): Bacteria > Bacteroidota > Bacteroidia > Chitinophagales > Saprospiraceae > M3007. The sequence goes on from JAYUKX010000170.1 coordinate 30,589, forward strand.
CAAGTGCACCATTATTTACAAGAACAATTTACCGCACATGGAGCAAAGATGGATGGTTTTTTTCACTGTCCAAATATAGCGGCTGACAATGCGCCATGCCGAAAACCCAATATTGGTATGGGAATAAT
>JAYUKX010000171.1:0-7945 GCA_043764095.1 Chitinophagales bacterium
TTTGTTCGTACATCTTGCAAAGTTATGTTTTTTCCATAAGTTTACCCCCGCTTTTTGAGGGGATACCTTTTTTTGGCGAAAAAAAGTAGGAAGTAAGCATTATTGCACTAATTTTCAACTTTTTGAAACTTGCAAGTGGGTAAGAGTTTTTTTCTAAAGAAAATGTGTACTCTTTGTAAATTGGTTTGCAGGATTATTATTACATTTGTATCATTTGGCAGTATTTTATGCTGTAAATAAGTAAATTTAATCCATTTCCGATTATAAATTTCAAAAATTATGAAAAAATTTATCTTAGTATTCATCCTTGCTTTTACCACTTATTTTACATCCACAGCGCAATTAGCTAATGGTACTATTGCCCCCGATTTTACCGCTACGGATATCAATGGTGTGAACCATAATTTATACGATTTGCTGAACCAAGGCAAAACCGTTTATATCGATTTCTTTGCAACATGGTGTACCATATGCTGGAATTATCACAATACAGAAGCCCTGAAAAACGTGTGGAATACATACGGCCCTCCCGGTACCAACGAAGCTTATGTTTTTTCGATTGAGGCTTATCAGCCCAGTAATACCAATTGCATATACGGTGCTTCGGGCTGTAATAATAGCACAAAAGGGAACTGGACAACTGGTGTGCCTTTCCCTATTATTGACAATGCCGATATTGGTGCCATGTATATGGTAGAAGGCTATCCAACCATTTATTGCATTTGCCCCGACAAAAAAGTGTATGTAACAGGATCTCAAAACATGACTGGTTTGTGGAATGCTCGATACGCCAGCTGTGTCAACACTATCCAGGTATCCGCTACTACAGTGCAAGATATTATCTGCTCTGGTACGAGTACTGGTGCCATTGATATTACCCCAACAGGTGGTATTCCGCCTTATACTTATCTTTGGTCGAATGGTGCTACCACGCAAGATTTGGCCAATATCGCGGCAGGAACCTATACCTGCACCGTAACAGGCGGAGGCTCGGCCACAAAAACAACCGATCCAATTGTGGTCAATGGCCCACCAACCGCTTTGTCATTGACACAAACCTCCTCTACGATGGCCACATGTAATGGGACAAGTGCAACAGTCACCGTAAACGCCCTTGGCGGCTGGGGAAGTTATAGTTATACATGGAGTAACGGACAAAATAGTGCCTCCGCTTCGGGATTAACCCCTGGTAATTACACCGTTACCGCCTCTGATATTAGAGGTTGCACAAAAACATTATCAGCCAGTATCGCACCTCCTGTTTTACCTACTGCAGCCATAGCCGCGCCTGCCGTAATTACGTGTACTCAAAATTCCGTTCAACTCAATGGCGCGGGTTCGAGTAGTGGCACAGGGTTTACGTACCTCTGGACGGCCTCCAATGGTGGCAATATTGTGGGTAGTAATACCGTGCTTTCTCCGACCGTCAACACAGCAGCAGTTTATACATTGAGGGTTACTAATACCACAACAGCATGTACCAATACCGCGGCTGTTACCGTTACTACCAATACAACACCCCCTGTAGCAGCGGCCACAACACCGGGCAACCTCAATTGTAATACGGCTCAATTACAACTCAATGGTGCAGGATCGTCTGTGGGTAGCAATTTTACATACAATTGGACTACAATCAATGGTAATATTGCATCGGGGCAAAATACCCTTTTCCCCATAATCGTCACAGTTGGTATTTATAAAGTATGCATTACCAATAACATAAATGGGTGTACCGCTACAGCCACTACAACAGTGGTGCAAAGCCCACCAGTAACCGCCGCCATAACATCGCAAAATAATATTAATTGCAATGGCGGTAATAATGGATCTACTATGGTGGCCGCCGCTGGGGGAGTAGGTGCGTTTTCCTTTCTTTGGAGCAATGGCAGCACTTCAGCCTCCGCTTCGGGGTTATCAGCAGGGAACTATAAAGTAACGGTAACCGATACCGAAACTTGTACCGCAACCGCCACGGTTACACTTGCGCAACCTCCTTTACTGACCGCAACCGCTACCGCAACTGGACAAACCGCAGTTGGCGTAAATAACGGCACGGCTACTGTAACGCCTTCAGGCGGAACGCCGGGATACACCTTTGCGTGGAGTAATACAGCCACAACCAATACCGTCAATAATCTTGCGCCAGGGACATATACCGTTACGATAAACGACGCAAACGGCTGTACAACGGCACAAACCATTGTTGTAAACCAAGTAAATTGCAGTATTGCAGCGCAATTAGCCGCCACCAGTGCCAGTTGCTCCAATTTAAATAATGGCACTATTGTCACCACCATGCTCGGCGGTGCAGCTCCTTTTACTTATGCTTGGAGCAATAGCATCACTACTGCTTCGGTCTCCAATTTGGCAGGCGGCACTTATACCGTAACGGTCATTGATGTGGCAGGCTGTACCACTTTGGCCACTGCCACCGTCAGCCAGCCATTGCCTATTGTTGTTAATATCGCAACTACTGGCCAAACAATGGTTGGCCAAAACAATGGCGCAGCATCGGCGGCATCCAATGGTGGCACTCCGAGTTATACCTATCTCTGGAATAACGGATCTTCTAATTCCAGTATCAACAACCTTGCGCCGGGCATTTACACCGTGACGGTGACCGATAGCAAAGGATGTACAGCCACAAAAACTGCCATAGTAAGTGGTGTCGACTGTACCGCTATTGCCCAAACCAGCGTAATCAATGCTACTTGTAATAATGCAAGCGATGGTACTGTTATGGCGATGGTAACAGGCGGAATGGCTCCTTTTACCTATCTTTGGAATACTGGCAGCACCAGCCAAATGCTCACAGGACAAGCCGTAGGTATCTACTCCGTTACCGTTACTGACACCGGAGGATGCCAAGCCATTGCAACCGCGACCATTGCCGCAACGGATATTATTTCGCCCGTTTTGACTTGCCCTGCCGACATTACAGTATGCCCCAATAGTGGTAACGTCAATTTTCCATTGCCTACGGCCACCGATAATTGTGGTCTTGTAAGCAATCTGCCGCAACAAGTAGGCGGCTTGCCCACAGGCTCAGTTTTCTCTTTAGGTACTACCGTACAGTCGTTTCGTATTGCAGATGCGAGTGGCAATATGGCGGCATGCAGTTTTAAAGTGATTGTCACCTCATTGGTGCTTTTTGATCAAATACAAACAACACCCTCGGTAAATAACCAAAGTAATGGCAGTATCGACATCACCGTATCTGGAGGTACTGCACCATATACATTCTTATGGACCAATAGCGCGGGACAACTCATCGGGACAACCGAGGACATCAATAATTTGGCTGCTGGATTTTACGCCATCAAGATCACGGATGTGCATGGTTGTACTTTTTTTAATGCCATAGAAGTAAAAGCAGTAACCGGCGCTACTGAACCTGCTTGGCTTGCGGGTATCAGTATCCAACCCAACCCTACTAACGGTATTGCGCGTATTGTATTCGACGCTCCTCCAACCGAAAAAGTGCAGATTTCCGTTACAGATGCGGGTGGAAAAATTTGGTGGACGCACACCAGCAGCAACCAACAAGTTGATTTGGATTGTACTCCTTTGCCCGCAGGTTTGTATTGGGTGGTTTTTAGTACAGCACGTGGATTTGGCGGGCGGAAATTGGTGGTGGGACTACATTGATACTACGATATGGAACAGCGATGCCATACAATATTTTGAAAAATACCCGCCGCGCACGGGAACTTTATCTTATATTTTGGGGTTTGTTGCTATTGTTCAAATTTGCAGCATTTCATACGTCTTTGCGGTGAAATGCTTGTCTATCAACGAAATATCCAACACCTTCACTGGCCATTTAGGCAAGAAGAATTATGCGCAACATTTACTTTTTTATTACCTTTTTACTCCTTCCTTGCCTTGTTTTGGCACAAAATAACCGCACTGAGCACCAAGCCAAATACCAAATGAGTGCTTGGCGTGCCAAAGGTGCCATTGTAGTGGACGGCAACCTGAACGAAGAAGATTGGGCAAAAGCCTCAAAATCGTCTAATTTTTCCATGAAATGGCCCCGCGATGGCGGCCCTGCTCCCTACCAAACTATCGTACAATGCCTCTATACCGACCAGTTCCTGTACGTGGCCATTACAGCCATAGATAGCACACCTGATCATGTGGTGCAAAGCCTTAAGCGCGATGCTGGTTACTGGGACTCCGATGGGGTGGCGTTGCTGATTGATCCGATGAACCAAGCCAACAACGGGTACTTTTTTGGTATTTCTACCAAAGGCGTACAAACCGACGCGCTGGTTTCCACCGGTAATGATGATATGGACACCAATTGGGACAACACCTGGTGGGTAGAAACACAACTTTATAATGACCATTGGACTGCAGAGTATGCTATCCCGCTGCGTATTTTAAGGTACAAAGACGGCCAAAATCAATGGGGCATAAACGTGATTCGGAACGACTTGGGCAATGGTATTTATTCCACTTGGAGCGGCGTACCCTTCCAGTTTGATGGTATTGACCTAGGATGGACGGGTATCCTCAACTGGGAAGAAGCACCACGACCCGTAAAAGGTAATTACAATATTATTCCTTATGTAAGCGGCGGCGTTTCTAAAAATTATGAAACCAATGAGGATTTTAAACCCCAAGGCTCGGTAGGTATGGATGCCAAAATAGGCATTGGTTCGGGGTTGAATTTAGACTTAACAGTAAATCCCGATTTTTCTCAAATTGAGATTGATGAGCAGGTCGTCAACTTGACCCGTTTTAATGTACAGTTACCCGAAAAACGCACCTTTTTCCTTGAAAATGCCGATATTTTTGGCAATTATGGCATTCCGCCGATAAGACCCTTTTTCTCGCGCCGTATTGGCCTTAACCCCGATGGAACGCCCGGAACCATCCTGGGAGGTATGCGTTTAACGGGTAATTTGGATGCCAATACACGTATCGGCGCACTTACGATGCAAACCAGGGAAAGTAAAGATAGCGGTACTCAAAATTTTTCCGCACTGTCACTGAATCGCCGCGTTTTTGGTCGATCCACTGTCGCTGGTTATCTCCTTGATCGCGAGCAATTTAAAGGCACAGAACGGCAAACCAAAGCCTATAGCCGGAATGCTGGATTAGAGACCAATTATATCTCCACCGATGGCAAATGGGGCGGCTGGCTCAATCACCACCGCTCGTTTCAGCCGGGTGTTACCAACAAAAACTGGTGGGGTAATATGGGTGGTACGTACAGGAACAGGAACTTTAATACCCTGATTGATGTATTACACATGGGTGAAAATTATAAGGCGGATTTGGGGTTTGAGCAACGGATCGAAAATTATGATGTGCTTCAGGATACCGTCATCCGGTTGAGTTATAACTTTATTTATTCCAGTTCCAATTATCGTATTTTTCCTAAAAAAAAGACGACAAAACTCAATTTTATAGAACTAGGTGCCGAACTGTTCCAAGTCATCAACCCCGATGGGACGCTTAATGAATCCTCCAATAATATTTCAGCGGAGATTAACTTCAAAAATACTAGTTCGATCAGTTTGTATGTGAATCCTAACTATGCCAATGTACCCGTTTCGTTCAAATTTGATGATGGCCCTTTGGAAACATGTCCTCCATTACCAGCCGATCAATATCGTTTTATTAATGGAGGCGTGCAATGGGGTTCCGATTACCGCAAGCGTTTTTATGCTAATTTGAATGCCCAAGTAGGTCAGTTTTATAATGGCCAAATCTATACCGCAGGTATTGAACTCAGTTGGCGTTACCGGACACTGCTCAATTTGAAAATGGCTGCGACCTACAACCGTCTTAGTTTTCCAGAGCCCTATTGCGATGTAAGTATTGTAAATCTTACGCCCCGTATTGAAATATTTTTGGCTAAAAACATTTGGTGGACGACCTTTATCCAATACAATAACCAGGCAGATAATTTCAATATCAACAGTCGTCTGCAATGGCGGTTCCGTCCAATGAGCGACTTATTTGTGGTATATACCGATAATTACGGCGTAAATGTGCCTGGGGTAAAGAACAAAGCGTTGGTAGCAAAGGCCAATTATTGGTTTTAGGAACGCTGTTTTCCCATTTCCCTACCCACCAAAACCATCACCGCAACAGCGACAACCGCCGCCAAGACGGGTACTTCCACATCGTTTTCGGACAAATCCACCGAACTCAGGTTTTGCCCATGCAGGTATTGTGCTAGTATTTGGAATCCATTATTCAGGAAGTGGAGCAGTACAGGTACCCAAAAATTATTTGTACGCCAATACACCCAGCCCAATAACATACCCAAAATCCAACGGGGCAAAAAACCATCAATTTGGAAGTGCATAAGGCTAAATAACGCCCCAGTAATGATAATAGCCGAAATAGGGAGCATACGACGCATTAACTGACGTTGTACAACACCACGGAACAATAATTCCTCTCCGAATGCTGGAATAACAGCAATTAAGAACATATTGGCCAAAAACGTCCAAATATTAGGCATTCTCATCAGGGCATTAATTGCATTGGTAGCTTGCTCTGCGGCATCCTTCATCGCTTGCGGAACAGGGATGAGTTTGTTAATTTGGTAAGAATAAAATACGACGGGCATGGAAGCAATCAGCAATACAATAGATAAAGCCAATTGGTTGAAATATGGAAAACGGCGCAAGGAAACCCCGGCGGGTAACGCTGGCAGTACATTGCGGAACACATAAATACAGCCCAAAGCAGGCAGTAGAAATACCATAATTTGGTTTAACCCAGCCACAAAACGCATTTTCCACACCTCCGAATCGGGGGCACCGTCGGGTAGTTGCCCCGTCATAACATTTAGATCCCAGCCAAGGCCGTATTCTAATATTTTGGTGGCCAATAACGTAAGTATAATCCCTGCACAACAAAGCCCTACGAGGAGGGCAAGTACTTGACGGACACGTACTTCTGGTTTCCGCAATGGAATCTTAACCATCTCACTATCAAGTGGTTCTATAGGTTGCGGTGTATGATCTTCTGGCAAACTGTTCATTTTCTCGAATTGAATTAGTACAAAACGGCCTCGAAAGGCCGTTTTATTGTTTCTTTGCGGCAAATATAAATCTAAATTATGGCTCGATTAAGTGTAAACATCAATAAAGTAGCATTGTTGCGCAATTCGCGTGGCAGCAATTTGCCCGATTTGGTTCAAGTAGCCAAAGATTGCGAAGCATTTGGTGCTGAAGGTATTACAGTACACCCACGTCCCGATCAGCGGCATATCCGCTACGATGATGTCCCGATGCTGCTGCCTATCGTTACTACGGAGTTCAATATTGAGGGCAATCCCGATCCAGCATTTATGAAATTAGTGTTGGATAATGCGCCCCACCAATGCACTTTGGTACCCGATACAGACGACCAATTGACCAGCGATCATGGTTGGGATACCATAGCAAATGCCAGTCGGTTAAAAGAAATCATCGCGGCATTGCACGAAAAAAATATCCGTGTTTCCATGTTTGTCGATCCCGATCCCAAAATGGTAGAAGGTGCCAAAATGACCGGAGCGGATCGTATTGAATTATACACAGGTCCTTATGCCCACGACTACAAAATGGGGCGCGAAAAAGCGATTGCGCCCTATAAATTAGCCGCTAAATTAGCAGGTGAAATGGGGCTTGGTGTGAATGCGGGACACGACCTAAACCTCGACAATCTGCGTTATTTCAAGGACGAATGCCCCGAATTGCTAGAAGTAAGTATTGGGCATGCTTTGATCTCCGACGCGCTTTATTTTGGGCTTTCTAACACCATAAAAATGTATTTACGGCTCTTATCCTGAGGCTAGCGGCGAAAAAGCGCTATTTTTTTCTGCCCGAAATTACGTTGTTAAGTATTTGATTGTCAAATACTTAACAATTTTTTAATAATTTTTTTAAAATCAATTCAAAAATTGATTATTAAAAAATTGTGCTTAAACCAAACG
>JAYUKX010000172.1:0-30243 GCA_043764095.1 Chitinophagales bacterium
TCATCGGTTGTTTAACACCACTAAACGCCCTCTTCATGCCTTGATAGAGACAAAATCATCTCCCCAAATTTGTACCTTTATTTAAATTTCATTCCTAAAAAACGAGATTTAAATAAAGTACGCTTATTCTAATACTATATTCTAACACCGTTCCTACCTTTGCGGCGCATTTTTCAAATGTACTTAATATTTCAATTCGATTGATATGCCCACAATGCCCACCACCGCCATCCAATACAATAAAAAAGGTTTTGACGACCAAACCCTACTCCATTTATACGAACAACTGGCCAAACCACGCCTAATTGAAGAAAAAATGCTCAACCTGCTGCGACAGGGCAAAATTTCTAAATGGTTTAGCGGTATTGGCCAAGAAGCGATCGCCGTAGGTGCTGCTTGCGCGCTCCTTCCCGATGAGGTTATTTTTACGATGCACCGTAATTTGGGGGTTTTCACGGCGCGCAATATGCCGCTCGACCGTATGTTTTGTCAGTGGCAGGGCAAGCGCATGGGTTATACCAAGGCGCGCGACCGTTCGTTCCATTTTGGAGCGATGGAGCATAGTATTGTTGGTATGATTTCGCATTTAGGGCCACAATTGTCGTTGGCTGCTGGCGTTGCTATGGCGCACAAACTTCGCAAGGAAGGACGTGTTTCGTTGGCATTTACGGGCGAAGGTGCTACCAGTCAAGGCGAATTTCACGAGGCTTTAAATGTTGCTTCCGTTTGGAAATTACCGGTCATTTTTGTCATAGAAAACAATGGCTATGGTCTTTCTACCTTACCTTCGGAGCAATATGCCTGCAAAGATTTGGTGGACAGAGCAGTAGGTTATGGGATGCGATCGGCCAAAATTGATGGAAATAATATCTTGGAAGTCTATAATACCATTAGTAACGTAGCCGCCGAAATGCGTGAAAATCCCGAACCTTTCCTACTGGAATGTGTCACTTTCCGTATGCGCGGGCACGAGGAAGCAAGTGGTACTAAATACGTTCCGCAAGAAATGATGGATACGTGGGCGAAAAAAGATCCCTTGGAGAATTTTGAACGTTGGCTCACCGAACAAGGTATTTTAACGGAAAACTATGCGGAAAATATTCGTAAAAAATACAAAAAAGCCATTGCTGATGCAGTAGAGGTGATGTTCAACGAACCTGAGCCCGTTGCCAATACTCAAGAAGAACTGGATGATATATACGCCCCGCACGATGGTGCTGCTATTGCGCCAACAGGAACTGTCCGCGAACTACGCTTTATTGATGGTATTTCAGAGGGTTTACGCGAATCCATGCTGCGCCACCCCGAACTTGTCTTGATGGGGCAAGATATTGCTGATTATGGTGGTGTATTTAAAATTACGCAAGGGTTTGTGGAGTCATTCGGGAAAGACCGCGTGCGCAATACGCCTTTGTGCGAAAGTGCTATTGTTGGGATTAGTCTGGGACTGGCTTTGAAAGATATGAAGGCAATGGTAGAAATGCAATTCGCCGATTTTGTCACTTGTGGATTTAACCAAATTATCAATAACCTCGCGAAATTGCATTGGCGTTGGGGCAAAACCGCCGATATTGTAGTCCGCATGCCTACTGGTGGTGGAACAGGCGCAGGACCTTTCCACTCTCAATCTAATGAAGCGTGGTTTACCCATACCCCTGGTCTTAAAGTTGTATATCCAAGCACTCCATACGATGCTAAGGGCTTGCTGATTGCTTCATTCAATGACCCTAATCCGGTCATGTTTTTTGAGCATAAAGCCTTGTACCGATCAGAATCGGGACAAGTGCCAGATGGTTACTATACCGTAGAAATAGGTAAGGCTCGTCAGGTGCGTACAGGTGCAGAAGCAAGTATTATCACTTATGGTATGGGCGTACGTTGGGCCGAAAAAGTAGCCGATGAAATGGGTTTGGATGCCGATATTTTAGATTTGCGTTCCTTGGTTCCCCTTGATTATGAAGCCATTACAGCAACCGTAAAGCGCACTAATCGCGTTTTGATATTACACGAAGACACCCTATTTGGAGGGCTTGGCGGTGAAATAGCAGCTTGGATCAGTGAGCATTTGTTCGAGTATTTAGATGCTCCAGTATTGCGTGCTGCTAGTTTGGATACGCCTGTTCCATTTGCGATTCCATTGGAACAGAATTTCTTTCCATTGGAGCGAATGAAGGAGCAATTGACTAAACTGATTGCCTATTAAATGAGTTTACTTTTTTTGAACAGTTGCGCTTCGACTGCCCCAAGGCGTTGATACAAATATATAGTTTATCCCTTTTTCCAGCATTCCGGCGGGTATTGTGAAATAGGATAACCCAATCGGGAAATCCTTGGACTCGCGGTAGCGGGATTTTCCATTTTCATCAAATACCGTTAATACCGCATTAGCACCATGAGGAACGACCACCTCTACGCGTAAATTACCATCACTAATCGGATTAGGGGTTGGGGGATTCAGCATGAATTTTGTGCTTTGGGGTTGCCTTTTCAGGTAATCAAAACTAGCATAGTTTTGGGCCACATATCCGCCCAGAAAGCAACTAAATTCTAGCGGATCAAAGATATACCCAGATTTACTTTTGATATTTTTTAGGGTAAAAAAAACGGAACTTGGCTCATTCGGGTTGGTGAGTACACCATACAATTTATCCTGAAGATCATAGGGCAATAGTTCGTTTTCGGCTATCGAGTAATTTGTTTTATCGTATTGAATATCAAAGGAATAAGGCCAAATTTCCTTGCCATCTACTCTAATAATCGGGCGAGCAGCCAGCATTTCTTTTAATTTTTTGGTGCGATTAAAAGCATCGCCAATTTGGTACATTTCTGGGTTTGCCCATTCTTGTCGAAGCATCAAAAAAGATGTTCGGTCTGTATATCTTTGATCGCCATCGGCTGTTGGAAACGATTGTAAATATTGATTGCTATTCCATTTAAGATCGCCCCATTCTACCGAAAATTTATGCGTGTTTTTTTGCCGCTTTAATGCTAACCTCGGGTCGTCATTCGCGACAATTTGAAGCAGCGATTGTAGTTCTGTATGGTATTGGTTGGCTGTTTTTAATTCTAATCGCACCGATAACCCCGGGGTAATCAAATGCGCATAAGGCTTCATCAAATTTTCCATGTTTTGGGCATGGTTTGTCGTATCAAATTCGATAACAAGGCTATTTAATTTGGTAGATATATCGTGGAAACTGATAAGAATCAGCATTTTTTCTATGGCTCTATCCGCTTTCCATTCCAATGATGGAGGCGTTTTTAGTGTCTGCCAAAACTCCTGAACAGTAAAAAAATCCCGATCATCCGCATTGCTTTCTGAATGAATATACGCCCCCCAGTCTGCTCGCGCTAGTGCCTTAAAATTGGATGATGTACCCGCATCTACGAATTCGTAACGTTGTTTTGTTACTTCCAATGTATCTTTATTGATCGTTATTTTGATGCAACCCATATGACCATCTGCAATGGGTATGTTTTCAATCATAAACAGATCACCTGCTTTGGCCGTTTGAGCATATTTTGTATCTAAAGCCGATATTAATTGATTGAAAAACTCCTTGTCTGTAGCAACGGAAATATCCATTTGCTCGAATTTGAATTGAAAATCACGGATCAACGATTTGCCATTCCAAAGTGATGGTTGGGAAAACATGGATTTTCGAAAATTATGGGGCGAAACCGATATTTCTGCCTCGTAATTATTCTTTTGTAATAGAACAGATTGCATATCGCCCCAATAAAAAATACATTTCTCGGGATTGGCTGCATCAACATCAAACACAATTGCTGCAAAAAAGCAAATTGTAAAAAATTGGCGGTAAAACGTGTATGGCATGTTCAACATATTATCAAGTTTGGTGTTTTTTAATTTAATGTACTATTTTCGCTGCTCTAAACACCTAAAATTGAGGAATAAAACGAATGCAGTGTATTCAAAAAAAAGTATTTAACATTGTATTTGGATACTGTTATATATATTTGCTTCTTTTTCATAATTTAACGCTACAAAATATGATGTATCGATTATTGATCCTAGTTTTTATACTTGCCGCTGCACCACTTCAGGCACAGCTGCACCTCCAGCAATTGGCGCATGTTCCTAATGATTCTGGCATTACACTGGCCGGTTGTTGGCACCATGTGGACAGCATTGGAAATGAATATGCTTTGGTTGGCCATCGTTTGGGTTTAGACATATACGATGTTACTATTCCTACTACGCCAGTGCGCCGTTTTCGAGTACCGGGTTTGGTCAATAATTGGCGAGAAGTAAAAACTTGGGGCGGATTTGCTTATATAGGCTCTGAGGCTCAGGGTAGTGGGATTACGATTGTGGATATGCGCCAATTGCCCGATACCGTATTATATAAGGTATGGTTTGGCAATGATTCCTTGGAAAACATGATTCAACGCAGCCATACAGTGGGCGCAGAAGATGGTTATTTGTATGTCTATGGCAGTGCTGCACCCAATAGTGGTGCTATTATTTGTTCGCTTTCCGATCCATGGAATCCCGATTTTGTAGGCCAATACAAAACCAATTACCTGCACGATGGCTTGGTGGTAGGTGATACGCTTTTCGGCAGTGAAATTTATGTGGGACAATTCAGTGTTATAGATATTTCGGACAAAACCAATCCTGTTATTTTAGCCACTCAACCCACGCCGGGCGCATTCAACCACAATACCACATTGTCGAAAAATAAAAATATACTTTTTACTGCGGATGAAAAACCTTTTACGCCTGTAGGTGCGTACGATATTTCTGATCTGAGTAATATTAATTTATTGGATGTATATTATCCTTCACAGCGACCTACTGGCGAGGTACATAATGTGCGTAGGGTAGGGGATGACTACTTGGTTTGTCCATCTTATCAAGGTCAACTCACCATTGTGGATGCTTCCGAGCCGACAAATATGATTGAAACAGCATGGACTATTTTGGGTACTTCATTGGTATGGGACGCGGATCCGTATTTGCCATCGGGTATTATATTTGCAACGGCTAAAAATGAAGGATTTTTTATTTATCAGCCCACTTACATTCGTGCCGCTAGGTTAAAAGGCACAGTCACAGATGCTGCTACGGGGTTGCCTTTGTTTAATGCAAAAGTATTTGTAGAAACCACTTCCAACGCCGATACCACCAATATTCAAGGACTTTATGCCACAGGAGCGCCACAAACAGGCAATTATACCATACGCGCTGAGCGAGCAGGTTATATAACAAAAATGGTAAATCGGTTATTACAAAACGGAACTACGGTTGAATTAGACATTGCGCTTCAACCCGAAAATGTAAATGCTACATCAATTGGAAATAACGATCAGATAAAAGTGTTTCCAACTTTGATTAAAAATGGTTTTTGGGTGGAAATGCCTTTGGGATTAACCGCTAAAACGCTAATACAGGTATATGATAATGCTGGAAAATTGATATTGGAACAAAAAGCACAGCAAAAATGGGTCGATATGCCGAATGATATGCCTCCGGGCGTTTATCATGTTCGGATTGGTGGATTTGCACAGCAGATCGTCAAGGAAAATTAAACATGCACAGAAAAATTTGAGGCTGCCTTATAACTAATTATAAGACAGCCTCAAATATATTATTATTTATTTCTGCCCGCCGAAAGTTCTTTAGCACGCTGCAAATCTGCCGCCGCTGCTGCTTGATTCCCCATCATTTCGTGTATTTTTGCACGATTTTGATAAGAAACAATCGCTCCAGGTTTCAATTCAATCGTTTTATTGAATGCTTCCAATGATTGTTGCAACTTGTTTTGGCGCATATATATTTGCGCCATATTGTTCCAAGAAACGACATCTGTGGAGTCGTAAGTGAGGTATTTTTGAATGTCTTTAACGGCTAAGTCAATCTGCCCTGCTTGTGCGTACAAACTGCCCCTAAATTTATAAGCATCTCGCATATTTGGATCCAATTCCAGTGCTTTGGTGAAATCCTGCATCGCCAATTGCGGCTTGCTCAAGTCGCCATATTCCACGCCTCTACCAAAGTACATCATACCCTTGTGGTAATATCCATTATCAATAGCATTGGACACCACCGTAATAGTGTCTTTCCACATCCCCACTTGCCGAACACCCAATACGGCTACCATTATCGTCCATGCAATCAACACATTGCGCATTAAAGCAGATTTGTCGGGGTATAGGTCGCTCCAATAGGCCAATACAGATCCAATCGCAAAGAATACGCCCACACAAGCCAAGTAATTATAGTGATCCGCACAAAGTTCAAATGTTCCGAGCGTCACAAATGGTAAGGTGAAAAAGATATTGGCCATAAAAAAGGCAAGGCCAATATAAATGCCCGGTATTGTTTTGCGGTAATGCCAAGCAATATAGGACAACGCAGCAATGACAAGCGGCGCAACCCAGTAAACCCAAGGTAATGAGCCATTTACACGGTCAAAAGAATAATAAATATTTAGTTTAAAAGGCAAAAGTATCTTAGTCAGGTAAAAAACAGGGGCATAAGAAACCAGCAATAAACGCTCTAGTCCAGTAAATCCATTGGCATCCGAACCCACAGCAGTCCCCGATGAATTACGGCTATAAATCGTTAGTAGGCCAAACCCTAAAGCCATCAGGAAAAAGGGAGCATACCCAGCAATGCGTTTTTTTAAGTCCAAACGAGAGGGCAACCACCAATCTATAATGACCATAAGCAATGGTAATACCACCGCAGCACTTTTTGCTAAGTTACCCAATAACATCATAATTAAGGCTAAAGCATACCATTGCCATCTAGTTTGATCCACCGCTGCTTGATATTTTAAGTAGTATAACAGCCCCAACAAACAAAATAACACATAAAAAGGCGTACTAAAACCCGCTACCCAAGCCACGGCTTCTGCCTGAATAGGGTGTATTGCAAATAATAATGCAATCGGGAAACGCATGGATTCGCGTACACCCAAGCGCAGAAGCAGGCGCGCTACCAGCCATGTATTGAGTAAATGGACGATAAAACCAAGCAAATGATAGCCCCAAAAGGCATCTTTAGGCATCAAATTGTACGGAATAGCATACGCGGCCCAAGTTAATGGCGCATACATCCCCAAGTTAAAATTGGTGAATGGCGAAAACTCGGTTACTGCTTTGTTTTCTACTGTTGCTTGGTGGTCATCCAAACCCAATAGCGGGTAACTCAGCGCAATGAGGTACATCAATGCAGCAGCGACCACCGGTATCCATATCTTCCAATTTCCGGAATCGGGGGTATTTACTGGAGTTTGGGAGATATTCGTTTTATTTTGTTTAACTTTTGCCATATTTTTATTTCACTTAAAATAAGTATCTGTTCGTTCCATAGTATTTAAACGCTTTCTAATAACCCAATAATACTATCCAGATATTCTCGATGATTGGCCAATCTGGGTACCTTATTCTGATTACCATATTTACCGCGTTCTTTCATCCAGCGCATAAATGTATTGGAAGGTACAGAACGGAGTTTGAGCGGTGCAAGTGCCAAATCTTTATATCTTTTTGCTTCGTAATCCGAGTTTATCTTTTGTAAATTACTATCCAATAAGTGTGCAAATTCGTCCATATTCACAGGCGATTTTTGGAATTCAATAATCCATTCATGCCCGCCTCTGCTATCCTTGGAATTACCAAAAAATACAGGCCCTGCTGTATATTCAGAAATAACAGCATTCAGCGCGGTGCAAGTGATTTCCAATGCCTTATCGGCATCTCCCACCATGACTTCCTCGCCAAATGTATTGATAAACTGCTTAGTACGCCCCGAAATACGGAAACAGTGCGGGTATCGGCGCGTAAATACAACGGTATCACCCGGTTGGTAACGCCAAAGGCCATTATTAGAGGAAATCAGTATTGCATACGTTTTGCCCAGTTCCACATCCGCCAAGATAACTGTTTTGGGATGTGCTTTGTCCCATTCGTCCATCGGGATAAACTCATAAAACACCCCGTTATCCGCCAAAAGCAGCATATCGTTTTTGTCAAAATCGCATTGAGCACCAAAGAAACCCTCGGAGGCATTGTATATTTCCTGATAAATAAAATCGTCGCTGGGAATAAACTCTTTGAATGTTTGCCGATAAGGAGCAAAACCTACACCACCATGCATATACGCTTGTAAATGAGGCCATACTTCCAGCATATTTTGCTTGCCTGTTTTTTCTAAAATCATTCGGAATAGCACGATAATCCAAGTAGGAACGCCACCAAACATCACAATATCGTCCTGTTCGCTGCACATTTCCGCTACCTTATTTAATTTATCTTCAAAATTGGGGAGCAAAGCCGTTTCAAAATCTGGGGTATAAAACCACCGTGCCACAAATGGCATGTGTTGGGTCAATACCGCACTTACATCACCGTAATAAGTTTGAGGAAATTCGGGAAAAGAAGAGAAACTACCAGGCATAAGCAGGTTTTTGCGCCGGAATATCTCTAAATCATCGCGGTAATGGTACATTAAAGCGAGGGCATCCCAACTGCCAGCAATATGACACTCTTCGAGATTGGCGGGCGTAACTGGGATAAATTTACTTTTATCGCTGGTTGTTCCACTACTTTTACTGTACCAATTGACTTGTCCGGGCCAAAGCACATCCCGTTCGCCAAGCATCATCCTATTGATACTATCTTTTACCGCATCATAGTCGTGTATCGGCACCCTTGCAGCGTATTGTTCGTGGTTTTTAATCTCCGAAAACCCATATTTACGGCCAAATTCAGTATTTTGAGCCGTAGAAAGGAGTGTATGAAACCAACGCTCCTGCGCCTCGCCGGGCTGAAGCATATAGTGTTCTACGCGCTGCAACTGACGGCGGAGCGTAATTTTCATTATTTCATTCACTAACCATTTCATATCCGAACTGTAATATCCATTTTTCGAGGGCGAAGGTAAGAAGATTTTGGAAAATATGTACCACTCCTAAATGCTTCATCCGTTTTGCTTTTATTCTGGGTGTATCTGTGAAAATGGCTCATCTAAATGCTATTTGGAATAGGGTAGGAGTGCATATTTCAATTTGGGAGTACAATTTTAGTTATGTTGGCGCAGCAAGAAGGTGTTTTTAGTGCCAAAAACGAACAAAAAAAAGTGGTTGAAATAAGGCTCACAATCTAGTAACCTTATTTCAACCACCAATTTGAGTTACTAAAGTACACGGAGGAAGACGGACAAAGATATAACTTAAAGGAAATTGTTATATCTGTCTTAACGACGATATATACACTATTAAATAATAGGCAAAGTATATCAACCAACACAAAAGAGTACACACAGGAAGTTCAAAAGGAGTATTGCTGCACATGTATAATAATAATAAAGAACACGAATAAAAAAATGCTATACGAAAAGAATTGTTTCGCAATGGTTCAGAAATGTTAATGTTTCACGGATACGTTACACGATGTTAAAACTGTTATACAGAAAATTGAATCATTCATTTTGGTGCGATAATATACTATTCCAAGGTGTTCACCTTAGATTATTTTTTATTCAATTTGGCAGGATGGGGTGCCTGCTCATGTGTTTTTTTAAGGTCGATCGTTACAATTAGTTCTTTTCCCCATTAACTGGAGGCAAAGCCAGTGGGCTAAACATGAAAGCGCGAATGGGATTATTAACAACCGAAACTGGAGGCCCAATATAAATTACATAATTTCATCAGTTACAATGATGTACTCTGTACTATTTTTGATTTGATTTTTACCTGATTCATTGGTGATGACAGTGGTGTATGTATTTAAAAGTAAGTTGAGTACGATTAAGATAAAAGTCATAACGAGATGTATTTAAGTTTGAAACATTAATTTAATGCTGCAAAGGTCAGTACATCGTCATAGGTAAAAAATAACACTTTGCGGAAAAGCACATCATGCAGTTTTTTTTCCAAAAAGTAACTATTTTTTAAATTGAATAATTATTTTTATTTTTTTTTTGCTACAAAAGCAATTTTTCTACAAAAAAAATAATTATTCATTTATAACATTTTAAAAACGGTAGGCGTTTTGTTTTTTTTTTGATTTTTTTACTCAATTACTTTATAGAATTATTGTTTTAACGTGGTTATTGTAATCTCTTCTCATAAACTTAGTACAAAGGTACAGTGGGGGTATGGGGTAAAAAATAACACTTTGCGGAAAAGCACATCATGCAGTTTTTTTTATTTTTTATCTTTTTTTACAGAAAAATGCTTTTTATTAGGTTTTTTTACATAAAAATAGACAAAAAATAGATATAAAAATAAATATTCGGTAATAACATTTAAAATACGGTAACAAAATTACCTTATCTATGTTTATTAATTTCTATTATCTAGACTGTTATGGTCTAAATAACATAAACTATACCCCCGTTTATTTTAGATGATACAAAGGTAAAGCAGGAGTATTTCTTAAAAAATAACACTTTGCGGAAAAGCACATCACGCAGTTTTTTGAGAAAAATATAGGATTAATCCAAAAAAATTAAAAAATAGCCTATTTTTGGCTTTATTTTTGCATAAAAAGACAATAAAGGTGTAAAAGAGTATTTGAAATATGATAAAAATGGTACTAAACTGAGCGGTTTTTGTTTCAATTTGACCACATCAACTAATAAAAATAATGTTCTTCGTCTTTAAAACAAAGTAATTTGAAATATTTATGCTTGAGTTTTCCATATTAAGGGATTTAGCAACCACTATCAATCGAAATAAAATTAAAGAGATTGAAGTACTAAATGATGTTAGTGATGAGTCCAAGCGCATAGTTCGGCTTTATACAGGGTTGTTGAGCGGTAGTTATGCCACAGACGAGGCGGCAGCACAGGATTTGTTTGGCCAAAATGAAGAATACCCATCGTATCGGCGATTGAGACGGAAACTCTTTGACCTTTTGGTTAATACTGCTTTCTTTATTGACACCCAACAACCTAAATTTACGGATGCTGCTCGTGCCCAATTCTATTGCTACAAAGGGTTTTCCGCAGCGACTCTGTTAATTACGCAAGGCGCGATTAGTGCTGCTATATATTTGCTTAGGCAAGTTTTAGAATATTCTATTAAATATGAATTTGTATCGCTAACTTCTGAGATAATTAACACCCTGCGAAAAGTTTATGTAACTAACCAAATGGATACGAAAGAAATTAAGCGTTTGGTGAAATTAAGTACGGAGTATGAAGAAAAACGAAGGCTGGAGTACGAAGCAAGTAATATTTATGAAGCACTGGTGGAAGGTTTTATGACTGGCCGGATTAGCAAACAATATATAAACGTAACCGTAAAAGATAACTTTGATCGTTTTTTAGAGGTTGCTCCCCAAGTAAATACTTCCAAATTTTATTTTGTTACATACAATATTGGAAATATTTACTATTTGCACTTTCATAATATGGCTAAAGTGTTAGAATTGTGTAACCATGTTATTCCTCAGCTCCAAAAGAGACCAACAGGTGGAAGAGGACAGATCTTGCAGTTTGCCTTAAACGCTTTAAGTTGTTACACGCACTTAAATATATTTAATAAGCCAGAGGTAAGTTCGACCATCGATTTATGCAAGGATTCAGTAACTCCTGGCACAGTAAATTGGATAAAGGCAAATGAAACCATTGTACACCACTATATATACGCAGAAAGGTATGATGATGCGCTTCAATTGTATGTACAAACCATTAACCATGAAAGATTTGTAGTATCGGTCGGTACCATGAGTGAAATATGGAAAATGTATGCAGGTTATTTTTATTTATTAGGGCAACTCGGCATTATGCATCCCGCAGAAGTAAAGGCCGCTGTGGGTGAGGTGAATGTGGATACCTTTGAATATGACTTTAAAAACCTCAATACCGTAAAAAAGGGCATGAATATTCCTATTCTAATGTTGCCTATTTATTTTAAATCTATGGACGGAGAAATGACTGCACATGGTCGCTCTAAAGAATCCCTTAAAATGTATATGTACCGCCACCTGAAAAAACATAAAAACATCAGAAGTGCTGCGATGATCAGTTTACTACTGGCCTTGGATACGCTTCAGTATGAGCCCACTGGTTCTAAAAGGCTCATCAAAAAGCACCTAAAGGTATTTGAAGACATGCCCATCGAACTCTCAGAACAATCTTCCGCAGTAGAAATTGTCCCTTATGAGCGACTTTGGAAACTAATTTTGGCGTATAAAAGGGTACGGCTGTAACACTTGTTTATATTATTACATCCGTAAAATCAAATTTCTCCACGTCAAATAGGCCAATATCGGTAATTTTTAGGCTTGGAATCACCGGCAAGGCCAAAAACGATAATGTCATAAATGGCGCGGATAAGGTACTGCCAAGTTCTGTCTTTACCCAATGGTCTATCTTTCTATACGCATCAGCCAGCGCATAGCCGTTCATATCACTCATCAATCCCGCTATGGGCAATGGCAAAGTCATAAACGCACCGTGCCCGTCCGTAGCAGCAATACCGCCTTTTTGGGCAATTAATTGATTCACCACAGCGGCCAATGCATCGGCAGAATGACCCACCGCCACTATATTGTGCGAATCATGCGCAACACTGGATGCAATGGCGCCTTTGACCAATCCGAATCCTTTTACAAATCCCATTGCTGGGTAGGCTTTGGGGGAGTACCGGTTGATCACCGATATAAACAATACGTCTTTCAATAAATCGGGCATCAAGTATTTGCCCGATGATTTAACGGTCAAATCCAAATGTTTTGTCACAATTTGGCCATTCATAGCACCAATCGCTCGTACATCTACCAATGAGGCCGCTTTCCGGTCCAATGGGACGGGTATCATAAAATCTGTGGGTTGTATAGGGGCTGCTATAAAATGATTGGGCAGGGCTATGGGTATTTGTTTTATCAACGAAATACCTTGTTCCGCCACCAACACTCCATCGATCCAAGTGGACTGCACTTCAAATTCTTCCAAGTTGTTTACCAAAATAAAATCCGCAGGATCGCCTACACGCAGCGTGCCTACTGGCAAACGATAATGCTCCACAGGATGGATACAGGCAGCCCTGAGCGTATCAAATAGATCACATCCGGCCCGCACGGCCCTGCGTACCAAAGCATTAATATGTCCTTCTGCTAAATCATCGGGGTGTTTATCGTCGCTGCAAAACATCACCTGATCGGGAAAATCTTCGATTAATGGCCATAATTCCTCAAAATTTCGGGCAGCACTGCCTTCTCGGATCAATATTTTTACACCCATTTCGGCTTTTTCAAAACCTTCGTCGTACGTAAAACATTCGTGATCGGTAGTGATACCTGCCTTGAAATAAGCAGTGGCTTGTTCGCCGCGTAGCCCTGGCGCGTGGCCGTCAACTGGTTTGTTGCGTGCTTGAGCAGCCTCAATTTTGGCCATTACCTCCGGGTCTTCATTCAAAACACCCGGAAAATTCATCATTTCGGATAAATACCCAATACGCGGATCGTCCAATAATTGTTCCACATCCTGCACGCTCAATGTTGCACCAGAGGTCTCAAACTCCGTAGCGGGTACGCAAGATGGTGCACCAAAGCAAAATTTTAAAGGCGATTTAGCGGCATCATCCAACATAAATTGTACGCCTTCCATACCCAATACATTTGCAATTTCGTGCGGATCCGATACCGTTGCCACTGTACCATGTACCACAGCCATCCGCGCAAACTCCGATGGCGGAAGCATGCTACTTTCGATATGAACATGCGCATCCACAAATCCGGGCAGCAGAAAACCCGTGTCCTCGGGTAATGTTGTCAGGCGTTCGATGGCGGCTATTTTACCATTTTCTACCAATATTTGCGCTGGAAATATGCGCTTTTCATGCAAATCAATCAAAAATCCCTGTATCATTATCGGATCAAAGTCACCTCTTTTTTGGCTTCGTACACCAGTTGACGAACACCGTCCCGCACTGCATAGTACTGTACCCTGTAAATATAAGTATCCATTGGAGCGGGCTTGCCATATACCTCGCCATTCCATGTTTCTTTTACATCAAATGACTCAAATACAAGATCACCCCAGCGGTTGAAAATTTGTAAATAGTATTCCTCCACAGGACACCGAATAATTGGAGCAAAGGTGGTATTAAAACCATTCGGAGCAAAGGCATTGGGGAATAGGTCTTCTGGGTTGTCCACAATAACCGAATCCATGGCCAGCATACAACCGCCTTCGGTCAATACAATTTCATACGTTCCCTTTGCGCCGTAACATACTTGTCCTGGGTTAATCACATTGCTCGAATCGGGGCTGGCACCTTGAAAATCCCAGTGGTATTGTGCACCTTGCCTTGGGTTGGTCATACTCACAATGATGCACCCTCCAGGACAAAGGTTGACCAAGGAGTCTGGTTGTATTTTCTCCTGCAATGGACATAAGTCAACCCCTTCGGTTGTCGTGGGGGTAATATTTTGCATAATTTCGGACATTGCAACATTGGATATTTCGTTAATGTCGCTAATTTGGCTATTGGCTTGGAACCGTGCATATGCAATAGTATAAGGCTTTGGGCAGCACGGTCCAAAAATATTGCCATCGTAGTCGGTTTTTACAATATAAGCACTTTCATTGAGGTTTTGGAAAAAAGAACCAGCCAGCAAAAACGCATTCTCCGTTTTGGAACGTTGTGAGTTGTAAAAAACATAATTCCCATTTGCGGGATTTCCATATTCTTTGTTCCAAACTAAACCCAAATTAGGGTCAAATTTACAAAATATGGCTTCTGCTCCCGAACCTACATTTTTATAAACAGATACATATATATTTCCTGCAAGATCGCTATGGGCAGCGGCGGTATAATAGGTCGTTGACGTGGTTCCCATCCAAACGCCGCGACCAGGGTTACCATTGCGATCTATTTTTAACAGCATAAAACGGCCTTCAAGATCATAGCCCGTTAGTACGAGGCTATCATTGCTAGTAGTATTGCACCCAGTAAAAACCCCAAGCCTTCCTGTTGTACCCTCCTCATAATCAACGGATTTTAGAATATCGCCATTAGAGGCTAATTTTAGTAAAGTACCCCTTAGGCCAGAATTGCCCGGAAGGAATAGTGTACCATTGCTATCTTCTGTAATAGTAATTGCATTTATAGCAATATTGGCGAGTTTTTTTGACCAAAGTATATTGCCATTATCGTCAATTTTGATTAATACTGTTTTGCTCGTACTTCCAGGCAAATAGCCTGATAATAAATATCCACCTTTGATCGTATTAATATTATCAATCCCAAAATCAGGGTTATTATCTAATTCTTTGGCCCATTTTATGTTACCGCTGGCATCTAGTCGGATAATTTGGTAGTTATTAACAGCACCAGTGTAATAACCAACGGATACTAATGCACCTCCATCATCCAATGCCTCAATATCTGTAGTATTTATACCCGTTGATGATCCTCTAGGCAGTTTACGTGTCCAAATGGGCGTACCTGCTGCTGTCAATTTCCAAACAATAGCATCAATATTAGAAAAATTACCTACTTTTCTTAATGTGCCAGAGGCAAAAATATCTCCTGATGGTGTAATGGATATATCGAATATGGAACAAGCACTATCACCTACGGTGAAATAGCGCTGAAAAGTATTTTGAGCATGAAGCGATTGGGCAAAAAATATCAGCAAAATGCATATTAAAAGGAGTGGTATTTGTCGCATAATGGAACTAAAATGTAATTTAATTTATGCAAAATTACACTAAGCGGACAAAACGAAACAATAAACACCTTAAAATATTGGTTTATCGGTGCTTTTTGAAAGAATCGACCTAATTTTGCACCCACAATTGTTAATGACACACTATGAACAAATTATTATTAGGGTTATCTGCCGTTTTTGTAGTTATTTTTTGTGCCTGTACCGATGATACGGTTCAACAAAAGAGTATTGAAGAATTAGAGCAAAGAGTAGCCACACAATTTACAAATGAACGGTCGGATTCGTTGGTTAATTTGTACCGCGATATGGTAAAGGCGCATCCGGATGATCATGCCAATAACCTGCATTATTTGACCCGCGCTGCCGAAATTCAGTTCGATAAACGCAAAGATGGTGCACCCGCCACCCGTTGGCTGGACGATGCGATGGCGCATCATTCCGAAGGACAAGACCTGACCGAAATTATGGGTTTGTACGCTCGCATCTACAATGGGGTACAATACCATACGGAAAGTACCTATAGCATTGATAGTAAAGATATGTCTCGTATGCAGACACACTTGCTCCGTAATAATGCTTGGCTGGATTCTGCACTAGTGCGTACCGATCGAAAAATGACGGTGAATGGCATGGTTACAGATAAAGCATTAGCCACAAAGTATATTGAGATATCAGAGGGATATGCCGCAATTACTCAGTCGAATGATAAATATGCTGAACTGCTTTCTATGTCGGGGGGCTTGGCCAAAACTATTGAATCGTATAATAAAGCCATTGTATTATACCATCGTTTGAGTGAGCGATTGCCTGAACATCCTAAAGCGCGGACTGCCTTGTTTATGCAGGGCTTTATTTATGAAAATGACTTAGGGGATACCGCAAAAGCAAAAGCAACTTATGAGGAGTTTTTGCAAAAATATTCCGATGATGCCGATTATGCAGATGATGTTAAAATGGCCTTGAAAACCCTCGGAAAATCTGCTGAAGAGATTGTAAAAGGCTTCCAAAAGCAATAATCCTAATTCCGTACATAGAGCATTCGCACCTATTAAGCGAATATATACCATCAAACATCGAAGCATCTAACATGCAAGTACATACTGATCTCATCTTGAGGCTCGAAAAGTTGGCTAACCTCCAACTCAGCGATGCCGAACGTACCCGCTTTGCGGGCGACCTTAGTCAAATTGTTGATATGGTGAACCAACTACAGGAAGTGAATACGGCTGGCGTTGACCCTCTTATTTATCTGAGCGACCGTGGCGCGGTACTTAGAAAAGATGAAGTTGCCCATCAATTGTCCACGCTTTCGGCACTTTCTAATGCTCCACAACAAGACGGAACGCACTTTAAAGTGCCAAAAGTCTCTAAAAAATAATTCGATTTTTTCGTTTTTTTTGATTTTGAGTATCCTTATGGTTTAGCCTTTTCAATTTGAAATAAGCAATTGTTTTTCAAATTGAAAGAATCATCCTAAAAACCGTAATGAGCAAAATCAAAAAAAATTAAAGCAATCGAAAAAAACTAAAAAGATGCTTATTTCGATTAAGAATTTGAACAAGACCTATATTATGGGTGCAGAGCGTGTAGAAGCGCTCAAAGATGTTTCGTTGAACATTGCGGAAAACGAGTATGTCGCTTTGATGGGGCCATCGGGTAGTGGTAAATCTACGCTTATGAATCTGTTGGGTTGCCTCGATTCACCCACTCG
The DNA here is from genome assembly GCA_043764095.1 of Chitinophagales bacterium. Classification (GTDB taxonomy): domain Bacteria; phylum Bacteroidota; class Bacteroidia; order Chitinophagales; family Saprospiraceae; genus M3007. The sequence continues at coordinate 17,372 of JAYUKX010000172.1, forward strand.
AGGGGAATATTCGCTCAATAATATCGAGGTAAGCACCATGGATGATAATGATTTGGCAGAGGTGCGTAATAAGCAAATCGGTTTTGTATTCCAAACCTTTAACCTAATGCCTCGGTTATCCGCACTCGAGAATGTTGCTTTGCCTTTGGTATATGCTGGTTATAGCAAGGCCGAACGTTTGGAAAAGGCTAAGCATGTACTGGAGTCGGTTGGTTTGGGCGATCGTATGATGCACAGACCTAATGAATTATCTGGAGGGCAAAGACAACGGGTTGCAGTAGCGCGTGCTTTAGTTAATGGCCCGGCGATTATTCTCGCCGATGAACCTACCGGTAACTTGGACTCTAAGACTTCCTACGAAATTATGGGTCTTTTTGAACAAATCCACGCACTAGGGAATACCATTATTGTGGTTACACACGAACAGGATATTGCTATGCATGCGCACCGCATCGTACGTATGAGAGATGGATTAATCGAAACAGACTTGGTTAATAATGATATCGTAAAGGTGGGTAATTTGCCACTTATTCAGGAATAAGGGTTAGCGTTGGCCCTGTTTGAAATACAAAAACCTCCATATACTAGATGCGTATGGAGGTTTTTGTATATTTGATTTGTTTTGCCGTGGTTCGTAGAGACGTTGCACTGCAACGTCTCTACGTTACGGTACATGATAGACGTTGCACTGCAACGTCTCTACGTTACATCATAGACGTTGCACTACAACGTCTTTACGATATGGTACACGACAGACGTTGCACTGCAACGTCTCTACGTTACGGTACATGATAGACGTTGCACTACAACGTCTCTACGTTACGGTACATGATAGACGTTGCACTGCAACGTTTCTACCGTTATTCTATCAGGGATTATCAAAAAAACAGTCCTTGTCCCAATTCTTAGGATTATTCAGAATATAATTAGATATTCTATTAAATGCCTGATCATCGCGAACAATATTGTCCCAAAAGCGTTCTTGCCATCCAAATTTTTTATCTGGTAAGATTTTATTAATGTGTTTGGTACATATCGATTTATAGGATCGGACAATAACGGGTATAGAACCGGGTGGGGGTGATATTTTGGAAAAATATTTGTTACGTGGTGGCGGTGGCGTAGAGACGTTGCACTGCAACGTCTCTACCTCGGTTGGCAATGGCTCAACCAATTCGGTCGGCCAAACGGCTTCCTTCGGCCACATCATATCGGGTATGGAGTCGTTGCAGTGCAACGTCTCTACAGGCAAATGGTCAGGTTTATTCAATATTAATACGCCGTGAATATGGTTAGGCATTACAACAAATTCACCTAATTGGACAAATGGAAAATGTTTGGGGATTTCAAACCAAAAACCCTGCACGATCGCGCCCATTGTGGATAATTGCATTTTACCCTTGGAGCATTCTCCTAAAAAATGGCGACGATTTGTTGTGCATATTGTAATAAAATATGCACCATTGTTGGAGTAGTTCCACCAAGCGGCTCTTGCCGTTGGGATACGATATTTGTTTTTGTATTGTTTCATGGTAGGTGAAAAATTAACGGTAGAGACGTTGCAGTGCAACGTCTGAAAAAACGGTGAAAGGAAAAAAATGATAAATCGTAAAATTGAATAAAATAATTATTCGAATACGTGGAAACGCGGATTTTTTATGATGTGTCGGGCATATGGTGTATGTTGTGGTTTGTGATACGGTAGAGACGTTGCATTGCAACGTCTCTACTCTACGGTACACGCAACGTCTCTACTCTACGGTACTCTACGGTACGCGCAACGTTTATACGTGCGTCACAAAACCTTGTTATTACAATTAATGGTGTATTTTATGGCCGTTGTTGGCGTTTTAGACGTTGCAATGCAACGTCTAAAACTACGTGAAACGAAACCCTGTTTTACAATTAATATTGTATTTTATGGTCGTTGTTGGCGTTTTAGACGTTGCAATGCAACGTCTCTACGTGAAACGAAACCCTGTTATTACAATTATTGGTGTATTTTATGGCCGTTGTTGGCGTTTTAGACGTTGCAATGCAACGTCTCTACGTGAAACAAAACCTTGTTATTACAATTAATGGTGTATTTTATGGCCGTTGTTGGCGTTTTAGACTTTGCATTGCAACGTCTCTACCGGATTAACGTGATCTCCCGCTCCAACAATCGTTTTGTTTTACCATTACATTCTACGTCAAATATAAAGATGTAAACATCCATTGGTGCCGGTTTGCCGCCTACATTACCATCCCATCTTGGATCATCAGTAGCGTCAAAAATACGTTGTCCCCAACGGTTGTAAACTTGCAATCGGACTACTTTTTCAAATTGTCCCTCATTTAAAACCACCTGCAAATAATTGTTAGTTGTGTCATTGCCGGGCGTAAACGCATTGGGCACTAAAACATTTTCAAAGCAAGGAGGTGCTACAAGTATCCTATAAACCGCTTCCCCTGTACAACCTCCAGCATTAGTGAGTCGTACCGTATATGTGGTAGATGTATCAGGACTCGCTGTTGGGTTTTGGCAATCTGTACAATCTAATTTATAGTTAGGCGTCCAAGCATAAGATGCAAAACCCGCAGGGCCTTGCAACTGAACAGAGGAACCTTTTTCAATAGTAGTTGTAAATAAAGGCGTAGTAGGTACTTTTGGCACTACTGTCAAATTCACGCAATGTGTACTATCGCAGCCAGCTGAATTCGTGAATTTTTTGCAGTATTCGCCTTGTACAGTCTCAAATTGCCCGGGGAACACCTCTATCGAATCGCCTGCACAGGTTGTTAACACCGAATTACCTGCTACAGGAGCAACAATCAGCGTAACACATACTGTACTATCGCAACCATTCACTTTTTGGAAAGTTTTACAATAAGTACCTGCATCTGTTTGTGGTTCCCCAAAGATAACAACAGGTGGTTTGCCTGGACAAGTTTTGATGGTTGGTAATACAATATTGCTAGGTTCTAGTACATCAACTTTTACGACATCTGTTCCTGTACAGCCCGCAGATAATGTAACCGTTACGCTATACGTTGCTGATGATGTTGGAAACAATATTTGTTGTTGAGCCGTGGGGTTTACGCCTGGGCCTGTCCATTGGTAAGTACCACCGGGTGATGCTTGCAAGATAACAGAATCGCCTTTGCAGACCAATTGATCTGGTGTGTTAATGCCTAATGCTTCACCATAGCGTATTTCGAAGCGGTGTTCGATGGTACAAGTTCCGGCCGTTTCAAATAAGACAAAAGTGAAGAAATCACCATTTTGTACATTTGCATCTGGAGTAAACGTCGTTTCGGGACAAGCATTACAAGATAGTAGGGTAGTGGGCTGCCAAGTATAAAAATGGCCTGTTGTATTCATTACCCCAATTGTAACAGGCTCAACCGCACAACGGGCAAAAGTTCCTTGATTAACCACCAATCCATCAATAGGGAAGTATTTGGGAGCACAAGCACAGTTTTCATCGGCAGGGAGAACGGCCAATAATTTACAAAGATCCTCTAAAGGGACATTCAAATTACCGCCTTGTGTGGCTGTAGCACCTGGCGCAATGGTTTGGTTATAATTCAGCGTTTTTAACAATTGTTCGCCTGGATCAGGCTTGCCATTACCATTTGCATCAATCCAGAGTTGGAGCACCGCATTTTCGGCAGCCACCGTACCGGGGTTTTCCAATACCGCTTCGAAACTAAATCCACCACCTGTACTGGCCGCACCTGGTGTAAACGATGATAGTTTTAGGTCAGGATTAATGGATGGAATTTGGAGGAGTGCTTCGCCCGTGGCAATATATACACCACAGGACTGATTGATCGTAGCGCAGAATCCATTTGTTTTTTGGCGTGTTTGGGCAATGATAAATTTGTCCAAACAACCCGCTGCATTACTATATTTTACTTTAATATTGAATTTTACGACACTGCCAGATGATAGCCCTGAATTATAGCCCCATTGTAGCGTTTGGCCTACTTGCAATGGCGTGCCAGAAGGCGCATTTTGGACAGGCTGGTACGAACCCGCTACATAAGAAACTCCTGTGGGTAACGTGAAGTAAATACTGTCATTGGGTGCTGGGGTGCCTTGTAACAATAATTGAACGGCAATTTCAAAATCCTCACCACAACTTACAGAAGTAGAGGTAGGTGAAAGATTAATATCAACACCATAAGCAGGGTTTACGCCTTCCAAATTGATGGGTTCGTCGGGCTTGCGAAGACTATTTGTAAAGGAACCGCATGGCTGAATACCATCTACACCGTATATGGGTTGCGCATTGGCGACAAAGCCACATTCTGCAATAACCCTAAATCTGATGCGGAAAGCATTATTAGGTTCTTCTGGGAAACCAGGTAAGCCATTAGTTAATGTAGGTAATATATCTTCTATCTTCCACAAGTAAATATTACCAGGTTCCGTTCCAGGATTTACTATATTAGTCCAAGTGCCGCCAGGTGAAGGGTACTGTATTTGTGAAGAGCCTGGGACAATGGTTAATCCCGGAGGTAATTTAATAGAAGAGGTAATACCCAAGCCATTACCATCATTGGCATTGGATACTTCAAATGTGAAATAATCCGAAGGTTCGCAGAGTGGTACATCTGGAGGTTGGTTAATGATATCGAGTTCCAGTACGGCATTACTCAACCGTAAATCTAGCACAACCGTATCTCGACCGCAAGTGCTGGCAAATGGATTGCCTACAAGATCACAATCCCAACCAAAAATCAGTCGGAGTTTTAGTCCTTCGCAATTGCTGTTTTTGCCCTTAATACGTAATCCTTGTTGGGCAAAATTAGTAACTGTACCTAATTGGAACAAATTGGCCAAACCCGGATATGGTGTTACGGCAGGCAATGCTAGTATTTCAACATCAGAAATGCTACCATTCAATGGTTCTACGTACATCCATGTATTGGGGGCTTCGTGCGGGCGTAGATTTTTTAGTACAAAATCAATTTCAAAATTTGAACTACTCATATTGAGAACAGTAGAATTGAAATCGGCTTTTAAACGAGGGGCAGCATCCAAGAACCCTGTGCCATCGCGGCGTTGATAAGTAATTACTGTACTATTTGGGAAAGGCTCTGGATACGTAATATCGTATTTAACCTGTGCCGTATCTGGCCCAAGGAATGAGCAGGATTCATCAAAAAGGAAATCGGTCCGCAGGCTGAAACCTTCGTCGATGGGTAGTTCAAAAATCCCTCCAGCGTAGTCAAATTTATAATCAAGTCCTACATTCGACCAAGGAATAGGCTCGGCATTAAACCAAGGTACGCTTTCTTGTAGGGTAAGATCGGTGAGTGCACTCAAAATATTTGCATCTGGTGCGAGCCTATAGTTAAAGTCACTTATTTCTGCAATTTGACGTACTTCAAATGGGAACATATTGCCCCTTGCCAAGCGAATACCATAAGCAAATGGTGTAGTTTGCAAAGATGTAGCGCAAGGACGTATCGTGTTTTTGGGGTAAGTTCGGGATTGAACATATCCAGAATACTGGCTCATTGGCCTTGGCCAACCGATAGAATCAGGGTAAGTCCACGCAAAATCTCTGTCCCATGGCACATTCCTAATATTGATCAAAGCTGGTGGTTGCCCACCCGCACGCGCAGGGGCATAGTTTTGACGGAATTGGTATTCATATACATAAAATACTGAGTCACCAACGGTAGGGCCTTGTCCATCGGGTGCGCAGGTAGCCATCCCTAATCCGAAGGTGCGGTACATGGTCAGAAACCGATCAAGTGTTTGAGGCGGTTGTATATTAACCGCCTGCATTTGGATAAAATTCTGGTGCTTGTAGTCCACCAATGGTGCGTCACATTCATACTCCGTACCATCAGCGCGTTTGACCCTTAAATGGGAACGGATCAAGAACAGAGAGTCGCGGTTGACTAAACGTAAACGGCCAGTTACTAAATTGTAAGCATCACCATCTAGTTTTCCAAAATCAGATTGCAACGATTCCGTATTGATTTGCAAAGGAAAATCGGGTACTTGACCAAATAGTACCACCCCTTTTAATTCAAAACGGAGGGTATCACCTGGCATATATCTATCCAAACGTATTTGCGATAAATCGGGCTTCAATGCACTATCAGCAATGCGGTTATCGTCATCGTCTTGTAGTCCATAATTGGTACGGTAGGTTTTATATTCTACCAATAGACCCGCAGGGATGCCGCCACCGCCGCCGCCGCCGCCGCCTGAAGCGCAAGGTGCGTCGGTAATGAGCATAAACAAGTGACAGGCCGTCAATCCACATCCGGGTCCAGCATCTGGGGTATTGGTAATGGCTGCTTGCGTCAGTGTTTTTAATCCGCAAGAATTTTCACACATCACTGGGAATGCAATGGAATTGCCGCCTTCTTGGCCTATTTCCCCTAATACATCCATACAGGGTATATCGGGGAAACAAATAAATTTGAGACAGAACGGCATATTGATCGAGTCGCTATTAAATGGCAGGTCAAATGTCAGTACAATAGAGGTGGTTCCAGTTGTTGGATCTACCACAGAAGAAGTATAAATCGGTGATTTTCCTTCAATTGTAGGTGCTACGCAAGTGCTATCCCAATAAATGCCTTTTGGCAATTCAAATCGCGCTTGGAAATAGGTAGTATCTGTGAGAAAACGAGCACTTCTTGCCGTGAAATTTAAATCATAAGTTTCGCCTTCCACCATGCACTCTTTAATATTGAAACGTGTCAAATGCCGTATGGACAATAACGCCGAATCAATGACAAACCCAATAGAATCACTGGCGTTAGCACCTTCTGGGCAAGTTTTTTCATAAAAAGTAAAGAAATAAGGCGGTATTAGGGCTTGATCGCAATCGGGGAAGCAGGTGAAAAATTTATACCGCAGCAACGTGGTTGCATTTGCTGGTACCAAGGGCACAGTAATTAATGACCGCGATAAATAATCCACATTACAAGCACCAAGTGTAATCGGTGATGAAACAGACGGTATTATAGGAATCCAACCTTGACCATTATTATATTCAAATGATGCCGGATCCATGCCTGTATAACTGTCAAATAACCCATTGTAAAAATCGAGGATCACATTTGTTGCATCTACAGATCCGCTATTGACAATGGTAACGATATTAGTAGATGGCGTACCTACACAATAGTCCACGGGGTAACCATAAGTGGTAGTGAATTTTAAATCGGGGTTCTTAGTACTGGGTAAAATCGTCAATTCCAAATCTGTACTGTCGTATTGGCAAAGGTCGGTGTTACAGCCCCATCCTACCCTGATTCGAGATGGATTGTCGAATGATGGTGTGCCACAATCGGTTACCGTTAGTTTTTCCGTTATCGTTATTTCTTCATTGAATTCAAAAAGATTATCCCCATCACCAAAACTCGTAAAAAAGGAACCATCTAATTCGCCACTAAATAAAACTGGGTTATTAATTTCATTTGTACCCGAAATGGTCGCGGTGAAACCGGGAAAGTGGTTATCATAAAAAAGCAATCTCTTGATCGGGCCAAGACGCGTATTTTTTATTTTATAAGTCCGAATGGGCATATCGCCTATTTCAGCCGCTGTAGTAATTGGCGATGCACTAGAGATAACAACCAGGCCTGTTTCTACTTTATAATTTGTAGAATTTATCATATCCATGCCGCCTGTATAGGTTATGGTCACTTTATTGGTAAATAGTTGCCCGCTATTGATGAGTGGCACAAGATCACAAAGTGCCACAACTGTCAGTTTGAATTGCTGTTCGGCACCAGCACCAAGCGATGCGATACTAAATTTCGGGGCACTAAGGTCGGTAATGTTTTGCTCAACAGCCCCAGTAACAGTACCCGTAACATACTGTATTGCAGCCGGGAGTGCTACTGTCGCAATAATATTGTTGAGTGTACCAGCACCTGTATTTTTTACATTTATGGTGAGAATATCTTCCCCACAAACATAGAGGTCGTCGGGATTTTCAATTGTAATGAGCGCATTTTGCGCAAAAAGTGAGGAAGACGCAATTAAAAAGCATAGAATAATTGCAACAGAGGCGAATTGTTTCATAGCTGAAAATAGTTTTGAATTTTGATGAAGGATAATTTTATTGATGCTCAAATGTAAAACGTTTATTTGAAATGAAATAAATTTCTATCACGAAATTATTATTTTTGTATAATTCTATCATTCCGCGATCATCTATCAGTTTATCATAAGTCATCGAAGCAAAGATGCGCATAAGTTATTTTTGGCTGCTTAAGTACTTGGAAATTAAGTCGCATTTTTACTACACAAAAGCGTTATTGCCCTCCAATTACTTCACTCAATGCCAAAACTAACCCAAAAACAAATAATACCAGCCCAATACTCCGTCGCACCAATAATATATGTGCCGGTGTAAGCCATGTGCGCAGAAATTTAGCACCATATATTTTTAAAGCATCGGTCAAAATTAACACAGCCATCATTGCTCCAAAAAATAAATAGGTTTCGAATGTATTCCACCCTTGCGGCGCAACAATTCCCGTTGCTGTACCCAACCAAAAGACTAAAGTGCCTGGATTGAACGAATTAATCAAAAAGCCACGCAGCCAAAGTCCTGTTATTCCTTTTTCCTTTACTAAAATTTGTTGTTCCTTTGCTGAAACAGAATTGGCCTTTTTGCCGTTTAGCCATGTAATAAACCCAAACGCAATAAGCATTAATCCACCCAAAATACCTGCCCAAAAACGAAAACCATCTAAGGCAACGATATGTTTCATGGCTTCCATACCTTTTTGAACGGCCAAAATAAATAATAGATCGCTGCACCAAATCCCTGTAGCAACAGCAAGGCCAGCGCGGTAACCACGATCCAAAGTGGCTTCCACAATGGAAAAAAACAGTGGGCCGATCATAAAACTTAAGGTGAAGCCCAGTAATAATCCTTTTAGTAATAGCGCATACATCGCGCAAATGTAGTAAAAATGGTAGTAGCAAAGATACAAGATCAAATTACAGCCTATAAACAATGGCTCGCATCACTCCGAGAACATCCCAATATGTGGTGGTTGGAATCGGTTCAGTTCTTTCAAGACAATTGGAATATGGATACACCCAATCCATCCCAAATGTTGGATGCTTGCTTCCAAAATACATTCACCCGCCGTCTGTGGCAATCCGATAGCTGGCGACCCAAAGAAATAGCCATGCTTTTTTATGGGTATAATCCGATGATGATGAAAGCCATGTTCGAGGATTTAATGAACGAAACCAAAGAAGTAGATATGCGTATTTCACGTTTTTTGTTTGGTATGGACACCCTGCTCGGCGATTACAAAAGTGACCACCCCACTTCCGTAGAAAATAACCATTATCACGATGATTATAGAATGATTGCGCTGTACCTCGCGTTTCGTTACCCTGAAACCTACGCCGCCCCGTATGATTTACCCACCTTTGCGGTCACTTTGGAGCGATTGGGTGCACGCGATATTCCACAAGTCAATGATCTTCCCCGTTTTTTTAAGGTGCATCGTACATTAATGACATTTTTGGAAAAAGACCCCGAAGTAGCGCGTTTGTTTCAAAAGCATATAAGACCCAAGCACCATTATCAAGGGAAAAACTTAGCAATGGCTGTTGACTTCTCTAGGTTTGTGGCAAGGTGATTTCCTGTTTTTTTTCAATAATTTACGATTATACCCTTTTTTCTTAAATAACCCCTTAATTTTGCGCCGAATTTCACTCCAAAACAAGGCATTTTAAACAAACCAGCCGTTAACGGGTTTATTGTGCCTACGTTTCTAATAAATATAAATGGCAAAAAAACTGCTGATAGTAGAGTCTCCCGCCAAAGCGAAGACCATCGAGAAATACCTTGGCGGCGATTTTATCGTAAAATCGTCGTTTGGGCATATTCGAGATTTGGAAAAAGGCAACGACCTCGGTGTAGATGTCAATAATGGATATACACCTAATTATGTTGTCCCTTCTGATAAGTACAAAACCGTTAAAGAACTCAAGGAAAATGCCGCTAAAGTAGAAGAAGTATGGCTCGCAACGGACGAAGACCGCGAAGGAGAAGCTATTTCTTGGCACTTGTGTCAAGTACTTGGCCTCGACGAGCGGACAACTAAACGTATCGTATTCCACGAAATTACCAAGCCTGCAATCCAAAAAGCAGTCCAAAATCCGCGTTTACTCGACCTAAATGTCGTAAATGCACAACAAGCACGACGCGTACTCGACCGACTTGTGGGTTGGGAGCTTTCTGGTCTGTTGTGGAAAAAAGTAAAGGGCCAATTATCCGCTGGTCGCGTACAATCGGTCGCCGTAAAGTTAATTGTCGAACGGGAACGCGAAATTCAAACGTTCAATACGGAACCTTTCTTTAGGGTTGTAGCCAATTTTCTGACTAAAAACGCACAAGAAAAAACTGTTTCTTTTAAAGCAGAAAGCCCGCAACGTATTGAAAATGAACAAAATGCGCAATCTTTTTTGCAAAAATGTATCGGTGCTACCTACAAAGTAAGTAATGTAGAAGTAAAGCCTTTACGCCGCAAACCTGCACCGCCTTTTACTACCTCTACATTGCAACAAGAGGCGAGCAGAAAACTAGGTTATGCAGTGAGCCGTACGATGAAAATAGCACAGCGACTCTATGAATCGGGACATATTACCTATATGCGTACCGATTCGGTGAATATGTCTGAAACGGCCATACAGGCTGTAGGTGATGAAATCGTGAAGCAATACGGTGCAAAATACCACCAAATGCGCCGATATAAAACCAAAAATGAATCCGCACAGGAAGCACACGAAGCCATTCGTCCTACCTATTTTGAAAATCAGCAGGTAAGCCAAGACCGCGATGAGCAACGGCTGTACGAACTGATTTGGAAACGGACAATGGCCTGTCAAATGGCCGATGCTGAACTCGAAAAAACGGTTGTTGATATTAGTATAAGCACCAATGCTTCTGCTAAATTGGTGGCAGAGGGCGAAGTGATCAAATTTGACGGATTCTTAAAGGTTTACCTTGAAAGTTCCGATGACGATGATGAGGATGAGCAGGGTATGTTGCCGCCATTGGCTGTGGGACAAACGCTCAACTTGAGCGATATGACCGCCACAGAGCGATACACGCGACCTCCAGCACGGTACTCCGAGGCAGGATTGGTGAAAAAAATGGAGGAACTTGGTATTGGTCGTCCTTCTACTTACGCGCCTACTATCTCAAAAATTATGGAAGACAATCGCGGTTATGTAACCAAGGAAAGCCGCGAGGGGGTAGAACGTAATTTTCGGGTTTTGGTACTAAAAAACAACGAAATAAAAGCCACTACCTCCAAAGAAGTAACTGGAACGACTAAAAATGTACTCTACCCTTCCGATATGGGTATGATTGTAACCGATTTTTTGGGCGATCATTTTCAAAAAGTAATGGATTACGGCTTTACTGCTGGGATTGAGGCGCGTTTCGACGATATTGCGGAAGGTAAAATTGATTGGTCAAATATGATCGATAGTTTCTACAAACCTTTTCACGAAGATGTAGAAAAAACCTTGGCTGATGCCGACCGTGTAAGCGGCGAACGTATCCTTGGTTTAGATCCAGAAACAGGCCGCACCGTATTGGTAAGGATCAGTAAACTAGGCAAACCTGTGATCCAAATTGGCACTGGTATTGAATTAGAAGAAAATGAAAAGCCGCGATACGCCAACCTCAAAGTGGGTAAAAACCTAGAGACGGTCTCTTTGTTGGAGGCTTTAGAGTCGTTTGCATTACCTCGTGTACTGGGTGAATACAAAGATTTAGAAATGATCGTTAGTGCTGGTCGTTTTGGTCCCTATATTAAATACGGTGAAAGCACTTTTGTTAATTTGCCGAAAACGGATGACCCGTACGAAATTTCGTACGAACGTGGACTGGAATTATTGCAAGCAAAATTGGAGGCGGATAAACCTGCTGGCGAATATCAAAATATACCCTATACTTTGGGAAAAGGTCGTTTTGGGCCGTTCATCAAGTGGGGTGATTTGTTTATCAATATTCCAGTACGGTATTCTCCCGATAATATTACCCAAGCACAGGCCATTGAATTGATCGAGGCGAAAATTGAAAAAGAAGGTAATCGGTATATCCACCTTTGGGAATCAGAGAAAATTAGCGTCGAAAATGGCCGTTGGGGGCCGTATATCCGCTTTGGTAAAAATAATATAAAATTACCAAAAATTGATGGCGCTAATATGACCGCCGATCATGCGCGCGGGCTCACCTTAGAAGATGTAAAAAAGATTATTGAAGTAGAAATGCCAGGTGTTTTTGATAAAAAAGAGAAAAAACCTGCTGCTAAAAAGGCGGCTCCTGCTAAAAAAGCAGTTGCTACTAAGAAGTAATCCATACTTAGGAACGGTGTTGGAATAAAGGTACAAATTCAGGTTTCAGATTTTGGTCTCAGATTTTCTGTTTTTTTGCGCGAATAGACTACCTATTTAAGTAAAAAAAGAGGAAATAAGAGGGCAAAAGATGTGCATCAATCTGTACCTTTATTTCGACACCATTCCTTACCTGAAGCGATAATTATTTTTCAAAACTAATAGATACAAAAAATAAGCGGTAATCAAATTTATTGATTTTAAAAATATGGTTCAATTTATGACTAACGTTCATTTTTGTGATTAAAAAAAACTATTGTTTTCCAATAGTGCGTTTAGAACAAGCCATTCTTTATAAAGTTTACAACCGGCCTAAAAAAGTTATTTTACCATACCACTATCCAGTAATTCCATATAAGTACTTAGAATATCTTCTTCAATTATATCCATTTTCTCACTCAAGATGTTTCCTCGCACTTTTAAAAGCTGAAGGACACCTACAGTCATGCCCCATAAACACATCGTAAAATGC
>JAYUKX010000173.1:0-30203 GCA_043764095.1 Chitinophagales bacterium
GCCTACTTCTTACTTTTTTTAGCGAAAAAAAGTAAGCAAAAAACGCTTCGGCTGACGAAAAATGCGGTGCTTTTGCTCCCTCGCTACGGCGGCGCCAAAAAAACTCGCCGCACTATCGAGCGGAGGCTGTGCCTCTTCAATTCCGTTAGGCTCAAACACTTTTTGGCTTCATCCGCCTCCACTCAAGCAAAACCTGCATTTTTCTAAGGCCGGTTTTGCCACACTTTGGTAATTTACTTTATGTCAAACCTCAAAATAAATCACTAAAAAAAAGTATAAAGTAACAAAAAATTTTTGCCCTCAAAAGTAATTGAACAACCACGAATACCTAACAAATATTATCGATTTGGCCAGTTGTGGCGTAAAAAAGTTACCTAAGGTACTTTTACCGTTGTCAATAGCCGCTCCACAATTTCTTCCTGATTTACGCCCTGCGCTTCAGCCTCGTACGTGAGTCCAATACGATGACGCAACACATCGGGCGCAATAGCGCGTACATCCTCAGGGATCACGTACCCGCGCCTACGCAAGAACGCCATAGCACGCGCCGCTTGCGCCAACGCGATGGATGCACGTGGCGAGCCACCATAATTGATCAAAGGAACGAGGTTATTCATACCATACTCGGCAGGACTACGGCTGGCAAATACCAAATCAATGATATATTGTTCTATTTTTTCGTCCATATAAATCCGGTCAAGCACCGTCCGTGCCCGCAGGAGAGCCTCGGTAGAAACGACTTTCTTGACTGCGATGATTTGGTTGCTCAAATTGAGGCGAATAATAGACCGTTCTTCCTCTTTATTTGGATAACCTATCTTTACTTTTAATAAAAAACGATCCAATTGCGCTTCAGGCAATGGATAAGTACCTTCCTGTTCAATCGGATTTTGTGTCGCCATCACCAAAAATGGCTCTTCCAATTTAAAGGTCTCGTTACCAATCGTCACCTGCCGTTCCTGCATGGCCTCCAACAAGGCACTTTGCACTTTCGCAGGGGCGCGGTTGATCTCATCGGCCAATACAAAATTGGAGAAAATGGGACCTTTGCGCACGGCAAATTCCGTTTTCGCGGGGTTATAGACCATTGTCCCGATCACATCGGCGGGCAACAAATCGGGCGTAAATTGGATACGACTAAATTTGGCATCCACAGCCTGCGACAATGTTTTGATCGCCAGTGTTTTGGCCAGCCCTGGCATACCTTCCAAAAGAATATGTCCTTTGGTCAATAATCCAATAAGCAGTCGTTCAATCATGGCATGCTGACCAACAATGGTGCGCGATGTTTCGTTGAATAAATCCTGTAAAAATGCTGATTCGAGGGCAATTTCCTCGTTGAGTGCAGTAATGTCCGGTGGTATTTGCATAAATCTTCTTAAATCGGGTGCAAATATATTCCAAAATAGTACTTTTGTAGTCGTTTTTTCAAACTCTTTGTCACTTTCTTATATTAGCATAGTGAAAATGAGGTAAAAACGTAGCGCACCGACCGATACACACAATCTAAAAAGGGGTAAAAAGACCACCAATCAGTCGTTTTTTTATTCCATAGTACTCATATATTTTTCCATGTCAACTACCGCAACTTTTCTCGACACCGGTATCGAGTTTCTTAAAGGCGTAGGCCCTCATCGCGCTGATACGCTCAAACGCGAATTGGGCATATTTACCTTCCGTGACCTGCTGTTTCATTTGCCTTTCCGCTATATCGACAAAACGCGTTTTCATAAAATTCGCGATATGCAAAACGAAGGCGAAACGTACCAATTACGGGGTATTTTACGCCGTCTCGAAACATTGGGCGAGGGCCGCGCCAAACGCCTGACCGCCACCCTCCGCGATGATACAGGTGCCATTGAATTGGTATGGTTCCAAGGGATGAATTGGCTGGAACGCACCCTCGAAATTGGTAAAGAATACGTGGTTTTTGGCCGCGCCAGCGAGTTTAATGGGCGTTTTAATATGGCGCATCCCGAAATGGAGGAAGTAAATGAGGAAAATATCCGCAAATCTTCGTCTTTCGATCCCGTTTACCCTACTACCGACAAACTCACACAAAAAGGACTCGACGCAAAAGGTATTCGCCGCACCATTCGTACCTTAATCGAACTGATGCCGCCAACTGCGCTGCCCGAAAACTTACCGGATTACTTGTTGGAATCGTATCGTTTGGTACCGCGTTTATGGTCGTTAAAAAATATCCATTTTCCTGAAAAACAGAGCGATCTCGACCAAGCGATCCGCCGTTTGAAATTTGAGGAATTATTTATGTTGCAATTGCGGTTGCTACAAACCAAATCGCGCAGGAAAGAAACGACGCGTGGTTTTGTTTTTGATCGAATTGGCGATAATTTTAACCGTTTTTACAAAGAAAAATTGAGTTTTGAACTCACTGGCGCGCAAAAACGCGTACTAAAGGAAATTCGTATCGACCTCGGCGCAGGGCGACAAATGAACCGCTTAGTACAGGGTGATGTAGGCTCGGGTAAAACGGTGGTTGCCTTGATGGCCATGCTGATTGCTTTGGATAACAAATATGCACCACAAGACCCCGAAAGTCCGCCTTTCCAAGCCTGTTTGATGGCCCCTACCGAAATTCTGGCGCGACAACATTATGAAGGGATGTCGGCATTGGTGGGCGATCTTGGAGTGAATGTTTGTTTTCTTTCGGGTAGTATTAAAGGGAAAAAGCGGGCTGCTGTTTTAGAGCAACTGGCCGCAGGTGAAATGCATATCGTGATTGGCACCCATGCGTTGATTGAAGACTGGGTGCAATACCGAAATTTGGGGATTGCTATTATTGACGAGCAACACCGTTTTGGCGTAGAACAACGTGCTTCTTTGTGGAAAAAAAACCCGATTTGCCCACCCCATATACTCGTGATGACGGCTACGCCTATTCCGCGCACCTTGGCGATGACCCTTTATGGCGACCTCGATATTAGTCTTATTGATGAATTACCGCCGGGGCGAAAACCGATTACGACGCTACACAAAACGGAGCATCACCGACTGCGGGTACAAGGTTTTTTGAAAGAAGAAATTGCCAAAGGCCGGCAAGTATATATCGTTTACCCGATGATTGAGGAGACAGAAAAAGTGGATATGGCCAATTTGATGGAAGGATTTGAGGCGATTTCCCGCGATTTTCCGCAACCTGAGTATCAAATCTCTATTTTGCACGGTAAAATGAAACCGGTAGATAAGGATTTTGAAATGCAGCGGTTTGTGCGCGGCGAAACGCAGATCATGGTGGCCACAACGGTGATAGAGGTGGGCGTAAATGTGCCCAATGCTTCGGTGATGGTGATTGAAAACGCCGAACGTTTTGGTCTTTCTCAACTCCACCAATTGCGTGGTCGCGTAGGACGCGGTGCCGAACAAAGTTATTGTCTGCTGATGACAGGATTCAAACTCAGCAGCGATGGCCGCGAGCGTATCCAAACGATGGTGGCCACCAATGATGGTTTTGTTATTGCCGAAGCCGATCTCAAACTCCGTGGCCCGGGCAATATTGAAGGCACACAACAAAGTGGTATGCTGCGTTTCCATATTGCAGATATTGCCAAAGATGGGCATATACTCAATGCAGCACGCGATATTGCGCAGAAAATACTGGATGCCGATCCGGGTTTGGTTGCGCCTGAGCATACGCGCCTACGCGAGGTGATTGGGAAGCAGGAGGTGGAGGCGAAAATTTGGGGGAAGATTTCTTAGGAACATTCCAAATACCCAAAAGAAATTTTGAGCGCGAAAGCGTTCAAATCAAAAATAAAGCGGTGCGACTATGCCTATCAAACTTACATATACTTATCGCAGCATATTGGCAAATAGAGGGCATTATTAAATAAATATAAATCGGTAAGGAAAATCATCGAGATTCGGAGCAGATTCACCTCTCCATCGTTCAGAAGAGTGCCTACGCTGTATAATTTTTCCATTATGATTAAAATCGAATATTCTTATCGTTTCTTTAGCATTCTGCTGTTCCTCAATTGAGGCAAGAGGATTGACATCTACGGTATGAGTCGTATAATTATAGATAAAATAGCGTTCAAAAGTGTATTGTCCTTCATCAGGTCGCAATAATAACGTAGAGAATTGCTCCATCTTTGCTCTTTGGCAATGATTACACGCAATGAACAAATTTGACCAAGTATAGGCCAAATGATAAAATGCGGGATCAGTTTTAGGGCAAAAATGATCAATTGTATCGTCTCCTATAAGAGGAGGAAAGCCGTCGCAATACGAACAATGATCCTGTGTTTGAGCCTTCAAATCAGGGAGAATAATCTGATTAACAGGAGTCGCATTGTAACGAGACCAATTGAAACGTGCACCAGCATTACCCTGCCTTAACGCAGCCCATTGTCTATTCCATCTAGCAGATTCCTGCTGCAAAGCAAGTGGTTCAATACCTCGAATAAAAGATTTCATCAATTACAGACTAAGATTAAGACTCAAGCGTCGGTTGATTTGACGGAACTCCATTTCAATAATATTGCGCAGTTCATCGCTTTGCTGCGCCAATGCCTTGCCCGTTTGGACAAAAGACGCTTGGGTACTACCATTTGAACCAGCGAGTAAATCGGTCCTCAATCGGTAAAATTTATCTAATTCTAAAACAGCCGCTTGGCCATATTCAGACTTTATATCAAATACTTCCTCTAGCCAGTATCTATAGCTTTTGGCATCTTCCGAAAGCACTGGATAACCTGCTGCTAATCGACTAGCACCACCCACTTTTTCTAATTTATGTATCCATGCACCATCTACAGAACCGACAACAAATGGCGAATGCGTACTAATAAAGATTTGCGCATTCGGGAAAAGTTTTTGCACCGCAGGCAATATTTTTCTTTGCCAAGCAGGATGTAAGTGTACCTCTATTTCGTCGAGGAATAATATAAAATTACGCTGCAAAACGGGGATATTGTCCACCCATTTAACGCGTTCGAGCCGCATAAGTAAGTCAGAAAGCCAAGAAACAATACTTTTCAGGCCATCAGGGAGCAGGTTAAAATCCAGTCTTTCGTGATCTACTTCTATTTTTACGGCATAAGGCTTGGTCTCCAGTTTGAACTCAATTTTACGGTCAATAATCATACCGATAGCCTCTTCCAATTGTCGAATAGACTGTCTTTGCTCTTGTGCTTCCTTGGTGTTATTTTGACTTTTGTCGATGGCTTCTCCGGCTATCGTATTGGCGATCCATTGAATAATTTTGGAAGGGTCTGTTTGGGCATTGAATTGAGTTGCGCCATCGAATGGATGCTCCTCAAGTTCTTTTATGCCACTAATTCGTGCATTAGTGACCCTTCTGTAACCCGAATATGCAAATGCTGCGTAAGAGAATATACCTGCCTCTTTTTTCGATATTTCATTGTAAAAAGTACTGGCAAAAGATAAACTTCCCCACCCTGAATTTTCTTTGTTAAAACTACGCCTAAGCGCATCCCCAAGATCATTACTGTGGGTTCTCATTACTATTTCCCCACCGCCATTGAACCCTTCGCGCCATTTAGCAAGTAGGTCAGGAGATATGTTTTGAGACAAAAACATCGCCAACAATTCTAAAACAGTACTTTTACCTGTACCATTTTCGCCCGTCAAAATATGAATTTCTGCCTTATCGGGCATGGTATCGGGTTTGGCCGGGAACTCCAGTGTCAACTGATCGAAAGGACCAATTTGCCGAATTGTTATCGCTGAAATATTGATATTTTCCATATTACTCCTGCAAAAGTAGGCAATTTTGCATATAAGGAAAGAAAAATTAATGAGGTTATCCTTAATCTACTCCCCTTTAACAAACTTACCCGAACGCACCTTTTTATTTTGCACCATTAATGTCCAAAAATACAGACCAGTAGGTAGTTTTTCAACAACAACAGAACTATTACCACCTTGCAGCAAGGTATGCGTTATCTGCAATATACCGAGGCTATTGTACACCTCAACTGTTGCACCCGAAAGCATATTATCTGCAATAATGTTCAAATATTTACGCGTTGGGTTGGGAAAAATGGCAATATTCGGTACTGTTTCCGGTGCATTTGTACTTGAAATTATAATCGTAGTATCGCAGGGGTAATTGACAAAATGAAGATCCGTATTCGCATCTTCATAGCAACGTATGCCCATGGGGCCTCCTTCGTATAAACCATAATCGGGGGTTAAAAAATTGGTACACCCAATACCTTCAATAATCACGTTGCCCCAATCAAAGAACAGGAGGTCATTGGAGGAGATAAATTGCACCTTGCGTATTTCACCACTTACCGTTACCTGACCAACGGAATCGACCAGTACATTGATACTTTTGATACCTGTGGGGCTCTTCAAACCGTCTATTATCCACGAATCGCCGGCGGTAGCCGTAAAATCGTAGAGGAGTTCGAAGCGGCTGGTCAGCAAACTGTAAAAAAAGACGGAATCATTTTGGCTAAAAAAATAAGTTGGATTGGGTAATGTTTCGGAACCAATACCGACCAATTTACTGCATAATTTGCCTTGGTACTGTACTTTTTCCACCACTTCTACCACATGAGGAAATACACCAAATGGAGGTGGGAA
This sequence comes from Chitinophagales bacterium, assembly GCA_043764095.1. GTDB lineage: Bacteria > Bacteroidota > Bacteroidia > Chitinophagales > Saprospiraceae > M3007. The sequence continues at coordinate 6,580 of JAYUKX010000173.1, forward strand.
AAAGGCTTCCTCCGAATAATGCCATTTTGCGCCTAGCGGAGCAAAATCAAGCGTTTGAGCAGATAAAGAAATGAATAAGCAGCAAGAAAAAGCGAGGGTTTGTAGTAGTTTTTGCATGATATAAGGTTGATTTGTAAAACTCATACAAAGTTAACCGTATTTATCCCAGCCACCACCACTGCTCACTTGATTCTTTTGCCCAAAAATAGCCAACGCCCCCTAACCCCCTGTTTTTATCAATTTCCCAGTTTTGAATCGCCCATTTTCGTCTCGTACCTGCCAAAAATAAATACCATTGGGTAACATAGCGGTTTCTATTGTATTTTGCCCAACGGTTAGTGTTTGTTCTAGTACAGCCCGCCCTACTTGATCGTACAACCGGAACAAGGGAGATTTGATCTGCATTTCTCGTAGATTGATATTGATTTGTATTCGTATTTTTTTAATTCACTGCTGTTTATCAGCCATGCCCCCGATAGCAATGTTACAGTTTAACCTGAAACGTTCCTTCATCAAAGTATATCCGACCAGGAATATCCGTATGTTTCACTGCATTTGAGGTGAATATTAACCAAAACCTACCCTCAATCACTGCTCCATCGTTCTTGTCAATGATTATTTTACTTTTATATGTTGTATCAATGTAGTAGTTGCCGTAGAGCAGATCACCATCGGAGATCCAGAGGGCGTATGACCCGTCAATTGAAAAGTCATCAGGAATAGGATCAAATGGATTTTTTATCACCTCATACTCTCCAACTTTACCATCTAATAAACCAAAAAAAATTTGATCGCGGGTTTCATCGTATTCTGAATATGTTTCAAGGATAACACTAAAATATTGCGAAGTACTATCTGGATATTTGCCAATGTATGCAGACGATTTCCACTCTTTGCCAAAAACAGTTGCGCTTGCACTTCCGTTCTTTTGATCCCCTGGGTTATAAATTTTAAAATCAAAATAGGGTATATCGGGTTCATTATTTGGTGAGTTTTCCCTCTTACACGACCAAAGCGTTAAAGTTAGAAAAGCCAGAATTATTGTATATTTCATTGTTTTTACATTTTGTAAATAAAACCCTGTGCGCAAACGTATTTGCGCACAGGGTTTTTATTATTTTTAGTGAACTATGACCAGTTTTTGTGCCAGTATTCCACTTTGCGTTCGGAGCGAAATAGTGTATATACCTTCTGTAAAGGCACCAGAGTCTATATGAAAAATATTTTCTCCCATTACTTGGCGCAAAACCCTTGACATACATATCCGACCTAGACCATCGATGACATTTATGGTAGCCTCTCCTTCAAGGTCTGAACCCCAAGTGACCTGTACTGTAGAGTTGGCAGGATTCGGAACGACCAGTAACTTTTGTAGTAGTAGAGTCGAAGTAAATTGAAGACCCCTCTTTACGCTTTTAAAAATATCACATCTTGGGTCATCATCTTCATATATCCCAATATTTTTCAGTTTGGTAACTGTCAGCCTGTCGCTTGAAGTAACTTTTAGAAGAACCCAAACATGGTCTCCACTAGGTATTGGAAAGGTTACAAACTCCGTGTTCCCGATATAGGTGCTATTACTTCCAGAAAAATTGCCAGAATAATTCCACCTCCATTCATAGGTATAGGGCGGCATGCCTGGACTCCCAATGGGAATAGGCTGTTGGACGTCGGCCATTAGTTGAAAGTATTCATCCGAACGGCAATACCAAGGGTCGTCTGAGGAAATTCGAGCATCAAAAACAAAACGATGTCGGTAGTTAGCAACGATACATGCTCCATTCCTAATGACCTTGGCATTATTATCATTTTCTGTCCCAGTAGGGTCTCCGTTGTATTCAACATCAGGGTTGGAATAGTGGAGTATTCTGGTATCTGTAGGCGCTTGTGCCCCAAACCATAACGCCATTAACGTTCTTTGGAAACGATTGTCTCCAATAGTCCAACCATGTGCGCAGTCGGAATCGTCATCATCAGGCCTGTCGTGTCCAGCACCCATTAAATGGCCAATTTCGTGCATAAAAGTCCACCTCGGATGAAATAGCCACCAGATTTCGGTAAAGGCAAACGAAGGATCACAATTACTAAAACCACCCAATTCGGCACATGCAGCCCCTGCACCGCAGGAATAATCGGCGTTTGCCGTCAAAAGCATTACAAGATCCGCTCCAATGGCATTCCGTCTCGCAGTTGCTTGCGATACCAAAGCGTCAAGGAGGGAACTACATCCAATATTCGACGGATATACCATATTAAAACTCTCCAAAATGATATTGGCTTTCTTATTCGGTATATCGCTATTAATAAATGCAGTGTTCAAAGATTGTGTACCAATACCAACATACAAAGCCTTGATGAGCCAGTTATCTCCGAATCTCGTTTCAAGCCAGTCGGTAGCATCAGGCGGCAGTAAAACAAGGATATCAATTGTAGCAGTACATGTATTATAATCATTAGCACACAGATTAAGTTCTGCACTCACACTTTTCTCCCCTTTTGGATTTAAGCAGTCAACTGAATCGAATACATTACCTTCAATTTCCCGGACAGTGCTAATACCTGATTTCATTGGCATTATTTCAAAGAACCGTGTGTCAATTTGAAGCCAAGCGGCTCTCTGTCCTAAAATCTCGTAGAAGCCAAAATAGCCAGTGTGATTCAGAAGCCGACCTGTCCAAGAATAGGAAGTATCGCTTTGTGCAATATCTATCACTTGGGCTTCAATAACCCCTTGAATGCCCGGAAACTCAAATTGTAGTTTCCCTTGTATATTTAAGAAATCACGAGGGTTGCCAAAATTAACCAACGTCAAGTCCTTCGTAAATGAATCCTGTTGGAGATTCGTATAACGCTCGGACTCGGAGACACTCAAGTTGACATCGTTCAAGAAGATGGTACTGACGAGCGACTGGGCACTTGCTACGTCACAGAACAAGAGCAAAAACAGCAACCGAGTCATATTTTTGAAAACATTTTTCATAATTCAAACTTGTTTTTCCTCCAAAATACGGTTTTGAAATCCGCCATACTCGCTTCTTTTGGGTGGTGCTTTCTGATAATATCCCACCAGTGAACAGTAATATTTATATGATTTTAGTCTCTGCCATCGGTGACATAGCTGCCCGTACCGACACTTGGAAGGCATGGACAGCCATGTAAAGTTCAATACTTTACATTTAGTTGATTATCATAGTATTGCAAAGAACCGAACTTTTTAATTCTACCTCGGAATTTTAAAATCCAACACCATTTTACCATCATTCATCTTAAAGTCCGCACCAGCCCTGAGCGTAATGTTATCAAATTTTAAACTTATTTTATACCGTATTTTATCGTCCTCCAACGTTTTGTTAAATTCGGTACACTCCAGCGTACCTGCTTGCTCCGGGATACCGCTAAGCCCTCCATTCCAGATACTTGTAGTCTCACAATCTCCTATCATTAAGACAAATGCAAAATTTTCTTCGACAATTTTAGTCGTATCAGGAGATAATACTGACTTATTTAGTGTCAACGAGCCGATACTGAAACTAGAATCTATCATTGCTTCCAAAGAGGAATAGAATGTTTTAGAGATTTTTTCGAGGTTAAACCTTATTCTATTGGTAGTCATTTCTTGTTCCCCTAAAGACAGTTCTATAAACGGTGACCCAATACCAAAAATCAGTTTTTGAAGCGGGTACTTTCCATTTAATGTCAAAGTAGGCTCATATGTAGCGATAGTCTGCGAGATATTGATATTTATTGAATCACTCTCAAACCCTGATACCAGTCTCAATGGCCCAAAGTGTGAAGTTTCGGCTTCAACAAAGTTTATATTTGAAGCCGCTTTGGTGCAAGGCATCCTATAGCCGTTCATACATTCTGATCGAAAAAATTTGATACCACAATCCTCCTTATGGCAAGCCATAATAAGGATCAAACTACTAAAAATAAGATAACGCATATTGATTTATTTAAAGGGTTACCCAAGTCTCTGCTTGAGTAACCCATGTTTTGTTATTGAATAGTGATTGGGGTAAGCCAACCAGATGCTGTATTGTTACTGCAAATATTTTTACTAGTACCAAAAAACTAGCGGCTCCACTACCACCACCCCAAGATGAACCTGAACTAGTCGCTACAGTCCATTTAACGTCAATAAAGTCGGTGCCGCTGGAGGTAATCCCAGATCCCACTACCGTTCCATGATAACTGCATCCGCCACTAATAAACACATTGTTTAGCGAACTCTTGTACGAACCGCCAAATGTATAACGGAAAGATGAATGATCACCAAAGGAAATGGACGTAGCACCAATTGGGATAACTATGCCCGGGTTTCTTATTTCAGTGAATACATTTATAGGTAATGAGATAACACTAACACCTGCGCAAGGACTATTATAATAAACAAGGCAAGTAATACTCATAGGAATGTTTGGATCGTTCTGTTTAATCCTCAGCGTGGGTGTAGGAGTCACAATACCAGTTAATACACCAGGATAATCAACCGCGATGCCACCTTGAACCGTCCAGGAAAAGCCAGTAGCTGATGTCCCATAACCCGAAACTAGTACAGTCTGAATATCACCACAATCTCCTAATGTTAATCCTATAGATGACGCAACTTTACATGGATCAACAGGTGTTGGCGCAACTTGACCACACTTACAATCATTGTCTGTGAATATTTTAATTATTTGAATAACAAGGCCGATGCCGCCTGCGGTGTATGCCGCTTGTTTGGCTGCCGTCCAGTCAATCTTTCCTCCTCCGGGCAGTAATGTAGGGGCAATTATTAATAGTGCTCCTTCAATACCCGCTAAAACAGATTCAGTAAGTACATTCAACCAACAGCTTAGTTTCCGTCCAAGAAAACAATCGCCTCTTTCTTCGACAGGTACTGTTTCATTGTAATAAGTCAGTTGATGGCGCAAGATGGAACTAACATGAAGAACTGGGATAATATCACCCTCAAGAGCCGAGCCATCGTTCATCAATGTTTTTTCAAATTGACGAATTTGAATCCACGCCGCTTCTGGCGAAATATTACTGTCCATTGCGTCAACAACAGCACTAAATTGGTTAATGTATCCCACGGCCGCGGGCGTCAAAACTTCTTGTGCTAAAAGTGATTGCGTCTGCTCAGAACGTGACTTGCCCTTATTGGCTTGATAAATAGTATTTGTAGCAGCAACCAAACTGCTGCTGTATTCTGCGGGCAGATATACTTCTGGATTCCCTCCGGCATTGGTTCTTTGATGTTTGTACCAAAGACGACCCATAACGTCATACTTATCAGTAATCAGGGCATTTTCGTAAATGCTGGATGCATCACTTCGATCGCTTGTTGGTAAACGATCTGCGACAGGGGATTGTTGAAATTCTGTCTTTTGACAGGAATGCCCTAAAAATAATAGGGCAAGTAGAAATAAAACCTTTTTCATAAAAACTAAAATAAAATTGTTAATTGGTTCATATTCAGCGTGAACATGAAACCGTTATTCAAAGGCAATCTTCTATTTTACTACCCAATACAAAAGGCGAAGGATTGTTTAGTTTACCAAAAGTCGGTTACATGACCTTGATTGGATAGTTTTAATCTCTGATTGCATGGAACGTGGCCTTACCCGGTCAGAACAGATTGGGAAGCGTCCCGGGGGCGTTAAGAGGGGAAATAGGGGGAGCAGTTACCGCTGCTTCCCCTTCTTTTTTATTTCCTCTTATTGCCACTGCAAATCTCGGATCGAGTAGTTCCATTTATCGGGACTACGAAAAAAAATTATTAAAAATCGAATTTATGTGCAAAATAAAAGGTTTTATGTAAGTGAGAATAGATAATTTCCGCACCAAGTTTCCTAAAATCATCAATATATCGGTACAAAGCACTCTTCGATATCCCCAACCGACGAGCAAAGGAGATAGGGTCGCTAGTACCTTTTATACTTATTAGATGATGCATTCGTTTCATAATCGAGTATTGCTCTATAAAGGTCTTTTTCATAATACAAAGAGCGGGTTAGTTAAATGCGGAATGCGGAAAAAATCGTCGAATAATCGGGATAATTCTTTTCATAAAAATTGTTTTTTGAAAAAAGTAAAGAGATATTTAAGTCAAACAAACGGGAAATATGCAGGTAAAAGATCGTTTATAAATACCAGCACAGTCCGTAACACTTTGCAAATGTAGGAATAAGAACTGATACTTATAATTTTTGATTGTTAAATTTTATACATTTTTTAGTATTTGTATAAAACAGCAGGTTTTTATGCGCTACATTAGTGGCATATTTCAAACCTAAAAGCATCCAAATCAAAAATAATGGCTATTTTTTTAGATTTAAATCGAAAATAATGGCTATTATTTTTGATTTGGATAAAAAAACCTACCTTTGTCCCGTATATTATTTGACAAAAATTATGATACAGCGCATTCAAGAACAACAAATTAAGGCTGCTTTAGGCAAAGGAAAATCGATAATAATTATTGGCCCCCGACAAGTGGGTAAAACAACGTTGGTACGCCAAATCACTTTAAGTTTGAATAAAAGCGTACTTTGGCTCACTGGCGACGACCCAGCAGTAAGGGCACAACTGGACGATATTTCGCTCCAAAATTTACGCATACTCATTGGCGCAAATGAAGTAGTTGTCATTGATGAAGCACAAAGGCTGAAAAACGCTGGGCTTACGCTCAAATTGATCACCGATCAAATGCCCCATGTATGGTTATTTGTAACAGGTTCATCGGCACTTGATATCGCAGCACAAACAAAAGAAAACCTCACAGGGCGCAAATTTGAATATCCATTGTACCCGATGTCTTTTGTGGAAATGGTACAACACCACGGTTACCAGCAGGAACAATCACTCTTAGAACACCGAATGCTGTATGGTTACTATCCCGACGTGGTGAATAATGAGCCCAAACTAGCACAACGCATTTTAAATGATTTGAGCGATGGCCTCATGTACAAAGACCTTTTAACGCTGGATCAAATAAAAAAACCTTCCATTTTGGTAAAACTCCTCCAAGCGTTGGCACTTCAGGTAGGAAATGAAGTTCGATACAACGAAATAGCGCGGCTTATCGGTATCGACCCGAGTACCGTGGAAAAGTATATCGATTTATTGGAGCAATCCTTTGTTGTTTTTAGGTTATCTTCCTTATCCCGAAATGCTAGAAACGAGATAAAAAAAGGCCGAAAAATCTATTTTTTTGATGTGGGTATCCGTAATGCCATCATTAAAAACTTTTCCCCGCTTTCATTGCGTTCGGATATTGGTGGGTTGTGGGAAAATTTTTTGTTGGCAGAGCGTATGAAACACAATATATACAACGATAATTTTTGCAATACCTATTTTTGGCGTACCATATCACAGCAGGAAATTGATTATGTGGAGGAAAAAGGAGGCACAATGCACGCCTTCGAGTTCAAATGGAGTCCTAAAAAATCAGCAAAGTTTCCGCAGACCTTTTTGGATGCTTATCCGAATTCGGAAGTACAACAAATTCATCAACAAAATTTTCGGGAATTTGTAGGTTGGGAAGATACAATAAAACAATGACACATAAATAAACACATAACATGAATTTAAACTTGTCCACCCTCTTTATTACCGCTTCGTTGTTGCTCCACCTCCACTGCAAGGACAAAGACCCAATGACGATCCAGCCCACCGATCCTTCCGGGCCAGTGCAATACGAAACACCTTTTGCCGCAGTACCCAATACGTCTGATATCGTGATGTACGAAATCAATGAGCGGGCATTTAGTTCAACGGGCAATTTTGCGGGTATTTTACCTCGATTAGATTCTATTAAAGCACTCGGTGTGAATGTTTTATGGTTAATGCCCATTCATCCCATAGGTGTTACCAAAACCGTTAATTCACCTTATTGCGTGGCAGATTACAAAAAAGTAAACCCTGAATATGGTACATTGGAAGATTTGCGCAAACTGGTGCGTGAAGCGCACAACCGTAAAATGGCAGTCGTATTGGATTGGGTAGCCAACCATACCTCTTGGGATAATCCGTGGATCAGCACACCGAGTTGGTACACCCAAGACGGCAGTGGAAATATTATTCAGCCTGCAAATACCAATTGGCAAGATGTTGCAGACCTCAATTTTGACAACAGCAATATGCGACTTGAGATGATTAAAGCCATGAAATATTGGGTATTGGAGGCCAATGTGGACGGATTTCGCTGCGATGCTGCCGATTTAGTGCCTTTTGCATTTTGGAAACAGGCCATTGATTCGCTGAATCGGATACCCAACCGCTCCGTTATCATGTTGGCAGAAGGTGCTAGAAAAGATCATTTTAGTGCTGGTTTTCAGATGAATTTTGGTTGGGATCTTTACGCCAAAAGCAAGGGTATTTTCAAGAGCAACCAAGCGGCAAGTGGATACTTTGCGACCCACCAAAGCGAGTATAGCGCCATTCCAAGTGGTGCTTACAAACTGCGTTTTACCTCCAACCACGATGAATGTGCCTGGGACAATACGCCAATTGTGTTATTTGGAGGTAAAAGTGCCTCAATTTCGGCTTTTGTGGTGTCTTCTCATATAGGAGGTGTGCCCTTGATTTATAATGGCCAAGAAGTCGGTTGTGCCGTAAAATTGCCGTTTTTCTCCAATTCACCGATTAATTGGAGTACCAATCCGGATATGAATGCTAATTATAAAAAAATTATGGCCATTCGCGCTGAGCATCCAGCCTTGCGCACGGGTACGCTCGAAACCTATACCCATCCCGATATTGTGGCGTTCAAAAGGTCTGCTTCCAGCGATGAAGTGTTGGTATTGGTGAATACTCGAAGTGCTGCAAAAACGTTTAGTGTTCCTACGGCTTTACAAAATTCGGCTTGGAAAAATGCATCCAGCAATACCGCCGTCAATATTGGCACAAGTATCACACTGAATCCTTATGAGTACCAGATTTTAGTAAAATAAAAGTCGCTTTGGAACTACATTTAGCGGCATACCGTTATCCCCAATATGCGAATAGATCACATTATCACCGAAATACGGGATACACTTACCGGAACTTTTGCCGAAATAGATACTTGGTTTGATAAGGACCCAGTGCTTCGTTCGGCAGTTCCTCCGGGCGGCGGTTGGACCATTGACCAAATTTTGGAGCATATTAGTCTTACCAATCATTTTTTACTGATTATTATCGAAAAAGGTACGCGGAAAGCACTTGCTAATACCGCCAAAACAGACTTACAAACGGCATTACAAGATTACCAATTTCACCGTGATCAACTGGATGAAGTGGGTATGTATCGGTCGTTTCCGTGGATTCGGCCAGCGCACATGGAGCCGACCGGCCTCCCCTCTCCCGATGCGGTGCGTTTATTACTCAAAAGCCAAGTAGCCCAGTGCTTGGGTTACTTGGCTTTACTTTCCAATGGCGAAGGCGCGTTGTACAAAACAACTATGTCGGTCAATAGCCTTGGAAAAATTGATGTATATGAATATATTTATTTTTTGGCGCAGCATGGGCGGAGGCATATTGGGCAGATGGAGGGGTGCACTATGCCATAAATAGCAGGGGTGCCTCCAAAACCCCTTTATTTCCCCGACAAAATCTGCCGATACCTACTGTTATCGTTGAGTAATTTCACCGCTTCTTTTACTTCCGGGTCATTGACGAGACTCTTGCGGACTTTACCGCGTTGGTAATAGAACCGACCTACAATTTCTTGTTCAATTTCGTGGAGAACTTTGTCTTTGCTGCGCTCCATTTCAGCCGCTTTTTCGCTTTTTATCTTGGCATCCATGGCCGTTAGTTCGGCGGTAAGTGGCCAGTTTTCGTTTTTGGCTAATGTTGTTAATTCCTTTATTTTCTTCTCAGAAGCCGATTCGTAAGCGAAATTTTTGCTTTTCACAAAATTGGAAAAATCAGCCCAATCCGTGAACTCAAACAGTTCGATCGAGTCAATAGAGGGATGCTCGGCAGCGTATTTAGTAGCATAATCAAATACCACAAACTGATCGAGTAATGCCTTTGTAACGCCAGAAAGCGTATCCTTGTGGAGATAAATATCGGGTTTTACGCCACCTCCATCATACACCGTGCGGCCATTTTTGGTTTTAAACGGTGCGCGTTCTGATTCTGGAATTTCCACAGGTCCCCCATTTTTATACCGTGTTGATTGAATACATCGACCCGATGGAATATAATATTTGGAAGTAGTGAGTTTTATTTTAGCGTTAAAACCTACATCGGCGGTATTTTGAACCAAACCTTTACCGTAGCTCAATTGACCCATTAGTACGCCACGATCCAGATCTTGGAACGATCCAGAAACAATCTCGGAAGCCGAAGCACTTTTTTTATTAATCAGCACCACCAATGGTATTTCTGTGTCAAAAGGCGTGGACATGGTTTTGAAATCGTTGTTTTTTTCAGGCACTTTCCCTTTTGTTGCCACCACCAATTCGCCGCGTGGGACAAATAAATTGACAATATTTACCGCTTCAATGAGCAAACCACCACCGTTACCGCGCAAATCGAGGATAAGTCCTTTCATATCAGGGTTTTTCGATTTTAGGTTCTTGTATGCGGTACCAATATTGCGGCTTGCATCCTGTGTAAAAGTGGTGAGGTTGATATAACCAATTCCATCGGACACAAAACCAGAATGCGGAACATTGGGGATAGTCACATCAGCGCGTTCGAGGGTGAGGGCGATTTCTTTATTTTCGACTGGGCGACGTACTTTTATTTTAGCAGAAGTACCCGGAAAACCGCGTAAAAACTCCAGCACTGCCTCATCGGTACGGCCTTTAGCACTTTGTCCGTCGATACTAATGATTTCGTCACCTACTTTCATTCCGCATTTTTGGGCGGGGCTATTTTCGTAAATATCGGAAATAACGACCCATTCGCCGCGTTTGCGAGCCACAGCACCTACACCATTGTACTTGCCGTCCATTTGATAGCGGTAGCCTTCAATATCGGTTTCGGAAATATAATTGGTAAACGGATCCAGCCCTTCCAGCATGGCATCCATACCTTGGCGCATGAGTTTACCCGGATCAAGGACATCCACGTAGTTTTGGTTGATTTCCTTGTACGCATTGGCAAAAATCTCCAAATTTTTGGCAATATCGAAATAATTACTGCCCGGTGTTTGTGTCTTCGACGGTTGGGCAAGGACGATTGTTGGGAGGAAAAATACTAAAAAAATGGAAATTCTGTGCATTTGTTTGTTAAGTTATATTTGACTTGCTAAACATTTTAAAGTGTTTAGCCTACTGCTGTATGACTAATTTTTCGGTGTGCAGCGATGTACCCGCTCGAACACGCACCAAATAAAAGCCTGGCTGCAAATGTTGGACAGATAATGTACGCACAAATGCACCCGCAGCCACATTTTCGTTGCATAATTGCGCGGCTACTTGTCCATTTAATGCCAATATATCTACCGACAGATCGCAGGAGGTTTTGAATTGGGCGGCAAAATTAATGAATTCCTTAGCAATATTGGGCGATATTTTTATGTCATCTACAATAGATGGAATTTCGGGGCTATCCACCGTGCAATTGGTGTTCAAAACTTCGTATTTTGCCCAACCACAAGACCAATCCTCTACTGCGCTAAATGCACCTGCGTAAGCCACTTTTTCAAAAAAAGCAATATTGGCACGCGGCATAGTGAATGAAGCCGCGTTATTGACACTCGACCCCGATAAAGGTTGCGCATTAGGATCGTTGACATTGAACGGCGATTGGAGTGCTAGTGGCACAGAGGAGGCCATTGCTTCGTTGTTCCAAGCGGCGTTATCGAACCATTGGGTAATATTAAACCCAGGATCTGTTGCTTTGAGCAGTTCGTTGGCATCGGCGAAATAGGTATGCTTTATTTCGAGCAAATTATTTTGGGCATTGGCAATGGTAGCAACACCATCCACGTATAGACCGACTGGGAAGTTTCCAATAAACAGGGAGTTGAATATAGCAGGCTCTGAATTACGCCTCAAATGCGCTGCCCGCCTAAAATTGTCGTCCATAGTACCTGTTGGCCCTACCAAGGTAATATTACTCAATGTGGGCTTGGTTTTGGGATTAACAGCAGTCCCAGTGTTGTCATTATCAATTTCGAGGCCATTACTGCCACTCACATCGGAAAGGGCAGGATCCCGGATACCGATCGCAAACTGGATATTGCCTTGATAACCCATATCGAAATCGAAATCATCGTCTTTGTTTCCATACGAAATCAAGTGTTTGCAATGGACAGTACCGCCAAAAAACTCAAAGCCATCATCACCGGAATGGGACACTTCCACGTAATCAATAGTAGTGCCACTGCCTACACCAGCGAGGGTAAGGCCATTGGTTTCGTTGTTCAATTGGAAAGGGATACCGCCGTATTCGATACGAACAAAACGCAGGATACCCGAATTATCATCGGCATGGCCGCAACCGCCTGTTTGGTCGCCGGAGCCATATCGAGCATCATTGCTGGGGGTATTGATACCGCCTTCTGCTACCCCTAAACAAGACATACCGCTTGTGGTAGCATTAGTGGGTGCAAAACCGCAAACCACTACCCCACCCCAGTCGGCTGGCGCAGGATTAGGTTGATTAGAAGTAAAAACAATGGGCTGGCTGCGTTTGCCATCGGCGATAATTTTAGCACCTCGAGTAATGATAAGGGTGCCTTTACTTTGTTTATCGCCCTGAATGACCGTTCCCGGTTGAATAGTGAGTGAAGCACCGCTTTTGACATAGACATACCCAGTTAGCAGGTAAATTTTGTCTTTAGTCCAGGTCGTATTTTGTGTAATATTCCCAGAAACGGTTTCAATGTTTTGCGTAAAAACGCGAAGTGGCAACAATGCCAAGAGACAGAGTAGAAAATGGTGGATTCTCATAGTAAATCAGTTTAACAGGGGGTAACCGGATTACAAACGAAGTGCAATATTAGTCATTTAATACGAAAAACTGGTTGTTTGTCGATAAACATTAACAAAAAAATAAAAAAATTTGCCGAAAAAAGTCGTTTTTTTAGCAATTTGGGGTAAAATCATCAGGTAAGCCTCTCGATGCTCCCAAACATTCTACCAAAAAAAATCTCGTTTGGAATTAAACTTGAATGGCCCCAAATGCTCCAAAAAAATCCCGATAGGGATTAAACTTGAATAGCCCTGAGTGCAACTCGGGGAAAAAAAATGTCAACCTTGTGCGTTTCTTCTCCTTAGTTCCATAATTTTATCGGAACTTTGCACCAATTATGCGCAAAAAAATCATTCTTTGGACTGTTTTACTGCTTTTTTTAAGTCTTTTGGCCTGGAAACTCAACTCCAACAAAAATGCCATCAATGCCAAAGCAGAACTTTCCAAATCAGGACGGACTTATATCCCCGTTGAAACCGTTGCTGTAGGTACTGATATGCTCTCCAATCGCCTTGAGGCCGATGGCATTTTCCTACCCGCTAAAGAGATGCTCATCATTTCGGAAACGGCCGGACGTGTGTTGGAAATATTTAAAAACAAAGGCGAATCCTTGCGCGAAGGCGAACCTATTGCAAAAGTAGATGACGAAATGTTTCGCATCGAACTGGAAGCGACACAGGCCAATATCGCCAAATTGCGCAAAGACCGCGAACGACTCACCAACCTCATAGAAGGCGATGCTGCGCCCAAAAACAAAATGGAAGACTTGGAATTGGGTATTTTGGCAGCAGAAGCAAAAGAAAAAGGGCTTAAAAAACAGATTTCCAATACAACCATCAAAGCACCTATGACCGGTACTTTAGGATTTCGATTTATTGAACGCGGAACGGTCATTGGCCCCGGTATTCAAGTGGGACAAATGACCAACCTCGATAAACTATTCCTTATGGTAAAAGTCACCGAGCGCGATGTACTTAACGTAAAAAAAGGCATGATCGTGGATGTCCAACCCGATGTACTTACAGCAACACACCTCAGCGGGAAAGTGACTAATATTGGTCTGCGTTCCGATAATTCCTTTACGTATGATGTTGAAATAGAGGTAGTTAACCCAACAGGTAATCCATTGCGCGGCGGAATGCACTCCAAAGCAGTATTTTCGTTTCAGCAAAACAGGAATGGAATGGTTTTGCCCCGAAAGGCCATTACGGGAAGCCTTCAAGATGCACAAGTGTATGTGGTTAAGGATTCGATTGCGACCATTCGATCCATCAAATTGGGCGTTGTACAGTCCGACAAAGTGGAGATCGTGAGTGGTTTGCAGTCGGGCGAACAAGTGGTCATATCAGGACAAATGAACCTTACCGATGGTGCTAAAGTGGCACCTTTGAACCCACAAAAATAACGACATGAACATTCTTATGGTATGCCTTGGCAATATTTGCCGAAGCCCCCTAGCAGAGGGCATCATGCAGCACAAAATAAAAGAACGAGGCTTAGACTGGACGGTGGACAGCGCAGGTACGGGCGATTGGCACAGTGGCGACCTACCCGATCGACGCTCTATAGAAACAGCCCACAAACACGGTATTGATTTGAGCCAGCAACGTGCGCGGCAAATCCGAAAAGCAGATTTTGAGGCTTTTGACCATATCCTTGTGATGGATGCTTCTAATTATCAAAATGTGTCGCAATTGACCCAAAATGAAACCCACCGATCCAAAATCGAACTCATCCTCAACTATGCAACACCCGGCCGAAACCAGCAAGTACCCGATCCATATTACGGCGGAGACGAAGGTTTTGAGCAGGTTTTCCAAATGCTGGATCTGGCTTGTGAAAAATTCTTGGAGCAATACGCATGAAGTACTTTCTCACATTAGCATACAATGGACACCCATTTTGCGGTTGGCAAAGACAGCCCAACGGAACGAGTGTACAAGCGTGCATTGAGCAAGTATTATCCACCATACTACGAGAGGAAATAGAAATTACAGGTTGTGGACGTACCGATACTGGAGTACATGCCCGTTACTATGTGGCGCATTTTAGCACGGAAGCCATTATTCCGCCCACATTTATTCATGCCATCAATCGGATGCTCCCGCCGGATATTGTCATTTACAATTACCAGTCCATGCCCGATGCCGCACATGCCCGTTTTGATGCTTTTGAGCGGTCCTATGAATACCATATTGCGCTGATAAAAACGCCATTTGACCATCATACCATTTGGCAATATCCGCAGGCACAACGGTTGGACAAAGAAAAAATGCAAGCAACTGCGCAATTATTGACGCAATTTGAGGCATTTTACCCATTTTGTAAAACCCATAGCGGTGTAGATCATTACCGATGCAACCTCACCGAGGCGTATTGGGATTTTCAACCTGAAGCCCATAAAGTGGTATTTCACATCACCGCTAATCGTTTTTTGCGGGGTATGGTGCGCCTTATTGTTGGCACGTGCATTCAGGTAGGTATGGGAAATATTACCCTGGGAGATGTAAAAAAAGCGTTGGAAATGCAAACAACATTGCCCAAAGCCTTGAGCGTACCGCCCGATGGCCTTTTTTTAACCCGAGTCATCTATCCTTATTCGTTCACCTAAATTGATACTTAACCAAACTAGCATGATATTAAAAGACAATACGCTTTTGCACCACCAAGCCTATATCAATGGTGCTTGGGTCGATGCAGATTCAGCAGCCACTTTTGCTGTAACCAATCCTGCCAATGGCGAAACCATCATAAAAGTGGCTGATTTGGGTGCTTCAGAAACCAATCGAGCCATTGAAGCCGCTAGTGCAGCCCTACCTAATTGGTCTGCCATGACTGCTACGGCTCGTTCGATCATTCTCCGCCGCTGGCATGATTTGATGCTGGAAAATGTCGATGATCTTGCCTTAATGATGACACTAGAGCAAGGTAAACCAATGGCTGAAAGTATGGGTGAGATCAAGTACGGCGCCTCCTTTGTGGAATGGTTTGCCGAGGAAGCAAAACGCGCTTATGGCGATATTATTCCTGGTCACGCGCCGGGTTTGCGACTAATGGTGCTGAAACAACCGGTGGGCGTGGTAGCGGCTATTACGCCTTGGAATTTTCCCAATGCCATGATTACCCGCAAAGTGGCACCTGCCTTGGCTGCTGGCTGTACGGTGGTGATTAAACCTTCGGAAGAAACGCCATTATCGGCCTTGGCACTGGCAGAACTGGGCGAACGCGCTGGTTTTCCACCAGGAGTACTCAATATTATAACAGGTACGAATGCCCCTGAAATCGGGGGAGCATTAACAGCCAATCCATTGGTGCGCAAACTCTCTTTTACAGGCAGTACCGCAGTAGGCAAAAAACTCATGGCACAATGCGCCGGAACTGTAAAAAAAGTGAGCCTCGAACTGGGCGGCAATGCACCTTTTATTGTTTTTGATGACGCAGATTTAGATAAGGCTGTGGCAGGAGCAGTCGCTTCAAAATACCGGAATGCGGGTCAAACTTGTGTGTGTGCCAACCGTATTTTTGTGCAATCGGGTATTTATTCGGCATTTTTGGAAAAATTCACGCAATTGGTACAAAGCCAAAAAATAGGTCCAGGTACGGAACAAGGCGTAAGCATAGGCCCATTGATCAATAAAAAAGCATTAGAAAAAGTAGAACGCCTCGTGCTAGATGCAACGAACAAGGGTGCGCGCGTCCTCACGGGCGGACACGCGCTAGAGGGTACTTTTTATGCCGCAACGGTATTGGCCGATGTGGTACCAGCAATGGACATTATGCACGAAGAAATTTTTGGACCAGTAGCATCGGTGGTGCAATTTGATACTGAAGCACAGGTAATTCAAATGGCCAACGACACGCCTTATGGCCTGGCCGCCTATTTTTATGGCAGTGATGTCAGTAGGGTTTTCCGCGTATCAGAAGCCTTGGAATACGGTATGATTGGGGTCAATACAGGTCTTGTAGGGACTACAGTAGCACCGTTTGGCGGCATGAAAGAAAGCGGTATCGGGCGTGAAGGCTCCAAATATGGACTAGACGAATATCTGGAAGTTAAATATATTTGCTTAGGCATATAGCAACGATCAAACAATGCCCGTACTCAGCGAAAATGAAATAAAAACGGCTTTTTTGCCTTTTTTGCGCGAATTCTACCGGTATCGGTACGAATATCAAGCCAGTACCGAGCAGGTATCCTTGGATAATATTGCCAATGAAGGATATGTTGCAGACGGGATGCTACGGTTTACAAAACCCGATGGCGCACCATTTGTGTGTACTTACGAGGCCACTTCATCCGACAAAAGCGAAGAGGTAAAATATAGTTTAAACCATAATTATTTTTTATGGGACTGTTTGGCCTTTGGTGTTTTTTGCGCTGCCATTGCTTACTGTTTTTTATACATAACGGATATTGGATTTATCAGCAAATTACCGCTTACAGGCAAAATTGGGATGCCTGTTGGTATTGCGCTGATAACGTTTTTCCTATGGTATTTTTTTATGTCGGGCTGGAAAAAATACCGTTATATTTATGCGATTGAGCAGTTTAGCCGTTATTTTGCTGATGAACAATGGGTTGCCCTTTCGGAAGATGTATTTCCTGCGCCGACCAATCCTTTTTTTCTGGAGTTAAAAGACCAATGTATTTATCAAGGGATTGGATTGGCCATTGTGTATCCCGATCAACAGGTGCGCATGATTGCCGCGCCTTCGCGGTTGGGGGTGTACGGGGGCAACCGTCGCATGGCGCATTGGATCACCAATACACAATTATTCCAATCCATGGCTTCTAATGTAAAGGCTTCTGCTGCATTTACGCCGCCAGTACCGAGTGTTTTTGGCAAATTGCGCAACACCTTAATGCGTCCAATACAACGTTATTTGGTGCTACCGCTACAACGCGCTTTGGGCAAACCAGTACAACCCGTAACAGATGCTTACAAACGATTTACAGGTGATTATTTGATCCAAAAATGTGTAACGGTGATTTCTTTAGCCGTGATTGTTTTCATTAGCATATTGGGTTCTGCGAAAAAACAAATCGTGGAGGCCGACCGACCTTCTAGGGTGTATATCCCCGAAGAAAAAGCACCGCCGCCTTCACCGGAGCGTCAGGATGGCTATGTGATGAACGATAATGAAAAACCAATCCCGTTCGGAACAACCTACCGAGCCGATCAAAGATCGGGTGTACCACGCCAAGAAGAACGTCCTGCCGATTATTCCACTGCTGGTGCTATGCCGCCGGGTTACAAAACGACCGATACGGACGAGGAGACCGAAATTGGTCAAAGCAAACCTGCTCAACAATTGTCATCCAACACTAAAAAACCAGTTGCCAAACCCGCCCAAAAACCCGTTACTGTAGCAAAAAGCCTTTGTGAACGGGTAAAAAGTGCTGGTGGTTGGTATATTCAAGATAATCTTTTCTCTGCTGCCGCAAATGCGCAAGAACGGGTAAAACTACTCCGCAGTAAAAATATTCAATGCGATGCCCTCAACACGGCCTGCCTCGGCGAAGAGGGTTGGGTGGTACGCTTGGGTTATAACCAATACTCCGAAGCCGCCGCACGCACCAAAGCAACGGAATACGCAAAAGCAATTGCAAAAGCAGGATTGAAAACGGGGAGAACTTTGATAAAAAAGGTGGAATAGTTAATAGAAATTGCATTTTTCTAAGGCCGGTCTTGCCACACTTAGGGTACTGTACTTCATCTCAAATCTCAAAGTATTTTACCAAAAAAAGCAGGGCTTTCTTATAAAAGGTGCAGCGCACCGTAATATTTGTAGCAATGGTGTGTTTGCCGCGTTTTGAAGGTGCAGCACACCGTAATATTGAATTAATGTTACGGTGCGCTGCACCTTCAACCTTGATTTTGTCGATTTTTGCTACAAATATTGCGGTGCGCTGCACCTAAATTTTTATAAGAAAGCCCTACCCAAAAAAGAGTGTACCGTATCAAGATTCGGTGCAAGGATATTAATGTCCGCCCTTCAAAAGATCAGGAAATTTTGCCTGCATCCGTTTCAATCTTGGTACAGAAACACCACGCACATAGGGATTTTCAGGGTGATTTTTTTCATAATTTTGGTGGTAACCTTCTGCTTCATAGAATACTTTGAGCGGTTCAATAATTACTGCTATTGGTGCTTTGTATTGACCAGAATCTCCTAGTTTTTTCTTTTCTGCCTCCGCCAGTTGTTGCTCGGTTGCGTTGTGATAAAAGATAACTGAACGGTAAGAATCGCCGTGATCGGGGCCTTGTCCTTCCACTTGTGTTGGATCCATTGAAGCAAAATATACCTTCAAAAGGGTTTGATAAGTCACCATTTTAGGATCGTAATACACCTGCACCGTCTCTGTGTGTCCGGTGGTATGTGAACACACCTCTTCATAGGTAGGGTTTTTGGTATGCCCTCCGGCGTAACCCGAAACGACTTCTTTTACCCCTGTTAAACTTTCAAAAATGGCTTCTACACACCAAAAGCAACCGGAGGCAAAAGTAGCAGTATCGAGTGCACCATACACGACGGTGGTTTCGGGTGTCGCATTTGTATGCACTTCCGGTGCTTTAGAGGTTTTGGGGGTACAAGCGGCAAAAGCCGCTGCAACAGCCAATATTGGTAATATATTTTTTATAAACATTATATTAGAGTTGAAATAGCGGAATGATAAATGATAACCACGTTGGGTATTCGTAAGGGTATTGTAACAATGTATTTTATTTATTGTTTGTGAACCCCCTCCTTACCTCCCCCGCTCACTCAAATAAAAATGCCATAACAACCGTATCCCCACACTCCGCCAAGGACTCCAATGCACCGTACCTGCTACAAAAGCATCGTGCTGCGGGCGTTTTTCCAGTTCGTATAATACCTTATACGCTTCATACAGTGCAATATCGCCTTTGGGCAAAATATCAGGCCGCAACAGACATGCTGTGAGGAATACATCGGCTGTCCAATCACCAATCCCTTTTAGTTGTTTCAATGTAGTTTTAACGGCCTCATCGTCCATTTCGGCCAGTTGGTGCAGCGGTAATGAACTGTCTAAAACGGCTTCCGCCAAACCTCTTGTATATAACGTTTTTTGTCGGCTAAAACCCGCGTCGCGCAGTGTTTGATCGTCTAAAGTCAAAAAAGATGCTGGCAATATGCTACCATCCAGCAAATGACTCAATTTGGTAAATGCCGCCTGTGCCGAAGCCAGCGAAACCTGCTGCTCCAAAATAATATGCACTAAACTACCAAAACTAGGCGCACGCTCCCAAAGCGGCGGGTAACCATATCGCTCGAGTACCCGCGCAAGCGCAGGATCGCGTTGGGCAAGCAAGTCAGCAGCAGCACAGAGGGACTCAGCGGTGAGTGCAATCATTTAATGCGCTTCCAGCCAGTTTTCGCCAGACCCAATTTCAACCAAAATAGGCACTTTCAAATTAGGAATAGCATTCGTCATTTTGTCCATAATCAAGGCTTTTAATGCCTCTAATTCGTCTTTACGGGCATCAAAGAGCAATTCATCGTGTACTTGCAGGATCATTTGCGATTTAAAACCTTGCGCCATCATGGCCTCGCGGATATGAATCATGGCCACTTTTATCAAATCGGCTGCGGTGCCTTGGATGGGCGTATTGATCGCGATACGTTCACTCATCGAGCGCATCATGCCATTGCGGCTATCGATATCGCGGAGGTAACGGCGGCGACCGAGCAGTGTTTCCACATAACCGTTTTTACGGGCCGATTCTACGATATTGGTCATATAATTGCGCAAGCCAGCATACTCGCGGAAATAGTTGTCAATCAATTCTTTAGCCTCGCTGCGCTTGATACCTAATTGCTGCGATAAATTGCTGGCACCTGCGCCATAAATGATACTAAAATTGACGGTTTTGGCCGCCCGACGTTGCTCCGAGGTCACCTCTTCCAATGGTACACCGTACACTTTGGCGGCAGTAGCGGTGTGGATATCCAGTTTTTGCTGGAAAGCATCGAGCATGGCGACATCGCCGCTAATTTCGGCAATAAGGCGCAATTCAATTTGTGAATAATCCGCCGAAACTAAGATATGGTCGCTATCGCGCGGCACAAATGCCTTACGCACGCGACGACCTTCTTCTGTACGCACTGGAATATTTTGCAAATTCGGATTTTGACTACTTAACCGGCCCGTTGCTGCCAATGCTTGGTTAAACGAGGTATGCACCCGACCTGTCCGCGGATTGATCAACGCCGGAATAGCATCCACATACGTGTTTTTGAGTTTCATCATGCCACGGTGGGTCAGTATTTCAGCACAAATAGGGTGATTTACGGCCAATTCCGATAGAATTTCTTCATCTGTGCTATACTGCCCCGATTTCATTTTTTTACCGGGATAGGGCAATTTTAATTGATCGAACAAGGCTTCTCCCACTTGTTTGGGGCTTGCAATATTGAAATTGAAACCCGCCATTTTAAGAATTTTATCTTCAATGGCCACGATCAATTCCACCAATTCGTTGGAATAGGTCTTTAAAAAAACAGGATCTACCCGTACGCCCGCAAATTCAATATCCGACAGCACTTTCACCAATGGTGTTTCTACTTCGCGGAACAATTTCACGAGGTCTTCGCCTTTTTCGTGGAGTTTTGGCTGCAAAAAATCGCGCAAACGGATCGTAACATCGGCATCTTCGGCGGCGTAATCCTTTATTTTTTCGATTGGTACATCGCGCATCGTGCCCTGTTTTGCACCTTTACTCCCAATGAGCGTTTCTATTTTAACCGGCGAATACCCTAAATAGGTTTCCGACATATAATTCATATTATGGCGCAATTCCGGCTCAATGAGGTAATGCGCCAGCATCGTATCCCAATACGGGCCATTGAGTTCGCAGCCGTAGTTTTTTAAGACAATGGCATCGTATTTTAGGTTTTGGCCAATTTTTTCGATGGACTCATTTTCAAATAATGGCCTAAATTCCTCTACGATGGCCTGCGCTGCTTCGCGTTCGGCAGGAATGGGTACATACCACGCCTCGCCCGCTTTGAGCGCGAAGGACATGCCCACCAAATCGGCTTGGGTAGCGTCCAATGCGGTAGTCTCAGAATCATAGGCAAATGCCGTGGATGCCGCCAAAAGCGCGATCAAATCGGCTCTTTTTTCCTTGGTTTCTGCCAAGTGATATTCGTGCGGGGTATCGTCGATGTTATTCAACTGTCGGGCAGGTGTGGCCATATCTTCTTCGGCTGCATCATCGCCGAACAGCGAGCCTTGCACGCCACCTGAAGTTGATTTTGGTGCGGCCTGTTTGGCGGTGGCTGTGCCTGCTGGTGCAGGTTTTACACCACTTCCTCCGGCCCAAGGACTTCTCAATACTGCATCGGCGAGGGTACGAAACTCCAATTCTTTGAAAATTTCGATCAATGCATCGCGGTCAAACGGCTCAATTTCGTATTGTTTGTCGTTAAATTCGATCGGCGCATTGACATCAATTGTAGCGAGCCATTTGGATAAAGTGGCTTTATCGGCGTGGTTTTTAACAATTTCCTGCTGTTTGCCTTTCAATTTATCGGCAGATGCCAGCAAATTTTCAATATTATCAAATTCGGCTAATAATTTAGTGGCTGTCTTTTCACCAATACCCGGCAAACCGGGGATATTGTCCACAGCATCGCCCATGAGACCCAGCATATCAATCACTTGATCCACGCGTTGAATACCCCAGCGTTCGCAAACCTCTTTTACACCCCAAATTTCCACTTCATTCCCTTGTCGCCCAGGGCGATAGAGGAAGATATGTTCGCTCACCAATTGGCCAAAATCCTTATCGGGCGTTACCATAAAGGTATCAAAACCCTCTTTTTCGGCTTGTTTAGCCAATGTTCCAATCACATCATCTGCCTCAAAATTGCTGACTACCACAACGGGCACATGCATGGCTTCCAGTATTTTGGTAATCCAAGGAATGGCAAATGAAATATCCTCAGGTTGCGCCTCGCGGTTGGCCTTGTACTCCGCAAATTCTGTGTGCCGAAAAGTACCACCTTTGGGGTCAAATACAACTGCAATATGAGAGGGTTTTTCGTTTTGAATCACATCCCATAAAAATCGAATAAAGCCTTGTACAGCAGAAACATTCCAACCTTTCGAGTTCATCAAAGGGCGGGTAATAAAAGCAAAATGGGCACGATATACTAAGGCGTGGCCATCTAAAAGGAAAAGTTTGCGTTGCATGAATTGTGAAATTGGTGTGTTTTTTAGGAATGCAAGAGTATTTTTAGCGCGACAAAAGTAAGCTTTTTCGCAGCCTAAATAATGCCTAATGGCTAAGTATTTTTGTTTTTTAATGCTTGGGTTTCTATTGGCATCTTCAACGTAGTTGTACACCTTTTCTTTTGAGAAAAAATCATGCACACTAATAAATCTCAAAACTATGAAAATTGACTTACAGCCATACGCTTTTTCTTTAGCAAAAAAGTAATGGTCACTTGCAAATTTCAAAAAGTTGAAAATTGATTCAAAAAGCCTACTTTTTACTTTTTTTAGCGAAAAAAAGTAAACAAAAAACGCTTCGGCTGACGAAAAATATATGCTGAGCCTGCCGAAGTATGCGGTGTCGGTCACCGACGCATGGAGGTGTTGCTCCCTCGCTCCGGCGGCGCCAAAAAAAACTCGCCGCACTATCTCGCGGAGGCTACGCCTCGTAAATTCCGTTTGGCTCAAACACTTTTTGGCT
>JAYUKX010000174.1:0-7783 GCA_043764095.1 Chitinophagales bacterium
TCATTGCTAAAAGAAACTAATATACCCTCACTTTTTGACCGCATACAAAAAAAGTAAGCAAAAAACGCTTCGGCTGACGAAAAATGCGGTGCTTTTGCTTCCTCGCTCCGGCGGCGCCAAAAAAAACTCGCCGGACCATGGAGCGGAGGCTGTGCCTCTATAATTTCGTTTGGCTCAAACACTTTTTGGCTTTATCCGCCTCCGCTCAAGCAAAACCTGCATTTTTCTAAGGCCGGTTTTGCCACACTTTGGGTACTGTGTTTAAGCATCAATATCTAATTTTATTTTCCCAAAAAAACAAAGTGCACGCTTACTAAATTAAAGGAATAAAATAAACTACTTTGAATATTAAATTTTTATTTTTAAAAATATCTATATTGCTGATTGGTATCGCATTATACACATCAGCATGCCGGAAAGAACGTTTCACTACGAACCCCGAGGACAGTATTTCGTTTTCAACGGATACGCTGCGCTTCGATACTGTTTTTACCCAACTCGGTTCTGCAACGCGTATCCTAAAGGTATATAACCCGCACAAGGAAAGCATTAAAATATCCAAAATATACTTGGAGCAAGGCAGCCAATCCCGTTTCAATATCAACGTGGACGGAATACCCGCCGATAGCCATACCGACCTTGAGATTGCACCCAAAGATAGTATGTATATCTTTGCTGAGGTGACCGTTAACCCCAATCAGCCACCTTCTGCCAGCCCATTTGTGATTGATGAAAATATCATTTTTGAAACCAATGGCAACACACAAAAGGTCGTACTCGAAGCATGGGGGCAAAATGCTAATTATATCCCTTCCCGCTTTTATGCCGATAGCGTTACGCTCTTTGGATGCAATGGCGGAGAAACCATTTGGGATGATCCACGCCCTTATGTAATATATGGTGTAGTGGCATTTGACGATTGTACGGTGCGTATGCCCGCAGGCACGCATGTGTATGTACACGGTGGTCTAACTAAGTTTTACAACGAAAAGAATGAATTAGGCTATTATAATGATGGATTATTGATCTTTACGGGCAACGGGAAACTGATTGTAGAAGGCACAAAAGAAAATCCAGTTATCTTTGAAAGCGATCGTTTGGAAGAGGAGTTTAAGGACGAACCGGGGCAATGGACAGGAATTTGGTTGCAAGCAGGAACGCAAGGACACCTGATGGAACATTGTATCATTCGTAACAGCATTATCGGGGTTAGGGTGGATTCTGCCGCAGATTTGACCCTCAAAAATAGTCAAATTTACAATACTGCCGGAAGCGGTATCATCGGTTTTCATGCCACTATTAATGCCGAAAATTGCTTATTTCGCGATAATACAGGGTTTTGTATCCAATTGGAATATGGTGGTGATTACAATTTTAGTTACTGCACGGCTGCGAGTTATGGCGTAGATGGCGAGGCTGTAAAACTCGGTAATACGCTGTGCAAAGACATTACTTGTACCGATTATTCTTTGTACCGACTCAATGCCTTTTTTAAAAATTGCATCCTTTTTGGCAGTAAAATTGATCAATTTACGCTGTTTGATCGGGAAAATAACCCCACCAATTTTAATTATAAATTTGAAAATTGTATTGTTCGCGCCAAAGATCTACTCAAACCCAATGCAACCCCCGATTTCTTAGATCATTGCCAGCCTTGTTTAAACTTAGCCACAAAGGATACTATTTTTGTCGATCCAAACACAGATAATTACTACTTGGATACCCTCCATTCCAAGGCCAATGGCTATGCCGCACCTTTGCAAAATATCCTAAAAGACTTGGAAAATCGCGATCGCGATCCTGTATTTCCAGATCTTGGGTGTTTCGAGTTGAAGTTATAACGACCTAAAAGTATGCTCCCATACCAACGCGCTATCTTTTACGGCGATGCCATCTTTGAAACGCTCCGTGTCGTTAATGGAAACGCGCCGCTATTGGAACGCCATATCGCTCGTTTGAAAAAAGGGTTGGATTTACTCGGCTTTGAGGTGCCAGACCATTGGGATATTCCCTTTTTTGAAGCGGAAATCGCCAAAATTAGCCCATTAAATGCGCGGGTTCGACTTACTGTTTATCGCTCCGAAGGTGGTTTGTATTTTCCAGAAGACAATACACCGCAATTTGTAATAACGGCAACCAAACTACCTTCTCCACTCTTGGATTGGGCTACAAAACCACTACAAATTGGCATTTGTAATCGTGTACGCCTGCCCATCGACGATTTTTCGGGTCTAAAAACCCTCAATGCACCACGTTATGTACAAGCCACCATTGAAGCGCGTAAGGCGGGTTGGGACGATGGACTTGTGCTCAATAGTGCTGATCGAGTTTGTGAGGCCACGAGCAGCAATGTTTTTTGGTGGAAAAATGGCGCATTGCACACCATTCCATTGGCTGAAGGTTGCGTGGCCGGAATTATGCGCGAATTGGTGATCGAATTGGCACAAAAGGCAGGTATTGAGGTACTGCAATTAGCAGTTACGCCCCAAGATTTGTACTTAGCCGATGAGTTATTTTTAACCAACGCGGTGCGCGGTATTGTACCAGTTGGTCAACTATCGGAAAAGGTTTTTCAGACCAATCGAACGATGCAACTGTTTAATATTTTGCAAAATTACTTTACAACTGCGGCGTAAGGAAGTCGGGTTAAATAATCGACACTTCTTGAATCAACAATTTCCTATTTTAAAAAACGAAATGTCAATTATTGGAGGCGAACTAATTATTTGCGGGTTAGTTTTAATGTGTTGCTTGATAACGCTATAAATTGACGACTTGACGATAAACTAACCACGAAGTGGTTGAACTTGAATAGCCCTGAATGAAATTCAGGGTTCTATGTGTAAGTGTATGTATCGTAACCCTGAAAGGGGTTGAACTTAATGAAACACCCATAATACGTTGATGTTCAACTACTTCGTAGTTGTTAAATATTACCGCATTCTTAAAACCCGAATTTCATTCGGGGCTATTCAAGTTCAACCACTCCGTGGTTAGATCATTGCTAAGTTGACGATTTTGAAGTTCAAGTCATGTAGGCATTAAGTAGGTTAGGCTCAATAATCGACACTTCTTGAATCAACAACGATTTCACAATCACCTATTTGCAAAAAAGGAGGTGTCAATTATTGGAGGCGAACTAATTAAGTAATGAAATTCAAATAAAGGTCATTTTTTTGTCAGTCCACATTTCCACTTAAAATTCCACGTACCTTTGCACCCATATGAACTATCAAAATGATCTATTCCTGCGGGCTGCCCGCGGCGAACAAGTAGAGCGCCCCCCCGTATGGTTGATGCGCCAAGCAGGCCGAATTTTGCCTCAATACCGCGCATTACGTGCCAATTTCCCAGATTTTAAAGCATTTGTAAAAACACCAAAAGCGGCGGCTACCGCTACTGTCCAACCCGTTGATGAACTCGGCGTGGATGCCGCTATTGTGTTTTCGGATATTTTAGTTGTACCAGAAGCCATGGGTCTTGATTATGAAATGATTGAAGCAAAAGGTCCTAAATTTCCAAAAGTGATTGAAAATCAAGGGGATATAGATCGTTTATTGGAGGGTGTGGCTGCTGCCGCTCATTTGGAGTACGTGTGGGATGCCATTGCGGAAAGTAAAAAACTGATCGATGGGCGTATTCCACTCATTGGATTTGCAGGTGCTCCGTGGACTATTTTCGCCTATATGGTGGAGGGTAGCGGTAGCAAAACATTCTCTGTGGCTCGTCGTATGCTGTACCAACAACCGGAAGCGGCCCATGCACTGTTGCAAAAGATTACGACGACCACTATTGCTTATTTAAAAGGCCAAATTGCCGCAGGAGCCGATTTACTCCAAATTTTTGACTCTTGGGCTGGCGAACTTACTCCAGAGCAATACCGTATTTTTGCTATTCCTTATTTACAACAAATCGCGGATGCACTTCCAGAAGTACCCAAGACCATTTTTGCAAAAGGCGCATGGTTTGCTTTAGAAGATTTGGGCGAGTTGCCTTATCAAGTAGTTGGATTGGATTGGAATATACCACCTGCTTTTGCTCGGGCGCGCACTGGTAGCCATCAAGTATTACAGGGTAATTTCGATCCTTGTAATTTGTATGCATCACCCGGTGAGATACGACATAATACACACGAAATGATCCGACAATTTGGGGGTAAACACATCGTCAACTTGGGGCATGGGGTATATCCAGATACGCCTTTGGATGGGGTACGTGCATTTGTTAACGCGGTGAAGACTTACCACAAATGATTTTTTTTACCGCATTTTTTTTACCACATTTTTTTCTACCACAAAGTCCACAAGAGTCCACAAAGTTGCGTAGATTACACGTTTTTTGTATCCTTTTGTAATTCGTATTGAAAAAGAATACGCTACGTGATTTTGTGATCTTTTGTTCCTTTTGTGGTGAAAAAAAGGTCAATGCTACACAACTTTGTGTCCTTTTGTGCACTTTGTGGTGAAAAAAAGTGTACGCTACGCAAAATTTTATCCAGTTGTGGTAAAAAAATGTGGTAAAACCCCTACTTACGCAGTATTGAAAAAAGCACTGGAAGTACGCGCTGTTGTGAACTGCCCGTGTCGAATAATAAACGGTGGTCCTTCATTTTCAAACCGGCTTCCTTAGCACCCACCATTTTATCACCCAATACGGCAGCCAACCTTTCTGGTAAACTCCCCGAGGTTTTTTCCATCATTTTTGTAAATCGATCCATATCAATCTCTGATTTGGTCAGCAACACACAAAATTGTTCCATTTTACTGGCGGGCATTGGTGCGGTAATGGTAAAATACCGTTCAGAAGGCGGTGTTGTGCTACAATCTGGTGCTGGTAAAGTAGTCGTTTTATTCGCATCGCGGCCTACTACAAAAGACGCCGGTAACACTCCAATATCTTTGCCCATGCCGAGTTTTTGATCGCAGTTTTTTAGTGATTCACTATTATAAGGGTATAAAAAACGCACTTTATTCGTTGAACTCAGGGCAAAAACATACATGCCTCCGCTATTGGAGGTTTTTAATTGAAACTGTACCCCTTCTTCATATCGCCCGGTTGTCTGGTATTGTGCTATTTGGAGCACTTGGGTAGATCGCTCTATTTTGCCATTGCTATTTTTCAGCACTTCCACGCCAATATCCTTACTACTCGGCTTATCAAACTTCATTTTACTCGCTTTTTTTTGCGTGTCTATGCAATTGAACTCGACCCATCCGTTGAGTTGTTCATATACAGGTGCAGCGACAATCTTATTTTCTACACCCAATACCAACGGTGTTTTTTTCTTCTTTTGTTTGATTTTCACGACTGGATTTGGGTCATTGGTCAGGCGTTTAGTAGGCACCTCGATAGCTAATTCCGACCAAGGTTTCATCTCCATTTTTTTCAAAAAATAAGCATTTATGGTTGATAGCACGTAGTTTTCACTTGAATCATCTTCCCCTTTTCGAGATTGAATCAGGTCAATGATTTCTAAAAAAAGTTCAACCCCCATGATAATCATCGTGACGGTCACCGCTTTGCTTTTACCCAACGAAGAGTGATCAGGAGCGGTCACTTCCTTGTATATTGGGATATAATTACGTTGATAAGCCTCCACCACAGATTGATATTGATCTAAATATTGCAAAGCATATTGATCTGGTTTTTTAATCATTAGGCGAATAGTGCCAAGATTGGAAAGGTCTTTTTTCACGATACCCAAAAAACTATTGTATTGCTCCTGAATATCATTATAAGCCACGTTGAGTTTTACATAATCATCCTTATAAAAAAGGTGCTGCCCTGCTTCGGCATTCATTTTTTCAAAATCATTGCGAAAGCGGCGGTACTCCAAAAACACTTTTGATTTTTCGAGTAGTTCGGCTATCGACTGTACTGATCTTTTAGATTGACCCAAAACGGCTAAGGTAGCCAGCAGACAAAAAAGGAGAAATATGATTTTTTTACGCATAATTGGTATGATTTAGCGGCAAAAATAGCAATGTTTTACTCCATTTTGTCTTTTATTTTGATTGCACCAAAATGCAGTGAGGGGCGATAACAGCGTTACCTCCCCTCACTAATTAAAAACATAAACCCTATGCACTATCGAGCAAACAACATTTTCAATTGGTCAATGATCTGTCCGCCACCGCTCACGCTAATAGTATTGATCTTTTCCGCAATTTTTTCAACGTATTCCATCTCTTTCAACTTGAACAACATGGCGTTTTCTTCCATCAATTTTGCGGTATTCAATAGGCTACGCGTAGAAGCCGTTTCCTCGCGGCGCATGATGACATTGGCTTGGGCGCGTTTTTCAGCGATCAAAACTTGGTTCATAATGTCCTTGATATCGCCCGGCAAAATAATATCTTTTACGCCAAAATCCGCCAACTGAACACCCAATTCCTCAGCCTTTACTTGGGTGTTTTTCAATACATTTTCGGCAATTTGCTCCTTGCTTTCCATCAATTCATCAAAAGTCAATTTACCCACGTACTCGCGCAAGGCCATTTGCATTTGGATATATAATTGCTTATCAAAATCCTTGTTTTCCACCAATGCCTTTTCAATATCAGTTACTTTGTACTGTACGGTGCAGTTGATGCGCAATTGAGCCTTATCTTTGGTCAATACTTCTTGGCCCGCAATATCAATAGACAATTGGCGTGTATCGGTTTTTAAAGATGTAATAGTACTGTTATTCGCCCAGAAATAGTAAGTGCCAGCATCCAGCATACGTTCCATATTACCATTAACAAACAATACACCTTTTTCGTATGCTTCCAAACGTACCATACGAATATAACGCGCAAGGATGCCTTTTTCAATCAAATTACGGTCAATACTTTCGTCCACATATAACGCACGGGTATCAAACTTTTGAAAAGTAATTTCGGGACCACCTTTCCAAAAGGCAAATATACCCGTAGTCAACAATTGGTTGTAGCGACCATCCTTGTACAGCAACGCGATTTCGTTATCCAACAAGTCGATTACCGTCAAATAACTGGCTAATTCGGCGTTTTGCAACAGCGTTTTCAATTCCTGCTTAGGCAAAAAGGCGTAATTCATATCGTAAATATCGACTTCATCCCAGAAGCCAACCCAGTATTGGCCTGTAGTCAGTACGCGTTCAAGTACTTCGTCGCGGAACAACAAACCAATTTGGTTGATTTTAATTTTAATGCGTTTCATTGTTATGTATGTGTTTGTAAATTTTTAAAAAATCTTGCCCATTTGGACTTGAGCGGAGCGAAAATGCTAGTTTTGATGATCGAAAACGGTTTGCACGTTGTCTTTTGGGCAAACATATCCAAGGCAAGCCCTGAACAGGTGATGCGGCAGAGGAGATCGAACAAACCTATGATCGATGAACAAAACTGTGATGATCGCTACAAAGCCAAGCCAAATTGCCTCCTAAAGGCAGGGCAAGATGAAAAAACCATAAAAAATGGTTGGGTATTTAAGGAGTTCCCCTCCGTCATAAAAATGGATTTAAAAAGTCCATGTGCTACCAATGCGTCCAATGTTTAGTTGGATTAGGATTCGAACCTAGAGAAAAAGTTTGATTAACAGCCAAACACTATGGTACAACCATCCTCTATCAATTGTCTGGATACCAAACCGCAATGCAGTTGGCACAATAGTGCTATACAGAAACACCAAACAAAGGACAAAGAAAAAGGCTAATTGTCAAAAAAAAATGGTAAAAACTTAGCCCAACGGTTTCGAGTCAAAAAAGTAGGCAATTTTTGGTCAGACGAGCCACTTTTTTGAGTTCGATGCAGCGCATCGG
>JAYUKX010000175.1:0-29520 GCA_043764095.1 Chitinophagales bacterium
TTTGGCGCCGCCGTAGCGAGGGAGCAAAAGCACCGCATTTTTCGTCAGCCGAAGCGTTTTTTGCTTACTTTTTTTCGCTAAAAAAAGTAAGAAGTAGGCATTATTGCACTAAATTTTAAGTTTTTTAAATTTGTAAGTATATCTGATTTTTTTAAAATAAAAGGTATACGGCAATAAGAAACCGACTACAAATTCGTCACTTCCACTGTAAAATCATACTTTTCATACTTCCCGTAATCCTCACAAGATTGTATATTCGTTTTTACAAAACGAATAATCTTTGTCCCAATGGTATCACTAAAATTCAATTGAGCAGGACTTGAATTAGTAGTTAACGTAACAGTACTATCCACACCTGGCATTTGAACGTTCATCGTTACATCAACAGCACCTTCCCAAATACAATCCGCATTACAAGGGCAACGGTATTCATTGGCCTCTTTAATACAAATCGTAGTATTGTGATCCGTAAAAGTAGCACAGTCTTGCCATTTAATAGTTGCGGTATTTCCGCTCACCTCATTTGAGTTGGTGTCCTCGTCTTTTTTGCATTGGAATGCGCAGGTAAGTGTAAACAGCGCAAGCATGGTTAAAAATAGTTTGTTCATAGTATAATGTGTTTTAGAAAATATTCAATTCATTGAACAGTATTACGCAAAAGGGTGAATAATAGTTGGGTAGTAGCACCACAAATAGCATTTACGTTAATAAAATAGGGGTATATTTTTCACCATCTTGTTTCGTAACGAAAAAAATGCCGTCCTTTGCAATAAATAAAAGCACACATGTCAAAAGCAGCACTCTTTATCCTCGATGGCTGGGGACTAGGTTCAAAACCTTCCTCCGATGCTATCGCCAATGCAAAAACGCCGTATTTCCATTCCTTAATGGCCAACTACCCACATAGCACCCTCGTCACTTATGGCGAAGATGTGGGCTTACCCGAAGGACAAATGGGCAATTCCGAGGTAGGACACCTTAATATTGGTGCTGGACGCATCGTTTGGCAAGAACTCGCCCGTATCAATAAAGCGATTCGGGATGGATCATTTAACGATAATGAAGTATTAGCCGCTGCTTTCCAACACGCCCGCGACAATAAAGTAGGGCTGCATTTTATGGGGCTTGTATCGGATGGTGGCGTACATTCGCATATCAGGCATTTGGAAGAATTGTGTAGTATGACCACAAAGTATGGGGTAGAAAAAGCCTATATCCACGCCTTTACGGATGGTCGTGACTGTGACCCAAAGAGCGGATTGGGTTTTATGAAACAATTACTTGATGCCACAAAAGATCAACCGGTGGAACTAGCCACCATTATTGGCCGCTATTACGCTATGGATCGCGACAAACGCTGGGAACGCGTCAAAATCGCTTATGATTTGATGGTTTTTGGTGAAGGAGAAGTCGAAACATCTCCATTGGAAGCCATACAACAACAGTATGATGCAGGTATTACTGATGAGTTCTTACCCGCAATGGTCGTCACCCGCGAGGGTATGATCCAACCAGATGATGTTGTGATTGCTTTTAATTTCCGTACCGACCGCTGCCGTGAAATATCACAAGTACTCACACAACAGGATATGCCAGAATATGATATGCAGGCTTTATCGCTGTATTATGTGACAATGACGCGCTATGATGAAACATTTCACGACGTAAAAGTAGTGTATGAAAAAGATGATATTTCCCTCACCATGGGCGAAGTACTCGAAAACGCAGGCAAAACACAGGTACGCATAGCAGAAACAGAAAAATATCCACACGTTACTTTCTTTTTCTCAGGAGGCCGCGAGGTCCCTTTTGAGGGCGAACGCCGCTTGATGGTTCCATCAGCCAAAGTGGCTACTTATGACCTTCAACCTGAAATGAGTGCCCTAGAAATTACCGAAGCAATTATGAAGGATATTAAGGAAATGACACCCGATTTTATCTGCCTTAATTTTGCTAATACTGATATGGTAGGCCATACTGGCGTTTTTCCCGCAGCGATTAAAGCCGCAGAAACCGTCGATCAATGTATGGCTCAAATTGTGCCGCTGGCATTAGAAAACGGTTACGATTGTATAGTCATTGCCGACCATGGCAATTCCGATTATATGATTAACGAAGATGGATCGCCCAATACCGCCCATACAATGAATCCTGTTCCTTGCATTGTAGTAAGCAATAAAGGTATAAAAAGTGTGAAAAATGGCCGATTAGCCGATGTTGCACCTACGCTATTGGATTTAATGGGCGTACAAGCGCCGCCTGAAATGACGGGGGAATCATTGGTGACTTATTAGTAGTGCGGATAGAGGCGAATAGAAAATACTTTAATGACATGAAGCAGGGTTTTCTTATAAAAGGTGCAGCGCACCGTAATATTTGTAGCAATGGTGATATATGCACCTTCAACCGTGATTTTGCCGATTTTTGCTACAAATATTACGGTGCGCTGCACCTAAAATTTTTATAAGAAAGCCCTATGGCATGAAGGATTCTTTATTCGCCTCTATATTTCCCACCCAAAATATCGCCAGCAGATGATTTTAGGCTAATATCATCTAGTAGCAATGCTTCCTGTAGTATTTCAACAAATTTGGCTTCTTTTTGGAGAAAATCGGCCATATCGAAAAAGGTAATCCCCATGATGGCAGCACGATCTTTTTTATCGAGTAGCCCATGTTCGTTCGAGAGCATTGGCCCACGGTGAAAACATACCTCTACACCTGCGTTTTTGCGGACTTTCCCGATATAACAAACCCATGATTTACGGGTATAAAAAGCAGTATTGTACTTCATTGATTCTTGTAATTGGCTATCGGAACCCAGTATAGTTGCTTGGATCAAATAGAGCATTTCTAAGAGCTTTGGTTCCTGTTGCTCGTAAAATTCATTTACGTTAAAATATTTTGGCATGTTTTATAAATCAAATACGCACGTGTTTCTTATGGAAAAAACGATGAAATTTACATCTTTCAGTCATCTTCCACAAACAATAACGTTAAATCTCTAAAAATCCCGAAATAGCGGCGTAACTTTGCCTCATATTAAAGGTCTAAGCCCTTTCATTAATTATACAATTATGACAAGTATCACATTATTTACGCTGCTATTTCTCGGTAACTTGGGAGCTACTGAGTTTATGCTCATTTTCTTGGTCGTTCTACTCCTTTTTGGTGGCCAAAAAATACCTGAACTCATGCGCGGCCTTGGTCGTGGTATCCGTGAGTTTAACAGTGCAAAAAATTCTGTTGAAGACGAAATCCGTCAGGGTATGCGCGACGCAGAAAAAGATAAGATTGGGAAGTAATCCTTCTGAATTAACCATTGGACACTTAGAAATTCTAAATGTTCAATGGTTAACCCCACCCCTACTTTACCATAAATTCTATGGACGACCCATAAAACACTTTATGCGTCGCTTTGATAAAATCGGTGTCCTTACACTCGTAAATATTCACAAATTTCTGTGGGTTACGATCCGCTAAAGGAAACCAACTGCTTTGGATTTGTACCATCAAACGATGGCCTTTTTGGAAGGTATGTGCAATATCGGGCAATGTAAATTTTACTTGTGTAGATTGATTTGGCACAAATGCCTCCGGAAATTCAAAACTATTCCTGTAGCGTCCCCGCATAATTTCGCCCCGAACCAACATTTGGTAGCCGCCCATTGGTAAATCATTATCGACGGTTGATAAGGTATCGGGAAATACATCTATTATTTTAACCACCCAGTCGGCATCTGTGCCTGTGGTACTTACCAATAAATTCGCAATAACCGCCCCAGTCATGGTTATATCCGCTTGCAATACAGGTGTTGAATAAGTGAGTACATCGGGTCGGCGGGCCGCAAATCGTTGATCGTCAATCATATATTCTTTTGTCCTTTTCAGGTGAATATCCTCGGTATAAGGGACAGGTTTTGAAGGATCACTAATAAATGCATCAAAAGATACTCCCCCCTCTTCTGTTAAAGACGTATTGCCCAATAAACCATTAGATTGTAAATAAAAAGATTTAGCCTTTGCTTCCGCAGGTGGCCATTGGCTATAGTTGGTCCATTTATTCGTACCTGTTTCAAAAATGGTAGCATCGTTCAAATTGAGCGCACCTTTCCCTTTTAAATGGTATTCAAAAAACGGAAATTCAATCTCTTTGGCGTAATAATCGCTTGTTTTCGCGTCAAATTTGACATGGCCAAGGCGGTCACCCGCGCCACGAGCCCAACCACCATGCACCCAAGGTCCCATTACAATACGGTTAGAAACGGTAGGTTTATTTTGTTTTTCGATGGTTTTGTACAATTGCCAAGCACCATAACAGTCTTCAGCATCAAACAATCCACCCACCACCATTACGGCAGGCTGCACATCTTTCAAATGCGGTTGTGGTGTACGTGCGCGCCACCAATCATCGTAGTTGGGGTGCGCCATTAAATCATTCCAAAAAGGGACTTTCCCTTTTAAGTATCGTTCATTGTAGTTGCGCAAAGCACCTGTTTTTAGGTAAAAATCATAGTTATCATGGGTATTCCAGTCTCCAAAACCGGGTTGTCCATTAGTAGTAGGTTGAGGACGTGGCAACCCAAACCCAGAATAAAACGAAAAGGCATCCATCACAAAGAAAGCACCATTATGATGGAAATCATCGCCTATAAACCAATCCGTAACAGGAGCTTGTGGTGATACCGCCTTGATAGAAGGATGATTGGCTAAAATAGCCATTGTGGCGTAAAAACCAGGGTACGAAATGCCATAAACGCCAACGTTGCCATTATCATTACTCAAACTAGCCAATAGCCAATCTACAGTGTCGTAAGTATCGGTAGATTCATCTACAGAAATAGGGGCAGTAGCGGGTACTTCCTTATACCTTTTTTCTTTTTTTCCACTTTTACAGGCGCTGCAACAATAGGTTTAGGCAAAAATGGCTTTACATCAACAAAATCGCCTTCACTCATATATCTTCCTCTTACATCCTGAAAAACAAATATGTAACCGGACTCAGCCAAGTTCATGTTTTGGAAAGTGGTTGGAAATTGATCTGTACCATAAGGTGAGCAAGAATACGGTGTACGCTTGAGTAGTATTGGATACGATTTGGTATTGTCCTTCGGCGCATAAATGGAAGTAAACAACTTAATTCCATCGCGCATCGGTACCATAACTTCGGTTTTGGTATAATTGTCACGGATATAGGTGGCATAATCGGTGGTTTGCGCCGTAATATTGCCCGATAGGAACAACAAAACAGACAAGGCGAAATAAATGGAATGGGTAAGTCTCTGCATTTGAGTTGAATTATTTTTGAAAATTAAAGTCCATCGCAAAGTTAACGAAAATTAGAATCTTATGCGAATAATGGGTAAATACGCTCCGATTTTTCGAATATTCGCTTTCCCCCCGCCCCTAACCAAAAACGAAGCCCCTTTGTTACATCTTTGCAACAAAGGGGCTTAAAAATTTATAGCATTAAAACCTTAAAAAGATTCGATTTATCTTGTTTAAAAGCACATTATACGTTAAACCTAAAGTGCATAATATCGCCATCTCCCACTACATATTCTTTACCTTCAACGGCCATTTTACCCGCCTCTTTCACCTTCGCTTCCGAACCTAAGGTCGTGAAATCGCTGAATTTGATGACCTCTGCACGGATAAAACCTTTTTCAAAATCAGAGTGGATAACACCAGCCGCTTCAGGTGCTTTTGCACCACGACGTACTGTCCAAGCGCGTACCTCTTTTTCGCCAGCCGTAAAATAAGTGATTAAATCAAGCAACGCATAGCAAGAACGGATCAAACGGTTTTTGCCGGGTTCTTCCAAACCCATCATTTCCAAAAACTCATTTTGCTCGTCCAGCGTTTCCATTTCTGCAATTTGCGCTTCGATACCCGCCGAAACAAGGATCACTTCTGCGTGTTCACCCGCCACCGATTTTTTGAATGCTTCTGTGTGTTTATTACCCGTTTGGATAGAGGCTTCGTCCACATTGCAAACATAAAGTACGGGTTTAGAAGTCAGCAAAGAAAGGTCTTTTAACACAATCCGAACGCTTTCCTCATCTAATTCTTTTAATAAGGTACGGACTTGTTTTCCTTGTTCCAAATGTGGTTTTATCAAATTGAGCACCTCCAACATTTTTATTTCGTCCTTATTGCCCATTTTGGCAGCGCGGGCCGTCTTGTCGATGCGTTTTTCAACGGTTTCTAAGTCTTTTAGCCCCAATTCAATATCAATCACCTCTTTATCACTCACGGGATCTACTGCGCCATCCACATGCACAATATTGTCATCATCAAAGCAACGTACCACGTGTACAATGGCATCCACTTCGCGGATATTGGCCAAAAACTGGTTACCTAAGCCTTCACCTTGGCTTGCGCCTTTGATCAAACCTGCAATATCCAAAATCTCAACGGTCGTGGGCACTACACGTTGTGGGTTTACAATATCCGATAACTGATCTAAACGCTTATCGGGAACAGTAATAATGCCCAAATTTGGGTCTTTTGTGGCAAATGGATAGTTCGCTGCCAAGGCTTTTGCGTTGGTCAAAGCGTTAAATAAAGTGGATTTGCCTACGTTGGGTAAGCCTACAATACCGCACTGGAGTGGCATAATGTGGATTTCAGATTTGTTGTAAAAAAAACGGGCGCAAAGATAGTAATTATTTGGGAAACGAATAAAAAATGTCGTACTTTTGCGCCCTTATGATAGACGAGCAGATTCAACCACAAGAGCAGCCGGAGCAGCCTAAGCCGGCTTCTGACTATGGTGCCAGTAGTATCACGGCACTCGAAGGATTAGAGGCAGTACGCAAACGCCCGGGTATGTATATCGGCAGTACCGATACCAAAGGTTTACACCATTTGGTATGGGAGGTCGTTGATAACTCTATCGACGAGCACTTGGCCGGGCATTGTACCAATATCGACGTAATCATGCACACCAATAATAGTATCACGGTCACCGATAATGGACGTGGTATTCCTACTGGTATTCACCCAAAACTCCAAAAATCCGCTTTAGAAGTGGTAATGACGGTATTGCACGCGGGTGGTAAATTTGACAAAGATACCTATAAAGTATCGGGCGGTTTGCATGGTGTGGGCGTGTCGTGTGTGAATGCCCTTTCCATCCATTTGCGCGCTGAAGTACACCGCGAAGGCAAAGTATTTGAGCAAGAATATAGTGAAGGCAAACCATTGTACGATGTACGCGAAATAGGTACGACCGAAAAGCGCGGCACAGTCATCAATTTTTTACCAGATGATACTATCTTTGAAACCGCTGAATACAAGTATGATATTCTAGCACATCGTTTACGCGAATTATCGTTTTTGAACAAAGGCCTAACATTGACGCTGGTAGATGAGCGCGAAAAGGATGAAGATGGTTTTAAACATGAAACATTCCATTCTGAAGGTGGTTTGCAGGAATTTGTGCTTTGGATCGATGAGGCGAAACAGAAATTGATCGAAAAGCCCATTTATATCACAGCCCGCGAAGAAGGTGTAGAAGTGGAAGTGGCCATGATGTACAATACCTCCTACTCGGAGAATGTCATGTCATTTGTTAATAATATCAGCACCCGCGATGGTGGTACACACGTGAGTGGTTTCCGCCGTGCTTTAACCCGAGAGTTCAAGAAATATGGCGAAGATGGTGGCTTTTTCAAAAAGATCACCTTTGCTATCTCCGGTGAAGACTTTATGGAAGGCTTAACCGCTATTGTATCTGTAAAAGTACCAGAGCCACAGTTTAAGGGCCAAACCAAAGGCGAATTGGGCAATAGCGAGATTACAGGTATTGTATCGCGTTGCGTGGGCGATGCTTTGAAAACGTTTTTGGAAGAAAATCCGAACCAAGCGCGCAGGATCATTGACAAGGTAATTTTAGCCGCTACGGCCCGTAACGCTGCCCGTAAGGCACGCGAAATGGTACAGCGCAAAGGGGCGTTAACAGGTAGTGGTTTACCCGGTAAACTGGCCGATTGCTCCAGCCGTATCCCCGAAGAAAGCGAAGTGTTCCTTGTCGAAGGAGATTCGGCGGGTGGTACAGCCAAACAAGGGCGCAACCGTCATATCCAAGCCATTCTGCCGCTACGTGGTAAGATCCTAAACGTAGAGAAGGCGATGGAACATAGAATCTACGAAAACGAGGAGATAAAAAATATTTTCACGGCCTTGGGCGTGAGTATTACCGAAAATGACGAAGGGTTGCGTATTCTTAATGTAGAAAAATTGCGTTACCACAAAGTTGTAATTATGTGTGACGCCGATATTGATGGTAGCCACATTTCGACTTTGATACTTACTTTCTTTTTCCGGTATATGCGCCCTTTGATCGATCGTGGACATATATATATCGCTCAACCGCCGCTTTATTTGGTGAAGAAAGGCAAAAACCAACGCTATTGCTGGAATGATAAGCAACGCAAAGAAGCCACCTTTGATTTCTCCGGTGGCCGCGAAGATGATGATTCAGTAAAAGTACAACGCTATAAGGGTCTTGGTGAAATGAACGCAGAGCAACTTTGGGAAACCACCATGGATCCCAATACCCGTATCCTTAAAATCGTTACCATTGATGATGCAGCAGAAGCAGACCGTATGTTTGCCATGCTCATGGGCGACGAGGTACCACCGCGCCGTGCGTTTATTGAGGCCAATGCCAAATATGCACGTATTGATGCGTAATTTGTAGGCGAAATAAAGCATGTTCAAGAGGATACAAATCTTGACCAAAAAAAAGTAAAAATATTTGTTGTTTTTCATCTAATCGTTGTACCTTTGCGCTCCCAAACGGGAATAAGTCAAAATATTGGGGCTAATTACCTCATTTTCAACGATTAAAAGTTATTATTTAGAATATGGCACATCATAAGTCGGCTCTAAAGCGGATTCGTCAGAACGAAAAACGTCGTTTACAGAATCGCTATTACAAAAAATCAGCGCGTACAGCAATCAAAAATTTGCGCGAACTGAAAGATGCCGGTGAGGCAGAAAAGTTTTTACCAAAAATCGTTTCGATGATCGATCGTTTGGCAAAACGCGGTACTATCCACCAAAACAAAGCGGCAAACCTCAAGAGTGGTTTGGCAAAGCACGTAAACGCGCTTTCAGCCAATTAATTCTTTTGAATTGAACTGATTAGTTCAAGCCTTTAAAATATAATTTTACACGAGTCACCCCGGTTCTTCCGGTGGTGACTCGTGTTGTTTGTATATATTTACGCCCAAATTTTAAATATATCACTTATGCGCCAACTGCTACTTATTTTCTTTACCCTTGGAACTACATCCCTATTATTTGCCCAAACCTCCTTTATCCATTGCGGAAATTTAATTACGATGGAAAAGGGAGAGCCTATTACGCTTTCTAAAAAAACCGTGGTAGTGGTCGCCAATAAAATTGACCGAATTGAAGATGGTTTCCTTCCCGCTACTAAAGACATAACGCTCGTGGACTTAAAAAATGCGACCGTATTACCCGGCCTCGTTGATTGCCATGTCCACCTCGAATGGGAGCAAAGCAAAACGACTTATACCGAAAAATTTACCCTTAATTTAGAAGATATCGCCTTCCGATCGGCAATTTATGCCAAACGAACGCTCGATAAAGGCTTTACCACCGTACGCGACCTGGGCGGACAAGGCGTAAATATTGCGCTGCGCAATGCCATCAACAACGGTTGGGCGGTTGGGCCAAGAATCTATACCGCCGGACGAATTTTGAGCATAACTGGAGGCCACGGCGATGGCACCACAGGTGCTAGACACGATTTATTCGATCCTCCACCCAATGCCGAAGATGGTATTGCCGATGGCCCTGATGCTTGCCGCACCGCTGTTCGTACTCAATTCAAACGCGGTGCTGATTGTATCAAAGTATGCGCAACCGGTGGTGTAATTAGCCTAGCACGCGATGGTAGTCTGCCGCATTATGCCTACGATGAACTGGAAACGATTGTACAAACCGCACGCGACTTGGGTATGCCCGTAGCAGCGCATGCGCATGGAGACGAAGGTATCCGCCGCGCCATTCTAGCGGGCGTGAATAGCATTGAGCATGGTACCTATATGTCAGATTCTACAATGGATTTGATGATTAGCCATAAAACCTGGTATGTACCTACTTTAACCGCAGCATGGGCGGTGGCCGATAGTGCCCGTTTGTCCAAAGGTTTTTTCCCTGAAGTTGTACGCCTAAAAGCCCTAGAAATAGGCCCTAAAATAGAAGGAACACTAAAACGCGCTTATAAAAAAGGCGTTCCTATCGTATTTGGAACAGATGCTGGTGTGTATCCTCACGGCAAAAATAATTTAGAATTTGCCTATATGGTACGCGCAGGCATGAGCAATAGGGATATTCTGCGTTCAGCAACCGTGAATGCCGCCAGTTTATTGGGCTGGAGCGATAAAATAGGAACAATCGAAAAAGGAAAATTTGCGGATATGATTGCCGTGGAAAACGACCCTATGGTGGACATGAAGACGATGGAAAAGGTGATTTGGGTGATGAAGGATGGGAAGGTGATAGGGATTGCATCAGGACACAATTAATTGCGACTATGGACTTGTATTTTTTTAAAAACATCATAGTAGTATACTAAAAAAGCAGATACTGTACATTGGAAATGCACAGTATCTGCTAGAATGAAAAAAATTAATGCGCAACAACTATTTTTTGTACACTTTCCTTACCACTTTCTCCGTATTTAAGGATATACACTCCGTTGGATAATTGGCTGGTATTGATTGCGGTGGTTTGTATTGCGGTACAATATTTTGATAACACAATACCACCCGTTATATCATATAAGCCCAACGTACCACTAAAAGGTATTTCAAATTGCAACGACAACAGGTCTTGCACCGGATTAGGGCTTATTAAGAGGCGATTTTCCACATACACCTCCTTGATGCCCACAGGTATGGAGTCACATATAGTACCAACCTCAGCCCCTAAATTAAAATTAGGGAAATAATTAATCGTCCAAGCCGTCCAGCGTGGCAATACAAAACTATGTTGCTTAAAATCACATGCCAAGCCCTGTTCATTGGGTTTATTGATCACATGGAGTACCCTTGTGCCATTACCGCCCGCCATATAAATCTTTCCATTCGGGGCATTCCGCATTTGGAAAAAAGTTGCAGGGAAAAAGCCATCTTGCAAAAAACCATCATAAGCCTCAATGAGTATAGGATTGGATACTGCAACTGAATCATCGCTGATATTCATTTGAAATAATTGTTCAGTATTATTAAAATAAACATATTTTGAATTTGGTGAAATAACGAGTCCTGCCGCTGGACAGTTTGTGCTGCTATCAGGATAGGGGAAACGTGGGAATTTGACCAATCGCAATAGACTGAATTGGCCTTGGCAGCGGTCAAAATGGTATATTTCTATTTCTCCCTCCCTTACTATCCTACAAAACTTGCGCCCATCCGCAGAAAATCCACTTTGCGTATTGCCCGCTTCTAAATTGTATTCATTTACAGGCAGTTCAACAAAATAAGGGGGATCGTCTATTTCGTATATGCCTGTAAGTGTAAAGGGGGTATATGGCAATGGCAACGATTGCAGTACGGGGGGCTGTAACCCTTGTGGCGTAAGTAATAGTATCCAAAACTCGCGACCAGTACCACGGGGAGCAACAATCCACCAATCGCGGCCATTTGCATGCTTTACCGCCGATACCGCATCGACCAAACTATCGGTAATAGCTAGTTCATTTTTTTGTATTACTTTACCCAAACCATTATTGGCTTCCAT
Organism: Chitinophagales bacterium; assembly: GCA_043764095.1. GTDB lineage: Bacteria > Bacteroidota > Bacteroidia > Chitinophagales > Saprospiraceae > M3007. Next base: position 11,781 of record JAYUKX010000175.1, read on the forward strand.
ATCTACCTCGGCCATCATCATACGATCAAAAACGGTATAGCCTGTTGAAAAATAGTTCAGCACAAGATACAATACGATATAACGGTGTGCCTGATCGGGTATGGGGAGTACCACAGTACCTGAACGTACTGCACGATCGCCAGGTGTTGTACTTCCGCAAAAAAAATTAGTACCGTTATTAATGTCTTCGCCATTGTCCATTATATCAAACTGGGCATTATAGATAGCGCAACCTGATGTATAGAACGCGATATCTCCATTTGCAGTATTGGCTACTCCAGTAGGTGTATGGGAATAAATATCAATGGGATAAATACGAACACTATCATACTCAAAACGCAACTGCATGCCGCCATAATAACCCGAACTAGGTACCGCTGGATTATTATTGGTATATCCAATAATCCAGTTTTGGTCGCGTTTGGATTGAGCATGTGCGGATAAAAAAATGAATAAGTGTAGGTATATTATGTAGAATATTTTTTTAAAAAACATTGTAGTAGTATAATAAAAAAGCAGGTACTGTAAGAAAAGAGAACGCATTGGCCAATACAACACAAATTTAAGACTTATTAGCAATATGTCAAGTGAAATTAACAAATAAAATATGTTAATTAATTTTACGAATAGATATTTACTATAAATTTCGTTTAAATTGACCCAACGGAAAAAGCCCAACCCACTGATAACCAGCGAGTTGGGCTTAAATATTTAAACAAGGTTTATTCGTATTTCAAAAAAGAAACGAAGAAGATGAAATAAAATAAATTACGCCATCTTCAAAAACCTCATTGGTTGTGTTATTAGGCTTTCACAGAACCTTTAGCCTTCTCAATTACTGCTTTAGCAATAGCATCTGGTGCTGCTGCGTAGTGTAAGAATTCCATCGTAGAAGCCGCACGACCAGAAGTAAGGGTACGCAACTGCGTTACATAACCAAACATTTCTGCCAATGGCACCTCAGCGTGGATAGCTACTGCACCGCCCATACGTGGTTCCTGTCCTTTTGGGAGGCCACGACGACGGTTCATATCACCAATTACTGGACCTACATACTCTTCAGGTGTGATGATTTCGATTTTCATAATCGGCTCCATCAATTGTGGCTTACAGCCAGGTGCCGCAGCGCGGAAACCTTCTTTTGCACACAATTCAAAGGCAATCGGCTTAGAGTCAACTGCGTGCATACCACCATCGGTTACGCGCACTTTCATCGAGTCGATATTGTAACCTGCAAGGATACCATTGTTCATCATCTGTGTGAAACCATCAGTGATTGGCTTTACATAGTTTTTGTCGATAGCACCACCCACGATAGCCCACTCGAATTGCAATTTTTTCTTGCCACTCTTAAAGTCATCGCTTTCAAGGAATGATTCGTCTGCTGGTCCGAGTGTGAACTCCATATCAGCGAAGAGACCAGAACCACCTGATTGCTTTTTCAAACGCTCGCGGTGCTCAACGGTTTTCGTCAAAGCCTCTTTATAGTTAACTTGTGGTGCACCTTGGTTACATTCTACCTTGAACTCGCGGCGAAGGCGGTCAATGATGATTTCGAGGTGCAACTCACCCATACCGCTAATAACGGTTTGGTTGGTATCTTCGTCAAAACGAACGCGGAACGTTGGATCTTCTTCAGCCAATTTGTTCAAAGACATACCCAATTTGTCCATATCCTTTTGGGTTTTTGGCTCAATCGCCAAACCGATTACCGGCTCAGGGAAAACCATGGACTCCAGAACGATCGGTTTGCCCACTTCGCAGAGGGTATCTCCCGTACGGATATCTTTAAAACCAACTGCTGCACAAATATCACCTGCTTCAACAGCGTCGATCGGGTGTTGTTTGTTGGCGTGCATTTGGTACAAACGGCTGATACGCTCTTTATCACCTGTACGGGTGTTCAAAACATAAGAACCAGCATCTAATCTACCAGAATATACGCGTATAAAGCACAAACGACCTACGAAAGGATCCGTTGCAATTTTGAACGCAAGTGCAGTGAATGGCTCTGTTACAGATGGTGCACGGCTCAATACTTCTTCCGTATCTGGGTGAGTACCTTTTACTGCTTCGATGTCCAATGGGCAAGGAAGGTAATAACATACTGCATCCAAGCACGCTTGAACACCTTTGTTTTTGAACGCAGAACCGCACATAACAGGCGTCATTTTCATGTCGCACACTGCAGAACGGATAGCGGCACGCATTTCGTCAACAGTGATGCTATTTGGATCATCGAAGAATTTCTCGAGGAGGTTGTCGTCATAAGCGGCCACTTCTTCCACCAATTTCTGGCGGTATTCGGCTACTATTTCAACAAGATCAGCAGGAATTTCGATTTCCTTAAAGGTCATGCCTTGATCGTGTTCGTTCCAAACGATGGCTTGGTTCGTAACAAGGTCAACCACACCCATAAAATTATGTTCGTTACCGATAGGCACTTGCAACGGAATTGCATTAGCACCCAATTTCGCCTTCATGTCGTTAACGCACATAAAGAAGTCAGAACCAGCGCGATCCATTTTATTAATAAATGCGATACGTGGTACTTTATAGTTATCAGCCAAGCGCCAGTTGGTCTCAGACTGAGGTTCAACACCATCAACGGAGGAGAAAAGGAAAACCAATCCGTCCAATACGCGCAAAGAGCGGTTTACCTCCACCGTAAAGTCAACGTGACCTGGAGTGTCGATAATATTAAAATCGTATTTTTGGTCGCCAATAGACCACTGACATTTAGTTGCAGCGGAAGTGATGGTGATACCACGTTCTTGCTCTTGCTCCATCCAGTCCATGGTAGCAGCGCCTTCGTGTACCTCGCCAATTTTGTGGTTTACGCCTGTGTAATACAGAACGCGTTCTGTAGTAGTCGTTTTACCAGCATCAATGTGAGCGGCAATACCGATATTACGGGTAAACCTTAGATCATTTGCCATTGTATAAAAATAAAAAGTGAGTGAATGATTAATAATTTGTTCAAAAATTCCTTGGGGCAACGATATTTATACGGTTAAAAACAATAAAGTATCGTAAAGTAGTTTCTAAAAGGTGCAAATAAAATATAAATTTCGGCAAAAGGTTTTAAAAAGTTAAAAAATTTGGATTAACTTCATGTACCGCGTGCAAAAATGATACCTTAAATGGCAAAACCGTCGAAAATCATCCAAGTGAAGGGCGTGATAAACACACACTTTCCGGACAATTTTCGACGGCTGCGAACTTCGAGTCATTGAACGAGTCAACTTCTCGAATAAAATAGTTTATCCACGATAGCTAGCAAACGCGCGGTTTGCTTCAGCCATTTTATGGGTATCTTCGCGTTTTTTAACTGCGCTGCCTTCGCCCTTTGAAGCGGCGACGACTTCTGCTGCTAACTTTTCAGCCATGCCTTTACCGGAACGGGCGCGGGCGTACTTAATCAACCATTTCATGCCGATGGCAATTTTACGGTTAGCAGGCAATTCAGTCGGGATTTGGAAGGTGGCACCGCCAATACGGCGGCTGCGTACCTCCACTTGAGGCATTACGTTGTTAAGTGCTTTTTTCCACACTTGCAACTCGTCCTCGTTGGTGCGGCTTTTCACGAGGTCTAGAGCATCGTAGAAAATACCAAAAGCAACGCTCTTCTTGCCGTCCCACATCAAGTTATTAACGAAACGAGTTACCATCGTATCCTTATAACGTGCATCGGGCGCCAATACTCGAGGTTTCGGTTTGTGCTTACGCATTTTTAAAAGTGATAATTAAGTTAAAAAATAAATAATTGATTGATCAGGTAGTTACAAACGACATTAAACACCATTTGCGCTACTTCGTTCTTTCAATTATTTCTTAGGACGCTTAGAACCGTACTTAGAGCGGCTCTTTTTGCGGTTGTTCACGCCTGCTGTATCCAGCGCGCCGCGAACGATGGTGTAACGTACACCCGGAAGGTCTTTCACACGACCACCACGTACAAGTACGATGGAGTGTTCCTGCAAATTGTGGCCTTCACCCGGAATGTATGCAATCACCTCAATGGAATTGGTCAAACGCACTTTCGCTACCTTGCGGAGGGCTGAATTTGGCTTCTTCGGCGTTGTTGTATATACACGTGTACATACACCACGACGCTGTGGGCAAGAATTCAGCGCACGGCTTTTGCTCTTCAGCTCTACCTTCTCGCGACTTTTGCGGACCAGTTGATTAATAGTTGGCATACTTGCTTAACTTGATAAAAATTTATCTAACTGTTTGATAATCAATTGAAAAGAATGAAAAAGACCCATTTTTTTCAAAAGCGAGTGCAAAGGTACACTTATTTTCGATTATTATCCAAATAATATTTTAAAAAAAAAGTTTGATATATCTTAAAGGATTACCACTTGACCAATTTGGACAGCATAGGATTCGCTCCTTCTACTGCAATTTTGATCCAATAGATACCTTGCGGCAAATCGCCTACGTCACTTACTTCAACATACTGCTGAGCACTTCTACTGTACGATGATCGTATGATACGCCCAGTAACATCGTATAATTCATAATGAACGGTTTGAGGATTAGAATGGGGCGCAATCTCAATCGTAATTCGATCATAAAAAGGATTAGGCATGATCGTTATCATGGGCCGCTGGTTGATATCCTCTACGTTTTGGCTTGGGGTAGAAAGCAGCGATAAAGTGACGCAATAATCTTCTACTTGCCCATATGGAAACACTTCGCAGGGCTCGGGCAAACTTAATGTACTTGTGGGTTTGTATTTCATTATTACACGCATACGGGTAATGCCTTCCCCTTGAAAATTGGGGGTCACAAACGGCGCAGTCATGGCACCATTGTGCGAAAATGCTGGATCAAAAGCCAATTCATCGGCATCGTTAAAATCGCCATCCAAGTTGAAATCAACGTAGATACGAAACATTTCCTGAAAACTGCTGCCGGCGTAGCCGGGCGTTACGGTTGCTGTTGTAGCCATATTGGGGGTAAGTACCAAATTCGAAACACTAGATTGGTTGCTAAAAAACTGGTATCCTTGATTACCCGATGAAGCATATTCCCAAAAACCACCAATAGCGACTTTCTTAATCCACTCTTCCATGGCATTTTCCGATTTTCCATCGCAGTAAATATGATCGAAGCAAGCCCCACAGCCTTTGGTTTCAAAATTAATAGCAGGAGCATAGGTCGTCGAGCCGCCATCACAGTTTGTTTGAATTTGTACGGAAAATGTAGTACAAATTGGTAAATTATCCAGCAGTAGTTCCGTTGAATTGATACCCTGTATATATATCCACTCACTGGAGCTTGTACTTTTATACCTTATGGTGTAGGACAATGCAGCAATAATGGGGTTCCATGTTATTAGGACGCTTCCTAAACTATCCAATTTAATGGTTGAAATGGAAGGCGCAACACAACAGCCATCGGTTTTGAATGATTTACTGGGTGTCCAATCGCTTACTAAAGATGAATCGCAATGTGCTCGCAAACTAAATTGATACGCCGTGCAGTAATTCAGGCCTTGAAGCAAGAAGGGCGGCTGTACATTATAAATATGCGTCCAATTCGAACTTATGCTATCTTTCCAGCGTAAATCCAAAGCCGTAGATGCGGCACCTTCTTGCCAATTCAATACAGCAAAATTAGCACCAATGCTATCAATGGACAACCAAAAAGGCGAGAGACAAGATTGGCACTGGTCTTGGTAGTGGTGGAGCATATTATCCACTTTTAGGCGGCCTCCTGTCACTGTAATACTATCCAATGATGCATTGGGTTGTACCGATTCTAGTAAAATACTTTTGGCCCACAGTGCAGCAGCAGCAGGGCTTTGTTTTGCCAATGCCGTCAAATTCTTACAAGGAGCCGTATATAATAATCCCAAAGCGCCACTTACTTGTGGCGCAGCATAGGAAGTACCACTTTTAAAATCATAAGCAGGGGATCCCGGCAACAGTGTATAAATATCTTTGCTAAATGCACCTAAATCAATAGATGTACTGCCCCACGCAGCATTTACAGATTTTTGATCCTTGTTGTCTACACCTGTTACACTGATCAAATAATTACTGGGACAAGTGGTAGGAATATCGCCGACAATATCCACATTCCAGTTGCCATTGGCGGTAGATCCGACGGTGATGACACCTATTTCACCCAATTGATCCAATATATTACACCAAAGTGGTGACTGATATGGCATTCCAAAATTAATCCCAAAAGAACAATTGACGGCTACTACAAATGCGCCTTTTTTACCCTGCGATTCATTATATGCTTTTCTTGAAGCATAAATATAGTCGTATGCAGCCAGTACTTCTGCTTCGGTGGTATTCGTGCTGTTCAATGCTGCGATAAACATCAGTTTGGTATCCCACATCATACCCGTTACACCTATATTATTATTGCCTTTTGCACCAATAATACCCGAAACGGAAGTGCCATGACTGGTAGAATACCCTAAAATATCGTCATTTTGAGCGATGACATTCCAACCTTTGTAATCATCGATAAAACCATTGCCATCATTATCTAGATCATCATTGGGTATTTCAGCACTATTTTTCCAAAGATTATTGCCCCAATCGGGACAACTAGGGCAAATACCGCCATCAATAACAGCCACAACAACGGTATCACCTGTTGGAGATATACCTCCTGTGGTTATATCCCAAGCGTCTATCATCCCGAGATCAACCCCTGGTGTGCCATTCATTTGTCCCGTATTTTCATACTGCCATTGTGTTGAAAACAATGGATCATTAGGGTAAGCAAGTTTTAATTCAGGAACAGAAAAATTGGGGGACGCTCGTTGCTGGACATAATGGTTTAGTTGTGCTTCGAGTACGGCCGGTTGGTTTTTTAACCATTTTTCAGCATTTAACACGTCCATATTTGGCGTATCCAGTTCAAGTAACCATATATTAGCAGCATGAGTGGCTACTTTCCGTATAATTTTCCACTTATTTTCATTTCCGTCCTCTGGTAAAGAAAGGAAATCATCGGGTGCTGTACCCGGTACCAAAGTAACGAGCAATTGCTTCGGTACATATCGATCTTGAGCCTGTGTATCCGTAGCCCAATGAACCAAAAATAAAAAAAGGAAGAGTTGAAACAATCGCATATCTATCATAGTATCACTATCGGCTGCAAAAGTAGGCCAATATTATCTTGTGAACACAAAACCACACAAAAAGTCTGTGTTAATATTGGTTTTTGTCTTAAAACAGCAATATTGATAAAAAATTACCAAGGTCATTCCTGAAAAGTTTTAAGGAAAGGTTAATCAACTGTTACAATTCTTTAAACAGGCAATAGGAAGGGCAGCGAAAGCATTTTATAGGTCGTTGCTTCGTTGCACACATTTACGAAGCGATTAATCCACAAATCGTTTACTCAACAATTAAAACGTCTTTACGTTATGAAAAAATTCATTTTTAGTCTGCTTGTACTTTCTCTTACTTCTTTTGTTGCTTGCAAAAAAGAAGCTACTTTCGATGACAAACTGGTTGGCGAATGGACTTCTACTGCCGTTAAAGTGGCCGGTGTAGATGTTACCAACTCTAATTCAGTAGTCATTACCATCCAATCTTCCCGTGAATTTGACGCGGAAATTACAACCGCACCTGTTTTTGGTGCCGCAGTTACCTCTTCTTATACAGGTGATTGGTCAGCAGACGAACTCAAGCAAGAACTTTTGCTTAAATACGAATCAGGAGAAGAAGAAAAATACGATATTTCTTCGTTAGAAGGTTCGATAATGAAAGCAACCACGGTGGTAGATAATGTACGTCGTGATTTTGTTTTTGAAAAAACAACGCGATAAGTTTAAGATACATCGTAAAAAAAGTCGGAAGCGGAATTTGCACTCCCCTTCCGACTTTTTTTAGGAACGAGTAAATAATAAGTTATTGTTTACTCGTTCCTTAATTTAAAATGCCAATGAAAAGGCGGCTGTTACCGCAAAATTGGTCTTTTTAACATTCCCTTCCCGATCCACAAAATTAAGATCGGGGCTAAAGAATAAGCGTGGTTCAATACGAAACATGGCGTTTTCTGCGGGTAAATAATCAAAATTGAAGGAAACACCGCGCATGTTGAACGAACTATTGGTCAAGTTTAAAACAATATTATTGGGATCTACGTAATCTTCTAATCGTGCTGCAAGCCGTATTTTATCGGTACACGAATAACGAGCAATCAAGACCCTCGAAGTCCACTGTTTTAAACCATTATCGTTTGGGTTAATTTGTTGCGCGCCTATATCTGCACCAAAAATGAGTCCCCATTTTTTATTCAATTGGGCTTGCACATAAAAATTATTAAAAAAGCGGCGAATAGTAATATCTCTTGAACCTTCATTACCGTAATAAGTACTCCAATTCAGGGTAATTTTTCCGGTGGGTTTATAGGTGATTTGAGTACCAATATCGGGTGCTTTTGTATCATTCACGCGTTTCATGCGCTGCCAACCGTTGAGTAAGAACCCAGCAAAAAACCATTTTTCATTTCGACTGGTATAACTCAACTTCGCACCAGTTTCATAATAAGGCGAGTTTTCGGCGATAATGCTGCGGCTGAGTGTCCAACAGTCTTTCCCAATAGCACTTTCAAAGCCTATATGGGAATTTAAAACGCCCATATCTAGCCAAATATTTTGTTTTTTAGATATTTTAAAGCCAATATTAGCCTCGTAAATATGCTCTAAAAGGTCAGGCTCAACGGCTAAATTGGCTTGGGCATAAGTGCCCGCCATTAATCCAACATTACCCCGTATATTTTTGTGTTGGTAGGTTGCTTTTAACAAAGCCAAGTTGACATTAAATTCATTGTGCCGATCAAAATTGTAGAGAAACGAAGGGCGCTCTCCGCCTGAGGGTTGGTCAAAATCGTAATTATAATACGTTTCTACATATCCAGAAAAGGTAACTTTCGGTGCATCTTCTGTTTGGGCAATAAGGTTACAATAAAGGAATAAAAATAGTGTGGTGTTAATGTATTTCATAGATGAAAAATATTATGGTCAATGATAAGGAATGAAATTTAAATAATATTGGAGCGTACACGTATTTTTGCTGCTAGTAGTTGGGTAAAAAAAGATATTTAATGGGTTTACGAGGGATCAGTATTTAGCATTGAATGCTATGAGCGGCAAATATATATGTCTTGGTTTCAATTTTTGTCAATAAACAGCGTTCTTTGTGGCTCATTTAAGTAAATTAACATGAAAATATTTTGTATCGGCCGCAATTACGCGGATCATGCCAAAGAACTGAACAATCCCGTACCCGTGGGCGAACCCGTGGTATTTATGAAACCCAATACGGCTTTATTGGTCAATAATAAGCCCCTATATTATCCAGATTATACCGAAAACCTGCATTTTGAAGGCGAAATAGTACTTCGAGTATGCAAAAATGGTCGTTCGGTGCAACCTGAATTTGCTTCCCGCTATTACGATGCGGTCGGCTTTGGTATTGATTTTACGGCGCGTGACATACAAGACCGCCAGAAGTCTAAAGGCTTGCCATGGGAAATTGCCAAAGGTTTCGACCGTTCTGCACCTTTAAGCAAATGGATACCCTTAGAGGAATTGCCCAACCCCGCAAATATTCATTTTCAATTAAAAAAGAATGGAACAGTAGTGCAGGATGGCCATACAGAAAATATGCTTTTCGATTTCAACACCATCATTTGTTATATTTCCAAATATTTTACCCTCCACAAAGGGGATATGATTTACACAGGTACGCCTGCGGGTGTAGGGCCGGTGCAAAAAGGGGATACCTTAGAAGGATTTATTGAAGGCAAAGCCATGTTGGTGTGTGCGATTAAGTAACTTTTCAATCAAAAACTTTACTAAGACCCTTTAAATCAAAACCAAACTAATTACTATGTTACGTATTTTTTTTCTATCTATTTTAATTTGTACGAGCCTCATTAGCAATGTCTTATCTGCACAAATGAAACGTACCATTTACGAACCATTCGAGATCGACTCGGCGGCTTCGGTGGTACTAGATTTGGTGGGTTTTACGGATGTTGAGGTGGTCGCTTGGGCTGGCAATACGGTACTTACCGAGGTAAATATTGAATTATACGATGCTAGCCCCGAAATATTGAATTATTTTGTCGAATTGGGGCGATACAAATTTGCCTTTGAACGCAAAGAAAAAGAGGTCACTATTGCCACCCAAGTACGCGAACGCAAAGTGATCAAAACCAAACAAAGCGGGTTTGACGGCTGCCAAGAAAAGGTGGATGTCCGAATTTTTGTACCGGATAATTATTATTGGTCGGCGGTGCTGGAAAACGGTAGTGATGGCGTAATTGTGGAAAACAAAGAAGGATTATTGAAGTGGGAATCCGGTAACCGGAACAGCGACCAAGTAGAAACATTTGAAGACAGTAAAAAACATAGGTTGGTGAAAACGCTGTTGTTGCGGGATGCAAAATAATAATATTGGAGGAAAATCCTTATTTTATGCTTCCAATATTATCTAGGTAAAATAAAATTTTACAGACACTTACAATAAAAATATACGAAAACACTTGGAATTGTTGTACCTTGGGTGCTTTGGGTTGTTCATACAAACAATTCTTCATTCTCTTGAGGTTGATACAATAAATAGATAATACAAATTATCTATTGAAATCCATCTCATTTCCACGTTTTCTAAATCCATTCATAAAGTGTTAGAAATTATCCAACCATTAGAGCCAGAGGCACAAATTGAAGTAACCGTTGAACCAACGGTACGTGCCAATTCCTTCTCGATTAAAACCGAAACAGGGTTACATCAAATCGATTTTAAAGACATTGCCTACCTGCAAAGCTATGGCAACAATGCTCGGGTATGCCTCAGCAATGGTGTTTCGTACCTCACCCATAACACGACGAAAGAATTGGAAGTACAATTACCCAGTTCAGATTTTTTCCGTGTGCACAAATCCTATATTCTCCAATTATCCTGTATCACACGTATTGATGGAGGACGGATATTTTTAGGAAACACGGAATTGCCCGTGGGTGCTATTTATCGGAAAGAATTTATGCGTAGGATTGGTAAATGAAGGCTTTTATATTTATACTGCTTTATTGTTTTTTTCCAATTACAGGCACTTGCCAATCCAACATTGCGGATACAACTACCGCTAGGTCACTCCTTGATGAAGCCAAAAGGTTACACCAAGAGCAGGATTATCCTAAAGCCGAAATTTTAGCACAACAAGCATATGCATTGCTAAAGACCGCCGAAGGTACTACCGTTGCACTATTAGCACCGATTGGTTATCAGTTAGGTCGTACCCAATACGCGCTCAAAAAATACGAAGCGGCTGATTTGCATTTTGAGGAAGCGGCTACTTTATGGAATTTACAATACCCAAATGGCGCAATTTGTACCGGCGACGCTTGGCATTATGCAGGCCGTTGTAAACTCAGGCAACATAAATACAATGATGCGCTCGTGCTATATGGCTACGCACTAGAAGTTCGAAAACAAATAGTACCTGCCGCTCCCTGCGATATTGCGGAGTCCTTTCAAGCATTTGGCGATCTATCCCATGAATTGGGTAAATACGCCGATGCACAATCCTATTTTGAATCTGCACTAGCGTTCCAAACGGCCTGCTCAGGTGCCGAAAGCCTTGCATCCGTGGATGTTTTGTCGGATTTGGGTATGACACAATTGAGGCTTGGCGCATACACTTCAGCCATAAACACCATGGAGCAAGCTTTGCAAATATTGCAAAAAAAGCAACCACTCGAGTTGGAATATATGGGTGTTATGTACTATAATCTGGGGTCTGTGTATAAATCTATGAAGTATTATGACGAGGCGTTATCCTACTTTGACCAATCACTGGCGATGCGCAAACAACTGTACGGCGAAAACCACCTCCACTTGGCAGAATTATATACCGAAATAGGGCAGTATTGCTTGAAGAAAAAAGATTTTACCAAAGCATTGTCCTATTTTGAACAGTGCAATAGGATTATGGTGCAGAATAACGCAACAAATACCAGCAATTATGCTTATGTATGTAGTGATTTTGGGCGGCTTTACCTAGCTAAAAAGGATTATCCATCGGCTATTTTGTGGTTCGAGCAAATGATTGCGATTTGGCGCAGCCAAAAGCCATTTATCAATTCGCAACTCGCCTCCATGCTTACTTTTTTGATACATGCGCGGCTGTTAAACGGTGATATCGAACTGGCAAAAAAGCATTGTTTGGAAGCCATTGATATTTGGAACACACTCCACCACCCGTTTTTACCAAAGGGTTATGTATTGCTGGCTAATGTCTATCAAGTGGAATATAATACCACAAAACAAGACAATACGCTACAGATTTGTCGTTCGTATTATGACAAAGCAATTCAACAGTTGAAGGAAAATTTGCGGATAGAAAATGATGGAACTACCCAAAAAATGGATTTGGTTACTTTAATACCCGTTCTGGAAAAATCCATACAAACTGAATTACTATACCACAAAATCAATCCTACCGATGCATCCATCTATGAAAAAACATGGCAGCAGAGCGAATTGATCCATGGATACCAACTCATGGCGGCTACACAGGAGGCCAATGCGCGCCAATTTGCAGGGATTCCGATGACTGACTTGCAAACTGATTCCATGTTGAGCATCCAAATTGTGCTTTTAGAAGAGGAGCGGCAAGCATTACTCACTGAAAAAGGGAAATCGCGGGTAGATCCTGAAGTGCTCGCCATTAATAATCAAATTTTTGAACAGCAAAAGAAACAAGAACAATTACGCCGTTATTTTGAACAAAACTATCCCGATTATTATCGGTTGAAATACGACCACAAAACCTATTCCTTGGCACAAACCCAAGCATTACTTGATCCATCGCAGACAATAATCGAATATTTCGTCGGAGATTCCTCCATTTTTATTTTTGTGGTTCAATCGGATAAAAACCAAATCTACGAAATTAAAAAAGACTTTCCTTTAGTTGAGTGGGTAACACAGTTTCGGAATGGGCTGCATGAATACCATACATCATTGCAAAAAACACCCGATTTATACCAAAAAACGCTTCAATATTACGCATTTTCGGCCCAAAACCTCTATGATCGCTTACTCGCGCCCATCGCATCTGAACTAAAGGATGAACTGATTATCATATCGGATGGCGTACTGAATGGGCTTCCATTTGAAGCATTATTGAGTGCGGCACCAAAGGACTTGAGTAATTTTGGTACTTATCCATTTTTAGTGCGCAGCCATACCGTCCATTATGCTTATTCTGCTACGTCGCTCGGATTTATGATGGACAAAACCTATCCTAAAACCAACAAAGGTTTATTGGCATTTGCCCCTTTTTACGACGGAAACTCGCCATCAACCACTTCGGATATGGCTGGTGAACGCGTTTTTAATGGTCAATTATCGCCATTGCCTTATTCAGGTGCCGAAGTGAACAAAGTGAAGACCTATTTCCCCAATCGCGCAGTCGTTCAAACAGGCACCGTAGCCACCAAAACCCGCTTTAAGGAACTGGCCGCTGGTTATCAGGTATTGCATTTGGCCACACACGCCAAAGCCAACCAAAAAGCGGGTACATTTTCTTTTATGGCATTTGCCCCTACTGGCGCACCGGGCGATAATGATCTGCTTTCGGTGGCCGAATTGTACAATACTTTTCTGCATACGGATTTGGTCGTACTATCGGCCTGCGAAACGGGTATCGGCGAAATACAACAAGGCGAAGGTATTATCGGTCTGTCGCGGGCATTTATTTACACCGGTGCAAAAAGTATTGTCGCCTCGTTGTGGAGTGTAAATGACCAGTCCACGATGGAAATCATGGATACTTTTTATAGCGAAATGTCAAAAGGTACTTCCAAAAACCAAGCCTTAAGCCAGTCCAAAAGGGCTTATCTAAAATCGCATCCCGGGGCGGCATCGCATCCTTATTTTTGGGCATCATTTGTGGCCATTGGGGATATGAGGCCGTTAAAGTAATGGTAATGAAGGTGCAGCGCACCGCAATATTTGTAGCAATGATATGTTTCCCGCGTTTTGAAGGTACAGCGCACCGCAATATTTGCAAAAAACACCTGAATCATTTAGATAATTTATTCCTGTAAAAATGCCAATTTAGCAAAAAATCACTCAAACAAAAGCGGCTAAGTACTTACAATTGACCCTATACAAAATATTTTTCCCATACAAAGCAACAATAAATAACAGTATTGCACCTTTAGTTTGTATAAACTAAATTACTACAACTATGCGCATACTATCTACTTTACTACTACTCACATTTTTCAATTTTCTTTTTGGCCAATCCATCGTTCAAAACAGTATCTATTTTGATCTCGACAAGGCTGAACTGAGTTCAACATCCATTGAAAACCTGCAAACATTGGCCCAAAACCTGGCTACCATGCCCGACTACGAAATTAAAATAAATGCCTTTACCGACAATTCGGGTAGCACCGCCTACAACGACCAATTGGCACTCAACCGCGGCTTAGCAGTACAGACATTCCTCGAAAACAAAGGCATTATCACCGAAAAAACAGTACTCAAGGGCTGGGGCGAGCAAAAACAACAGTTTAGCAACCAAACCGAAGAAGGACGGCGCAAAAACCGTCGCGTGGATGTAGAAATCACCACTTGGACTATTGATAATCCAGCGGTATTCCGGCAACGCCTACTGGGTAAAAAGAAGCAAACCTTTACAATAGATCCCTCCAAAAACGAAACCATCACTTCAACAAAAGGCGTACTTGTGGTGGTTCCCGCTGGTTCATTTGTAGAAGAAGACGGCTCTAAGCCTCGGGGGCCAGTACAGGTTTTGATCAAAGAAGCCCTTCGTCGGGGCGACTGGATTGCCCATAACCTCAGTACCATCAGCAATGGCGCGTTACTACAATCGGGTGGAATGGCCGCTGTGGAAGCATTTTCGGAAGGCCGCGCACTCCGCCTCGCCGATGACGCGGAGATCACCATCGGCATTCCTGCGCAGCAAAAAGTGGACTTGGATATGCGGCTGTTTTATGGTATCCATTCGGAAGAAGGCACCGATAGTAGTGCCGCTGCAACACCTGTAACATGGCAAGTGGCTACAAGCAATGAAAAATTTAGGCAAGAACTGGAAAGCGATGAATTTAGTCGGCCACTGGATAGTCTTTTGGCAAAGCGGTTGCGCCAACTCAAGGTAAATATACCCCCAAAACCAACTTTGGCTGCGTATTCCTCTGTTACCATACCCAATGAGCCCATTGCACCTAAAAAACCAAGGGTGAGCGCTACCCCACCCGATCGCGAACAAATCAATAAAATGTTTACCAAAAAGGGTATAATGACTGCCAAACAGCAAAAACGGGCGCATCAAATGTATCAGGAAAGGTATAAATTATACGTGCTGGATTCTGTCGCCTATGACCGCAGCCTGCAAAATTATAACGCTATGCAGCAGGCCTATTTGGAAGAAAAAGCCGTGTACGATAAGAAATTGGACACATGGATATCTGAAATCACCCAAAGAACAAGCGCCTTACACCAGTACTTGGGTGCAATGTACGACTACAAATATACACTAGCCCTGAGCAATGTACTTAAAAAGGTCGGAAAAGGCAAAAAAATCTTAAAATTCAGAAACTTAGAAGCGACCATTAGCAGACTTACAGAAAGGGTGACCGATGACTTATATAAAAAAGACAAAGAGGTGCAAGCAGCACAAGAACAAGCCGCTAAAAATAGGTTTGACTTTGAAATCGTGAAACCTAAAAAGAGAGCGGACCACGACCGATGGGTAGTAGATACAGATGAGCGTTTCGTAATCGCTCCTAATTGCTACAATGATAGTGATTGTAAGAGAAAAAGAATGATAGTCATAGATGAAAACGCTGGGTTAATGGCGATTTCAGACAGCATTCTTGCCATAGACAAAGATAAAATACTCGCTTCTGTTAGTGCGGATTCAAAAAATGCAAAATTGGCAATGTATATCACAGAAGTAACACGATTGGGCTGGTTCAATTGTGATCGATTTATGAATGACCCAGCACCGCGTATTACATTGTCCTACGAACAACCCGACGCATTTGCGATGTACGCTTATTTCCCAAAACTCAACGGCATGATCAACCTATACAAAGACGATGATGGCTATTTCTCTACGCCAAACATTCCTAAAGGCCAAACGATCCAACTCCTCAGTTTTAAAACCTTGGATGGGCGGGTTTGGATGGACCAACAAACGATTATTTTGGGTCAGCAGGCAGCACCAAATTTTGATTTTAAAGCGTATTCAATGGTGGATATTCGGAAGGCATTGGATCTGTTGTAAATGGATGTAGGGGCGGTGTAATTTGAAGGCTAATGTTGTGGAATTAATGTTATAAGTTAAACTTTTCGTCATTAGGTTTTAAGCAATATGCAGTGATTCCAAAGTGTGCCAATAAACGAAATGTGCCTATTGTCGGCGTGACTTTTTTGTTCACGCCGACAATTATGCACGAACTCTTACCTATATCAACACATTGAACCCTGAATTTCATTCGGGGCTATTTGTGTTTGACCATTATCAGGGTCGGTATTTGTGCTTATTTTGGAAAATTTAATTCTAATTTATGTCAATAATTGCCTCAATACCAATTATTTAGGGCTTCCCTGTAAATGTCCTCTGAGAGGCCTGTCAGAATAAATTTTTGCTGGCCTTTTTTATTTTTAGCGGGTCTTGTTCCAAATTTGGGCATTGTGGTCGTGTTTGTCTAAGACTGCGCATCTCCTCGCTGGCAATCGCTCGACCTAATCTATCCACCATTTTCCTGACCAATGGCTCGCTTACATCTCCTTTAAAATCCAGTTGATGTTCGTCTTGTATCATTTTTTCAATTGTTGTTTTAATGCTTCTATTTCTTTCAACAAGGCTTCATTTTTCTGCCTTTCTTTTTCAGCGTTTTGCCTTTCTTTTTCAGCCCTCTGCTTTTCGATTAAAATTTCAAGATCTTTCTCCGCTATTATTTTATCTTTTTTACCCAGCGCACGCTCAAATATACCGTCTATCTCATCTTCTAAGTCCATTCTATTGCGCATCTCCTCGCTGGCAATCGCTCGACCTAATCTATCCACCATTTTCCTGACCAATGGCTCGCTTATATCTCCTTTAAAATCCAGTTGATGTTCGTCATCTGTCAGATATTCAGGGCTGAACACTTGTAATACGCGCTCCAATTGTGTCCTTGATTTTCCTGCCAACAACCTTACCTGTATTAAATAGGAATCATGTGTGAGTAATTCCACAAAGTCTTCTTTAACGTCTAATACTTCTTGCGTTATCACATCCCAATACGCTCTATTGATCTTTACAACGCTTCGGTGAATATTGTCTAAAGGGAATCCTAAAAAATAAATAGTTATAATGGGTAACGGGCGTTTCTCTAATTCCCCTTTTTCTGTTAGTATTTCATCCTCTTTTTTGTAATTATCTGCCAAATAACGCCTAAAACGCATCACATCTAGTAACTGTTTGGCTTTCTGTAATTCAATCAACGTCTTTTTAAATTCACCTGTATTGGTTTTGATAACCGCTTTGAAATCAAAACGTAATATATTTATATTGCTCCCCGTCAGTTCCGCAGCGGTTTCTTGAGGTTTTATTTCAATACTAATAATTTCTTCTCCCAATATCATTGAAAGTAGTTCCCTCGCTATTTCTATATCTTCTAAAAGATACTTGAATACGACATCATATATTGGGTTTGCTATTA
>JAYUKX010000176.1:0-29166 GCA_043764095.1 Chitinophagales bacterium
TCATCGGTTGTTTAACACCACTAAACGCCCTCTTCATGCCTTGATAGAGACAAAATCATCTCCCCAAATTTGTACCTTTATTTAAATTTCATTCCTAAATGGAATAAGACCTAGTTAATGGTAAATATTTTTTTTGTCCATTCCAAACACTCTCACTACCTTCGCCAGCAAATTTTCGCTGACCCCCCTGCCCCCCTGCCGATCACTTCGGCTTCGCTCAGTGACCGGCAGGGGGGCAGGGGGGAAAATAAATCCAAAACTATGCTCAACACACGTATTCGTAAAGTTGCCGTTCTAGGTTCCGGTCTTATGGGCACCGGTATTGCCTGCCACCTCGCTGGTTGTGGCCATGAAGTACTTATGCTCGATATTTTGCCCATGAAAGCAACGGAAGAGGAACTGGCCAAACCTGCATTCCGCAATTCTATCGCCAATGCAGCACTCCAAAATGCCCTTAAAGCAAAACCTGCGGCCTTGTTTGATGCCAAATTAGCCAATCGTATCACTATCGGTAATTTTGACGATGATCTTAAAAAAATAGCCGACTGCGACTGGATCATTGAGGTAGTGGTGGAGCGTTTGGATATTAAAAAGCAATTGTTCGAAAAAGTAGAACAATTCCGCAAAAAAGGCACGTTTATCACGTCCAATACTTCAGGTATTCCAATCAATTTAATGGCCGATGGCCGCAGCGATGACTTTAAAAAGCATTTTTGCGGTACGCACTTTTTTAATCCAGCGCGCTATATGCGCCTATTAGAAGTGATTCCAACCAAAGACACTGCACCCGAAGTAACGGCGTTTTTTATGCACTATGGCGATGTAGTGCTGGGTAAACAAACAGTACTTTGTAAAGATACCCCTGCATTTATTGCCAATCGTGTGGGTGTTTATACCATGTCGAAGATTTATCAACTTTCTTATGAAATGGAGATGAGTATTGATACGGTGGATGCTTTGACAGGCCCTAATATTGGTCGCCCCAAAACGGGTACGTACCGTTTGGGCGATTTGGTGGGCTTGGATACTGCGAAACACGTGGTAGCAGGTTTGCGCGAAAACTGCCCTGATGATGAGCAGCGTAGCACTTTTGAGCCATTACCGTTTATGCAGTTTTTGGCCGATAATAACTTTTTAGGTAATAAAACAGGACAAGGTTTTTATAAAAAAACAGGCGAACGCGACGCAAAAGGCCGCCCAGTAATGTTGTCGTTGGACTTGCATACGCTGGAATACAAGCCTTCTGTACGCGAAAAACTGCCTATTCTCGATGTTTTTAAGCAAATTGAGGAATTGCCACGCCGTATCCGTGCCATTTTTAAAGGCGACGATAAAGGTGCAATATTGCTGCAACGCTCTTTACTTGGGTTATTCGCTTATGTGAGTAACCGCGTACCCGAAATTTCGGATTCAGCCTACGCCATAGATGATGCTATGCGTGCTGGTTTTGCTTGGGACAAAGGGCCTTTTGAAGTATGGGATATGGTAGGCGTAGCCGAGGGTATCCGTTTGGCCGAAGCACAAGGAGAGCAAATATCCGCATGGGTTAAAGAAATGGCCGCTGCGGGCAATGATAGTTTTTATAAATCTGAAGGTGGTAAACGGATGTGTTACAATCCAGCCACTAAACAATATGAAGCATTGCCTGGCGGTGAATCCTTCATCATATTGGATGCATATCGTGGAAACAAACCAGTCTTCACCAATCCCGAATGTACCCTCCACGATATTGGCGATGGCGTACTTTGCTTGGAGTTCCATTCTAAGATGAACTCGATCGGTGAAGGTATTTTGCGTGGATTGAACGAAAGTATCAAAATTGCAGAAGAGGAAGGTTGGAAAGGGATTGTAATCGGTAATAATGCACCTAATTTTACAGTTGGTGCCAATTTGATGATGGTGGCTATGCTTTCGTACCAGCAAGAATGGGACGAACTGAATATGGCTGTTAGTCTGTTCCAAAATACCTCTATGCGCCTGCGCTACTCGGCTATTCCGGTAGTAGCAGCCACACAGGGTTATGTGTTTGGAGGAGGTTGCGAGTTTTCCATGCACTGCGATGCGGTTGTTGCAGCGGCTGAATCGTATATTGGATTGGTAGAAGTAGGCGTGGGTATTATTCCGGGTGGTGCTGGTACTAAGGAATTTGCTGTGCGCATCAGCGATGAAATAACGAAGGAAGGCAATGTCCAAATCCCTACATTAATCGAGCGATTTAAAACCATTGCAACGGCACAAGTGGCTACTTCGGCACAGGAGGCGTTCAATTTTGGTTATTTGGATCCCCAAAAAGACCGCATCTCGATGAATGCTGGCCGCAATATTTCCGAAGCGAAAAAAGAGGTGTTGCGCTTGGCTGAAAACTATGTAAAACCGATACAACGGAAAGATGTATATGTATTAGGCCGTACTGGATTGGGCGCCTTGTACACTGCTGCGCATTCGCTTCAATTGGGTAATTACGCATCGGAGCACGATGTTAAAATTGCTAAAAAAGTTGCTTTTGTGCTTTGTGGCGGTGACTTGACTGCACCACAAACGGTAAGTGAACAATACTTGGTGGATCTGGAGCGGGAAGCGTTTTTGTCGCTTTGCGGTGAACAAAAAACATTAGAACGCATTCAGTTTATGCTAGAAAACGGCAAACCGCTCCGTAATTAAACATTTATGGCACTTATACTCGCCTGTCGCAATACGCACCCACAATTCGGCAAAGATTGTTTCTTCGCCGAGAATGCCACTATTATCGGTGATGTTACCATGGGTGACCAATGCTCCGTATGGTTCCAAGCCGTGGTACGCGGAGACGTAAATTTTATCCGTATTGGCAATAAAGTAAATATCCAAGATGGTGCTATTTTACATGCCACTTATCAAAAATGTGGCACCACAATTGGTAACAACGTAAGTATTGGACACAGGGCATTGGTACACGGCTGTACCATACACGATAATGTGCTCGTAGGAATGGGTGCCATCATTATGGATGAAGCGGTGGTAGAAGAAAACTGCCTAATTGCCGCAGGTGCTGTCATTTTAGAAAAAACAATTTGCCACGCAGGTGGTGTATATGCAGGCGTACCCGCAAGGCGCGTAAAGGAATTAACCCCGGAATTATTTAAAGGTGAAATTCAACGAATTGCCAATAATTATGTGATGTACGCCAGTTGGTTTGAATAAATACTGAAATATAAACGCTCGCGTAATTCAATCTTACGCGAGCGTTTTTTGTTAACAATCGAGCGATAGTGATTACTCCACCATTTTAACTCGAATATTCTTCCACCGTACCCGAATACCACCTCCATCGTGGATTTGTAGGGCAATTTGACCATTTGCGGCACCTATTTTTGCATCCTTTAACTCAATCATCTGTGTGCCATTGAGCCAAGTACGTACCTCATCGCCTACTACACGCACGCGCATTGTATTCCATACGCCCGGTTTCAGCATTTTTTCCAGTTCAGCAGCAGGTTGAATCAACCAGCCGCGTCCATAAGATTCATAAATGCCACCTGTATGATCGCCCAAAGGTGCAACTTCGGCCTGCCAACCTGTAATTTTAGTGCCATCCAGTGACGAACGGAAAAATACCCCGCTGTTGCCATTGGCCTCCTGCTTGAACTCCACCGTAAGGTCAAAATTCTTGTATTTTGCGGTAGTAGCCAAATAGCCATACTGCTTATCAGGGCCACTTTCGGCAATCAATTCGCCGTTTTCCACGTACCAGCGCTCGGTACCATGAATCACCCAACCATCAATGTTTTTGCCATTGAACAACGAAATAGTGCCTTTAGCAGCGTCCCGAGTGCCGGAGCAGCCACAAAAAAGTGCTAAGGCGAAAATAGAAATATATAAATTGCGTATCATAATACTCTTATTTTAATGTTTTTAAACCATGTCATTTTGCCATGATCTTGAAGTGCTAAGTGGCCGCGTTTTGCCAAGCCGTAATCTGGAAAATCTTTCCATTTACCGCCGTTTAACAACGCCTTCCATTCGGGCGTCCACAGTTGATATTCGGCTGTTTTTTGACCATTGAGCCAGTGTTCCACATGGCCTTTGTTCACCACAATCCGAGTAAGGTTAAACTCCCCAATTGGTTTCAATGCGTTTACTAAAGGCGGGTGCATACCATAATTGGCACCAGATTTTTGCCAGCCTTCCAGTTTTTCAGGAAAACCAATATCATCCACCAATTGGTATTCGGGGCCAGTAGCATATACCGCACTATATTTAGGTGATTCTACCACATTAAAAAAGACACCGCTGTTGCCGCCCGGCGATACTTTCCATTCGAGCATTAGTTCAAAATTTTCGTATTCCAAATCGCTTACAATATCGTTACTACCTTGGCTCAGGGCAACGAGTTCACCATTTTTGACGGCCCATCCGGTTATGCCTTTTTGGTTAAAATTGTGCCAGCCTTTGGTAGTTTTACCGTCAAAAAGCAGTTTCCAGCCCGCTTTTTCCTCGCTATTGGATAGTTTATTGCTAGATGTACAAGCAGATATTGCCAGTAAGGCTATGAGTAATGGAATGTATTTTATGCGCATATGTTTTTTATTTATTTTATTATTTGTGAGCACTTAGCCAGTGGTTTCGAGTCAAAAAAGAAGGTAAATTTTGGCCGAAATGGGAGCGGCTAAGTTTTTACTGTTTTATTAAAGTAATTTCAAATTTTCAGGATCCCAACGCACTACTTTTTGATCGAAATAGCTATCATTACAAAGCAACGCTGGCGCAGCAGCACGGAAGCCAAAAGTGGCATCTTCCATCACGGATTTACCATTGCGAACACCCGTGAAAAAATTAGCAAAGTGGTCGTAATGCGCACCTTTATACCCTTCTTCTACCTTGTATTTCGCTTCAGCGGGAGGTAACATGCGTTTGCGTTCGCCGAGTGCCTTATCCACTTCATTTTCTTTAGCCGACAAAAATGTATCCATCGGATCTGAGGATAAATTTTTACGCAGCGTCACATCATCCCAAGTGACCTCCATTGCGCCCTCGGTACCTACCATTTTGAGGTATGTACTCCCCGATGTGCCATCAACAAAATTGACCCTCAAAGACAGGTTAAATGCTGCATGCGCTTTTGACTCTGGGTAATCAAACATACCCAATAACACATCCGGTACTTCACGACCATCTTTCCAATAGCGAAGTCCGCCAGTTGCCATTACCTTATTGGGGCCATGCGAACTCGTGATAAAGTGCAGACTAGAAAAAAGGTGTACAAACAAATCGCCCGAAACCCCTGTACCATAGTCGCGATAATTACGCCAACGGAAGAAACGCAGCGGGTCAAACTCGCGGTTGGTGGTATTGGACACAAAACGATCCCAATCCACTGTCTTTTTCGAGGCATCTGTTGGAATGGCGTACTGCCAAGCACCAGTGGGTGAATTGCGTGCCCAAAAGCCTTCCGCATAAATCAATTTGCCAATAGCACCTTCTTCGTAAAGCCGTTTGGCGGTTTCGTTCCCTAATGAACTCATTCCCTGACTACCCACCTGATAGGTTTTACCGCTTTTGCGTTGGGCATCAATGACGGCCTGGCCTTCGGTGATATCGTGTACCATTGGTTTTTCGCAATAGGCACCTTTGCCCGCCATTAGGGCATCTACAGAAATTTGGCGGTGCCAATGGTCAGGAACAGCGATAATGACGGCATCAATATCTTTGCGCTGAAGAATTTCTTTGTAGTCGCGGGTAGTAAAAATATCGTTACCGTATTTCTTACGCGCATCGGCCAAACGCCCATCGTACAGATCGCAGACGGCCACCAATTTGATACCCGGCGTTTGTAAAGCCGTGTCCGTATCGGCATTGCCCATACCTCCGGCACCGATCAAGGCGATATTGATTTGGTCATTTGGCCCTATCCGGGGCATTCGGGTTAATTTGTGCTGAACAGATGCATCTTGAGCAGATAAGATACCCGTACCTGATGCACCGAGAATGGCTGCACTAGATGCCAACTTTTTTACAAAGTTTCGGCGAGAATTGGATGTGTTGTTGATACTCATGTTGAAAGGTATTGTACCGTGTGAAAGGGCAAAGTTATATTTTTTTTCTTTTCGCCAAGAAATAAAAAAAAGAACATTATTTTCTGTGTGTTTGCATTTTGAAATCCCATTCTGTCATCTAAAAATTTACGCTAACTTTGCCACTTTAACAGTAGGATATTAAAAAGTACAAACATGGAAGAACAAAGAACGAAAGATGACCTAAATCACTACGGCTTACAAGAATATTTATCCTTAGGTTATATTTATCTGGTCATATTGGGTATTGTTACTGATGTTATTTATTTCAAATTTTTCGGGATCAATATCTTAAACTATTCCAGCATTTCCGATATATTAATGGCACCTATCAATACCATTGTTAATGATGTAAAGGTGCTCGTCATATCTATACTAATAGTTGGGGTTGGTTTTTTCATAATGCCATTCTTAAATAAGAGCAATAATTTAAAAAAAACACTGCAAAAAAGCACCGAGGAAAGTGATTCATCAGATAAGAAGGATGTTCCCAACAACAACAAGAATGGATTAATCCCCATTTTGTTATTATTCCCTTTGTTTGTAATTGGGTTGAAAATAGGTGCTGGATCTGCTACGAAATTAAGGATCGAAAATGGTACATTTGTGGCCAATCATTCCATTGCCTTCAGCGATAATTCGGTAAAACGGGTTAAAGTACTTGGGCAAAATAGCGGTTACGTCATATTCGTAGTAGAAGGACAAAAAGAACTTTCTATCGTTCCGATTAGTGGAAATATAAAAGAAATAAAATTAATACATGACTAATAACAAAAAAAAAGCCGTCATCGTAGGTGCCGGCCTTGTAGGTTCCCTTTGGGCTGTTTTCTTAGCCCGCCGTGGTTATGAAGTAGCCGTTTACGAACGTCGCCCGGATATGCGCGCTAAAGGCTATCTCGGTGGACGATCCATTAACCTAGCCATGAGCGAGCGCGGCTGGGCAGCAGTGGAAAAGGCGGGTATCCGACCGCTCATCGAAAAAGTGGCCATCCCAATGCCCGGACGCATGATGCACGCCGTAACAGGCGATACTAGTTACCAACCTTATGGTAAAGACGGACAAGCCATTTATTCCGTGTCGCGGGGTGGCCTCAACTTGGAATTGTTGCGCATCGCGGCTACCTTCCCTAATGTTTCGTTTTATTTTGAGCACAAATGCACCGATGTTGACCTGAATAACGATACCATCACCTTTGAAGACACCAAAAGCGGCACACAAAAAACGGTCGAATCTCCACTCGTTTTTGCCACCGATGGCGCATTCTCCGCAGTGCGTTATGCCTTGCAGCGTACCGATCGTTTCGATTATCAACAGACGTATTTGGAGCATGGCTACAAAGAACTTACCATACCTGCACTACCCGATGGTACGCACCAAATGCCCCCCAACGCACTCCATATTTGGCCAAGAGGCAATTTTATGATGATCGCTTTACCCAATGCCGATGGTAGTTTTACGTGTACTTTGTTTTTACCGTTTGAAGGCGATATATCATTTGAACACCTGACGAATGATGCTGCAGTGGTGGATTTTTTCCAGCAATATTTCCCAGATACATTACCGTTGATGCCAACCCTGACCACCGATTTCTTTGCCAACCCCACCTCGTCGCTCATTACCTTACAATGCGCGCCTTGGCAATGGCAGGGTCGTGTATTGTTGCTCGGCGATTCGGCACATGCTATTGTGCCATTTTACGGGCAAGGCATGAATGCTGGTTTTGAGGATTGCACCATTTTGGATGCGATGTACGATGAATACGGAGGTGATTGGAGCAAGATGATCCCAGATTTTGCTACACGCCGCAAACCCGATGGCGATGCTATTGCCACATTGGCTTTACGAAATTTTATCGAAATGCGCGATTTGGTGGGCGATCCAATGTTTTTATTGCGTAAAAAAATAGCCGCTATGCTGCACGAACGCCACCCGTCGTTTTTACCTTCGTATTCGTTGGTGACGTTTTCTAATACGCCTTATCATCAAGCATTGAAGGAAGATGATCGGCAAAATGCGTTTTTTAAAGAAATTTTGGAGATTACTGGTATTGAGGAAAACTGGGAAAATAACCCGGAAGTAGAGGTTGTTTTTCAAAAATGGTATGAATAGTCAAGCCATATTGACCTTACATTTTACAGTGCATTTAGATTAATGCCCTTAGCAAACCCTTTCGATGGTCGAGTTTAATGTCGGAGTGACTACGTGTTCAAACCTGCCAGCGCACAATATAAAAGCCGTTAGGCTCGGCTCATCTTATATCCGCTGATTTTAATCCGCTAAAAGATGCACCGCAAGTTATGGAGAGCCGTCGGCTCGATACATATTTTTTCAGATATTCCATTTTTGAAGATTTGAAATGACGAATATGTGCCGAGCCTACGGCGCTCAAACGGTTGCGTAAGTTGCGGCGGATTTCAATCCGCCCCTACAATAAGATTCGAGCCTAATGGCTCTTTGTTCTACTCCGCTCGGCTGAATCCACACCGCATTGGACAATTTGGATAGTGTTTTGAATTTTTTTGAACAATACAGCCAATTAGAAAATATAAATAAACTTATTTTACAGTGTAATTAATAAAAACAAACTAAAAGTTACAACAATACCCACAATGAACATTTACCATGAACAATCACTTTCAACATTAGACCCAACTCTTAAAAGGATTATTATTGAAATTTCGAAATCACAAATCAAAACGACGAACAATGTGTTTCACGATTTGATGAGTAAGGCAATGGTCGGCAGCTAATGAGCGGCCTCAATCCTCCTCTTCAAACATATTTTCTTCCCTAAAATGCACAATCGGCTGCTCCTTTGTGGACTTCCGAAATGTGTGTCGGTTTAGTATCCTTTCGTTTGCGGCTTTAACCTCTGGATGCTCGCGGAGTGCCCATATTTGTTCAGAAGCATTTTTGAGGGCAACGGGTAAATCCACAATAGGCAGGGGATAGTCGCGGCCGGGGACAAATTGATAAAACTGCTGCTCCATGGGTGTCATTTCCCAAGGCTTGTGCACAAATAATAAGGGCAAATGCGCTAATTCAGGTACCCATTGCCGAATAAACACCGCATCAGGGTCGTGTTTTAAAGAGTTCAGTACTGGATTATAAATGCGCACCATATTAATGCCCGTCAGGCCAGCCTGCATTTGGAATTGAGGGAAATGGATACCCGGATCATAATCCAAAAATTGACGCGCCAAAAAACCTACCCCATCTTGCCACCGTTGCCATAAAGCATGCACCAAAAAGGAAACAACCATAGCGCGCATTCTAAAATTGAGGTAACCAGTAGCGCATATACACCGCATACAGGCATCAATGATTGGAAACCCCGTCTGACCCAACTCCCATGCTTTTATGTGATCGGGATTGTATTGCTGTTGTAATAAATCATACCCTCGATTGATGTTTTCAAACTCCATCCGGCACTCACTTTCAAATTTTTGTACAAAATGGCAATGCCAATGTAACCGCGACACAAAAGCGGTCATCGGTTTTTCGAGGATGGGTTGTTGGCGGCGGGTTTTTTCTACCGCCTGAATAACTTGCCGGATACTCAAATTGCCCCAAGCAATATAAGGCGACAAACGGCTACAACTGGTACGGCTCAATTGAGGTTTAGAAATATGTCGGCTATAACCCTTGTATCGTTCGTTTAAAAAATCGGTTAAGATTCGAATACCGCTCGATTCGCCGCCCATTTGAAAATTGGGATCTGGCGAATTCCATTGCTGCTGGACATTAAAAGGTATTTCAAAAGCCTTTGGCACAGGATAAACGATGGCATTTAATAGCGCCAAATCGGGATAAACGATGCGGCCATACATACAGGTGTTCCAATGCTTATCCCAACCTCGTCGGTGCGTAATACCCCGCTGAACGGCATTAACAGGTGTTTCGTCCCAACGCATCTGATGCGTTTGCGTATATTTTTTAACCGCAATATCGCGCTGATATGTAATTTTGGTACCGACTTCTTCGTAAGAAAACAGGGTATGAATGGTGTAATTGTTGCGAATATCGTGCAATACAGTCAAAAAATCGCCATAAAATACGTTAATATACAAGCGCGCATAACGCTGTTGCAAATCCAATATTGATTGATAAACAAACCGCCAATGCCTTATATCCGAATCATAATTATTCAATGTAATTGGCTCAAACACAAAAAGCAAAAGTACAGGAAAACCAGCGGCAATGGCTTTTTGCAGCGGCTCATGGTCGTACACGCGCAAATCGCGCTTAAACCAAACAATCGAGATCGTGGACGGAAGTGACACAATAATTGAAATAACGTTGAACAATGAGTATAATAAACACTATTATTTCCAATATTGTTTTGTTGTACCGGACAAATGCGTTGCAATGTATGAAGCAAAATGTACCATCCCGAAAACACAGGATAGTTCATTTTAATATCTACATGCAACATTTTTTTTTAAGTATTTGGACATAATTAATTGCAGAAATGAACGCAGGTATTTTTCGGCTAGACGAGCCATTTTTAAGGCGGATAGCAGTGTACTATCTAACGAAAAAATGGGGAAGGATTTATGCTGAGCGTGTCGAAGCATAGGCGGAAAAGACCAAGTTCAAAATGCTAATTAATTGTGTCCAAATACTTAATCTTTTACTACTGTCATTTTGCGCTCCAATATTTGGCGGCCATTCACTTGTAAGTCATAGATATACAATCCGTTGCTCATGTCACCCGCATTGATGGTGATTTGACCAGATTGCTCGGCAATATTAAATGATTTCACCAACCGACCTGCTAAGTCATACACATTTACACGTGCGCCCGTAGTACCCGCAGGCACAGCGTAACCAATCACGGTGTTTTGGCTAAATGGATTCGGTGCATTTTGCTCCAAACGGTAACCTTCCACACCATTGACCGCTTGGCCCGCCTTGAAATCGTTGAATGCGCTGCGGAGTTCGTCTATTTCGGTGCGGAGTTCGGTGATTTCCTTATCTTTCTCCTTTATGGCTTCCGTTAGTACAGGAATCAGCATGGTATAGTTCACAGCGTAATAGCCATCGCTGTTTTCTGAAGCGATTTCGGGCATTACTTTCTCTACGTCTTGTGCAATAAAACCATATTGGTTGCCGCCAGGGAAATTGCGTTCTTTAAATTCCGCTTGTTTAAATTGATACGTGGTGCCTTGCAAACGACGCACCAAATCCATCGCATTTTGGATTGGTTTGATGTCTTGTTTGAAACGACGATCGGAAGTGAGCGTATTGCCCACACTGTTTACCAAACCGTTTACATCTAATAAAACAGGTCTGCTGTAAGCCCCTCCAACACAACCACTACCGGAGGTAGGTTGCAAAGTACCAATACCTACCCGTCCATTGGCTTGAAAAGTCATGACTGGTAGTTTATTGCCAATTCCAAAAGGATTTGCACTCAATTTGTTGCGAAAACTAATAAAAAACTTATCGTACGCCTGTGCAGAATCTAAAGGAAACGTTGCGCAGTCATTCACAGATAAAGGTAAGCCAGCATTTAGATCTTGCCAACTCAATTCGGCATATTCGCTGTTGGCATTGACATTTTGCGAACTGGCAAAATCTGTTACTAGACTAGCATTGGGTCCGCCAAACGGACTACGGACTGTTTGCAGATTGACAGCGGTACCAAACAGCGATGCAGGAAGCGCAGTAGCAGTCGTTTGAAAGTCTGGGATTTGCGCCCTGAATCCTTCCACAGCGATACCATTACTGGCTAAACTTGTATTCGCTTGTTGACCAATGCCAGAGGTGGTTTGTATCGAACCTCCTTGCCCGAATGCCTGCCGATTGATTATGGCGATATCGCGGAATGGGGTGGCATTATCCTCGCGTGCATCTACCCAGAAAGTGGACAATGGCTCGGCATTGATGCCTGTGGCACCGCCGGGGTTGGCGACGAGGAGGTTTTTGGGTGTTGCTGCATTGGTACCAGAGTATCCGCGAATGATGAAACGGTTGATGTTGGTTGGGCCGTCAACACCGAAACCAGCTATCAGGTTGTTTCGTTGTTGCCCCGCAAAGGTCTCTGATAATAGGTTATAAAAACCTACACTGCTGTTGTCGGCGATAGCTAGACCGTAGGGTGAAGGCTGGTTGCCAGGGTTACCTACCCCAAGGCCACACCATCTGTTAATCGCACTTGGGTTGGCTGGGTCAAAAAATAAACCAACGGTGCCGGATACATAGTGCGCAAGAATCCCACCTTGCACAGTTAGCCGTGCGCGGGGAGTGGTAGTATTCAGTGTACCTGCCGCTATTGCTGCCCTTAACGACGCAGCATTAGTAAATCCAATACCTAAAAGGCCTGTGCGGTAGCCGCCAAAATCAATATCGCCATCAGGAATAGGAGTAATATTATCGTTTTGAATGAATTGTGCAAACGAAGTCGTGCCAAGGCTTAAAAAAGCCAAAATCAATAAATGTGGTGTCGCATTTTCTTAGTTGTTTAAAAGTGAACGTTGATTGTAATTGGTACCATTACAGACACAATATTGCAGGTATAAACCAATACGAAAAGTGACAAAAAAGAACAGAAACCGACAAATTTCGACCGAAAACAACTAAAAACGACCGAAAGTGACCAAAACCGACAAGGTTCAATTGCACCCACACCACGCATCCACCAACCCCGTCGCCACCACCTGCAAGGATCCGGTAGGTGTCCCCGCTGGCACACACACCTGAAAAGTCCCCGTATTGCCCGAAAATACCTGCGTCTGAGGCCCACTACCCGCTACGGTATAGGTAAGCGTGAAGGGCGGTGTGCCTGTAAATGTAGCTGTTACAGTGCGGCAATCTCCCGCGCAGAGATTGGTGTTGCCTGTTGAAAAAGAAACCGTAGGCCGAGGTCGCCAAATCACCAGTGCGGCCACATCGGAAATATCCAAGCAAGGATCCGACAGATCCACATTTCCATTCAAGTTGTCACCTGCTATGGTAGCCAGATAGTACGGCACACCCGTTTGCATCGTAGCCGGATTGAATGCGATGATAGCACTGCTACTTTGTACGATAATGCTGCCCAGGGTATCACTCGGATTAGAAAAAAGGATATAACGCAGTATATCGCCACTGCCCAATACAGCATTGTTATTATAGGGAACCGTCGCAGCACTCGGCACACAGATATTGAAAGCCTGATTGTTCACTGTACCAGCAAAGGTAGCGCACAGACAAGGGGCTACAGGTATACCAAGCGGGAGGTCAGAAAGGCCAGAAATACCAAATGGAAGAAATAGTGCCAAATCACAGATAAATGCAAACGAATTGGTCGCCACATTATACTGATAAAGTAGTTGCCCTCCCCCCCCAAAGGAAGTTGTGTACCCGCCACTGGTTGTACCACCAGCACCAAGAGGAGGAGTTGAATTTAGCACTGTTGAGAGGCTTGGAGTTGTGGTATTGATTTGTACAACAACTGGCACTCCGGAAAGGCCACCAAAACCGTACAACACTCCATTCTGATAAAAAAATTCGGTGATAACCATCCCTGCTGGCCAGTTACCGATAAAGGTAATGTTGTTGGTCAGCGGATCAAAAATCGAAAGGCCATCAGAAGGAGAAATTCTGCTAAGATAAATCGTGCCATTGGGAGCCAAAACAGATCCATCGTAACCCTCACCAACAGCACCTGTCCAGATTGGGGTACTATTAGGCAGCGTAAAGCGCTGTAAACCATCAGAATGTACCAGTATATCACCATTAGGCAGTACTAAGACATCTGAAGCGGCACCATTGAGGTTCAAGTTTGCAATCGGGCAGGCCGTACAATTCATCACATCAATTTTGTACAACTGTCCGCTAGGCCGGATGCCGTATAAAATCGGCCCGTTAGCCGACAAAGCAGCGGTTGGAGCAGTAGTTGGTTGTTGCGTATAAAACCAGCCTGCGGCAGTGAGCAGTGAGGCGGCGGTGAGCAATATGAGGGTGTATTTTTTCATGTTGAATGTGTTTGTAATTAAGAAAAACTGATCTGTGTCGCATATTTCATGGAGAGCACCCACACCACGTATCCACCAGTCCCGTCGCCACCACCTGCAAGCCTCCCGTAGGTGTCCCTGCGGGAACACACACCTGAAAAGTTCCCGTATTACCCGAAAATACCTGCGTCTGTGGCCCGTTACCCGCTACGGTGTAGGTAAGCGTGAAGGGCGGTGTGCCTGTAAGTGTTGCCGTCACCGTACGGCAATCTCCTGCACACAGGTTAGTATTGCCTGTTGAAAAAGACACCGCTGGTCGTGGTCTCCAAATGACTTGTGCGGCCACATCAGAAATATCCAAGCAG
Source organism: Chitinophagales bacterium (assembly GCA_043764095.1). Taxonomy (GTDB): domain Bacteria; phylum Bacteroidota; class Bacteroidia; order Chitinophagales; family Saprospiraceae; genus M3007. Next base: position 14,357 of record JAYUKX010000176.1, read on the forward strand.
GGATCTGAAATATCCACATTCCCATTCAGGTTATCACCTGCTATGGTCGCCAGATAGTACGGAACACCCGTTTGCATGGTAGCCGAATTGAATGCAATGAGGGGGCTGCTACTTTGTACGATAATACTGCCTAATGTATCGTTCGTATTAGAAAACAGGATATAACGCAGTATATCGCCACTACCCAGTACCGCATTGTTGTTATAGGGTACGGTCACAGTGCCTGGCACGCATATATTGAAAGCCTGATTGTTCACTGTGCCAGCGAAAGTGGAGCAAAGACAGAGGGCTACAAAAGCACCTGTGGGAAGATCGGTAAGGCCAGTTATTCCTTCTCCAAGTATCAAAGAAGTTAAATCACACACAAGATTAAATATGTTTGTAGTTGTATTATATTGATACAACATCTTTAGATTTGAAGTGTTCAAGGCAGTCGTGTATCCATCGTTTGTAGAGCCACCGTTACCCAAAGGCACGTTGGAATACAATACAGTTGACAGGGTTGGTGATGTCGTATTGATTTGGAGGACAATGCCCGATCCTAAAAGGCTACCAAAACCATACAAAACCCCATTCTGATAAAAAAATTCGGATATTTGAATCCCTGCTGGCCAATTACCGATAAAGGTGGTGGTATTGGTTAAATAGTCATAAGTACTTAACCCGGCAGAAGGGACAATGCTACTAAGATAAATCGTTCCATTGGGTGCCATAATCGAACCATCATAGCCGTTGCCACTGGGATCAATCCAGTTTGGATTGTTATTAGGCAGTGTATATCGTTTCAACTCACCCGCGTTTACCAAAATATCGCCATTAGGCAGTACCAAAAGATCTGATGCACCCCCAAAAGTACCTGTAAGGTTCGCAATCGGGCATGCCGTACAGTTCATGACATCAATCTTATAAAGTTGCCCTGAACTACTTATTCCATAGAGTATAGGCCCGGTGGCAGCGGCTTCCCCCTTTGCGGGGGATACATTGTGCTGCCAATAAAGGATGGCAGCGAGCAGTGCTACACTGCTGATAATAGTGATGAGGTAGCGCATAAATTAAGGTATTATTGTTAACGAGGTGGGTTATTAGGAGGAATAAAGTCTCGGTGCATCTTAAGCGGCCAGCCCAATTTTAAATAGACTTCAATGACATCTTCAATCAAAATGAGGTGTTTTGGGGGGATTTTAACTCCTTTTTCGCGTAACAGCGTCCGTAAGTCGCGCTCTTCGATCTCATATTCTTTCATGAGATCATCGCGCCTTTTTATACACACCAAGTGTGCATATTCGGCTGGAATTTCCACATTCCGGCCATGTACATGATAAATAATTGATTTCATATTTAAAGGTATGCTAATGATGTTTGTTTTTTGATAAATAGCAGCGCATATCTGCGCGGGATTCCGTGAGATTAAATACAGCAATAAATAGTACAAGAACAGTCTTTACAAAAGGAGTCGTATTTATAAGTAAATTAACATTGGAAATTTAAAATTAATATTTAAAAATGTTTAATTCTTAATGTTTAATTTTTAATGTTAAAGTAATTATAACACAACCTCATTCAGTACTGACAGGAAATAGAAGTCGTCGGCATATACCTACTGCACAGCACAGATTAACGCGGAAATGAGTGATCGGTTGTTTCATCGTGTAGGTGGCAACTGGTGATAGTGAAAAGGAAAATACCCAAAGTGCAATTGTCTCGGACAAAGATATAAGGTTATTTTTGAAATATAAAAATAAAATGTAAAAAATATTAAAAAGTGAGACCGGGCTAGAAGGAAGGAATATTGATAATCAATTGCTTATGATTTTATTGTTGTAAAAATTTAACATTTGCTGCATTGTTATATGTAGGATGAAAGCGGGAAGGAAAATGGTGTTTTGTCTATACTGTGCTATTTACATCGGAAAAAGTCCCCTCATTGGGTAAAGCGGCGGGAGGGTCATACAAGATAGTTGAGGTGTATTATGCGAATCATGGGTTGAAATTTTTAATTGATTGATATCCACATACCTGCCAGTGAACGTTTACGAAACCTTCAAGGTTTCGTAAACGTAACACATTGACAATCATTATTTTAATCCAAGTTATGATTCGAATGTATTATAATTTAAATGAAATATTTAAGGTCTAATATTAACCTACCCTTCATCTTCGTCACTATCACAGTGGTAATGTCCTTTTTGTCCTGTTGGTTTTTCGCCACCAGCACCGCCTTTGCCCTCCGCAATTATTTTTTGGATCAAACGCGCACGCTCAACCCGTACCGCATCGCGGCGTTGCTCATCTACTTTGCGGTCGTAAAATGGAATACCATCCACCCAGGTATTTTGGGCTTTTGCATATACAGAAAGCGGATTAGCGTCCCAAAGTACCAAATCTGCATCTTTACCAGAGCGGATACTGCCCACGCGGTCGTCCACGTGTAACAGTTTTGCAGGATTGAGGGTGACCATTTTCAGGGCATCTTCTTCGCTTACGCCACCGTATTCCACCGCTTTGCCCGCTTCTTGATTAAGGCGACGTGCCATTTCGGCGTCGTCCGAATTGATGGCCACCGTAACGCCTTGTTTGTGCATCATGGCTGCATTGTAGGGAATGGCCTCGTACACCTCCATTTTATAGGCCCACCAGTCGGCAAAAGTACTACCACCAGCACCGTGTTTGGCCATTTTGTCGGCTACTTTATAACCTTCCAGTATATGTGTAAAGGTGTTAACCCTAAATCCAAATTGTTCTGCGACGCGCATAAGCATTGTTATTTCGGACTGAACATAAGAGTGACAAGTGATAAAACGTTTGCTTTCCAATATTTCACCCAGTGCCTCCAGTTCCAAATCTGTACGGAAGGGTTTGCCGGATTTTTTCTCTTTTAAATATTCTTTAGCACGGGTAAAATAGTCCATATATACCTGTTCCACACCCATACGCGTTTGTGGGTATCGGGTACGGTTGTTTTCGCCCCAATTGCTTTGTTTTACGTTTTCTCCAAGCGCAAATTTGATAAAACCGGGCCAATTTTCAAATTTCATGGCCTCCGGATTGGCTCCCCAGCGCAATTTAATCAGTTGGGTTTGGCCTCCAATGGGGTTAGACGAACCGTGCAGAATATGACTAGTAGTGACACCTCCTGCCAATTGGCGGTAAATATCGGTATCCTCCGAGTCGATTACATCACCAATACGTACCTCCGCGCTGGATTCCTGCGTGCCTTCATTGATAGAACGCGATGCAGCAATATGCGAATGTTCGTCGATAATACCGGCGGTAAGGTGTTTGCCTGTACCATCTATTACGGTTGCATTGTCTTGTTGCGGTAAATTTTTACCCACTTTTGTGATTTTTCCACGGGTAACCAGCACATCACAATTGGATAAAATGCCTTCTTTTTCATTGGTCCAAACGGTTGCATTTTTGATAAATAACACATCCGCACTAGGCATATTTTTTTGGCCAAAAGCGATAAACGGATAAATAATTTCGCCCGTTTCTGGTGTTTTTACTGGATTTTGTTTGTTGGGCTTTGATGGGTCTGCTACTTTGAGTTGCTGCAGTGACCAATCAAAACTGCGCCCATCTGGGTACGTACCCCGACCATTGGCAACAACCATAGTACTTTTGGTATTCGTGGACAACAGACCTGAAAGCGTTACTGTTTTTTTAGCAGTAGTATCTTGCAGCCATGATAAATTGACTTGGTCGCGTTTGAGGTCAAAATTAACTTTGGTTTTGGTGCTATCTGGGTTAAGGATAAAGACATCGGTGGCATTTTTTTTCTGTTGAATAAAAAAGGATTGTACCATATCGCCTTCCAAAATCAAGTTGTACGCGCCATACATACGTGGTGGAAATACCTCGTTAAAATCTTTATGTACAAAGGATTTGCCCCTACACCAAGTCTGAAATATCTTTGTATTAGCATCAAACACATTGCCGGAGGTGATGATAAAATTCGCCATTTTGCCCGTTTCGAGGCTACCCAATCGATCATAACAGCCCAGCATGGTAGCGGGTTGTTGGGTCAATGCCTGAAGTGCCATTTGTTCGCTTAGTCCGTACTCGATGGCTTTGCGCAAATTAGCCCAAAATTTGGATTTATCCTTTAAATCCGAAGTGGTTAAGCAAAATTTGATACCCGCTTGCTCCAACCGGCCTGCATTTGTAGGTGCAAGTTCCCAGTGTTTAAGTTCGCGGAGGGATATGTTTTGGGCATCGTAAGGATCGCGCACATCGTATCCAGTTGGAAAATTGAGCGGTACAATCAGGTTATATCCGGTTGCTTTTACATCATCGAGCCGCTGGTATTCGTCGCCCATTGTTTTGATGGTATAACTTGTTCCAAATTCTTTCCCCAATCTTCCGATGCGTAAAATATCCAGTTTGTCACTGGTTTCAAAAATTTGAGGAACTTTAGTCGCTTTATTCCACGCTTCTAGGGTAGCGTTAAATTCTGATTTTTTACCAATTGCCTCATACCAACGGGCATCGTAATAGGTTTGGCGGATCAGGGCAATACAGCCCATCAACGAACTCGGATAGTCCTGTTTGCTACTGCCTTTGCGAAAAGAAAGGTGGTGGCTGGCCATTGGAATGAGTATATTTTCGTGTGCGCGGGCTTCATCTAAGGAGACCAATGCGCCTGTACCGCGTGAGATACCGTCTGTTTGGTGTACCAATAGTGTTGAAAAACCCATTTTGCGCCATTCATCCGCAGATTTGGCATCCGCGGAAAAAACATCAGCGGCATTGTACTCTGTACGTATGGCTTCATTCCAAGAGAAAGCCCCTTTTTTTGCCGTCAAAACCTGTGCTGGAGCAGAACGGAAACCGCCTCCAGTAGCCTCGTTTTTTGGACCATTTGATAAGCCATATCCACCCGCATATAGGTCAATAAAGCCTGGATAAATTGTTTTTCCACTACAATCGGTCACTACCGCATCTTTAGGGATCATTACTTTGAGGCCAGCAGCAATGACAATGCCTTCTTTGATTAAAAGGGTTGCGCCTTCCACCCGCGTTTTGAAATCGGTATAAATGGTGGCATTGGTAAAAGCAAAAGTCTCCGAACGCTCATCAGAAGGAGCGGCAATCGGGTAGGTTTGCTGGGCTTGAATGGAGGTAAAAAGGCTTAAAAATAGCGCAAGTACAAAGTGTTTTTGCATAATATACGGGATGTTTTGAATCAAATACAAAAATTTGTGATTCAAAGATTCCTAGCAAAGATACAACGGTGGTTTTAAAGTAAATGGAACTTTTTCCACAAATAATCGTTTTTCTTTCCTATGTTTCTTGCAACGGATACCTATTACAACCCCGACAATACGGCGAAGGCGGTCGGCATATTGTTCCAAAATTGGGACGATCAAGTACCTATGAATACCATTGAGGTACATATTCCCGAAGTTGCCGAATATGAACCTGGTGCTTTTTATAAACGCGAACTACCGTGTATCATGGCGATGCTGGAGCATTGCGATTTGGCGCAATTAGATGCTATTATTGTTGATGGTTACGTGTTTTTGGATGATCTTGGAAAGATGGGTTTGGGTGCGCACCTCTATGATGCATTAGGTGGGCGTATTCCGGTAATAGGAGTGGCAAAAACTAGTTTCCATGATAATCATTTGAATGTAATTGAAGTAAAACGTGGTGAAAGTACCCATCCATTGTATATCAGTAGTATAGGCATACAACTTGCTACCGCTGCGGCTTGGATAGAAAGTATGTATGGACCATATAGAATGCCGCATTTATTGAAGGTATTGGATGGGATGACTAGGACGTAAGTGGGTATTATGCCCCAAGCGGTTACTGTTATAAACTATATGAGTATCCATTTAGCCAAAGAATTGCCAGTTACTTGTAAAAAACAACGATACGTGTGTTATATCTTACCGTAATCTTTCTTAAATCATGTGCATTGATCTAAAAATAATCTCCTCGTTTTGGTTTACTTAGGATACATTTGCACCATGTTTCTGACAAGGCGATGTATAATTTTTTGTACATTTCATCGTTTTGTGCGGGTCTATTTATTTTCTAAACAACAAGCAAAATATGCCAACAATCCTAAAATTAGTACTCATTATTATCCTCGGCACTTCGATATCTTCTTGTGTGAGCAAGAAGAAGTTTACGACGCTAAAAACCGAACTTACGACGCTAAAAACCGAACTAGATGTTGCCAATAAAGATCTAGGCAAATGCGGTGTAAGCCTAAACGATTATATGAATAGGCTTTCTGCTTGCGAGCAGGAAAAAGATCGTTTTAAACAAGATTATATCAACGGACAAAGTACCCTTAAAATCAGGGAGGAGCAAGTGGATTACCTGCAAAAACAGGTAGAAGATTATAAATTGCTGCGCGATAAACAACTCAATCAAGTGGGTGATCTAACCACCCTTAACAAATCGGCCAATGAAAATATCAAGGAAACCCTTTCTCAATTGGAGCGCAAAGATAAATATCTTGTACTCCTTCAAAATGCTAAAACCCGCGCCGATTCGATCAATCTAGCCTTAGCCATCAATCTTAAAAGTGTACTCAATCAAGGTATCGACGATAAAGACGTAGAGGTTAAAGTAGATAAAACCGTCGTTTTTGTCAACCTTTCAGATAAAATGTTGTATCAAACCGGTAATGCTAACCTCACTCCGCGTGCGCAGGAAGTATTGGGTAAAATTGCTCAAATTATCGAATCTCGCCCCGACTTAGAAGTGATGGTAGAAGGCTATACCGATAATGTACCCATCAGTAGCCCCTGCTTCGATGATAACTGGGATCTGAGTGTAAAACGTGCTACTTCCGTAGTACGAGTATTGCAAAAGCAGTACAAAATAAATCCCAATCGATTGATTGCCGCAGGACGTGGGGAGTACAACACACTCGCATCTAATGAAACAGAAGCCGGTCGCGCTGCCAACCGACGTACAAGGATTATTATTCTGCCAAGATTAGATCAGTTCTATGATTTGCTGAATCCTTCTAATGTACCGAAGTAAAAGTATTAATATAAATTATAAAAAAAGCCCCAGTTTTTAGGTCAAACTAACCTAAAAACTGGGGCTTTTTTTATATATACCGTTGCCTCGGCTTCGCTCGGCAACCGGGCGCTCTTCGCTTATCCACTTTGATTTTTCTTGCTTATCCAATTACTTGGGTAAGCAAACCGAATCCGATTTCAGTTAGCGAAGAAGAATCTGGTAGCCGAGCGAAGCCGAGGCTACCGTGCACTCTTCGCTCTATCACTTTGATCCTTCTTCGCTTACTCACTTTGATGCTTCTTTGCTTATCCAATTATTTGGATATTGAAAACGAATCAAAGTGGCAACTAATGCACGAATCCGGTAGCCGAGCGAAGCCGAATCCGGTAGCCGAGCGAAGCCGAGGCTAGCGCACCATATCCTTTACCAAAAGCCTAAACCCATTACCGTGAATATTAGCAATTTCGATAGCAGGGTCTTTAGAGAGGTATTTGCGTAATTTTGTTACAAAAACATCCATAGAACGAGCCGTAAAATAGTTGTCATCGTTCCATATTTTAGTCAATGCTTCCGAACGTGGCATTACATCGTTGAGGTATTTGCAGAATAATTTGAGTAATTCTGCTTCTTTCGGACTGAGTTTCCATTGGTGTTCTTCTCCATCTTTTACGGGGCCATTAAAGGTAAGAATCCGTAAAGTATAGTTAAAATGGTACTTGCCAAAAGCAAATTCACGTTGCTCGTCGCGAGGATCCGGTGCTTTTGCAGAGCGTTTCAGGATAGCCTGAATACGGTACAATAATTCTTCGGAATTAAATGGTTTCGGGATATAATCATCGGCTCCCATTTTAAAGCCATTGAGGACATCCTCTTTCATTGTTTTGGCCGTAAGGAAAATAATGGGCACCTCTTGGTTGCGTTCACGTACTTCCTTGGCCAAGGTAAATCCGTCTTTTCGGGGCATCATGACATCAAAAATGCAAAGGTCGTACGGACTTTTTTTGAATGCTTCTATCCCTAAAACACCATCGGTGGCTAAAGTAACACTGTAATCGTGCATTTCGAGATAAGAGCGGAGTACATCGCCAAAATTTTGGTCATCTTCTACCAGCAAAATTTTATAGTTGGTATTTGACATAGCTGTTCGATCGGGCTTTGATTATGAAAAATCTGTTAGTGGGAAAAAATAAAAGTGAAACAGTAGCCTGTTTCTCAAATGTTAAACGACAGTACAAGTCGTTTGCGTATGTACTGCGCCCGAAATAGTCGAAAAATGTTAAAGTCCGTCTTTAACACTTCAAATACAGTGGTTTATAGGGTAAATTTAATGGATAATCGAGGGGAAACATTATCCTTCCAACTTTTACTGGCAAATGCCCCCCAACGATAAAACAATGCGCCACCAATGCCTAACCACCCAAAATTAGCATAATTGAACCGCGCTAAATTGTCCAAGCGCAGCCCCGACTCTAGGTAAAGTTGGTTCATGGAAAGAAACCCAATTTGCTTGTGCTGTATAGGATTGCTGAGTGCGCCTTGCGCCATATTATGAATAACAGAAAGGAACGGAGACGAGTATTTCCGTTGGTAAAGTACAGGGCCAATTTCTTGTTCAAAGAAGAAATTTACAAATTTGTCATGCAGGAATAAGGTATCTGGCAGTGCTTGAAACGTCTGCCCCACAGCAAATGACGAGTATGCACCTGCATTTTGGTTCAAGGTGAATAATTTAGCCAATGGCGTGTTGCCTTTGGCTATACCCGCTTCTACACGCCATTGGCAGTAACCCAGTCGCGGAATAAAAACCGATTGATAAACAGACGCTAAATAACGCTGGTATTTGTGTGCCCCAACCCCAATGGTAGAGGCTATTTCTAGCACTGGCCAACGCTGTACCGTGGTATTATTGCCTAGAAAAGACCGCAACTGCTCTCCATAAGCCAATCGAGCAACAGCAGTGACTTCCTTAAATTGAAAGGTGCTCAAAACAGGCGTATTCTCGTCTTTTTGATAAGCATATTCATAACCAGAAGGCCGTAGTGCTTGCCGTCGGGCAGTTAAAGAGGTCGTAAGCACCTTACCAATTCGGGTAGAAAAACGAACTGATGCATCAAGGGCTAAGTCCATCCGTTGTGCGTAGAGACCTCTATTAAAAAAATTGCCCGTATTAAACTCATAAGGTGCGCCAGGTTCCAGCAAATCCCGCATAACATCAAAGCGTAACTGGGTTTGCCAGCCCCTATGAATACGCCACAGGGCATAGCCATTGTATTTCAGTTGTTGATCTCGAAAACCCCACCCAGTACCCACGCCCCATTCATATTTTTTGGATAATTCTAATGGGCGGTGTTGGGCATTGGTAAAACCTGCACCAAGACGAACACCCTCATAATCGTTTAAGCGAATAATACTACCCAATTGCAATCCAACACCTGGATATAGCGGCCATATACCCGTATTTAAGGCACTAATTATTTTTGCCCAACGATCAAATTTTTTTACCGTGCCGATACTGTCGATACTCAAGTAGGTATTGCGTTCGCGTTCCGACATGGGCAAATTTTTACGCCAAGGCAGCCAAGCCAAGGAATCGCGGGTAGCAGCATTTTTCTGGATCGTTAAGGGCTGCTCTGGGTTAAAATCTTTGGTTTTTAGTTGCGCAAATGGCTGTACTTCTGAAATAAAACTATGTCCTGTGGCTTTTACGCCCATTTCTGGTGATGGATACCTTGCGGCCAGTAATTCAAAATTCAATTGTTGTGGAAACCATTGACCGGTATCACCTACGGTTTGTACAAAAGAATAAGCCTGCTCCAGGGTCATATTAAGGTTTTCGTTGCCAAATGCTGGGTTCGCGATCACATTTTGCACCGCATAATACTTTGAATTGATATGCAACGTGCCTTTAAGTGCCATAAATACCTTCCCTTTTCGAGGCTTAAAATGGAGTACCCACACGGTATCTTTATCCGTAAAAAGGGTATCTTCTAAACTAAAATAATACAATTTGTTGCTTCCTGGACTTACCGGGTTCACAAATTTCTTATCCATAATGGGCAGAAAATCGCCATAAAAAGTAAAAGGTTGAACGGCATTTGCTACGGTAACGAGTGCGGCATCCTGAAAGCCACTGACACGATTGAGCAATACTTTTTCTTGGGTCAAATTGGGGGCTAAAAAACGACGTTCCGTAACACTTTCCATAAAAAACAGGTGGCGTTGCTGCATGATGCGCTCGGTTTGCTCAAATCCCCTGATTTCCTTTTCTTTTTGGGCTTTTTTTTCAAAAATGGCACGGTTGGGCAAGGCATCCAAGGACACCTTGTTATAGGTTTTGCAGATATAAGAATTATTACGTTCAGGATTGTTGCGGTGCCGGTTAGCGATTACCTTGCGCATCAGGATATCGGCGGGGTTTTCACCTGCGATAATATCTACCGTTGTTAAGGCATTATTTGTTGGGTTTAATACAATATCGAGTTGTTGAAGATTAAGTTGGTTTAATGCCTTAGCGGTTAAAATTAATTCCTGAAAACCAACATAACGGAACGTCAAAGATTGTAAACGGCCTTTTGTCGGCAAGGAAAAACCGCCTTCGATATCGGAAAATGCTACTTTTTTATCATCGGCTTGTGCAATAATACTCACAAATGCCAAGGGTTCGCCATCCTTGGCCGTAACTCGGCCTCTGAGGGATATTTGCGACAATAGCAACGTAGGGATCAACAAAAGTGCAGTAAAAATAAAAGATCTATTCATAAGAAATGGTGATGCAAAATGGTATTATGTAGGTTGCCCATTGTGCTAAGGAACGGTGTTGGAATAAAGGTATAAATTCAGGCTTCAGATTTTGGTCTCAGATTTTCTGTTTTTTTGCGCGAATAGCCTACCTATTTAAGTAGAAAAAGAGGAAATATGAGGGCAAAAGATGTGTATCAATCTGTACCTTTATTCCAACACCGTTCCTTACCTTTGCAGCCCATGTTTTCTTACCTTAGTCCAAATATTCGTTTACTGCTATGCCTTTTTAGCATTTGCAATACTGGTGTTATCCAGTGTAGTCATATTCCACACCAAGACGACTATAACAGTATAAATACGCTGGGTCGCTATCTTTTTTTCGACACGCGGCTTTCCGCCAATGGTACTAAATCTTGTGCTTCTTGCCATGATCCAAGTTTTGCATTTACCGATGGCTACCGGCAATCCACGGGTGTTTATGGCGATCCGCTCCGCCGCAATGCGCCTTCCTTGCTTAATGCGCGCTACCTACCCTCACTCAATTGGGCAGATATCCATACCAAAACCTTTGAAGCACAAATGCAAGGCCCTCTTTTTTCCAATAACCCGCCAGAATTGGGGTTGTCCAAAAACAAACATCTGGCAGGCAGGCAGGAAGACCATCCATATTTAGCACCCAAAAGCATTTATAAAGTTTTGGAAGAACTGCGTGCAGATAGCTTGTACCAACGGCTATTCTTCGAGGCATTTCCGCATCAAAAAAATCCATTTTCAAGCCAAAACCTGTTCCGCGCTATTGCAGGTTATGAGCGCACATTAGTATCGTTTGGTTCTGCCTATGATCGGTTTGTAGCGGGCGATACCTCCGCACTTAGCGCAGCGGCGCAACGAGGACTACATTTGTTCTTTGGCGATAAAGGGAACTGCGCACATTGCCATAAGGTACCTTTATTGAGCGACGGGCTGATGCACCAAGGAGACTATGCCAATGGTGCAAACTCGCCGACGGATCTTGGCTTATTTGAAAAAACAAAAAACAAAGCAGATATAGGGCTTTTTCGCACACCACCACTGCGCAATGTGGCTATAACTGCCCCTTATTTTCACGATGGAAGTATGGCTACCTTATCGGCAGTATTGACTTATTTTGAAAAACAAGGGCATAGCAGCCAAAAACCGATCACCCTCACGGCTACCGAACGCCGCGATCTGATTTTGTTTTTAGAAAGCCTCACCGATGCATCTATTGTCCAAAACCCGTGGTTTCGTCCACCGGTCTTGGTGGAATAGAACTTGGTACACGCAAAATACTTGTTTATAATTTTTTCTCATCATTGCATTATAAAGAACGATTAATATATGATTTTTTTAAATAAATACGCTCTGGTTGTTTTATCCAATTTGCTGATAATATCCAGCATTTTTGCCCAAACACCGCTGCTCGAACAACGTATCCGCGCTGTAGAAGCAGCATTAGCCCAGGCACCTTATATATTGGCATTGGAAGATACGCAATTGAATCCGACCCAACTTGCAGCACAAAGTATTGTACTAGCCGATACGAATTTGTTGCAGTTGACCACCGATCCACAAACAAAACAACCCCTGCGTTCAGAGGTTTTTTCGGTATATCCAGCCCGTCAAAGCGATTATGGCGCGGCTCCTGTCTGTGCAGATGGTAGTTGCCAACGGGTAGAGATCTATAATTATGCTAAAAACGGAAGTATATTGGCCATTGTACAGATGAGTACCCAAAAAGTAGTTCGGATCGGTTATTTGCCCAATATGCAGCCCGATATACCCGCGCATTTAAAGCAATTGGCACTTGAAATTGCCATCGAATCAACAGCGGTTTCGGATGCATTGGGTTTCAAACCAACACCTGAAAACGCGCTGATGTCGGATACCAAAACAGCCCTCAACCGTACCCGTTGCGAGCGGTCAAAACACCTTTGCGTGGCACCTACTTTTGTAAAAGGCGAGAAAGCACTGTGGGCCATTGTCGATCTAACCGACCTGAAAATAGCAGGGTTGCGCTGGACACAAGTAGGTGATGCAGGGCCCAATCCGACGGAACGACGCGTACAAAATGCAAACCTGACCGAATGTTATTGCCAAAAAAGTAATGCGCTGGAACGAAATGGCTGGAAATTTAACTATATCCTCACCAGTAGCGATGGCCTTAGGGTTTCGGAAGTAGATTTTGGAGGAAAGCGGGTAATCAAAAACGCTAAATTGGTAGATTGGCATGTTTCTTATTCCAATACCGATGGTTTTGGTTATTCGGATGCCGTGGGTTGTCCGTTTTTTAGTTCGGCAGCCGTCATTGCATTAGATATACCAACGACATACGACTTGGTGGAAAATGGGCAAACGGTTGGTTTTGTATTGGCTCAAAATTATTCCAGCGAGGGCTGGCCTACACCGTGCAATTACAATTACGAGCAACGTTTTGAATTTTATAACGATGGCCGCTTCCGAATGTCGGTTGGAAGCCTCGGGCGCGGGTGCGGCAATAATGGCACTTATCGCCCCGTAAGCCGGATTGCTTTTGAAGGTACTAATAATCAATTTGCGGAATGGAGCGGCAAAGACTGGACAAACTGGAGTAAAGAAGGTTGGCAACTTCAAAAATCATCGACCCCTTATACCCCCGAGGGTTGGCAATACCGCATTACGGATACATCTGCAAAAACGGGCTTTGCCGTGTTGGCCAATGTGGGACAAATGGCCGATGGTGGCCGAGGCGACGAAGCATACGCCTATATTACAGTCAATCACCCTGATCGAGAAGAAGGAGAGGGCGATTTGATGACCATTGGCCCCTGTTGTAACACAGACTATCGCCAAGGCCCCGAAAATTTTATGCAGCCCAAACCCGAATCACTCGACCTAAATACGGGCAATGAATTGGTTTTTTGGTATGTTCCTCAACTCAAAAACGACGATCGAGCAGGTAATCAATATTGCTGGGCAGAGACAAAAGTGGTAGATGGGATTTACAAATCAGTGGTGTATCCCTGTTTTTCTGGGCCTTTGTTTGTACCAATTAAGTAGCATTACTGAAGACCCGTCAGCATCCATTTTTGTTGAGCAGGTACATACCTAAACTGATACACGGTCTCTTGTTTTTCGGTAGGCGCGGTCAAGTTAAAATAGAACTCAATACCCGTGACGGTCATGGTGCCATCGGGGGAGAAGCGAATTTTTCGGGCGCGGTCATCGCCACGTGGCCCAAGATTATCGAGCGAAAGTTCTAGTCGCGGGCTATCCGAAAACGAGCCGTCGGGGTTCAGTCCAACAGAATAAATTGCACCAATGCGGGCCTTTCCAAAATATAATCTTTTTACTCCGTCAATTGTACCAACGCCTACACCAAACGCGTCCAATGAATCAATAGTGGCTATTGTTTTTTTAGTAGCCGTTTGTACTGCATACAACACGCCCATTTCCGAATTCAGGGTACTCCCGGCTACAGAACTGGCATACAAGACCCCATTGTCACAATCGTATCCTAAACCAAGCAATCCATACGGATTTTGGTGCTCTGGATCGTTGGGAGGTACAGGTAATTCGACGGCAATATCCATATTACCTGATGCGGCATCTACTTTCCAGATTCGATTTTGCTCTATGGGTTTATTTTTTTCAGTATTGATCACAGGGACAGGCGCCACCCATACATCGCCTTTATCCGTTATTACCATTGGGCCCAGCCAACCGGCGTTTTTCCAAGTAGGTGCTTGATACGTTTTCGGCGTTGTTCCGGGTTTAGTATTTATTTCTATCGCCACTAAACCCATCGTTTTCCGTTCGGAGGTACTCAGTGCGGTAGTCTTTGTATCTAAACCTGTTTTGGATAAAAACGGAGGTAGCACCCTACAATCGCGATTGGGTTGTGCTAACGATGATGTCGTTGCAAGCAAAATAATAATGCTGCATAATAGATCATTTATTTTCATGCTACAAAGATAGTATTTATTTTTAGGAATGGTGTTGGAATAAAGGTACAAATTCAGGCTTCAGATTTTGGTATCAGATTTTCTGTTTTTTTGCGCGAATAGCCTACCTATTTAAGTAGA
>JAYUKX010000177.1:0-7673 GCA_043764095.1 Chitinophagales bacterium
GCTCAAACACTTTTTGGCTTCATCCGCCTCCACTCAAGCAAAACCTGCATTTTTCTAAGGCCGGTTTTGCCACACTTGGGGAACTGTACTTTATCTCAAGTTTCAAAATAAATTACCAAAAATAAAAGTGTACAGTTGTAAACCTTATTACGATGAAATTGCTGAGTAAACCCACCAATACTGAAAATCCTAAATGACATTCATCTAAAATAAATGATTGTTAATCAAATATTTGTAAACATTGGTAAGGGTATATCGTTCTTTGTATTAAATCTAGGGTGACGATCAGGGTAATGTATGCCTTTAATTGTCTTAGGAGATATAGTGGTTAACAATTACAAACATAAAAACAAAAACATGCAAAGTAAATTACTTTGGCTCTTTATGCCGCTCGCTTTTTCGAGTCTCCATGCTCAAACACCCACTTGGGCCAATGAAGTCGCCCCTATTCTCTACGACCATTGTGTATCCTGTCACCGTGTAGGCGGTGTAGGCAATTTTGCGCTGGAAACCTGGACGGATGCCAAAAACAATGCCGATCAAGTGTTGGAAGCCGTGCAATCGCGTTATATGCCGCCTTGGCGTGCCAATCCGAGTTATCGTCATTTCAAAGACGAAAATTATTTGAGCGATACCGAAATCCAGACGATAGCAGGCTGGGTAAATGGCGGCCAATTACCCGGTAATCTTGCAGAAGCACCAGCATTGCCCAATTTTCAAAATGGCAGCCAATTGACAAGTGTTGATATTCAATTGGTTACACCACAATTTACGGTGTTTCAATCAGAGGATATTTACCGCGCATTCGCTATTCCAACAGGCGTTACCACGGATAAATTCTTTAATGAGGTAGAGTTTTTGCCCGGTAATGATGCCATTATCCACCATATTGTGGTCTATACCGATAAAACAAACGAACCATTGCTCAAAGACCAAGCAGACCCTTTGCCGGGTTGGAGTACCAATGGTATGGTAGGCGGTATTACCCAAAATGCTGAACTGATTGCCGAATGGACTCCGGGTGGAACACCGATTAAAATGCCATCCAATTTCGGTTATCGAATCCCTAAAAATGGTTACTTTATCGTTGAAATTCACTTCGCACCCAACCATTTGAATCAAACAGATGAAGGCTCCGTGATCAATTTTAAACTGACACCAAGCACGCCGCGTGAATTGTATTACGCCGTACTCACTTCAGCCGATTCTACTTATGGATTGGTCAATCCGCCGTTCTTGATCCCAGCAAATACGATTCATACCCTCAAATCTGAATCCAAAGTGTCCAATTGGGTACCCGCTCAAATTTCTGTATTTACGCTTACGCCCCATGCGCATGTATTTGGAAAATCTTTCAAAGCATTCGCATATCGGCCCGGTGCACCATTGGATACCATACCGCTGATCGATATTCCTAAATGGGATTTTTATTGGCAAAGTACTTACACGATGCGCAAGCCTGTAAAACTAAAAACATCGCATATTTGTAGGGCCGAGGTCACTTACGACAATACCGAAAATAACCCAAATAATCCATTTTCCCCACCAAAAGATGTAAAATGGGGCGAAAAAACAACCAATGAAATGTTGTTTTTATTCGCTACGGTGGCCGTTTATCAAAATGGAGACGAAAATATTGTTTTGGATAGTACTTTACTCAGTTCCAATGCGCCCGAAATAATAGCACAAGATGACCAGTTTATCATCACTAATCCGGTTTCGGAAGTACTGGATATCCGTGCCAAAACGACCCTTTCTGGTATGTCAGATTTGATCATAACTGACATGGATGGTAAAGTACAACGCCAATGGCGGGAGCAGGATTTGTCCCATAGCCGTACTTCAATCGCTGATTTATCGGCGGGTATGTATGTGCTACAAATCCGTCAAACTGGTAAATGGAGTAGTTTTAAAATATTGAAAATGTAGGCGTAATTTTATGATAAGTACGTGGATATAAATAATCGACACTTCTTGAATCAACAATTTCTATTTTGAAAAGGAAGTGTCGATTATTTATGTCCAAACGTTTAAACCAAACCTTCCAATTGCCGAAAAATAGGAATAACCAAAATACCTTTTTCCGAAAGGACGTATTCAATATGCAATGGTTTTAATTGTACCACATTTTTGACCAACAAACCTGCCTCTTCCAATTCCTTTAAAGCAACCGCAATAGATTGTTTATTGGCCTCCGGCAATTGCCGAAGAAGGCTATTGAACCGGACAGGTTGTTCTTGCGCCAATTGAAAAATTTGTGGCTTCCATTTGCCAGAAAGCATCTTCAATAATCCTTCAATTGGGCAACTTTCTGTTATTAATTCCTCTTTTTGAGTAGTCATATTTTTCTGACTTATTGTGGGATATATAATTTATCCCCAACTTTGTGCAAAATTAATCAAAATATCAACAATGACTCGTATAAATTTACTCATACTCCTCTTATTTTCAAACTGCTTGTTGAGTTGCAATGCACAAAATAACGTAAAAAAAATGACAGACACTGAACTTAAAAACCCAATGCTTTGTACCCCAGAGCAAGGCGCGTGTGCTATGCCAAACGCCGCTGCAGCACAAGCGAATACCAATACAATGGCTAAGACAAAACCTGTACGTATTATTTATTTTACAGATCCTATTTGTTCTTCTTGTTGGGGTATTGAGCCACAACTGCGCAAGTTAAAACTCGAATACGCCGATTTTGTTGAAATAGAGTACCGAATGGGCGGTCTTTTACCGTCGTGGGATATTTACAACAGTGGCGGCATTAGCAAACCTTCTGATGTGGCGCACCACTGGGATGAAGTAAGCGTCTATTACGATATGCCGATTGATGGCGATGTCTGGCTGGAGGATCCACTGCCGTCTTCGTATCCGCCTTCTATCGCTTTTAAAGCGGCGCAAAGACAGGATGGCACAAAGGCATTGTTGTTTATGCGAAAAATAAGAGAAATGGTTTTTCTCGAAAAGAAAAATATTACCAAATGGGAACACCTTGCCACCGCCGCAATTGCTGTAGGTTTAGATACTGCTACCCTTAAAAAAGACTATGAATCTACTGCAAAACAGGATTTTCAAGCAGATTTGGACTTAGGGAAAAAATTGGGCGTACGCGGTTTTCCTACCTTGTTTTTTACCGATTCAACGAATAATCGCCTCACTGTGTATGGCGCAAAACCATACGCCTCTTTTGAAAACGCTATTCAAAGCCTATGTCCTGATGCTGTGAAAACGCCAATTCATACCGATTGGAAGGATTTGTTTGCGCATTACCCAACACTAACGGCCAAAGAATTCTCGGTGTTATCCAATTTGCCTCGGCCAGAAGCAGAAAAAGTACTGAATGAACTGCATAAAGAACATTTGCTGGATAAAATTACGGTAAAAAACGGGTCTATTTGGTTGAAAAAATAGTGATAATAAAAATCTATCAAAGATCGTACACCATTAGCTTATCTTTGTACCCGACACTATTTTAAGTAATCGGTTACATGATAAAAATCCTAATTTGCGACGATCACCAATTGGTCATTGATGGCCTTCAACTCATGTTACACCAAGTACCGGATATGGCCTGCGTCGGTACTGCCAAAAATGGTCGGGAGGCTTTAGATTTACTTCTTTCCATTGATACAGATGTGCTCTTACTCGATATTAATATGCCCGAAATGGATGGTCTGGAATGTAGTAAAGAGGTACACGAGCATTATCCGAACGTAAAGGTTTTGATCTTGTCTATGATGGCCGAAATTAGCCTTGTAAAAAAACTGCTCAAACAAGGAGCGGCCGGTTTTTTACTAAAAAATGCTGGAAAAGAAGAACTTATTGAAGCCATTCGGAATGTTTACGAAGGAAAGTCTGCCTTTAGTGAATCACTATTGGAAACGTTGTTGTCGCCTGCTCCACCACCAGGTGTGAGACAAAAAAATAGCCCATTTCCAAGTATTTCGAGGCGTGAAAAACAGATACTTCAATTGATTGTGGACGAAAAAACAACCTCCGAAATAGGAGCAGCCTTGTTTATTAGTTTTGGTACTGTGGAAACACATCGGCGCAGTTTATTACTCAAATTAAACGCCCGGAATACAGCAGGTTTGGTGCGTTCTGCACTGGAATATGATTTATTGAAATAGCCCCAAACCACTTTTGTAGGTATCGGCACCACCATACTATCACTGTTCATTCATCTATCCAGCAATAATATGAATATGCCCATGAAGCGACTCATTTTGGCCATAATATGCTTGAGTAATTCTATAGGAATCTATACGCAATCTATAGACAGTCTGGTGCGGACTACGTCGGCAATGCCACAGGATACACATTTAGTTTTAGCGTATCAGGAGTTGTTTTACGCTTACTACGATGCAGACAAGCCAGCAGAAATGCTTGAAACTGCCGAAAAAGGCCTGCTTTTAAGTCGGAAACTACAATTTATGAAAGGCATTGACTTTTTCTTGTTTTTCAAAGCAACTACGCTAGATATTATGGGGAAGAGTAAAGAGGCGATACTTTTTTTTGAAGAAGGAATGCTTATTGCCCAACAACAAGGCGATCAAAAAGGTGTTGCAACATATCGGGCGAGTATAGGCGCCGCGCATTATGCCTTAGGTGATTTGGACAAAGGGTTAGAAAATTTTTTGGCAGCATACTATATTTACAAAGCATTAGGGCTTCAAAAAAACCTCTCTAAAGTATTGAATAACATTGGTATAATATATCGAACTCAAAAAAACTACGACCGTGCAGAGGCGATATACAAGGAGTCATTGGCCATTAAAGAATCGTTGAAGGATACATTAGGAATAGCCGCTTCTTACCAAAATTTGGCTGCATTATTGAGTACCTCAGACCGAGAGCAGGAAATGATCGGTTATCTACAAAATGCTCTGGCTATTTATGAAACACGCAATAAAACAAGCGATGCAGCAGGCTGTTATTCTTTGTTGGGTCAAATCTATTATAATTTAGATCGTATGGATTTGGCTAAAAATGCCTTATTAAAATCGGTGGAACTGTTTGATAACAAACCTAATCCCGAATACTCCTCCAATGTGTATCGCTTGCTGGGTTCAGTCGCTATTAAAGAAAAAGCATTTGAAAAAGCAGAGCGCTATTTGCAAGAAAGTCTAAAGTATGCACAGCAGTTTGGGCAAAAAGATCGATTATGGGATATACTTTATGAGCTCTCCACGGCACAACATTTACTGGGGAAAAATGATGAAGCCTATCAATCTTTACAAGCGTCCTATACCTTGCGCGACTCTGCAACTGCACTGAGCCGTTTATCGATCATGAATGAAATGCAAACCAAATTTGATGTGGTTCAAAAGGATAATGAATTGAAAATTAATCAATTAGACCTTACTAAACGCACATTGGAACGCAATTGGGTTATCGCTGTTGCGCTTTTGTTAGGTTGCTTGTCATTGGTTATTTTCTTGGGCTTTAGGCATCGGATACGCACCAATAAAAAAATAGCCCAGCAGGCTTCCGAGTTACAACAGCAACGTATCCTGCAATTGGAGCAAGCCGCCCAATTGGATACTTTGAAGGCCATGATGGAAGGGCAAGAGCAAGAGCGTACCCGCATTGCGAATGACTTACACGATGGTCTTGGTGGGTTGCTCACTTCTGTTAAAGCGCATTTTAATGGCTTGCAAAAATCACCCGATGAGCATACTCTTTTCCAAAAAACGAACCAACTGATCGACGATGCCTGTGTGGAAGTCCGGCGTATATCACACAATATGATGCCGCGGGCATTGGCCATTTCGGGTTTACAAGGTGCATTGGAAGACCTTTCTTTAAATCTCGAAAAACAAGGTATTCATTGCAAACTCGAAATAATAGGGCTAGATACACCTATTGATGCCGCAAAATCGGTGGTGATTTATCGAATTATACAAGAATTGGTCAATAACGTAGTGAAACACGCCAACGCAGACCATTTATTGCTGCAACTCATGCGTAGTAACGATTCGCTTACTATTATTGTAGAAGATAACGGCAGGGGATTCGATCTCCAACAAGAACAATTGAATAAAGGGCTTGGGCTGTCCAGTATTGAGTCGAGGGTCAAGTTTTTGCAAGGTACGATCACTTGGGATGCAGTACCCGGAGAAGGAGTGATGGTGAGTATTGAGGTGCCGTTGTGAGATAATTATATCAGGAAATAGGATTAGAATTGGCCAATTCTGGCTTGAATCTTATGAAGATTGGGTAAAGAATTTATCTCATATGCTGTATTTTGTTGTTAATATGATACAATAAATACAATTTGAGGTAATGCTATCGTTTGCTATGGCGTATTTCATCAAAAACGACACCATCATGCGGTATTTCTTTTTTATTGCGTTGCTCCTATGGCAAACTGCCTTATCTGCCCAAACACTTAATTTTAAAGATGCGTTAGCCGAAGGCAAAGTGCTTGTCTCCGTAAAAAGTCAGGGCGGACACACCGGAAAATGTATTTCTGTCCATTTTGAACGATTAACGGACAAGCCTTTTCGCGTGAAAATTCCGGCAGGGCATATTTTTGAATGCGTAGATTCTGCTTATCAAAATATAGTTGTAGTGAAAAGCGAGGAATTTACCCTTAATAATAAAAAGCAATTTATTAAAATAGAAGGACTATGTTGTGAGGCGGGTAATGGCAGTCCATTTCAAAATGCAGTATATCATATCGGTCAATTAGCCACAGGTAACCTGCTGAAAATGGCAGAGTTTATTTCAGACAAACAACTTTGGACAGTAGGTGATGCCCAAACGGCTATATGGTGTATGACTGATAGTATTCAGCCGGCGGGTATTTCGCATCCTGCCTTGCAAGGCATGGCGTGCCAATTGCTGGGTGTTCCAATTCCTGAATATAAAATGAAGTACTCGGCTTCGACAGGCTCAGCCAGCAGTGCTTCGACAGGCTCAGCCACCAATGCTTCGACAGTACGTAGAGCAACACCTCGACCTGTTTTAGAGAAAAAACCACTCTCGGTGGAAGGGGATTTTAGTTACTATACCAAGGAGGATACAGAAATAAGTGTATTGGTGAAAAATGAAGCAGGAGATACTGTGAGAACGATATTTGACCATCAAAAACAGTCCATAGGAATGGCAAAATATTCTTTTTATTTTAAGACAAGTAAACTACCACAGGGTAATTATGAGGTCATTTTATACGCTGGAGATGTAGCCAAGAAAAAAATTAAAGTAAAATACTAAATTTTTTTTGAAAAATACTTGCAGGAATAAAAAATGGTCTTACCTTTGCGTCCGCTTTTAGAAAGAACATAGAACTTTAAGTAGTAAGTGTTGGTTTTAAGAGTGATTTATATCCGGTTTTCGGGGCGTAGCGCAGTCCGGTAGCGTACCTGCTTTGGGAGCAGGGGGTCCCAGGTTCGAATCCTGGTGCCCCGACTTAAGAGAGTCAGTTAGAAATAACTGGCTCTTTTTTTATTGGTGCTGGTACTTACTTACAGCCGTACACTTTTCCTTTTGAGGAAAAAAATGTGTACTTTCAAATCTCAAAAACCAGAAGATTTGTGCAATAATATCTACTTCTTACTTTTTTTAGCGAAAAAAAGGTATGCGGTCAAAAAGTGAGGGTATATTAGTTTCTTTTAGCAATGATTGAGGCCAAAGAATCCATTTGGTAATTTCTGCTGATTCGATCG
>JAYUKX010000178.1:0-92052 GCA_043764095.1 Chitinophagales bacterium
TTCTACTTAAATAGGTAGGCTATTCGCGCAAAAAAACAGAAAATCTGAGACCAAAATCTGAAGCCTGAATTTGTACCTTTATTCCAACACCGTTCCTAAACGGAAAGTACTTTCGATCCGTTATGACAACGCGCTTTTTTATGTTTTTTATAACGAATAAGCCTGCCAAATCTTAATAACATCTATAGCCGGTTTAACATCATGCACCCGAAGGATGCTTGCGCCGCGTTCTAATGCTAATGCATTTAAAGCGCAAGTTGCTGATAATGTATCTGCACTACTTGTCTCTAATAGTTTGTAAATCATTGACTTACGCGAAATTCCAACCAATAGTGGCAAATTCAGTATTGGGGAAAATTGATCCATAGACCGGAACAGGGTATAATTGTGCGTAATGGTTTTGCCAAAACCAAAACCCGGGTCTAGTACAATATCTTTCACCCCTAATGCTCTTAATTGACCTACTTTTTCAATAAAGTAATCCAATATTTCGGTAATAATATCATCATAATGCGGTGTTCGTTGCATATCCTGTGGCGTCCCTTGTATGTGCATGAGTATATAAGGCACTTGACAGTCGGCTACCGTTTGGAACATTTTCGGATCCATACTTCCACCAGAAATATCATTGATAATGGACGCACCATTTGCTATCGCCTCCCGCGCCACAGATGCACGCCAAGTATCAATAGAGATCATTTGTTTGGGCCATTTTTGATGGATGGCTTTAATGACTGGAATTGTCCGGTCAAGTTCTTCTGCTTCGGATACAATAACGGCATCAGGCCGAGAAGATGCGCCACCAATATCAAGTATGGTAGCGCCTTCTTGTATCATTTTTTCGGCTTGTTCCAATGCTTTCTCCACTGAATTATAAAGCCCTCCATCATAAAATGAATCAGGAGTTGTGTTTAATATCCCCATCACCACAGGCGTGGATAGGTCTAGTATTTGGCCTTTACAATTTAAGGTTGAAATCATTTTTTGATGCTTGCTTCTAATCCACGAATACCCATATCGACGATCTTTTCGTTAGGTTTGGTCGGATTTCCATAAAAATCAAGTTCGTGGTTATCATTATCATCTATCCATTCTAGGCTATTATTGATTGAAAAACTCAATAAAACAGTGATATCTTCCTGCTCTTCACCTGTTATAATCAATGGTTCTGCTAGTTTTCCGGTCACAACGCAAGATCCTGCAGGAATAGGGCTTGTATTGAATAACGGATTTACAACGGTTGTTGCGCCGCTAGGTGCTTGTCCAAAATATACCTTATTGTACTCTTCGTATGGCGTACTTAAATTAGTTTCGAAAGCCCAAAAACCTTGTTCTCTATTACCATTTACAGTGAGTAGTTTTGTTCGAGGAGTGATCTCTTTAATATAGGTATTATAGCCAATAAAAGAGATTACCCTCCCGCTTTGGTTGGGTAGGTTGCCAATGACTGGCAAGTCCATCAAATTAAATTTGATATCGTAGTTTTGATAGGCAACGCTAGCACGCACCCAATTATAAGTGCCCGGTGGAATGCCTTTTACCGAAATTCGGACAAATTCTTCGGAGTTACCTGCTTTTTCCGAACGATTAAAGTCTATTGCTGTTGTACCGCCCGCATTGGTTTCAACTGATTTATACACAATCGCGCCCTTTCCGAGTAGGGTGTTTTCATTAGGCGCGAGTTCAATATAATGCACACTCATTTCGTTAAAAGTGGGGGTTTGGGTAGCATGCCCTTGTTCAATAGTGGCGGGTTGCCCTAGGTTATTAAGCCTAGATTGGTTTGCATTAAACTGAAATTTAAAAATAAGTTGATTTTCATCGTTCAGTTCGGTTTTTTTAGTGCAAGAAAAAGTAATCAGCGTGGTAAATGTTAAAAAAAGTAATCTTCTCATGGATAAATTAAAAGAAACAAAGTTTAGACCTTTGTGCCGTTGAAAAACAAAATAATGGCACAAAGTAACGAAAAATGAATAGATTGATAATATGGTTTGGATTGATTTTTATCGTAATTTGTGGGTTTGCCACAAATACATCTCTAAATACGTCAAATACGGGTATAATGTTTTACTTTAGTGGAAAAAAATATTGCCTTTCTGCTCAAATCAGACTTTCTAAAAACGGGTTTTCTCAAAGAGGTGGCGTTTCAAAATCTTCCTTGGACACTATTTCCAACTGTTATTATACCTCCTCAAATTATGTAGAAATCATCCGTCAAGACGACGCGCTGTCGCCAAATATTGGCGCTGCACTAGGATTTGAATTTGATGAAACCAATGGAGAGTACCCTTATACGCCTGCTCATGCCGTACTTCAATTAAAAAACTTTACCTGGGGAGGTTTGGAGTTCAGCACCACCGATAGTTTGAATTATACTGGCGTTTCAGATTCCATCAGTGATGATTTGTTTATTGCCATTGACCGCTACCAAAATGACACCATATCAGGACGTTTTTCGGGGCTATTGCTTTCGGGAGCGGGCGGTATGTCGCAGATGGATAGTGGATATTTTAAAGTGAAATTGTATCGGAAAACACTTAAGCCTTAATCCGTTTTGAAAATCGCTTTATGGCTGAATGCAATGCAGTTTTCCGTTTGAACTACCGAATATCCAACTTGTCAAAAGGATATTCAATGTTCAAACGGAAAAGTGCGGGTCGCGCAAATGTTCGTACGCTCCATAACTATATGCCAGACCGATGGCTACACTATTAAAATTATCCCCGGATTTAATTTTTTCCGATCCAAACAAACGATGAAATATCTGCTGTAATGGCCGGATATAGGAAGTGCCGCCCGTCAGAAATACAGTCTGAATTTCGCTGAGTTGAATATGCTGATTTTCCAAAAACGTTAATAAGTAGTGCTCTATTTTTTGCAGGTTTTTGTCAATAATATGCTGTTCAAAATCTGATATTGTAATCGTTTCATTAAAATTAATACCGCCCTCTTCAAATTTTATTTGAGTGCTATCATTGTTGGTTAAATACACTTTAGCGCGTTCAATTTCCCTAAATAACAAATAACCTAGGTTGTTTTCGATCAAAATTTGTAAATTTTTGACTTTTTCATTGCGCCCTGAAAATACGTATGATCGTTTAATTGATTCTTTATAACGGTTATTATCCAAAAAATTCATCTTTTCCCAAGAGCATATATTGTGGAAATAAGATAAAGGAAGATCGAGCCAACGTCCGGCCTCAAACTCCTCTTGTACGCCTCTCCCAAAATGAGGTGTTCCTCGATGCCACATCATATCTGATTCAAAACTATCCCCCCCGATATAAATACCACCCTTGGCGATCATATCTGACCGTCGATCTGCTTTATGAATAGCACTTGGATCAAGGTACATCAGTGAAAAATCTGAAGTGCCTCCCCCAAAGTCTCCTACAAGTACCAAGGTTCGTTCGTTAATTTTTCGTTCATAAGTGAATGCTGCTCCGATAGGTTCCATTTGAAAGAAAAACGTCTCAAATCCTGCTATTTTGACTGCTTTAGACAAGCGTTCTTGCGCTAATTGATCTTTTTCAGGGTTTTCGTCAAAAACTACAGGGCGGCCTATAACTGCCGTAGTGATCGTTTGACCCAAAAAAGTATCTGCTTGTTTTTTTAAATGACTGATAATAATAGCCACTAAATCTTCTGCTTTAAAACTCCGTCCCCCAATTTTGGTATCTATAAAACTCTTGTTGGGCAATACTTTTTTAATGGATTTCATAAACCTACCCTGCATCCTGCTATCCACATAACGCTGCACGGCCTCTTGCCCCACTACGTACTGAATTAAGGAACTGAACCGCTGGTCATCAGGAAAAAACAACAACGAAGGCGTGCTAAATAATTGAATCACTTCATTTGTACGGGTATCCAAAATGGCCAAAGTGGAGTTGGTCGTGCCAAAATCAATACCGTAAATATATGGAGGCATGGGTTATACAAGTTCTGCTAAGTGTGAAAGGGTGTTCTAACAACATAGTTTTGAAAAAAGTTCCAATATTGTGGTTGTAACCCAAAATAATGCCGACCTTTGCGCCATCATTGGGGTGGAATATTTTTTTAGATATTTTAAAAAAAAATTCCTGAGATTACACCCATCGAACCTGTCCGGGTAATGCCAGAAAGGGAATGACGATGAGTAGTGACCATCACTACACTATTGAAGCCCCTTCAATAGTGGATGTTTCACTTTTTTGATTTAATGATTTAATGACCAGTTTTTTAATGACCAGTATGCTTTCCAAAATTGGAAAGACAAAACACCAGTACTTTTTTCTACACTTTTTCCTCTTATTTTTTACGGCTAATATTTGCGCTCAGCAAGACAGTGCTACGCTCCAAGCGGTGGTCATCCAGGCTACCAGAACCAGTGGTGACAGCCCTGTTCCACACACCAACATCAAAGCCGCCGCTATTGCTCAACAACAACAAGCACAAGACATTCCGTTCCTGCTCAGCGGTATTCCGTCTTTAGTAGAAACCTCCGATGCGGGTGCGGGTGTAGGCTACACTGGCTTGCGCATACGCGGGAGCGACCCCACAAGGGTTAACGTTACCCTAAACGGCGTACCATTCAATGATGCCGAAAGTCAAGGCGTTTTTTGGGTAAATATGCCCGATTTAGCCAGTTCCGCAGCAGAAATACAGGTACAGCGCGGCGTAGGTACGAGTACCAACGGCGCAGGTGCATTCGGCGCAACGGTCAATATCGATCTGTCCAAAGTTGCTCGCGATCCTTTTGCGCAGATTACAAATACTTTTGGTGCTTTCGGGGTACGCAAACATGCTATACAATTAGGAACTGGTGCATTGGCAGGTGGTAAAATCAGTTTTTCAGGTCGGTTATCCACCGTTCATTCCGATGGTTATATCGACCGCGCAACAGCTAATTTACGTGCACTACACCTCACAGGAACGTATATTGACGACCACCAATCGCTACAAATGCACTTTCTAGGAGGTCGTGAAATAACCTACCAAGCCTGGTATGGCCTTCCTGCTCAATATTACGATGCGGGCACCAATAGAACCTATAATGCAGCAGGTACCGAGCGCACCGACCAGCCTCACCCCAATGAAGTGGATAATTACAACCAACAACATTATCTTTTACACTATAAGCGCAATATTTCGTCCCGTCTATTGGTGCAATTGAATGGCCACTATACCCGAGGATTTGGTTATTACGAGCAATACAAGGCAAACCAAGCCTTTAGCGCGTATAATCTGAACAATATACCCTTTGCTGACACGGCTATATCTACTACTGATCTGATCCGCCGCAGGTGGTTGGATAATCATTTTTATGGCACTACTTGGGTCATTAAATATGCTAATGGAAAGACGCATTTAACCTTTGGCGGTGCTGCTAACCAATACAGGGGCAAGCATTTTGGTGAAGTGATTTGGGCTACTTATAACCCAGTTCCCCAAGGCCATCGTTATTACGAGAATGATGCGGTGAAAAATGATGCAAATGCCTATTTTCAGATAGAAACTAAATATTCTAGCCATTTTTCGTCGTTTGTTGATCTCCAATTGCGTCATGTGGGCTACCATTTTTTAGGGTTCAATAACGAATTGCAGAACGTTGATCAAACCGCTAATTTACTGTTTTTTAATCCAAAAGCAGGATTAAATTACCGTTTCTCGGCCCGTTTGGATGCCTATATTTTTACCGGTATTGGGCACCGCGAACCCAATCGCGACGATTTTACCCAATCTACCCCCAATAGTCGCCCCAAGGCAGAACAATTGTTCAATTTAGAAACGGGTGTCAAAACTAGGCAAACGAATTGGTCGCTATCGGCCAATCTATTTGGTATGTATTACCGCAATCAATTGGTGCTCAGTGGCCGTATTAATGACGTAGGGGCTTATGCGCGCGCCAATGTGCCCACGAGTTACCGTACAGGTTTGGAATTAGAGGCCACCGCCCGACCTATTTCGAGGTTGCTTTTCAGCGGAAACATCGCTTTGAGTGCCAATAAAGCCATCGATTTTGTGGAGTACCGAGATAATTGGGCAACAGGAACACAAGAGGCCATTACCTACCCAAAGTCAGATTTAGCCTTTTCGCCTAATCTAATCGCTCGTGCAGACGTAAACTACGGTATTATACCTGCTAATAAAAAACACGCCTTGGGTATTACTTTATCGGGAAAGCACGTGGGGCGGCAATATTTGGACAATACTTCAAATGCTTATGCCCAATTGCCCGCTTTTCGCTTTATGGACGCACGGTTGAATTACAACTTATCGCTTCGCCACCAACAAAAAATCCGATTCATCTTGGCCGTCAATAATTTATTTAATGCTAAATATGCGTCTAATGGATGGGTTTATCGGTTTACTTCGCCGGATTACGACCCACGTAGCGACGATTTCTATACAAGACAAGAGGGTAGTGGCGGTATTTATCATCAAGCGGGGTATTTTCCACAGGCTGGAACGAATTGGATGATGACCGTTGTCGTAGAATTTTGATAAAACTATTTAAATCCCGCTTACATTTCCAAAAAACACGTTACCTTTGCGCCCGCTAAGGTCTCGTAGTTCAACGGATAGAATAGAGGTTTCCGAAGCCTCTGATAGTGGTTCGATCCCACTCGGGACCACAAAGCCCCTGCTTAAATTACTCATTATCAATTCTTTATTTTTGATGGGGTTTGCAATTGGGTGTTTTTTTTGCCAAAAAAGCCTTGCTTTCATTGATCGAAAGCAAGGCTTTTGTCATTTTCGGATATTCTCCTTTACTGCTTTTAATTCTTCTTTCAACGTTAGTAATTGCCTTTTTATCCCTGCTTCTAACTTTAGTGCTTTTACAGGGCAGGACGGTTTTTCTTTTTCCATCTTCTTTTTTACACTTTGAATTCTCATAAATAAATTTTCGGTATCGATCATAATACAAATTAGTTACTCTTTACTTAGTCTATTCAACTGGGCTTTTATATCTTTCATTTCTTCTACCAACTGTCCCAACAATTTTTCGTTTTCTTCCCTCATCTTGTCTCTGTCTTCTCTGATTTCTTCAATGTTTTTTTCTAGTAATTTGATGTACTTTTTCTCTACTTGATTATCTGTTTTCGTTGCCTCCGGATTGCTTTCATTTTCCCAATCCTTTTCAAAATCTTCCTTGAATGCATTAAATATTTGTTCCGCTAATTCTTCTCGTCTTGCCTTTTTTGTACTACGTCTCCACGAGTAGAACGCCCCGTGGTCTAGTCCTAATCTTTCCCGTATTTCTACGATTGTAATCCCCTTTTTGTTTGTCAAGTGGTTTAAATTTTCCTCAATGTCTTTGGCTTTCATCTTTACTATATTTTTTTGTTGAAAAAAATGTGCTATATTGTGCTACAATTTAGATGTTTGTATAGTATCTTTGCAACACTATAATACAAATGTAATACTAATTTTTTAAACACAGTACAAAATGCTAAAAAAAGATGAAAGGGCTATTCAGTTTCGCCCTGAGGACGGTGTAAGGGTTGAATTAGTGCGTTTATCTGCCCTAAAATCAACTAAGGTTGGTCGTTGCGTTACTATTTCTGAAATTATCAGGGATTTAATTTCCTACGGCTTGCCTGTTTTGGTTTCAGAATTGGAGGGCGAAAATGTGCAAGATGTGGCACGAAAATCGCACACTACCCTTGTAAGGGAAACAGCTATGCGCGCGCTTCGTGCTGGCCTTTCTACCCTTGAAAATCAAGATTCACCAAGTTCAACTCACTAATATGAATAGTCCTAACGTACCCGAATGGATGGGTAAATCTCCAAGGAAGGTTTACTGCGATCCGCCTGACCTCAATTTTAGAGTTTATCAGGCACCGGTTGAAGAAAATGAGGAATCAGGTGGTTGTGCCCCTGTTTTGCTCGGTGGTATTGCTCTTTGTGTAGCATGTATTTTCGGTATGTCTCGTGAATCCTCTGCGGGTGTTGGCCAATCAATCGTAACTGAATCAATTGTTCAATCTAAAACTGATCTTCTATCAACATTCATTTCAACTCACTTTAAAAGTATCCCCTCAAAAAGTGGGGGTAAATTATTTCTTTTAAAATATTGAACAAAATTTTATTCTTCACCGAGGGCAATTAAATAGGATAAAAAGAATAAAATTCTGATTTTTGCATGCTTTAAAAGATATAATTTACACTATAAATATTTTTTTAACATACTTACCCCCATTTTTTGAGGGGATACAAAAAAAGTAGGCAAAAAAGGCTTCATCCGCCTCCACTTTCATCCTGAGCATAGTCGAAGCACAAGCAAAACCTGCATACTTCGACAGGCTCAGCATAAATTTTTCTAAGGCCGGTTTTGCCACACTTGGGGTTCTGTACTTTATTTAAAATCCTAAAATATACCACTAAAAATAAAAGTGTACGGTTGAAAATCCATTTTCATTTATTTGTGACCCAAATAAGAGGCTAGTGGAAGTCCAATAATTCCTGCATCAATTTTTGTGATATGCCAACGACCTAAATTAGCGGCAAATATTTGATCCATTTTTGGCCCGCCAAAAGCAATATTGGTTGGATTGGCCAAGGTATGTGCTTCCCAATCTTCTATCAGCATCGAAATGGCTTGCTCGGTTGTTACCTTAAAGATTTTATTGGGCGAATAACAAGATACATATAAGTTGCCATCAACATCAAAAGCCAGTCCATCAGGGGTAGTTTCGGGCAACGTACAGTATAATGTGCGCGCTCCTGCACTACCATCGGGGTGAATGGCTACACGCTCTACTCCCGGCAAAAAAGTAAGTGCAATATATAAATACTGCCCACTTGGGTCTAATGCCAAGCCATTGGAAAAATTGAATGGCCCGTTGTGCCAGATGTGTCCTTTTCCATCGGGCGAAAACTTCAATATTTTTCCGTTGACCTGCCGAAAAGTACCACTTTCACTTACATACAAATATCCTTTTTGATCAAAAACCGGGTAGTTGGGAATATTGAACAAGTGTCCTTCAGCACCATTGGCAAATTGTTCCAAATGTAGCGATTGGAGATCAAGTTTCCAGACACATTTTTTACCCAAATCGCAAATAGCAAGCCATTCCGCGCCCATACTAAACGCAATACCTAAAATAAAGCCACCAGTATTGGCGACTTCTTCTACTTGGGTGCCGTCGGGGGAAATGCGGTAAATTTGGCCAGCCTCACCACCCGCCCAGATACTGCCATCAGGGTGGACTGCGATACATTCTGGATGGTCAAGGCCATCGGCAAATATGGTTGATTTTGACAAGAGTGGATGCATTATTTTAGCAATAAGATGTATAAAATGTGATAAAAACCAAAGTATAATTGTGCTAAATCAGTAAATTTTACAGACACATGTTCTATAAAAAATCGCCTTCAAAACCCGTTGCCTCTAATTGTGTGGTGAGGACTTGCCCGGCTTCGAGGCGCAGCCATTCTCCTTCGTTGATGGCATTTTGTGGATCGGGCCTCCAACGATTGGTCCAAGGTTCTAGGGCAACGGCGTAGGTATTGCCCCACCAAGGAGCATCTTGCGAAGCGTACCGCTCTTGCCAATACCAAACATGTTTAAAAATACGCGCATCCCACCGCACCGCAAATCCTACGTTTTTGGCCTCGTTTTTTAGGGCGTAATAGGCTTGGTCGTCAAATCCCGACAAGAAGGCTAGGTCGCTATATGGTGCTGCTGAATGGGGCGGAACAATACTAGCATCGTCTTCTTTTCCATTGATATTGAGCACTTTAGGATAGCCACTTTCTATATCTGGCTGAAACCGTCGGTGTGGTGGCATACTTGGATCTGCGTAAAAAGTACGGGCATTGGTTGTTATTTTAGCGCCATCTTCCAAAAAAGGCAACCCAAATGCGATATGATGCCCCCAAGCAATATCAAGGTGAGTGGCGGATTCATTGGTGAGTTTTTCATCGATAAACAAGGTGGCTTTGTCTGCTACCAAAGTCAATGTTTTTTCAATTAACAAGGGGATGCGCAGCGGACGTGTCCAAAGTTTTACACTTACTTTTTCTGGTGTATTTTCTATGATTGCATACTTCCAAGGCGTGAGCGAAACCTCTCCATGCTGCCCGAGTACTGCGCCACGATAGTTGAATCCGGGGCTATTGGGCAATATTTCTTGCCAGCCGCCGTAGTAATAATCCTCGAATTGGTTATTGGTATTGCGTTGTTGAGAAAAATCCACATTTGGGTTTATAATACCTTTGGCCAGACGTAGCATAAAGTCCACATCCTTGGGTTTGTATCGAAACTCAAAAATATCGCTACCTCTTCCGGCGAGGATACCAATACGCAGATAATCATTTTCCATCCAAACGACTGGCATGTTTTTGTACACCCAATCATCGGAGATAGTGCATTTGTTTGTGGGAAACAGTGGTGTTTTTTCCATATTTAATTTTTAAAATAAATCATTCATTTTCAATGGCTTGCAATACGCCCCGCATATAGCCCAATGCGTACGCTTTACCTGCATGCCAGGGCGCGTTACACGACATTTCGGGGGTATGGTCGGGAATGATTACGCCATCGTAGTTATTTTTTTTCAAGATACGCAATACGCGTACCATATCAATATCTCCTTCATCCACAAATGCTTCGCGGTAATTAGGTACTTTCCCAATGACATTTCGGAAATGGATATAACCGATATTTCCAGCTGCGGCGTGCCTGTCGAGCAGTTGATACAAGTCGCCATCGGGCATTTCCTGTAAGGTACCTAGACAAAATTCAAAACCGTTAGAAGGGCTGGCGGAACATGCCAGCAACCGCTCATATTCGGTAAAAGAGTGAAATAATCGGGCGGTACCGCGCATTTCGGGTAGTGGCGGATCATCGGGATGTGCGACCATACGTACACCGCACTCTTCGGCAATGGGCAGTATTTCTTGCAAGAACCAGTTCAAACGCTCCCACATTTCGGATCTTGATACAGGAGCCAAGTTGCCTGCTTTTGCTGCGGTATCGTAGGTCATGTTCCATACCATACCATTGGGGATCGGCATATTGGCATCAATACTGTCTTGGTCGAATACGACGGACATGGCCGCTCCCCTACCCTTAGGGCCGCTCGTCCAGCCCCACACACCTGCCAGGCTAAAATAGTAACCCATAATTGGAATACCTGCTTTACCGATATTGCGGAGCATTTGTTTTAAGTTTTCGATTTGTTGGTGCTTATTGGGGCCGTCAAGCAGGATATCGTACCAATGTGCTGGATCAAAATTTTCGATTGCAGCCCAGGTCAGTCCGTGCGATTCGATTTGTTTTTTTAATAGCAATAGGTCTTCCAATTCCCAAAGTTTGCCCTGGTTTTGCGTAATTCCCCAGCCGTTGAGGTAATTTTGGGTTAGGGAAGGACTGTCTCCGCCTTTTACATAATCGACTAATTGTACGACAATATGGGTGGCACCACACTGTTTGGCAAAGCGGAAATTTTGGTCATTTAGCAGGCTTTTGTAAAGACCTAAGCCGAGTTTTATCATGTATGGGTTATGATTTTTTCTGCATTTTGAAGCGAACGTAAAGTTACATGGTTTTCTGGTGAAAGATTTTATTTTATGCTATAAATTTTGAGTAAATCACGTGATATGTAGGGAGAAAAGAAATACCTTTGGCTATCGAAATGCCGCGTTGTTTACGCTGCAAAAACGCACCGTAATATGGTTTCTTTTTCTTCAAAAACGAGTTATTTATGCTCATTGCTGTTCTTTTGGGTGGGAATTACTGCAATTTCTGCTTGTAAGGATGAATCTGATGATTTCACTTCAGGCAATTTTTATCCAATTGACCCTAAAGAGGTGGATCCGGTAACGCCTATTGATACGACTACGGTCATTGATCCACCTGATTCTTGTTGGGTAGCACCTATTTCGATCACTAAAGCAGGGGATTTTAATACTTTATTTACCCGTTATGGTGGAGGATGGACGGGCGGCGATGCTACCTATTCTATTCCTTTACCAGATGGTCGGGTATTGTGGTTGTTTGGGGATAGTTTTATGGGTACGGTTCGGCCTGATCGCAGTCGACCGCCGAGTGGGTTTCAACGGAATGCTTTTGTGGTGCAGGATGGAACTAATTTAACGACTTTGACTGGTGGCGCGACGGCCTATATGACACCTACGGATGCGGGTTGGTGGTATTGGCCGGGTCATGGTATTGCGTATAATGATACTTTGCAGGTGATGCTTTTTGGTTTTAAATCGACGGGTGGTGGTGCGTGGGATTTTGCCTACGCTAGTGTAGATGTGGCGACTTTTCATTTACCAGATTTTACGCTTTTGTCGCTGGAAAGAAAGGTGGCTGATCCGGCTACTAATTATGGTGCTTGCTTGCTGGAGGATGGAGGTTATACGTATATTTATGGTTCGGAGAAGGTCGGTTTTTCTAAGTTTTTGCATGTGGCGCGGGTGCCGGGGCATAACTTAAATGGTGCTTGGGAGTATTTTACGGGTACGGGTTGGAGTGCTGATCCGATGGCGAGTGGGCGTGTTTTTGCGAGTGTTTCTGACCAGTTTTCGGTGTTTAAAAAGGGGGATAAATTTTACTTGATGACGCAGCACCATATTCTTGGTGGGGAAATTTATTTGTATGACTCGGATGCTCCTGCTGTGGGTTTTGACCACAAAAGAACGATATATTGTACGCCTGAACACAAGAAGGGTAATCTTTTTACTTATAATGCTTTTGCTCATCCTGAGTTTTCTGATGATGGGGCGTTGTTGGTGTCTTATAATGTAAATAGTTTTGTTTTTGGTGATTTGTTTCAAAATGCTGATAATTACCGGCCTTATTTTGTTCGGGTGAGGGGGTGGGAATAGTTTTTATTAAAGGCATCACTTTAAATGTCGGGGGATTGAAAAATAACATCGCAATTGCTCAAATTTTCTTCAATCCCCTCAACGCTTTTTTCAGTACTACTTAGGCTTTGCAGTCCACTCAAATCCCCAATCGTAAATGATACAACCGAAGACCGTCAAGTCAACGGTTTGTTTTGATTTAATAGCGGATGTAGTAGCGCTAGATATTTTGTACACCTCTGTTAATACGTCGTTTGGATCAAAAACACTTACCTGCTTTATGGTCAATTCTGTTTCATCAGCGTTCAATGTCCAAGTAGTTGGAGCGCGGAATCCATCAAATTGGCAAGAACCTGTACCGCCTGTTACTGGACCGTAATCGAGCGTGAAAGTGCCGTCAGATTTGAAAGAGAACACATTGTCCTTTTCGCAGTCAAAAATTTGCTCTGTTTCTGGATCAGCAGCCGCACATTTTCCAAGTTTAGATTTCCATTGCCAATTGTAAGTCGTCAATAAGTACGATACACTTGCTTCTGTTGTGATAATAAAATCGTTGCTGGCTGTTTTACCTTTTGTATCTTCTGCCTCAAATTTGAAACGGATTGGTGTGGTAAGGCCATCTGCTGAAAGCACATAAGTCTGGGTGTGCGACAATGTAGTAACTGTTTGGGTACCAGCAGTACCAAAAGTAGCATCAACGTCGGTTCCTTTGTACTTTGTAATTTTTAACGATTTTAAACCCGCTGGTGCAGTAACTGTTGCAGTAACCGATGCAGTTGCGCCGATTTTGCCACTAAAAGTAGTAGCCGTAAGTGCAACCGATGGTGCTGGTTGATCCTCATCCTTTTTACAAGCATTAAAAGTGAGTGCCGTGGACAATAGCAGTCCCGTAGTGAATAGTGAAAGCAATAATTTGAACTTCATGTTAAAATGATTTAAATGATAAATAAATGAGAACTGGTTGGTGTTTGATTATATTGGTGTTTTTTTATTTTTAATAGTATCGTTATTCCTTTTTTCAAATACGCGCAATTGGCCATCATCCATGCCCGCGAGCAGGATTTTTTTGCCCGATTTCCCTTTCAAAAACACGAGGCATTCCCCTACTCCATCCAGCAAAAAACCACTCTTTGATGGCTCAATGGGCAAAAAATCGCCTTTCCCATTGCCCAATAATAATAAACCATTGAAGGCATCGTATGGGCCAGTAGAGACATTGGGGGCGGATGAATTACCCGACAGCACAATATCAATATTGCCATCGCCATTCAAATCATCACAAAGTATGGCATTAATTGGAGCAAATTGTGCCTGAATGGGTAGTATTTTTGATACAAATCGACCATTTTTCTGTATAAAACAAGCCGATTGTACATATTCGCATTTCTGTTTGTAAGCATTTGACAATGCTTTTGCGCCTACCATTTCTTGCACTGTTGCAGCGGCATAAAGGGCATACCGAGGAAATTTATTGCCCAAACCACTGATCTGTGCCAGCATTTCATTCCTTTGGTGGATTGGTTTTTCTTTGCCCTTTATGGTACGACAAATAATGGCATCCAAACTGCCGTTCGAGTCAAAGTCTTTGGCATAAACGAGTAACGGTGTCTGTTCTGAAGCACGAAATTTCGTATTTAAGCCAAGATTACCTGCAACAAAATCCAAGTCGCCATTTTGATCTAAATCACTGATATCTAAGGCATTCCACCAGCCAGCAGTATTTGCTAAACCCATTTCCGCAGTAGCATTGGCGAGTTTTCCCTGATGGTTTTTGAAAACGGTAATGGGCATCCATTCCCCTACCAAAACCAGGTCGGTAGTGCCATTTTTATCCAAATCTGACCATTGCGCATCATTGATTATGCCTATTTTTTCTAGTTCTGGTGCGACAAATGCCGTTATATCCGAAAATATGCCACCTTCATTGCGCAACAAATAACTGCGAGCGGGAAGTGGATAAGCGTTGATCTCTGCACTACCACCAATAAACAAGTCTAAATCGCCATCGTTATCGTAGTCTGCTGCGGCAATACAATTGGCTGGTGTAGGCATAATGGGCAGGGCATTTTTTGCCCATTTCAGTTGGTTGTTATTGCCATTGAGGTACAACCGATCTTGATAAAAAAGGCTACCAATCGGCCATTCACTACTACCGCTCACGATATACAGATCATTTTGGCCGTTATTGTCGGCATCAAAAATGAGGGCATCGGTATCCTCAAATTCGGCTGTACCAGCCAAATCCGCTCCGTTAAAAGTTCCGTCTGTTTTTTGATAAAACACGCGCCCCGATTGTCCTTTTGCACCACCGATATAAAAATCCTCCAGCCCATCACCATTCAGGTCGCCGGTAGCGATGGGTGCACCGTTTTTGGAAAAAAGATGTGGCAATAAAGGTTGGTATTGAAAATCGTTAAAAAGGGTTTCTTGATGGACAAAATCTAAACCATATTGCCCCGTTATTTCTTTTAGCAATGTTGCTTGTGGAGCGTGTGCTTGTGGCACAGAAAATGGTATTGCATCTGTTTCTTTTAATGTTAACGTTTGGTTCGTTAAAATACTAGTAAGTACCTGTCTGTTTCCATTGGCCCAGTTAATTTCCAGTGTATCTATGGCGTTATTGGTTCCCAAACCGAAATGCAGTATTTGGGAGACAGAGGACATAAAACCCCGCACGGGATATTGTTCCAAATATTGTTTTTGCCCGCCCACAGATATAGAAATACGCGCTCCGATACCTGTAACATTTTCAGAATTGCCTAATAATTGTATATTTAAGTAATTGTTTTTTAGCAATTTGTTGGCATTATTTTCATATACAAATGCCATTTCGTTGATATTATTCACGACCAAATCAAGATCGCCGTCCTTGTCCAAATCTGCATAAACCGCGCCATTAGAGCAAGATGGTTGTGTTATACTCCATGCTGGGTTATCCGAAAAAGTTAAATCGCAGTTATTTTGAAATATGCGATTGGGCATTTTTTTGCTTTTAAGTTGCCTGATCTTTGGCATCAGCGCATGGTCGGCTTCGGCTTGGCTTTTAAACATTGAAAGGCTATTGGAATAATCCATAAAGTCTTTGTCCGTAATGTCACGAAGGTATCCATTGGTGATAAATAGGTCTTTCCAGCCATCGTTGTCCCAATCAGCAAACAATGGGGCCCAACTCCAATCGGTTGCTGAAACACCCGATAATTGCGCTATTTCTGCATATTTTTGGTGGGGTAATTCACCGGCCAATTGGAGGGTATTCCGCATCAACTGGGGTTCGTATCCAGCAGCGGAGATCAGTTGCCATTTGTCCCAAGTCATCGCCCCAGCCATCGTTTTTTGGCCAAAATCGGTTTCAGGCAGCATATCCATTGTAACGAGATCGGGGCGAGCATCGTTATTAAAATCAGCAAAATCGCAGCCCATGCTATTGTAACTTTGGTGCTGGAAATAGTTGGATATTTTATTTGAAAACGTTTTCCTTTCTTCGTTTATGTATAGTAAATCATTGTAAATGAAATCATTAGCGACATAAATATCTTGCCAGCCATCGCCATTTATATCTGTAATAGCCAAACCCAAGCCGTAGCCTTCGTATAGGATACCCGCCTTACGGGAAATATCGGTAAAGGTTTGGTTGCCATTATTTTGATACAAATGATCGTTACTACTCCCTTCTCCGTTAGTTTTTCTAGGCAAAGGCGTATTCACGGTTGCTCGTTCATTAGCATGGTTTAACACATAAAGATCGAGGTCGCCATCGTGGTCGTAATCGAAAAAAGCCGCTTGAGTAGCGTAACCATTATCGGCAATTCCATAAGCCATACTTTCTTCGGTAAAGGCGATTGCCCCCTTTTTCCCTTGGTTGATAAAAAGTAAGTTTTTCCTACGCTCCGGTTGTGGATACCCTGCGGCACAGACGTAAATATCCATCCAGCCATCCTTATTTATATCTGCGACCGAAACCCCTGTACACCATTGAGTGGTTTCCAAGCCTACAGTTTGGGTAATATCTTCAAATTTCAAATCACCTTTATTCTTATACAGTTTGCACGACGTTTCATTGCCCGAAAAGAAAATATCTTCCAAACCATCGTTATCAAAATCTGCGATAGCCACCCCTCCCCCATTATAATAATAGACATAATTGAGGATATTGAGGCTATCATTTTCGGCGAGGTTATTAGAAAAATAGATACCAGTATGCTCAGATGGGAGCAGTTGAAACAAAGGCGTATTGGCTCTTTTGCAAGTACAAAAAAGAAGGAAAAAGAAAAGCAATATGTGTATTTTCTTTATCATTATTTACGCTTCATCCGACATTGAATGCGGGGCATCTTTAAGTTTGCTCATGTTGTGCTTTATAATGTGGCGTTTATTTGAAAAGTTCAAAGCAATTAAAAATGAGATAATAATAAATAAGCCTCGTGGTATTTAGCAATCCGATCCAAGTCTTTTTCTGACAGTTTTCGTTTTAGTCGGGTGAGGTTCATGTTGTCTTTAAGGTCGGCAATTTTTACCTTCCGTGCAAAATCGTTTGCAGCGACACGCGATAAATAGTCTTCATATTTTTCACCATCCTTTTTGGTCAAGGCACGAATGGCATTGCAAATTTCAACGGGGAACTCTTCAATTAGCCTGTCATAACTCCAATCTTGGCAATCCTCCAAAAGGTCGTGCAAAAGGGCAATTACGAATAAATATTCGTCTTCCGCAAATGGATGAGCAACCCTTTGAAGGTGAAAAATATAAGGTTCACCCGCTTTGTCGAACTTGTCGGCGAAGGCTTCGAGAATGATACTGTATGCTTTTTGAACCATAATTTTGAACATTAAAATGCTTTGAACAACGGATTACGACCATGCCGCCCAAAGCCACCGCTCAAATCCAAACGGGCGGCACGGGCGTACATCCAAGAGATAAAATCGTTACCATGTCCGTTCAATTTCCTCCAATGTCCTGCCTTTTGTTTCTGGCACCTGCGACCAAACAAAAAAGAACGCCAATAAAGACATTGTTCCAAATATCCAGAACGTGGGCGCAGCGCCTGCACTTTCGAGTAAAATAGGGAACATTTGGGTTACGATATACACCGCTACCCACAATGCAAACGTGGCTACCGACATGGCTACACCACGCATTTTGATGGGAAAAATTTCGGAAATCACCACCCATGTTACCGGGCCATAAGAGGCTGCAAAACAAGCTATATACATCAAGATAAATAGG
Organism: Chitinophagales bacterium; assembly: GCA_043764095.1. Classification (GTDB taxonomy): domain Bacteria; phylum Bacteroidota; class Bacteroidia; order Chitinophagales; family Saprospiraceae; genus M3007. The sequence continues at coordinate 18,025 of JAYUKX010000178.1, forward strand.
AGTAAACCATAACCTGTCCAGCCAAAATGAAACGCCAGCCCCACCATAAACAAACTCAAAGCCATACCTGCGCCCCCCCAAAGCAAGAGGGTTTTACGCCCACATTTGTCCACCCAATTAATAGCGACAAAAGTGAACAGCGTATTGATAATGCCAATGATGACCGTTTGCTGGAAGGCTGATTCAGTACCGGTTCCAATCGACTTAAAAATCTCTGGCGCATAGTACATAATGGCATTGATGCCTTGTACCTGTGAAAAAATACAGAGTACAATACCTACAAATATGGCTTTTCGGAAACGCCCAGTAAATAGTTCGCCTAGCGTCCCTTGTTCTTCGTGCAAAGTAGATTTTACTTCGCGTAAAATTTCTCCCGCTTTCGCAGCACCATTAATATTCGAAAGTATCTCCAATGCTTCATCTTCCCTGCCTTCCTTGGTGAGCCATCGAGGACTTTCTGGCACAAAAAACAAGGCAATCAAGAACAAAGCAGCTGGAAAAACACCCGAAGCCATCATCAGACGCCAGCCGTATTCCACGTTCCATGCCTCATCGCCCATGCCTTGAATTAATGTATTGACAAAGAAAATAACCAAAATACCAATCACAATAGCCAACTGGTAATAGGACACCAATTTGCCTCGAATAGCAGCCGGTGCCAATTCTGTGATGTACAAAGGCGACACCATAGAAGCCGCCCCAATACCCAATCCTCCAATAAACCGGAAGACTGCAAATTGCAGCAAATTACTTGGAAATGCGGCACCAATGGCCGAAACGGCAAATAAAATAGCCGTTAGGATAAGTACTTTTTTGCGACCAAAGCGATCGCTTGCCCAACCAGCAAACATAGCCCCAAAAATGCAACCAATAATTGCACTGGAAGCCGCCCACCCCGTCATGGCTGCCGAAAGTTGGAATTTGATTTTCAAAAAACCAATAGCACCAGAAATGACGGCAGTATCGTAGCCAAAGAGTAATCCGCCCAATGCCGCTACTGCTGTTAACAAGTAAACAGTGCGCATATTGGTCGTGTCGGGTGTTGGTATTGATGTTGGCATATTTTTACAATTTTAATGTCTATTATTAATCAGCATCTTACAAATGCTTTTATCGTGGCGCATTCCTGTCCTTCACTGGCTCCAAAGGGTCGTATAGTATATTCGCCCAATGCTGCTGGGATAATAAACGTCTCTGCATAATGCACCACAAACGGCTCAAATGCGCCAGTGGGGCTTTCGACAATGGCTTCTGTTCCTTGTACCAAATTGAGTACATTGAGGTTGCCGCAGGTATCGTGGTGCACTTTTTGAGAGAACCAATGCCGCCTTGTTTCTATAAATTCTGTCTCGTGTAATCCTGTGCGTTCTTCGCGCCAGCCATCGCCTTCTGCAATGGTTTCTATGCGATTGATGAGGTTTTTAGCCACCCAATCTGTCGTTTGCGACCAATCTATATTTTCTTTGCCATGCTCAATATTGATCGGTCTTGGCAATCCATCCAGACCTAATCGTCCCCAATCCCAGAGTTTGAAGGTAAAAATATAAGGCGTGGCACTAATTTCGAGCACCATGCTATTTTTACCGGAGCAATGCACCGTTCCGGCAGGGATAAGAATATGATCGTGTTTTTTAACCGCCCACTTTTCAACATGTTTTTCAGCATCGAATTTACCCGTCGTTTGTGCGTTCTCTAGTTCTTCGATCATCACATCAGGTTGAATACCTTCTTTTAATCCTAGATAAACGCAAGCATCATCTCCCGTATCGAGCATATAATAACTTTCGTCTTGGGTGTAAAAAACACCAAAATGCGTTCGAATATACTCGGTAAGTGGATGAACTTGAAGGCTCAGGTTTCCGCCATTCATGGTATCCAAAAAGTCGAAACGAATCGGAAACTCCGCGCCAAAACGGGCGAATACTTTTTCACCTAACAAGGGTTTGGATTGATAAAAAACAAGGTTAATTGAAGGAATTTCCATCGTTATCTTGCCAAAACTGAGCAATAAACTATTTTCCTCGGGTACACAATCGAAGCACCAAGCATAATTTACTGCGCTACGATCGAGGTCAAATTTTTTCTTCATCCACTGTCCTCCCCAAGGACCAGGATCAAAAAGCGGCACTACTCGGAATGGCTGTTGGACGGCTTGATCAAGAGCCGAACGCACTGCTGCACCAGTAGCCATTTTAGGTTTATCCTTGGTATTGGTATCGAGTACAAAATCCCATTTAGCAATCAATTTCTTTTTCAAACGGTCTGCTACCCTCCAATCCACAAAATAGGCGCGCTTATATAAACTAGCAGCATCCAAAGCACTATCGCTCAATCCAAGGCTATTTACTTCGTGTCGCCGCATCCGCTGTTGAATTTCCCAGCGCGCCATATCAGCATACACCAGTATATCGCATGTTTCGGCTACTAAAGATGCTCCTGTGCCATAGACCAAAATAAGACCAGATTGGGCATCTTCGACACGGCATTGCAGGAAATACAACCTGTTGTCGTTAAATAACCGCTCCATGTGCAATCGGGTCATATAACCAAAAATCCGATCATCTGTCACATCAGCAAAAGTCAGTTCATTCATTTTGGCTGGCCCTAATAAGGCGGATTCTGTGTTTATAAACACCTTGGGCTTAAGCCCATCTCTGAGTGCGGTAATCACTTCCGTTTCATCCACTCCGGGATAAGCTTCTATTACAACCACCGTTTTTTTCTTGCCCAGTGCTTTAATTCTACTTTGCAAGGCATTCGTAATAGCCTCCCAACCGGCCCAACATTCCTTGTCGTGACCGGTAATTTTAATACTTGGATATTTGTTGTAGTTCGACTTCAAGTTTTAAACAGTTGTAAAATTAATAAATATTTTTTTGTTTTAATTCTCTGATAGATGGCCCATTCCCAATACACCCGCCCAATCTGGCTCCATAGCTGCCCGCACTTCTACGGCACCTTTTGGTAGCCAAGCGGCATCATCTATTTTGCTTTGAATAAAGGGCAAAATCACATCTGCACTGTGCATCACACCGCCGCCTATCACCACGCGTTCGGGGTCGTAGGCATATACGAGGTTCAAAATCCCCGCTGCCCATACCTCCAAACTATGGTCTCGCACCTTTGTAGCAAAAGAGTTACCCGCCGCTGCCAGCCGAAAAACGGCTTCATAATCCGGTTTTTCACCCCTCGCAAATGGACTCTTCGCATAGCCAGTCATTCTTTTCAAAATATCCGGTAATGCCCACGAACTGGCCTCGCTTTCGAGACAACCCACATTACCGCAATTGCAGCGTACGCCGTCGAAGCGGATATTTTGATGCCCGCCTAGGTTACCTGCTAAATAGTGGCTGCCTTTCAAAAGCCGCCCATTCACCAATGCCGCCGAACCTACACCGGTACCAATAGTGACCATCACGAGGTTGTCGGAGCCTTTGCCCGCACCATGTTGCCATTCACCTACCAAAGCCGCACGTGCATCATTTTCCATGACGAGTGCTGCTCCCCAATTTTTTTGAGCCCAGGCGGAAAGGTCAATGTCATTAGCATCATTGTATTTGACATATTTATAGAGTAAGCGCATACGATCACTATCCACAATGGTTGGAAATGCCATACCAATACAGTCAATAGCGGGCGTTACCGAGGCTTTCAACATGTGGTTGATATGTTGCTCTATGATGGGCAACAAAGCAGCAAAACTATCGCTGGAAGGCACCGTAATAGTATCGGCAGACAGCAATTGACCATGCTCAACAAGGCCAAATTTGATACGAGTACCACCAAAATCTAATGCTATGACCGTCATTTTTAAATAAAATTACTTTGTTTAACGCGCACCTTAGTACCCTGTATTTTGTGGCAACAAATTAGGATTTAAGTCAATTTCGCCTTGTGGTATCGGGAATAAATAATGAAATGGCTGTGGTTGCACACTCGGTTTAGCCAATGGCACTAGTGCTTCCAATTGCCGGAATCGAACTAGATCGAACCACCGATGTCCTTCTGCAGCAAACTCATGTCGGCGCTCAAGTAGCAAGGCATTTTTAAATGCAGCATAATCTAGTCCCTGCAAATCAGGCAGTATATTGAGTGTTGCTGTACCATTAAATCGAGCGCGTTTGCGCACTTGATTGACCGCCAAATAGGCCTCGGCGTTGGGGCCGTTGTTCAATTCATTGAGGGCTTCGGCTTTCATCAGCAAAATATCGGCATAACGCATATACGGAAAATCATGATCGGTATTGCCGGCCAATGGTTCGTTCACTTTGTCCCAATATTTTTGAAAATGCGGCTCCACGGTCGTCGTAGATCCATCTTGGTTTTTAATGGTGGTCAAAAGCGTTACTTCCCGCCTCCGATCCTGCGGATCGTAACTATTATACAAGTTTTGAGTAGCCACTTGCCACCCTTGAGCATTCACGCCAGGAATTTGGCCAGTCAACTGCTTCGGTAACAAACGCACATTGAATTGTCCTGCTTCCCAAAAAGAAATGCTGTTATTGGCAGTACCAAACCCAACGCCAAATATGGTCTCTTTCCCATTTTCATTAGGTATCCGAAATGCATCTGCATAATCATCGTACAGGCCGTATTTTCCGGTGTTAATAATCGTATTGCATTGATCCACGCATTTTTGCCATTCCCCTTGTGTGAGATATACTTTTGCTAAAAGCCCCACAGCCGAGCCTTTAGTTGCCCTTCCCAAGCCATTGCCCGCAGGGTAACTTTCAGGTAAATTTTGTGCTGCAAACTCCAAATCACTAATAATTTGGGCAAAAACCTCTGTTTTTGAGTTGCGGGGAGGTGTTGCCACGCCGTCTAAAGTAAGCACCAACGGTATATCACCAAACCACCGCACGAGGTCGAAATACAACATACCTCTAAGGTAACGCGCCTCTCCAATCCTTCCATTTTTAAATGATTCCGCAGCTTGCACTTTTGGAATACCTTGAATGGCAAAATTGGCATTATTGATTCCTTTATAAGCCAAACTCCAAAATTCGTACAATGAACCATTGACTGGGCGGTGTAAAAATTTGTCTAATTGATCCAAATCGGTGACAGGTAGCCTGTTTTCCATTTCATCAGAACAAAGCCCTGTTGCAATCCAATATGTGCTAAAATAAACGCCGCCAAAACTAGGTGCATTACTGGTAGCATTCAGTATACTATAAATGGAGTTGACTGCTGCTGTCGCATCGTTTTCTGTTTCAAAAAAATTATCCACAAAAACTTGATCCTTGGGGTCTTCCTCCAACAAGTTTTTGCAAGCAAATATGCCTATTAAAACCAAAAAGCAGGCGATATAAAAACGAATATGTATCTTTTGCATGGTATTGCTCCTTTATTTATTTAAAAACCAATTTGAATGCCGCCAATGATAGAAGTGGACAATGGATAGCCGCCATAGTCAATACCTTGTAGCAGGCTACTTTGGCCAAAAGCATTTACTTCTGGGTCATATCCCCTGTAATTGGTAAATGTTTTTACATTATTAATGCTGCCATAAATACGCAATCGTTCCAATTTGGTGCGTTTTAATACCTTTTTAGGGAGCGTATAACCCAATGTGATATTTTTTAAACGGACAAATGAACCGTCTTCTACTTGTGCATCACTGAATGTATTGCGCTCGGAAGGGTTAATTTTGGGGTACTTATTATTTGGATTTTCTGGTGTCCAGCGGTTATCGTAAAACTCCTGAAGTACATTCGTTTCCGAATTGAGCGATCCAATTTCAAAAAGATAAGCATTTACAATTTGGTTACCTTGTACACCTTGAATAAACACCGACAAATCGAGCCCTTTCCAAGTGAATTTGTTGGTTAAACCCCAAGTAAAATCAGGATTGGCATGCCCAATAATCGTCCGGTCTGCTTCGTCAATAATACCATCGGGTTGTCCTGTGAGTTTGCCTTGTGCATCACGACTATTGAGGTCTTTGTATTTGCGGTCGCCTGCCTTGGGCTTTTGCGCTTTGAGGTGAGGGCTGCTCATGGCCTCTTCATCGGTTTGGAAAATACCATCAGAAACCAATCCATGAAAAGTGCCGATGGATTCGCCCACCCGTAAAATACTCCAACCAGAAGGCACGGTCAGTACGCCCGGTACGAAAATATCGGTACCGCTAGAAAGTGCCGTAATTTCATTGCGATTGATCGAAAAATTCAAATCCGTTTGCCAGCCCATCGCACCAGATAGGTTGTTAGAATTTAAGGCTAATTCCAAACCCCTGTTGCGTAAGCTGCCAATATTAAAAAGTGCACCACTAAAACCTGTGGTGGTTGGCAATGGTGTAAAAAGCAGTAAATCGGAGGTTTGTTTTTGATAAATATCGAACGTAGCACCCAATCTACCTTTTGCAAACTCGGCATCAATACCAAAGTCAAACTGGTTAGTACGTTCCCATTTCAGCGCAGGATTGGGGTAGCGCAGCGGCTCTTGCCCGATATAGGCTTCTCCATTATTAAAAGTCCCCTGCCCTACTGCGCCCACCGTCGCCAACGAAGCATAAGGAAATATATCCTGATTACCAATGGTGCCATAACTCAAACGGGTTTTAAGGGTATAAAACCAGCCCAATTTTTTGATAAAATCTTCTTCGTGCAATTTCCAGGCGATAGAACCCGATGGGAAAAAGCCATATTTATTGTTTTTTCCAAACTTAGAGGCTCCATCCACACGTCCTGTGAGGGTTACCAATATTCGGTTATCAAAACCATAATTCAATCGACCCAAATAAGAAATAATCCCCCAATTGGATTCACCAGTGCCGGCAGGTTGCGGGTTTAAAGCACTTCCAAGGCTATGCCATCCTGTGCGATTATCGGGAAAATCCAAGGCAAAAGCAAATACGCGCTCGGAGTGGAAACCTTGGTAAGTATTGCCCGCTAATGCATCAAAAGCGTGGCGTGTACCTATTTTTTTGTTATAATTTAGCGTAAATTCGGTCAGCCAACTTTGTCCGTCCACCGTAGCAACCACCGCATCTCCATTATTGGCTTTAGAACGTTGTAAATAATTGGGAACGAATCGATTATCTTTTACCGAAAAGCCATCAATACCCGCACTTGCTTTAAAATTTAAGCCTTTGGCCAGTGTCAAAATGCCATAAACATTCGCAATTGCCCTTGAAACATTGGAGATATTTTCTGTTTCGAGGGCATCAGCAACAGGATTGCCGATATTCCTTCCTCGGTCGTCTTTAAGGGTATAACCACCTTTTTCGGCGGGATCGAGTACCGGTAAAGTGGGCGGAAAGAGGAGTGCCGAACTCGTTGCGCCTGGCAGCAATGTACCTGTTCCTGCGCTTTGGGCACCGGTAAGTACGCCCTTCGACTGTATTTTACTTAGGCTAATACTGCTCCCTACTTTTAGCCAATTATTTACTTTCTGATCGAGGTTGGTACGGATACTAAAGCGATCAAAATCAGAATTGAGGATTACACCTTCTTGTTTGTAATAGCCGCCGCTCACCGAATATTGGCTATTTTCACTTCCTCCTAAAACGCTTATTTGGTAACTCTGCATAGGTGCCTGGCGGAAAATGGCCTTTTGCCAATCGGTGCCTTCGCCTATTTTTTCGGGAATCAAATACCGTGCATCAAGCGGAAGACCGGAATCTTTGCTGTAATTGTTCATAAAATTAGCAAAAGTTTCGCCATTGAGCATGTTCAATTGTTTGGAAACTTGCTGCACACCATAATAAGTGTCTAATGATACGGAAGAACGGCCAGCCTTACCTCGTTTGGTGGTAATGAGCACAACCCCATTAGAGCCCCTAGAGCCGTATAATGCTATTGCGGAAGCATCTTTCAGTATTTCGATACGCTCAATATCGCCTGGATTGATGGCAGATAATCCATTTAAGCCTGCACCAGCGGTACCTCCGGCATTGGTTTCGCCATTATCGCTGGTGATGAGCATACCGTCGATGACATACAGTGGTTCGTTACCCGCGTTGATGGAACTACTGCCCCTGATTCGGATGGAAGTTTGTCCGCCAGGTCGCCCGCTTACCTGTGTTACTTGCACACCCGCTGCACGCCCCTGCAAAGCCTGATCTAGCGAAACGGGTGCGGTAAGGCTTAGATCTTCGGAAGATATAGAGGAAATAGAACCCGTGAGATCGCTTTTTTTAACGGTACCATAGGCCACGATCACAACATCTTTCAAAAGCCCGGCACTGGGTTGCAGTATAATATTTATAACTAATTGATTACCAACAACTACCTCCTGCGTTTCATAACTCAGAAAAGCGCACACAAGTGTTGCGCCTTGTGTACCAGCCAACTCAAAACTACCATTTTGATTGGTCGTAGTGCCGTTTCTAGTACCTTTAACTACTACACTAACACCCGGTAATAAGGATCCATCTTCGGCAGAAGTGATTGTTCCTGTGATGGTTTGTGTATGCGCAGTAATCGCGCTGAGCGCAAAAAGAAAAACCAAGAGTAATTGTTGCTTCATATTATTATCTTCTTTCAATATCAATCGAATAATTAAATCCATCTCCTTTATAGTAGCCTTTGTTGAATTCCACTACCCTACCATCGGAATCGGCAACAAGCCGTTGTCGGAACAACAAAGGTGCGCCCACGGCTACGCCAAATTTTTCGGCCAGCAATTGCTCTGCACTAATTGCACTTATTTCTTCCCTCGATACGGCCACTATAATCCCTAAATCTTCTTCCAACATTTGATAAAGCGGTTTGGTAAAATCTTCCCAGCCCGTCATTTTCAAACGCGGATGAAACCAAGATAGTGACAATAAACTAGGGCCGTCCGAGGTACCTCTTAACCTAGACAACCGGACTAATTTTGTCCCTTTTTTAATGTGCATTACGGTGGCCACTTCATCATCTGCGGCAATAATTTGGACATCTAACTCAAAATTCACCACATCAATACCTTTCGATTTCATCTCTTTTGTAAAACTCCACCAACTATCCAGTCGTGTAGGAATACGCCCCAATGCGACTTTGGTACCTACCCCTTTTTTACGAACGAGTAAGCCTTCATTTACCAACTTACTAATGGCATGACGAACGGTATTGCGGGCAACGCCTAATTGCTCCGCGATATCTACTTCTTTGGGCAAAAACTCACCACTGCGGTAAATTGGTTGCTCAATCAGGTCGCGCATCATTTTCTCTACTTTAGAGTGCAGTGGTGCTTTACTTTCGGTATCTATTTTAATATTCAAAAGGACTATGTTTAAACATAACAAAGGTAGATTGTTTTTTTGGTACTACAAATTTTTGTGGTTATTTTTTAAAATAGGAAATATTATATCAAGGAAGTAGGCACAAAACACACCTTATCGCTTTATTGGGATTCCTTTAGTAAATACTTTGCTTAGATTTTCATCTTTGTTTAAACATAAACAAAAATGAACTCATTATCGTCTTTGATCGTAACTGATGCATTATTGGCCTTGATCAAAGGTAGTTTTGTTTGGCAAAACAACAAATGGCAGCCTTATAAAAAAGCGGACAATAGAAATATTTTTTTCATTATATAAATTTGAAAAATAATTGGACTCAGGGTTTTCTTATTAAAAGGTGCAGCGCACCGCAATATTTGTAGCAATGATATATTTTCCGCGTTTTGAAGGTGCAGCGCACCGCAATATTAAATTAATGTCACGGTGCGCTGCACCTAAAATTTTCCCTGTAATTGGATTATACCTTATGCGGAAATATCTATTCATTAATAGTAAAACGAAACGCCCTATATGGACTCTTATTCCATATAGGGCGCTTTTAATTATAAAAATAAAATACTATATTTTCAACAACTGCAAAGTAACCACTTCTAACCCATTGATTACCTTCACCAAATAACGCCCTATTGGCAATCCATCTGTCTGAAGATCAACGGATTGGTCATCGCCCGCCCTAATTACTTGCGTAGGGGTACCCACCAATTGAAGGCCGCTATTATACACCTCTACTTGGAGGTTTTCTTCTTTTGAGCCACCCCAATGCACCAACAAACTGGTGTTGACGCTCACTGGATTTGGGGTAAGTTTAGCGTGAAAAACGTCGTCAAACACGGCTACACTACGGATATCAGAGTACCTTATGGTGCCATCCAGATCAGTTTGCGCCAAGCGGAACAACCAATTCCCCGTAGAAAGGGTTGGTGTTGTAAACTGATAGTTCGTATTTTTATTGGAATCACCTTTACTTGGTTCAAATCCAAGGCTCGACCATTTTACACCATCTGTACTTTGTTGAATATCAAAGCCTTTATTGTCTATTTCCGTTTCTGTTTGCCAAGCGAGTAAGGCAGTACGGTCGCGTTGCAAAGTGGCATCAAAACCTGTTAAACCTACTGGGAATGATATAGGTACAAGTGCTACATTTTGTAGGGTTAATACACCCGATGTAAGTGAAACAGTGGTGGTAAATGTATTAAAACCTGATTTGCTGACGCGAAGTGTATAACTACCGCCGCCAAAACGAGCCATTTTATAGGTACCGCCAGTAATAGTAGTCTCGTTGGCTACACCACTACTCAAAAGTTCTACTAACGCACCAGTTAGCGTAGCGCCCGTAGAGGAATTTGTTACAATGCCTTCCAAGTAGCATCCGCGGACATAAGTAGGCTCTAGGATAAATAGTTTTCCAACCGTCGGAGAAGGATTATCGCCTATATTGGATGCAATAATAGTATTGGAGGAAAAATAAGGATAAACACCCCAGCATCCATCAAAACCATTACCTGAACCTGTTGTATAGGTGTCGTAACGCCCTGTTACTACCATATTTCCCGGACGCGCGGCATCCACAATAACAACCCCATCGCGGTACCAAGACGTAACGGCATAATCGTTTTTAATATAGGTATTATGCACAATAGAGCCCGATCCTGGTGTTACTTGGATACGATCCAACTCTTTTACATCGGTAGGATCGGCAATATTATAAGAAGTAAGGTATGAATTTGTTGTTTCATCGGTGGTAAAAATAGTATTCCCTGAGCGCCAAGTGTTATGGGTAAATGCGTTGGGGGTAGTAGTAGTAGCGAGCGTTACAGGAGCCGCTTTATTGGCCATGTTTACATAGGAGAATTTACCTGCGTAAATATGTCCCGCAAACATAAAATCGTTGTCCACATAACCATCGTGGGCATAACCATTGGTGGTGTAAATACCCGCGTATTGAGGTGTCCAAGCATTAGGAATACCGCCTGTTGTACCATTCAAATTAAGGGCAATGGGATAACCTACACTCGTACCTGTAGTGAGTTTTGAACCATAGATATACAAATAGCCTTTGGTTTCGTCCACGTGCAAGGCATGCGAACTGTTTACGGTTCCTGCTGGTATAACAGGATAAACGCTTTGATAAGGCAGGTTACCCGCTGGCAAAGTGGATAGGTTTACAACCTGTACGCCCAAGCCACCTTCAGAGACCACATAAGCATAATTACCATAGGTTTTGATTTCTTTCCAAAGGTTACTTGGTCCCGGAATAGTGTCAATAGGAACAGGAGCCGTTGGTATAGTAATATCAATGATTACCATACCATTTTGAGCACCTACTAAGGCATATTCCTTACCTCCTGCGCTGTATCCCCATATATTGGCAAGGGTTTGCCCAGGAAAATCAACCGTAGCCTTTAGTGTGAAATTAGCATTTTGCGCGGTATTAACAATGGGCAATAAGAGGCACAAACAAGCAATTAAACGAGTTATTTGATACATAAACAATTACGTGTGTTTTTTAAAAAAGTATTACGCTAAAAGATTTGTATAGGAAAAATTGAACTTCTGAAATGGAACTCAAAGGTAGAATTAATATTGGTGGCGATAATATTTAACAAAGAAAAAATTGATGGTTTGTCGATACCTGACAAACAGCATTACCTTTGCTTCCAATATTAATACCCATAATTATGCATAAATTTATCCTTATTTTTTCTTTATTTTTACTCTGTATTGGTTGCAATCGTTACGGCAAACTCCTCCACAATGAGCAGGCCATGTACAATCGCTTATCGAAATCTGCGAATTTAAGCACGGAACAAAAACTCGATTCGCTGCTTGCCTCCGGTATTCGGGTAATGGAAGCAGCACTCAAACCTATCAATCCAGCAAAAGGCGGCAAAATCGTACAGCGGTATTACAAAGACAACCAAGCAGCGATGGCTACTATAATGACCCAAACAGGCCGCTCTTTTGAGCAAATGAATATATTGGAACAGGGTAGATTCATTCTAAAAATGACCCAAAGCACAGAAGTCAGGAAGTTTGCAACGATGTACCCAAAGTTCAAACGCAAGTACAACCAGATCAGTGCCGCTGCTGGTTTTATGGATTTTATGGGGAAAGGACTTGGAAAATTTGGGAAATTGGCCGATTTGTTGATAGGTGGTTAAGTATTTGGACATAATTAATTGCAGAAATGAACGCAGGTATTTTTCGGCTAGACGAGCCATTTTTAAGGCTGATAGCGGTACTATCTAACGAAAAAATGGGGAAGCATAGGCGGAAAAGACCAAGTTCAAAATGCTAATTAATTGTGTCCAAATACTTAACTACAATTCCTCCATTGCCGCAGAGAGGTCTTCCCATAACCATTCGGGGTCTTCCAAACCAATATAAAACCGTACAAATGCCCAAGGCAAAGGCGAATTGCTCCGTCCGGGTATATTGTAAAAGCCAATAGTTGGGATCATCAATGATTCGTGTCCGCCCCAGGATACGGCCATCAAAAACCGCTGAATACGGTGGACAAATGCTTCCATTTTCTCCATCGAATCACATTTGAAATGTACCGAAAACAAGCCGCCACAGCCTTTCATTTGGCGCATGGCCAACTCTTTTTGAGGGAAACTATCGTGAAAAGGATACCATATTTTTTCCACTTTAGGATGTCCATCCAGTTTATGGATGATGTATTTTGCGCCTTCATCGCTTTGTTTTAACCGCAACGGCAACGTACGCAACCCACGGATCACCAAGGAAGCATCATGCGGGGAAACAATACCGCCTAGTGTCATCAACTCCGATTCAAATATCTTTTTCACCATCGCTTTTGCGCCGCAAAGCACACCAATGACGACATCTGAGTGACCATTGAGGTATTTTGTACCCGAATGCACCACTATATCAATCCCAAATTCGGCGGGTTTTTGATAAATCGGTGAGCAATACGAATTGTCAATAATGGTGACAATGCCGTGCTTTTTAGCCAATTCCGCGCAAGCCTTCAAATCCTGCAATTCATAAGTCATAGTATTGGGGCTTTCCAAATATAAGACTTTTGTCTCTGGCCGAATGGCGGCTTCAATATGTGCTACATCGGAACCATCCACGAAGGTATGGGCTACGCCAAAACGGGCGAGTAGTTTTTTGAGCAACGCCGTTGTCCAAGAATAAGGACCTTGTTGGCATACCACATGATCGCCCGCAGCCACATTACCAATCACCGCTGCCGCAATTGCGCCTGCTCCGCTGGCAAAAACCAAGGCATCATCGGTATTTTCCAGTGCGGCCAATTTGCGGCGCAAGATCTGAACCGTTGGGTTATTACCACGTGAATAGACATGGTGTGTTAATTCATCGGAAAAGGCTGCCCTAAATGCGTGTAAATCGGGAAACACAAAATTACTCGACTGGATTACCGGCGGCGAAATGGCATTAAAATACTGCGCTCGTTCTTCGCCCAAATGGGTCAATATTTCACTTAAATTCATATTTTACCACGTAATGCCCTGTGCAGTGGCTTGCGGATGTAATCGGAAAAAGATAGTCCCTCCCAATGTAATGGTGGACATAAATGTAAACTGGCGTAATGCCGCCACAGCCGGTTCTTGTGCCACACAAGAACTAATGATTTGCGCGCCTTGTATCACCGTTACATTTTGGTACAAACGGCCGTGCAATGGATTGCTGAGTTCAAAACCTTTTTTGGCGCGGTAATGGTCGCGAAAACGGCGGTACAGGTCGTTACCATCCCAATATTGTGCACCTTGGAGCGATTGCAAAACATCTTCAAAGCCCCAAAACTGGCGCATAAACAAGCGAATTACGGCCAATGTAGCCAACCTGCGCTTGCTTTCGTCGCCACCTGCGCTAAAGTATTCCGTAAACTTAGGGCTATTGATGCCCTTGGTATAGCCGCTATCCACCAGCAATTCATTGAGGCCATAAAAACGACCTGCTCGCTGGAAAGCCGCACCTTTGGCACGGGTATAATTGTACATAGTGACGGCAATAGCAAAGCATTCCCGCTCCATTTCCCTGCTGGGGTTGGCGGGATTTATCTGTCTGGCTAAGCCCAAAAAAGAACTTTCCGAATAAATAATACCGGCATAGCGCTGTAATTGCGATCCGGTGATAAAGGGCACTTGCTGACCTGCATAAATCGCAATATCTGCACTACCGGGACGTATATCTTCGAGCATACCCGAAGCATTATAAATAAGACTGGCCATAAGGACTTTCTGTTTTAAAGGCGAAATGTAAGGAAGAAATGAATTTGCGTGTGTATAAATGTGGCTTTTTTTGGAAATCAGGTGTTTTTGTGGGGGGGCTGGGGGGTCAACTTAACGAAATCATTAAACTTCGCATCATTAGATTTTGTTCAGATATTCAATTATCCCCAAGTTGCCCCCATTACAGAATGTCCTTATTGTCGGGGCGACTTTTCGTCACCCCGACAATTTAGTCGAAATTGATCCTTTGCATGTATGAAATACCCCATTTTACCTAATAAGTCACACTCTTTTTATCACCTAAATTTCAATGATGGTTTACTAAAAAGTGTACTAAATTGTCGGGGTGACTGAAAAAGTCGCCCCGACAATAGACCAATATAGTATATGGGTCACTTTAGATTACTGAATCTTTATTCAAAATCTACAAATAAGAATTTAATCAATTTATGGTTGATTTGTAGATATAAATTGCCGACATTAGATTCAAACGCTTATCGACACAACGCTTTACAAATCAATACTTTAACCCAACCCATTATTCCCATAAAAAAATAAAAACACTACATTTACTTGAATTTCAAAAACAAGTGCTATCTTTACTGCCTGTATTGCAATACATATCTTCATAATCCTTAAAAATGCTGCTCGCCGACAAAAGTGTTGGTTATACTATCCTGTAAGGCAGTAAACTATTCACTAAACAAGCTTTTTTCTAATGAAACAGCTAACGATTTCCAGTTTTGTGCCTCGGAGTGCAAACAGTTTTTCCATTTTTCCATTCTTTTTTGTATTCTTTTTTATGTTTTTTTGGGGTGATGTAGGATGGGCGCAGCCCGTTATAGGTGCTGTTAATGATGCCAATGGTGCTGGTAGCGCGAGTGCTGGTGGTGGGGGGAATTGTGGTGTTTTTTCTAAATTGGGGGGTGTGCCAATAGGTTATTCTGGGCCACTATTATTTGACCGGTTTGGCAATAAATACACACCACAGGAACTTCTTCCCAAAAACCCAATTCCTGACTTTACTTGCACTGCAGGGTCTTTTATCTTAAATTTTGATTCTGGGTTTGATAGTGAGCCAGAAATGAGGACTACTATTTGCTCCGTTTTTCAGTATATTTCAGGTATTATTGGTACAGGCCAAGCATTAATGCCTGTCAATATAGAAAAACAGGTTACACCAGTTGGGGCCGCCACTGCCTCGGGCATGTATCCAGAACAAGATTGTGGCATAGTAAATACACTTGCGGTACAAATGTTTGCAACAGGCCAAACACCATACCCTTCAGGTACTCCAGTTGGTTATATTAAATACAATTTTGGGCTAACTTGGCATAAAACACTTGATCCTAATATACCACAGGATAAATATGATCTATATACTGCCACTTTACACGAGGCATTACACATGCTAGGTTTTGCTTCTTTGATAGGGCATGATGGAGAAGGGATAGATGGCCTTTATTCTAGATGGGATACACATCTTGGGGGGTTCTCTCCCATTATTCAGGCTCGTTCACTATTATTGGAGAAATCAGACGAGGTATGTTGTGATAAGCATGAGTTTCAAAGCAACAAATTTACGATGCCAGATCATTTATCAGGAACTTGTGAGATAAGAACCGCATTTTGGAACTTAAATAATAATGACCAAATAGCTACTGTAAATGATGTTGAAACTAATCCTGGAAATAACGACAATGCAATGCGCAACAAACTCAGCCATCTGGAACCCGTATGTGCCGCAACAATACAAATAATCCCACCATATACTCAAAACACAGACTATGTAATTCGGCCAAGTATTTCATTGGGCATACCACATAGAGTACTCACACCCGCTGAAGAACGTATTATATTTGATTTAGGGTTTTCGAGCAATACTTGTGTCACAATAGCAAATGATGATATTGTCCAAAATCTCATTGTGCTTACCGGAGCATCAGCAAATCCTATAATTGAAGTTCACGTATTAGGCAATGATGCCTATCCTCCCACAAGTTATTCAGTAAATGTAATACCCAACTCTGGGAATAGTAATGGCGGAACTATTGGAATAAAAGTCCAAAATCTAAATTTCCTACAACCTCAAACTAGTTTTCAAGTCAAAGGGCTACAACCAGGTATATGGTCATTTTCTTATGAAGTAAAAGGCTGTAATGGCTGGTGTAGTAGAGCCAATGTTGTAATTAGGGTCATAGAAGAACTAATCCCGATAGGTTGCTCCGAAGATTGCAACTTGGCCTGTTATGGTGATTACGAAGGCTTTATACAGACTATTGGATCTCCTTATTTTCAAGAATTAGGTTTATTGAATTTTAGGTTTGACGTTGAACCTCAAAACACACCAGATCTTTATAAACAAGAAAATGGAAATAAACTTATCTCGTTTTTTAGTGGAAATATCAACAATAATCCTACAATAAATTTTGAGTCGATCATAGTACCTTTACGAGAACCAATACTACCAGGATGTACAGCAAAATTGAATTTTGATGCTGCTTGTAGTAGTCCAGTAGCTAGTTTTACTCCAACAGGTTTAGAATTTTCTGTTTTTGGTCTGACCAACTATAATGACTGTACTTATTCAGTAAATGGAGTGCCTCAATATAAGGTTTTAAATTACCCCAACTGTGTTCAGACGGGTTCACTACAATGCAGCAATTCCTCTGATAAAATTTATTGTATAGGAAATATACCCGTCGCTTATGATGAGGATGCAACTTTTAACACTTTTACTGCCGTGGTTTCCAACTTAGATTTAATGCCAATAACTGAATTTGTTTGGACAAATCCTTCCTCTAATGAGCCTATCACACACCTCATTATTCACGGTAATTTTGATGGATTCAGTCCCAGTACCCCAAATTTTGACAAAGCAGTCACTTTTGCACTAGACAACCTTTCTGTAACCACCGATTGTGACAATCAAATAACAGTTACGCCAAAGGTACTCAAGGAGTGTACTGGAACACCGGGAAGTGGGCTTGGAAACCCAGCCGTAAATGGTGAGGCCATTATTGAATACACAGTTTGTCTAACAGGGCCAGGCACAGGTATCACACCAATCCAATTATTAGCCACACTACCCAATGGTTTTTCGGTAGCACCAGGAGGGGCATTTACCCAACAAGCAGGTATTGCAACAGCAACGGTAAACCTAACACAAAACCCGATTGGTACTATTGAATGCGCTACGGTAACTTTAAATCTATTGGTGGCAGGCAATATACCCCCCGGTACGGTTATCGATATCCCTTTATTGGTGAACTCCACTGACTACTGTACCAATACAACTACCAATAACCCAACCGCTACGCTCCACCTGCAAAGTTGTATACCTGATCCAGAGGCTTGCCTTTGTCCGAATGGTAATCTAAATATAGGTTTTAATAGTGCATCAACGACTTTTCTATTTTCTAGTGCTGATATTCCCAAACAGATCACAGGTGGATGCTTGAGCATAAAGGGAAAATTAGTCGTAGATACCGATTTTACGTTAGATGATGTAGAGGTAATCATGAATTCAGGCGCAGAAATTGTTGTTCAAAACGCTGCTAAATTTACCATTAAAAAAAATACTAACATCAATGGATGTAATAACCTATGGCGTAGTATTACGATAGAATCGGGTGGCTCCTTTATCTCCGACGGTAAAAGTGCCCAAAACACCATCAACGATGCCCAATACGCCGTAAAACCACTGGGCGGTGCCACGATGAAGATCATCTATACGCAGTTTGATCGAAACTATATAGGGATCTATACCGCACCTACGGCCAATGGCGGAGCACAATCCATCACAACTACAGGTCTTTCGTTTAATAAATTTTTTGGCACAGCTGTACTAAAGGCTCCGTTCGATGTGACGTTGCCGCCAACACCAAGGGCATACGCAATGGCCGAACTCAATAATACGGTCGGTATCGACTTTCAGCAAAATAATGTAGCAGATGGTCTTGCCAATGGTTTAATTGCCAACCGCAGTTCGTTTACAATGGATAGGTGTACGATCAAAAATACGCTACAACTCCCCACCTACCCTATTCAGCAAAGAGGGGTATTTGCCGATAACTGCGCCAATGTGAAACTTACCTTTAATCACTTTGAACAAAACAAAGAAAGTATTTATTCGACAGCCAGTAATATCGACGCCGAACAAAATACGATTGTGAACAAACTCAATACCTATACTGATTATTTTTGGGGTATTATAGTAAAGGACGGCAATGGCAGGATAACCAAACTGAGCGGAAACAATATCGATACGTGGGGGCCTGGTATTATGGTATCTAATTGTAAATCACCGGTTTCTTTAGGTATTAGAGGCAATACTATTAATCTTCAGGTTGGTTCTCATACACCATTAGGAGGCCAACCTTCCGTTCCCGGTGCGGCGATTGATTTAGATGGCTGCGACAACGGAATTATATGGGGCAATAATATGTACAATAAATTCTCCACTACAGTAGGTGATGGTTTGTCTATGAACAAGTGTAACACCAATACCGTAGCAGAGAACAAATCTTATAGCCATTTTACAGGTTACCGAATTGATGGCTGTACCAGCAACTATTTCTATGGTAATGATGCAGTGCAACAAGTACAAGCGAACCGTACAGGTTTTGAGGTATCCAATAGTGTAAATACCTATTGTACCAATTATACAGATAGCCAAACCCAAGAAGGTTGGTATTTTTCTGGGGCTTGTACACCCTCCGCGTTTAGTTGCAACCAAATAGTCAATGCCGATTATGGCTTATTCTTGACGGAACAAACAGAAATCGGTCTCCAGGACAAAAGAGGTAATCAATGGCTGGGGGCGTATGATAACTGGGGGGCTTATCATGCTTCTACTGATCCAGATTTTGTTGTTAACTCCCAATTCACTATGCCCGCTGTTGATATACCAACTTGGGCAACAGCATCGGGTAGTACAGACTGGTTTTCACCATTTAATGTAGCTACCAATTGCAATAGCATTTGTCCTACTCCCAACGATACAGAGTTTGGTGGGCATGGTTCGGAGAACTATGGCAATAGTGAGGCCGATATCCGAGCCGCAAAATCGGAGCATTCGGGCGTAGGTATGAATTGGATGGGACAGCAGCGTTTGTACCAAAGGTTGCAAAAAGGGACTTCCGAGGCTCAATCCAATACGGATGTACAGACGTTTTATGGAGATGCTGGTAGTGGTACTATTGGCCAATTGTACAATGTTGCAGCACGCAGCAACTTACTACTGAGCAGGGACAATGCTCAGCAAGCACAATTAGCACAATTGCAAAAAAGCCTTACTTCCCTCAACGCTGCTTTAATGACCAGCAAGGAAGCAGGCGCAGGTACTAGTACTGTAACAAATTGGGAAAACCAATTGCGGGCATTGCAGGGACAATTGTTACAACAAATGAACCAATTATACGGACACGACAACTGGATCAAGCAACAAATAAAGGCCGGAATACCAGCGATACTTGCCGAAAATGCAAATATTACTACACCAAATAATTTGGCCGATAACGAGAAGATCATAAATACATTGGCATTGCAAAATGGTTTTTACCTGAGTACAAACCCGCCCGCCACTACTGTATTGAATAGTATAAAAGCCATTGCGGATCAATGTCCTTTGGAGGGTGGTTTTGCGGTATATGAGGCACGCAGTGCTTATCGTCGTTATTTCCCCGATACCTATTGGAACGACCGTGATTTGTGCGGTATGAATGGAGAGCGCACGGCACGAATATTCGATATCCCGCAGGTCTTTATGGTACAGCCCAACCCCGCCAACGAACAATTTATGGTAAGGGCGGTGCAACCCACCGAAGAGGCTATCAGGATAGATCTCTACTACGCCACGGGGCAATTGGTCTCCTCTAAGTGGATCAACAAGGGTACTAGCGATGCCGTATTTGGCACAGCAAACCTTCCTAATGGCGTGTATATTTATCGGATCAATACACCGACAAATACAGTCCAAACTGGGAAAATGGTTATTGCACACTAATTAATTAACGATACAGGCCAGTCAAGGAATAGCCCTTGGCTGGCCTATTTATTTTGATACTTATGAAAATATTTTTTTCGCTCATTTTACTGGCGATAACAAACACTTTCTTACCAGCCCAAAAACACGACAATATATGGCTGACTGGCTATGGAGGTGGCACACTTTCCGCCCCAAACGACGAATATGGAACTACCATTTTAGATTTTAGCAACCAAATAGAACCTAAAATTACTGGCTACCAAAATATTACTTTGGATATTATTGGTGCTAATACCAGTATGTGCGATTCGGCTGGCAACTTATTATTCTATACTAATGGCATAAACATATACAATAAAAACCATAAGGTAATGGACAATGGAAACAGTATTAATCCAGGCGATATGATGTATGGTGCACAAATTCCTCAATCGGTAATCGGGATGCAAAGACCGGAGCATAGCAACCAATATTATTTGTTTTCGGTAGAGGGCGGGCCAGGCTTTCCTTATGGCAAAAGACTGCATTGTAATACCATTGATATGCAACAAAACAATACCCTTGGATATGTGACAAATAAAAGAAAAATTATTGTTGAAGATTCTCTAAATTGGGGTCGTATAACGTGTACTAAACATGAAAATGGTAGAGATTGGTGGTTGATTGCGACAAAATATCATGCCGATAGTTATTATTCTGTGCTGATCCAACCTGATACCATCATCGTTCAGGAATATACCTTTGATATTCCTTTTACCGTTGGGGGGGGGGGGGTATGTTTCTCGCCTAATGGAAATTTTTATGCGCACATTTTCCACAGATCTACCACAGAGGTCCCCTTTATTATGTTTTTTGATTTTGATCGGTGTTCAGGGCAATTAAGTAACCAAAGGAGGCAAAACCTTTACAATCCAATACATTTTCAATCAAGCGTAGCCTTTTCACCCGATTCAAAACTCCTTTACGCATTTGACGACCGCGTCGCCTACCAATACGACCTCACCGCACCAGATATTTTTGCCTCGGAAACCATTATTGCAGAATGGAATGGTTCGCTTTATCTTAATATTTGGCCCAATAATTGGTGGCAAGGCCAGCTGGCACCCGATGGACGTATCTATGTCAACAATTCCAATGCTAATTTAAACCTGCATCGGGTTCGTTTTCCCAATCGGAAAGGGTTGGCTTGCCAGTTTGTGCAAAATGATATCGCTACGCCATTTGTCAACTCTGACGATATGCCCAATCTACCCAATTACCGCCTAGGCCCAGTGGATGGTTCTGCTTGTGATACACTTGGGCTGGATAACCACCCGCTGGCGCGTTTTCGTTGGGATTTTGAGGATACACTCACGCCGCTGCGGGTGACTTTTACAGATTTATCGGCTTATGAACCAGACCATTGGCGGTGGTTATTTGGCGACGGGGTCGTGTATGATACCACGGCATCGGGTGAGGTATTTCATAGTTTTCCTGCTCCAGGGCTATATACGGTGTGCTTGGTGGCGAGCAATATCAATAGTGCCGATACCTTATGTTATGCTATACAGGTGGGCGAAATGGTGGGTAGCACCGCACCTGCAGAACCAGCGCATCATATCGCAGCATTCCCCAATCCTGTCTATCAACTGCTTTCGCTACAAGTACAAGGCATAGCAGAATGGCAACGGGTTGATGCCGTGATCTATGACCAACTGGGGCGTGTAGCAGGTCGTACCGCTTGGCGCGGTGGGACAGGACAGATCAATATGGCGGAATTGCCCGGAGGTGTATATTCATTGGGGATTACTGTGGACGGGCGAGCAACGGGGATTGTTCGGGTGGTGAAAATATGAAGCAGTCCATCAGGATAGATCTCTACTATGCCACAGGGCAATTGGTATCTTCTAAGTGGATCAACAAAGGGTCTAGTTTACGCCGTTGCAAAACCTGTATGTGGGCGTTTGTAAGGTGCTTGAAAGGCGAGCACAATATCTGCCGAACCTACACCAGCTGCGATCAATTCATCAGCGATACCGTCCTCAGTCCAGTCCTGTTGAATCCATATTTTACCGTTTTTTATATCTACATGCAGCAAACATCCATGTATTCCTTGCATATCATGCCAGCCAATATCCATGAGATAATAATGACCATTTGCATCATCTGTCACCATCTGAGTTTCGTATTCTTGATATCCTTCTGGCTGCTCATCGCGATGGTAACGCTGGAAGACAGATTTAATAATTGACTGAAATTTGGTTATTTTATCCATTGTATAATTGTATTTGAAACTGGAGAAAAAACTAATATTTTTAGGTTTTCTTCTTCTATGGCTTCCTGACCAAAAGGTTCAATAAATGCAAAGTTACAGTCTTATATTTATATCACGGCTTGTTTTTTGTAACAAATAGATCTGGTTATTTTCTTTTTATTCCCCCCTTCCACTATTTTGGCAATAAAACGCCCCATTCCAGCCTTTACCCCTTCTGACGAGGTTCATCATGTTGAAAGTTAGATTGCAGTACGCTTTTGCGACGCTAAAAACATTTGCGAAAGGGTGGTTTTAAAGCACCAAAAACCCTCTCACTATACGTCGATAAAGAATTTTCATCGAAAAACTAGTTGGTATTGCATTTTTTACAGACTTTTGATGCAAACTGATGGTACAAGGAATGACCAAACAGCAACTTACGGTTTTTTCGTTCCTAAACAACCTATTTGTGTAACATAACCATAACTTATCCATGCTCAGAATTGCTCACTTATTTTTACATTGTATTCTTATTCTTTTACTGACCCAAAGCCTAGATGCTCAATCCACACCGGAGGCATTGAAAAACATCAATATCCGATCTATTGGCCCTGCCGCCATGTCGGGTCGTATCACCACCATCACTACCGATCCCAACGATGCTAATATCATCTATGCGGGTGCTGCTTCGGGCGGGGTTTGGCGGAGTAAAAGCGGCGGTACCAATTGGGAGCCTATTTTTGATAAAGCACCGACTCAAAGTGTTGGTGCTTTGGCGATTAACCCCAAAAATCCAAGCGAAATTTGGGTAGGAACGGGTGAAGGCAATCCGCGCAATTCACAAAATTTTGGCGCAGGTATTTTTAGATCCATCGACGGCGGTAAAAACTGGGTTTGTATGGGTTTACAAAAAACAAAAACCATACACCGGATCATTATCCACCGCGATAACCCACAGATTATTTGGGCAGCATCACTCGGTTCTGCTACTGGCCCTAACGACGATCGTGGCGTTTTTAAAACAACAGATGGCGGCACAACTTGGCGTAAAGTGTTATTTGTCAATGATTTGACTGGTTGCGCCGATATGGTGACAGATCCTTCTAACCCCAACAAACTGGTCGCAGCCATGTGGGAATACCGCCGCTGGCCTTGGTTTTTCAAAAGCGGTGGCAAAGGCTCCGGTCTCTATGTCTCTTTTGATGGCGGCGAAAATTGGGAGCGCAGAACAGAAAAAGATGGCCTGCCAGAAGGCGAATTAGGACGTATGGGTGTGGCCATTTCACGCAGCAACCCGAATACACTTTATGCACTGGTAGAGGCCAAAGAAAACGCCCTGTTCAAAAGCACTGATGGTGGTTTTAAATGGCGCAAAATGGCCGAAAAAGGACAAGGTGACCGCCCATTTTATTACAGCGAAGTGTTTGTGGATCCCGCCGACGAAAATACCCTTTACTCGGTGTATTCCCAAATTTCAAAATCCATTGACGGTGGTAAATCCTTCGACAACTGGGTAAATTATTGGAAAATACACCCCGATCACCATGCTTTTTGGATCAACCCTAACAACAGTAAACATATTATTGACGGCAACGATGGCGGCTTGAATATCACACTCGATGGTGGCGAGACTTGGCGTTATGCGGATAATATTCCCGTTGGACAGTTTTATCATATCAATATTGACAACCAAATACCGTTCAATATTTACGGCGGTTTGCAGGATAATGGCTCATGGGTAGGCCCATCGTCTATTTGGAACAGCGGCGGTTTGCGCAACAGCGCATGGCAGGAGGTTTATTTCGGTGATGGTTTTGATATTTTTCCACAGCGCGATGATCCACGTTATATTTTTGCCATGTCGCAAGGTGGCGAATTGGGTTTGGTGGATCGAAATACGGGTAAAACACGCTATATCAAGCCATTACACCCCGAAGCAAAGGAGTTGCGGTGGAATTGGAACGCTGGTATTGCCCAAGATCCTTTTGCCGATCATGGTATTTATTTTGGCTCTCAACACCTGCATTATTCCCCCGATCTCGGTGTTACTTGGCAATTATTATCTCCTGACCTGACCACCAATGACACCTCCAAAATGCACCAAGACAAATCAGGAGGTCTTACCCTGGATGCTACGAATGCCGAAAACCACTGCACGATTATTGCGCTGGCACCAAGTCCGGTCGAAAAAGGCGTAATTTGGGTGGGTACTGATGATGGAAACGTACAAATTACCCGCGATGGTGGCAAAACATGGACAAATTGCGCCAGTAATTTACCCGATTGCCCTAAAAATGCTTGGGTGCCTCAAATTGAGGTATCTAGCAAAAACGCCGGAGAGGCATTTGTGGTGGTGAATAATTACCGCCAAAACGACTGGGATGCGTACCTGTACCACACCACAGATTATGGCAAAAAATGGAAACGATTGGCCAGCCCAAAGAATGTGCCTAGTTTTTGCTTATCGGTCGTACAGGATAATGTAGAACCGCGTTTGCTGTTTTTAGGTACGGATGCCGGTTTGTATTTTAGTCTTGATTACGGCGGTTCGTGGCAAAAATGGCACAATGAAGGATTCCCCTCTGTGCCAGTACAAGATATGAAAATCCATCCTCAAACGGGCGATTTGGCCATTGCTACTTTTGGTCGTTCTTTTTGGGTATTGGACAATCTGGCACCGCTACGCGCCATGGCACAATCGGATGTATTGGAACAAGAGTTCAAATTATTCCAACCTCAAGATGGTATTTTAGCCAATTTTTCCTCTTATCAAGGGCCTCGTTTTGCAGGAAATGAAACATTTGTGGGTGAAAACAAAGCACCATTTGTGCAAATTCCTGTTTGGCGTAAACAAGTAAAAAAATCGGAAGATGCCAAAAACGACAAGGACAAAAAGGATAAAGACAAGGATAAAGACAAGGACAAAGACAAAGACAAAGACAAAGACAAAAAAGCAGAAGGCGATGATAAAAAGAAACCCGCCAAAAGCAAATCCAAGGAAAAAGCCACTGTTTTTATCCTAGATATGAAAGGAGATACGATTCGCCGCTTTACATCAGAAGTGGATACAGGTTTTACAAAGATCAATTGGTTTATAGACACTAAAGGCACGCGTATGCCCAGCAACCGCGAGCCAGATAAAGAGCAATTAGAGCCAGGTAACGGCCCAACAGCATTGCCAGGTACCTATAAAGTAGTGGTAAAAATCGGTGAAAAACGCGATTCTGTGATGGTAAAAGTCATTGACGACCCGCGTACACCCGAAAACATAGCCGACCGACAAGCGAGGTACGATGCCACTAAAGCATTCGACCGTAAAATTGAATCGGCCAATAAAGCTTATACCCGTTTGAAAGATGCCGAAAAAGCCATCAAATTGGTGGAAAGCCAATGGGTAAATGTGCCCGATAGCCTCAAAAAGGAAGCACTTAAATTGGGAACTGCCGCTAAAGATAGTATCGGTGTGTTAAAATCCTTGTTCTTTAACCAAAAAGAAGACCTCAAAGGGATTCAACCCGATACGAAGGACTTGAATGCTGATTTTTGGACGGCAAAAACGTATATTGGAGAGAGTATTGGCGCACCAAGCCAAACGGCACAGATTGCCATTAAAAAAGCAGAGGAAAATCTGGCTAATGTATTGGCAAAGGTTGATCAATTTTTTGGAGCGCAATGGAAAGCCTATAAAGAGAAGGCAGAAAGTGTGAAATATTCTTTATTTAAAGAGTAAATTTTTCAATAAAGAAGTGTATTTTTGGCGGTAAGTATGTTTTCAAACACACTTACCGCCCCCCTTTATCCCCTCCAATACTGAATCAAAGCCAATCGAATATCATTACGAAGGTCTTGTTTGTCCTTGCTATTGGGTTTTACTACGACCGGCATATCAGGGTTATTGGTTTTACCCGTTTCTACCTCCAATACTGTTGTCTTTAAAAAACCCATATTTTGTTCTGCTCCCGTAAGCAAAAATTCGGGAAGTATCACTTTGTACAGCGTTTTGTCATTCAGGGGCTGGCCATTAACGCGCCAATTTCCGCCATCAGCAGCTGTTATTTGCCAAAGTTGCAGATAACCGCCATTACCTTCATTTCCAGTGTGTGCGGTTAGGGTTTTACGGAGCAAACTGCCTGTCATTTGTACTTCCGAAAGTCCGCCACCAAATGGCAACATGCGTACAATATCAATTTCGTTGAGTGTTCCTGATAAAATATCATCAATACGGATAGAACCGGAATTAAAAAAGGCGCAATCGAGTTTGGTTTTGGCTACTTTAACTATCGCTTGGTTGATAATTTCGCCAACTGGTGCTTGTTTGCGACGTATCGTGGTTTCGCGGCAGTCCAATGTACCCGATAATTTTACGACAGTAGCAGTAGCATCAAATCCGCTGGAAGAGAGCGCTTCTAATTTTATTTTTTCCCACTTTGCAATGGTGGCTGCGGTGAGCGGTTCGTCGGCTATTTTGCTATCCACCACCCGAAGTTCGGAGGTTAAGGTGCTTTTTTTAGTCTTTTTATCGTATTTTAGGGTATGAATATAGACCGTTTTGGCATTTGCGTCTGCTTTGGCGACTACGGTATTACCTACGATATGTCGCTGATTTTCATGGTCGTGTCCGCCCATAAGTAGTGGCACATCGGGGAGCATAGCGGCAAGTTTGAGGTCGTCGCTCACGACGAGGTGTGTTAAGCCGATAGATACATCTGCTTGGGTTCTGAGTTTTTCCTGCGTTTTTTTAGCGGCTTCAAACCAATTGGAATACGTGACCCAAGGTTTTTTCCCGGTATCCAACAATACACCAAAAAGCCCTAATTTAATTGAAGTTCCATCGGCATCTTTTATTTCAACAACCTTGTCATCGGGGCAATTTTCCTTTACACCATTTTTATTTTTGAAAAATGGTGTAGCCGCCACATTAGGATCGGGCATAAAACGAGCATTCGTACCAAACCAAGTAAATTTGGATTCGTCCAAACGCGCTTGAAGATCGGAATAATCGTCGTAATCAAATTCATGGTTACCAAAAACCACCCAATCAACACCTACCGCATTCATCACATCTACCATTTGTTTACCCCGAATACGTTTACCTTCGTATTTCAAAGTACCAATTACCGAAGGACTGATAAAATCGCCGGATAAAACGGTAAAAGTATTGGGGTTTTTGGCTAATAATTCTTTCCGAATGGTGGCCACGCGTGCCAATCCGCCGGTGCCATCGGATAATGGCGCAATTTCATAGACATCATTCATTTGGAGGAATGTGATTTCGATCAGGCCATCATCTTTTGTGGTATTGCGGTTTTTGGTGGATGTACACGAAAAAAATACCCCCAAAGAGAGTATCAGAATAAAATATTTATTCATAGTAAAGGCTATTTTGTATAAAAAAAGTTAGTTTAATCTCCCCTATTAACTTTTTCGGATATTCGCTCAGAAACGGCAGGAAAACCCGTTTTGTACAAATCATATTTTGATAGGTTTAACTTATCACAATGATCTGCCAACAAATTGAGCAATCGCTTCATTTCTACTTCTTCTGCTCTAATTCTACTTATAAGATCCTTCGGAATTGGATTAACCGCTGAAAACAATTGCGTCATCTTTTCTATAGACGACTTTACAGCCTCAACAATATCTTCTGGATATTTAAGTATTTCATTATTTGCTCCGTTTCTAATTACTTTTTTAGCAAATGCCAGCAGTGTTTGTTTTTTTATTCTTCTATAACGACGATCTACTTTCATCTTTTAAAATCTTCAAAATTAATACATCGGTAAATGGATAGGTCAGAATACTAAGGATTGTTGAAACAATGACTCATTATTTAGAGATTCCTTTAACAATAAATACTTTTTCTACCATATAGTTCACCATTATCGTAACTTTGTGTCATAAATTTACAATATGCATACTTTAGTTTTCGCCACCAACAATCCGCATAAGGCAAAAGAGGTCGAACAGATCCTGGGCGGTCAGTACCAAGTCAAGACATTGAAAGACATTGGTTGCCTTGAAGATATTGAAGAAACAGCCGATACCTTGGAAGGCAATGCCATCATTAAGGCACAATACGTTAAAAACAACTATGGCTTTGATTGCTTTTCGGAAGATACCGGTCTGTTTGTCAACGCACTTAATGGTGATCCTGGCGTGCATACCGCACGTTACGCGGGCGAGGCGCGCAATGCCGATGATAATATCAATTTGCTGCTCAAAAACCTAGCGGATAAAACAGATCGGTCTGCTCGATTTATTACCATCATTACAATCATTATGGGCGAAAAAGAGATCCATCTCGAAGGGGTTTGCCCCGGACGAATTGCCCAACAACGCTCCGGTACAGGGGGGTTCGGGTACGATCCTGTATTTATTCCAGATGGTTATGATCAAACTTTTGCTGAATTAGGAGAGGAGATAAAAAACAAAATTAGCCATAGAGCATTGGCTACCAAGCAATTAGTCACTTACTTACAATCAATATGAGATTTTTATTGCTACTTTTTTTCCCTTTTGTGCTTTCCGCGCAAGTATCGCCTTTTTACTCCGAGGTTGCACCCATTCCATCGGCTGTAACCAATAATGCTGTGGCTTATGCAAACATAGCGGATACTACATTTATTTACTCTTTTGCGGGTTTGGACAGTACCAAGTTATGGTCGGGTATCCACCTAAAAGCATGGCGTTTGAATCTGGTTAATCAAGTATGGCAATCCATTCCGCCTGTACCTGATCCTCAAGGCGGTAAAATTGCAGCGGGGGCGAGTACTATTAAAAATAAGATTTATGTGATTGGTGGTTACCATGTAGCGCAAAATGGTTCGGAGGTTTCGAGCAATAAAGTCCATCGTTATGACCCCAATACCAATACCTGGCTCAGCGATGGCGCACCGATCCCCAAAGCGATTGACGACCATGTTCAAGCCGTTTGGCGCGATAGTTTGATCTTTGTGGTAACGGGCTGGAGCAATACGACCAATGTACCCAATGTACAAATCTATAATCCTGCTACCGATACTTGGGCCGCAGGAACAAGTGTACCCAATACCAACAATTATAAGGTATTTGGTGGTTCTGGTGTAATTGTGGGAGATACACTCTACTACTGCGGTGGTGCGAGCGCTGGCACCAATTTTCCGGCTACTGCCTACTTTAGAAAAGGTTATATCAATCCCAATAATCCTTTAGACATTACGTGGTCGGGGTTTTCGTCTCCGGCGGCAAAAGGTTACCGAATGGCAGCTGCTACGATGAGTGGCGCGGCAGTTTGGATAGGTGGTTCGGATATCACCTATAATTACGATGGTATAGCGTACAATGGTTCTGGGGGCGTACCGGCTTTGGCAAGGATAAAAACTTACTCCAATTTTAATCCCATTTTACAATATGGATTGGGCGAAAGCCAAGGATTATTGGGTGCTCCTGCCATCATGGATTTGCGTGGAGTAGCCCAGATCAATTCGGATTATTTTTATACCATTGGGGGCATGGAAGCGGAGCAAAAAGTATGCAATAAGGTGTATCAGTACAATTGGTATTATGCCCTCAATAACACGGATATTTATAGCAATGCGGCTGTGCGTATCGCTCCTAATCCAGCGCACCATTACTTTAGGATTGATTTAGATGGTGCATTTGACTTGGAATTATTAAGCCCAAATGGTGTTGTTTGCCGCCGTTTAAGTGCGGTAAATACGTTGGAAGTGCCTACAAAAGGCTTGGTTGCTGGTACTTATGGGGTAAAAATCATGCAAAACAATAAGGTGTATGCGGTGCAGCGGGTGGTGGTGGTTGAGTGAAGATTGTATCGGGTGTGCGCTACGCTTTGTGAACTTTGTGTCCTTTGTGGTAGAAAAAATACGAAGAAACGTGAAGTTAATAAATGTGCATTTTAATCATTGAAAATACATATACAATTTTATTTATAATTATTTCTATATACGTAGCGTACACTTTTTCTACCACAAAAGTTCACAACAGTACACAAAAGCGTAGAGTGACGCTTCGCTTGTTCTTTAGTTCACAAAAGCGTGTAAAATTGTCGGGATGGAGATACCACCCCGACAACAGGTTAATTTACTTATTGGATCAACTGTGTTTAGACCATTGCTACCCTACCTACCGCTCCAATGTCACATCACCTTCCAGCAAAATTTCGTCGCCAGCAGGACCGATAATTATCGCGTACCAAACAAATACTGCGGGGTTCAAAGACACCGTTCCAAATTTCCCATCCCATCCCAAATCGGGTAAATTAGGTTCGAAATTATTACGCTCAAATACCTTTTCACCCCAACGAGAGAATATCTGGAATGTTTTGATTTTCAACTGTTTAGAAGGATCTGCAAAAATGGTCAATTTGCTATTTTCGCCTTCAGCATCTGGTGTGAAAATATTAGGCACGTAAATATCCAAACGGGTATCTACACGAACTACAATATATTCGCGGTCTTCGCAACCATTTTGATTGACCGCTACTATCTCATAACCCGTTTGTTTGAGTGGTGTAGCAATTGTATTTAGGCAAGTATCGCAACTGAGTCGATCGGATGGTGTCCATTTCACCGAGCGTATTTCTGATAATGGCACATTAACACCCACATTGATTTCATAAGCCTCCCCTATTTTGATCAATACGTCGGGTAGTAAGGTGATATCAAACAAAGGCGGCACGGTGATCGTGGCTTCTGCTGTGGTGGTACATCCTTGTGCATCTTTGACCAATAAAGTATAAGTCCCACCTGTAAGGTTGTTAAACTCAGTTTTAGTGGTAAATCCGCCATTATTCAAAGAGTAATTGACTGGAGGCGCGCCACCTGTTACGCTTTCTACTACAATTCGACCCAATTCGCCATAACATGCGGGCTGCTGTACCAACAGATTGGCCACAGGTGCATCGGGAGGAATTATAACATCATCGGAGGCCACGCAACCATTCACATTATCGGTCACCACTAACTTATAAGTACCGGGCAAAGTGATCAATGGTGTGAGTGTGGTATTTCCCGAAAGAATATTACCATTATTTGTACTCCAAGCAAGGGCTAAATTAGTAGAACTACCCGATGCTGAACCAGATAGCGGCAATGTTTCACCAAAACAATCCATATTAAATGGAGCACCCGCATCTACCGTGGGCAAGGCTACATTAGATGTGACGGTCACACTTTCAATATTGGTACAAGTATTGGCGGGGTCAATACCGATGAGGTAATAAACACCTGCTTGTGATACACCTGCTGTAGGCGTATTGCTGATAATCGTAGTATCAGTGCCGTTAATCCGTGCCCATTTGAATACAATACCGACAAATGGCGAACTACCCGTTAAGGTAATGATCGGATTAGCACAAGTAATCGTGGCTGGATTAGCGATATTTAAAGGCGGATAGGCTTGGTTTTCGTTGATGACAATGGTAGCAGTATCTGCGCAGAACGTAAGCGTATCTACCAGTACAAATGTATAAGTACCGGGATCTCCAACCGGAACAGGGTTATTATTGGAGAATACCATACCATTGGAATACCAAACCGTATTGGGATTAGTAGTACCCTCAATACCGCCAGCAAGGATAATCTGGTCTATTTTGCAATCCAATATATCATTTGGATCGGCCAAAATAGTGGCTATTGGGTTATTGGTAATATCTTTCACGGCTACTATAATCGTATCTTTACAACCATTGGCTGTAGTAATTAATTGATAGTTGCCAGCCGTTCCAGCGTTAATCATTGCGGTATTATTATTTCCGATGATCGTGCCGCCAGCAGTAGTCGTCCAGTCAAAAACACTACTTACAATGCTTGAATTACCCGTAATACTTACTTGCTTATTGGCGCAAGAAATAGGCAACACTGGAAGTGCTGTGGCATCGGGTTTTTCATTAAAGACAATGGGCGTACCAAAGGATACTACGGTGCAAAAATCGCTAAGTACAACATTGCCTGTTCCATCGTTGTTGCCTGCTACCGCTGAGATATAATAGGTAGTTCCGTAAGTCATTGTCGTTGGATTAAAGCAGAAACTAGGCTGTGTATTTCGGGCTAATTCGTTGACAATCAAATTACTATTACCAGTATGCAGCACAAACTGCAGTACATCATTGGGATCTAAGAATTGGCCGACATTACTATAAGTTGCGGTGATACAAGTCGCACCGCATTTAGCAAGAGAAAGACTTGACATCGTACCTACTTCGGTTTCACAATCAACTAGACCGATATTAAAACCGCATTGAACGGGGCATCCATTGGCATCAGTGACGGTGACGGCGTAACTTCCTTCTACTAAATTTTGAATTTTGAACACACCCGGTTGTAAATTGGTAGCAGTACTGCCTGGTGTCCATTCAATATTATAAGGTGGTGTACCTCCGGTAATCGTTACTGCACCTTCTCCATCGCTTGCACCGGGAATACTAACGGTTTTACTTTGGTCGCAATCCAGCGCATTATCGGTAGCAGGTTGGGTAACAGCAAATGCAATCGTAGCGGTACAATTTTTGGTATCGGTCACCGTAACTTGGTAATTACCGGCACCGATATTGGCCAAATCTTGTGGATTACCTGCTTGCGCGGGTTGCCAGTTATAGGTATATGTAGGCGTACCAGTATCTACGGTAAGATCAATACCGCCCGATTTGTCACCAAAACAAAGAATATCAGTTTTTGAACCAGATAATGTAACGGGTTGAATATCAGCAGATAAGGTATAAATTTCAGAAATGGCGCAGCCTGCGGCATCCGTCACTGTTACTGTAAATGTACCGGGTAAAAGCCCTGTCAGGTCTTCTAAAACGGCATTATTACTCCATTTATAGGTGTAAGTGCCAAGGGGGACTACGGTCAGGTTAATAGAACCGTTACCTACAGTACAAGATGAATTTGGCGTTAAAGATTCTGCAATATTGAAATTATTACTTTCGTTGGTCACGGTATAGGTTGCAGTGGAAGTACAACCATTTGCCCCTTTCACCGTAACGGTATAAGTACCTGCAAACAAATTACTAAGATCTTCGGTGGTAGCGTTATTGTTCCACTTATAGGTAAATGGCGCAATGCCTCCACTGACCGTAATGTTGATCCCACCTACAGGCTGTGAACATACTGATGGTGCAATCACATCAGCAATAGTAGGCGATTGGGTATTGTTATCTACCGTAAAATTGGAGACAGCCGTACACGCACCTCCTGCACTTACCGTTACGGAATAAGTACCTGCTTGAAGTGTGTTGATGGTATTGGTGGTTTGGCCAGAGGCCCAAATATATGTGTATATATCAGCAGGAGTTACGCTAATGCTGATAGAACCATTAGGGCTAGTACAAGATGTATTTTCTACCGGAGTACCACTAATGGAAGGCGAAAATGCATTATCGGGAATAGTGATCGTATTTTCTGTAGTACAGGCATCTGCGCCTGTGACAGTAACGGTATAAGTGCCCGCTTGGATGTTATTTAAACCCGTGGTGGTTGCATTATTGTTCCATTTGTAAGTATAGGGCATAGTACTTCCCGTTACGTTGAGGCTAATCGCGCCATTTGCTTTAGCGCATTGTGCTGCCGTAACTGATTCCACAATAATAGGCGATAGCGTATTATCCAATACCACAAAAGAGGCAACATTGGTGCAAGTTCCGCCTGCGCTCACCGTCACGCTATAATCGCCTCCATCAATATTGACCAAATCTTCCAAGAGCGAGGTATTGCTCCATAAATAAGTATAGTTACCATTGGCCGGTGATACATTGAGTTGAATGGCTCCGTTGTTTGCCCCACAACTGGTATTGGCCGTTGTAATACCATCCAAGGCAAACGCGATGGAATTATCAGGCACAACTGCTGCTGTGGTGGCCGTACAATTATTGATATCGGTTACGGTTAAAGTATAAAAATTAGCGGAAATATTGGTCAAGTCTTCGGTCGTTTGGCCACTTGACCACGCGTATGTATAAGGTGTAGTACCGCCTGTTGTGGTAGCGGACAAGGCGCCATTTTTCAAACCACATATTTCAGATGTAACAGAAGTATTTAACGAAGGATAGGTTAAGTTATCCTCGACAACAAAAGTTACCGATGCCGTACAACTACCCGATTGTGTCACTGTTACAGTATAAGTACCCGCAGACAAACCCGCTAAATCCTCTGTAACAGAGCTCGTACTCCAATTGATTTGGTAGGGGCCTGTTGGCGTAATAATAAGGTTTATGGTGCCATTACTGGCTGCACAATTGGTCAACGGTGTGGCTGCGCCACTTAAACTAAAGGTATTACTGTTATTCGCCACGGTTAATATCTCCGTATCAGTACAGCCATTACTAGCGGTGACGGTTACCGTATAAGTACCAGAAGTGATGGAGGCCAAGTCTTCGGTTGCTGCGCTATTATTCCAAAGATAGACATATCCGCCGCCACCGCCCGTAAGCGAAAGATCAATTGCTCCGATACTTTGGCCACAAATATCGGGTGTTATCACCGGAGTGATAACAGGATCCGAAGTATTTTTGACCACGATAAAAGTAGTTGAAGCGGAACATGTTGGCCCAGCGGTTACAGTTACAGTGTAAGTCCCTTCGGCGAGTCCAGTGATATCTTCCGTCATGGCAGTATTCGACCATAGGTAAGTATAAGTACCCGTTGGGGTAACGGTAATATCAATCGCGCCATTGCCTGCTACACAAGAGGTATTTTCAACAATTACTCCATTGACATTCAAAGCAATTGTATTGTTCCCTATCGTAGTCGTGGCCGTTGTAGAGCAGCCATTGGCTCCCCTTACAGTCACGGTATATACACCCGGCGCAAGGTTATTGATGGTAGCAGTAGTGGCGTTTGTTGACCATTTATAGGTATAAGGTGTAACACCTGCGGATGCCGTAGCCGTAGCAGTACCATTACTTACGCCACAAGTAGCCGCAGTCCCAGACACAGCAAGGTTAGGGGGTACTGCATTGGTCGTCATTTCGATGGTTTCAGATACGACACAAGTTCCTAAGGTGACGGTAACTGTGTAGTTGCCTGTGCCTACATTAAGCAAATTAGGGCTCATTGAATTATTATTCCACTTGTAGGTATAAGAATAACCATCTGGTAATATTTCGGTATAAATGGTACCATTAGGAGCAGTACAGGAAGTATTCTCAAATACTGTCGCTAATATTATTAAACCAGGATCGTTATCGGGAATGGTGGCCTCCGCAGTAGCCGTACATCCTCTGGCGGTTGTTACGGTTACGGTGTAGGTGCCTGCCAGTCTATTGGTTAAATCTTGTACCATCTGTCCAGAAGACCACTTATAGGTATATGGGGCAACACCATCATCCACTGTCAGGTCAATTGAACCATTGGACAACCCGCAAATAGCCTCCGTAATTTCGTATGATAAATAGGGTGCTTCGGAATCATCATCAATAGTAATGGTTTGTGTTTCTGTACAATTGCCGCCTGCGCTTACAATTACTGTATATTCGCCTGGCAATAAATTACTTATGCTTTTTGTGGTTTGTCCACTCGACCACAAAACCGTAGCATTAGCGGGTGTAACACTTAAAATAATGCTACCGTTACCAACAGCAGTACAGTTGGTATTTCCTGTAACATTATAGTTAATAGTGATAGCGATTGGACTATCATCTACTGTAGCAAAACCTACTGCGGAACATCCATTCGCACCGGTTACCGTAACGATATAAGTATCGGGCAATAGGTTAAACAAGTCTTGGGTAATTTGTCCCGTTGCCCATTGATAAGTTAAAGGAGTAACCCCACCGGACACCGACAAATTGACACTACCATTATTTAAACCACATTTGGCATCTACGGTTGTAAAGTCGAGTACTGGTTCATTTGGGTTATCGATGATATCTACATTAACGACTTCTGTACAAGCCCCACCAGCACTTACGGTTACTTCGTAGCTTCCGGCTAATAGGTTGGTAAGCGAACTTGTTGTAGCATTATTAGACCATAAAAAAGTATAGGCCGCAGGTGGAGTGACGATTAGAGTAACTGCCCCAGTACCATTGCTGTTGCAAGATGTATTTGGAACAACATTGGCATTTACATTAATATTTGGATTGACATTATTGATCGTTACGTTAATTTCCCTTGTACACCCATTGGCACCAGTAACCGTCAAACTATAATTACCGGCGGGCATAGCGGTCAAATTTTGCGAAGTTTGTCCAGAATCCCAGTTAAATGTATAAGGCGCAACGCCCCCGCTAACGTTCACATTAACGGCTCCATTATTCAATTCACAAGTACTTTGAATGGTACTAGCCGTCACATTGGGTTGACTAGGATTGTCATTTACATTTATATTTGCGGTTTGGGTACAGGATCCATTACCTTGTACCGTAACAGCATAAGAGCCTGGTGCAAGCCCTGTAATAGATGGTGTAGTAGCACCAGTATCCCATATATAAGTATAAGTACTCAAAGGTGGGGTAACATTCAGGCTGATACTACCATTGCCTCCGTTACAAGTTGTATTATTTACTACCGACGAATTAATCGTAATAAGTGGGTTGGTATTATTTACTGTGGCTGTAACCGTACGTGTGCAGCCATTGGCACCAGTAACGACCAATGTGTAAGTTCCAGCGGGTACATTGGGTAGGTTTTGGGTAGTTGCTCCTCCATCCCATAAAAAGGTATAAGGAGCCACACCGCCTGAAACACTAATATTCACGCTACCATTAGAAAGTTCGCAAGTAGTCCCCACCGTAGATGAGGTTACATTAGGAAGACTGGGTAGATCCGGGATCGTAACATTGACTACTGTGGTACATGCACCACCGGCACTCACGGTTGCGGAATAGCCGCCAGGAGCAAGACCTGTTAAGGACGATGTGGTTGCACCAGTATCCCAAGTATAAGTATAGGTACCTGCTGGTGTTGCATTGAGTGTCACACTACCATTGCCTCCGTTGCATGTTGTATTTGCAACAACAGTCTGCGATACATTGATAGGAGGATTATTATTGGCGAGCGTGACGGATGTTGACGTAGTACAACCATTTGCACCAGTAACCGTAACCGCATACGGCCCGGCTGGTACCATAGTTAAGTTTTGGGTAGTTTCACCCCCCCCCCAAGTAAAAGTAAATGGTGCCAAACCGCCGGATACATTGAGGTTAACAGTGCCATTACTCAGCTCGCAGGTACTCGGAACAGTGGTAAAAGAAGCGGATGGATTTACCGGAGCATTGGGTACATTATAACTGGCAGTTTGTGTACACAAGCCTCCGCCATTCACCGTTACCGTGTAGGAACCTGCTGGTAACATGGTAATACTACTCGTAGTTGCCGCATTCGACCATTCATAGGTATATGTATTTGCTGGCGTAACATTGATTGAAATAGAGCCATTTCCATCAATACAAGTCGTATTCGTGACGATAGTTGGTGTGATAACAAACAAAGGATTGGTATTAGGCACATTTACAGTAGTAGCGGTGGTACAGCCATTCATGCTGGTAACCGTTACGGTATAAGACATTCCTCCCACTACATTGGTTAAATCCTCGGTTGTTTCACTATTTGACCAAGCATAAGTGTAAGGAGGCGTGCTTCCCGAAACAGAGAGGTTAATAGCGCCATTACCTAACCCACAAGTAGAACCAGTAACTACTGCGGTGGCAGTAACAGTTTCCGCAGTAACTGCCGACGAACCCGAAACCATACCAAGACAATTCGCAGATCCTCCAGTCACATTGAATAAGGTATAAGTACCAATTTGGGAAACAGCATAAGTATAAGGGTTATCGCTGGTGGTGATAGCCGGTTGGTTCACACCATTCAGGCGAGGAATAAAAGTCCACGGCCCTTCACCTGTAAACGTTACCGTCAAATTGACCATACCAGTGCCACCCGTACAAATCGTACCCGAGCCTGATATAGTAGCCGTCGGCTTTGGTATTATATCAATATCAATACACGAAGGTGTCATATTGGAGTAACAAGCATTGGCTGCGGTGACGCACAATTGAGTATTTTGAGTTGTTGCGGTAGCAGGAATATTAACAGTTGCCAAAACACCATTAGACGTAACTGTACCTACTGGCGGGGTCAATGTCCAAGTATAGGACGTGGCCACTGGTACTGTTGCAATTGAATAACCTGCCGACGAACCCGCGCAAATTGTTGCAGGCCCAGTGATAGGCCCTGGAGGATTAGGAGGCACACCTACTGTTGATCCTTGGGTAACATCAATCGAGTAATCGCAGACATTACCGCCGCAACCGTCCATCACAATATAATAAACTTGCCCAATAATAAAATTAGTGGCAGATAACTCAAAGGGATTTTCAGTACAAGAGCATTGTAAATCCATGGGGTTATTTACACAGTTTCTGTAGATACCTCCTTGTAAACCCTGATTTGCTCCCGGGGTGCAATTGGACGGAGTTACAGTCATGGAAATAGTGGTAGATCCCGCAAAAAAAGCAAACCATTCATCGTTGTTCAATTGCCAGCCCGGGCAACCCGGAAAATTTTGTGCAGTATTACTATTGTTGATCGTCGCACAATAACCATCGAGGTTTGGGCATAATATGGGTGCTTGAGAGCAACTATTTCCAGGTTGTGGAAATCCTGGAGGTGGGCATTGCGCCTGAATAATTTGAACAAAACAACCTATAAAAATTACGGATAATAGTAGTAGTCTCTTCATGAAAAACATGATAATTTATTAATAAGCAAGTAAGGTAAACAGGATTAAATAATATAGAGCATTACGTCGGTTATTGGATGGATTAAAAGAAGTGCAAAAATAGAAAAAAATTTCCGATTTTTGCGAAAAAATGATGACTTTTTAAAGATGGACAGTCCATTATCTTCTATTTTAGCCAACTCATAGTTGCGTAAAACAGAAGAAGTATGTCTAAATGCTTTAGTAAGAGATATAATTATTTGGAGCAGTTTAGCAAAATGGTTAAAAATTCTGATTTATAAAAACGCATATCCTACGCTGTTGTAGCGTAACCATCACATTATGTGTTAGATGATATTTCGACTTAATTCGCTGCCTAGTAAATTGATTTTCAATTACATTAATCAGTCAATGCAGCCGACAAATTCATCCGCCAGGCTTTAATAGCAGGTAACAATGCAGCAAATATACCAACACCCAATACTACTGCACCTAAAATGCCTTCTTCGGGGATCAGTTGACTGGTCAAATTTACCCGCAAATCCGAACCCGCTTGTTCATTAATTACCCATATCCCTACCCTACTCAATGCTAGTCCACACAAAAAGCCCAATATCGAAAGTACTACACCTTCTGTGAGCAATAATGCCGCCAGCATAAAGCGGCTACTCCCCAACGAACGTAACAATGCCAATTCATATTTTCGCTCCTTTAAACGGTTGTATAAAGCAATAAATACGCTAAATCCAGAAATAAGCATAATTGCAAAGGCCAACATACGTAATGTCGTAATACCCAAACCCATTAAATGAAACAGTCGATTCATTTCCAAAGCAGGTACCGCTGCTTGCATCGTAGTACCCGAATTCACCATTCGTGGAAAAGTCATAATCCCCATTGGCGACC
The DNA here is from genome assembly GCA_043764095.1 of Chitinophagales bacterium. Taxonomy (GTDB): domain Bacteria; phylum Bacteroidota; class Bacteroidia; order Chitinophagales; family Saprospiraceae; genus M3007. Next base: position 58,260 of record JAYUKX010000178.1, read on the forward strand.
TAAATTTGACCAAATAAGCTGTTACTTCACGGGTAGAATCAAGGGCTTGTTCGTGCTCATGATCATGGCCTTCGTGTTCCTCCCCTGCCGAATGATGATGGTCGCCTGGTGCTTCGGCTTCATCGTGGTGCGCTCCCTCGTCGTGCATTTCCCAAATAGAGGAGAGCGGGGTCACTATTAGGTTATCGAGAATAGTCTGTGTAGGGGCTAAAATACCCGTAACAATATAGTCGTGTCCTTCGTGTACTTCCCCTTGTTCCGCCTCGCCGTGTGTACCTTGAAAAGTAGAGCCTACTATGTGTCCGGTGGCTTTGGCAACATTAGCGCCTAGTACCACATCTAATGAATGCTCAAAGAATTTACCATCTTGTAACACCCCTTCATACTTGTGGACATAATTTGTATCGGTACCCAAAATCCTAAAACTACGATAAGAATCACCATAAGACAGTGGAATGGTCTGTTTGACCATCTTATTTTGCATCAATTTTTGCGCTTCCATCAAATTGATATTACCCGTTGGGGCATCTACATGATACACCGCCGATAATACCAATTGCAATGGACTACCTTTAGCACCGACCACCAAATCAATATCCCTTAAATCGTTTTCAAACTTTTGTTCTAATTGGCGCTGCACCAATAATAACAAGGATATAATGCCTGTACTAAAGGCCAACAAAACCACACTCAATGTAGTATTTAGTGGTTTAAACCATAAATTCCGCCAAACTATATTTAAAAACATACTTTTTTGTTACTGTAATATAAAATGAACTATCCATTCAAATCAACCCGATGTTTGATCTTTTCTTTTAATCGACCATCGTGTGTCACGATAACCAAGGCAGAACCCTGCTGTGCTGCCATTTCACTCAACAAATGATACACTTCATCGCAATTTTGATCGTCTAATGCGCTCGTAGGTTCATCTGCCAGCAACAAACTGGGGTGGTTGATCACAGCGCGAATGATAGAAATGCGCTGCTGTTCACCGATACTCAACTTAGAGGGCAATCGCTTTAAGGTATGCGCAACACCTAAGCGATCGGCTAAGCCTAATATGGTTTTAGTATCCTGTTTACTATGCCCCAGCCAACCCGGTAGTTTTAAATTATCCAGTACGGTTAATGCTGCTAAAAAATGAGCTTTTTGATAAACTAATCCAATATTTTTGGCACGAAAAGCATCTTTTTGTGCTGATGACAAGGTGTTTATATCTGTCTTATTGATATTTATTTTGCCTTGATTGGTATGCAATATACCCGCCAAAAGGTGTAGCAAAGTGGTTTTACCACACCCAGATTGACCAGTAACTAATAGTATTTCTCCTGCTTTGCACTGCAGTTGAGGGAACAAGAATCCACGCTCACTATTGTATTGAAACGCTACGTTTTCGGTACTTAACATCGATTAAATTTTTGTCATTTTCATGGTAATGGTCTGTTGAGCATCTTTAATAGTGGCAAAATAAATACCAGATGGCCAATTTTGTGTATCAATAGTAATGGATTTCGGACCAATTGTTACCTCCATTTTTTGGGCATAAAAAGGCACTCCATTTATATTTGTAATGATCAAATCCACTTCTTGTTCAGTCGCGAAATCAAGCCTGAATTGAGATAAAAATGGATTCGGTTGAATCCTTATCTGCTGCGGGGTACTGGCCTCTTGCTCCAATGGACGCATCACAATACTGCGTTCTTGGCCATTCATGGTATATGACTCAGATTTTAAAGTGGGCGTTTGAATAATTTTTGACCCGTCCATTGTCCCCGACAACCAACCCAAAAGTATAGGTTGTGCTGTATGTTGAATTGGATTTTCACAATTGATACTCAATACATTTTCATCCAAACTAACATGCTCATCATCCACTAAAACGGGTCGAAACAATGTATTTTTCGATACTTCTAAGGCAAATTGGAAACCCAACAATGGTTCATTAGCATGTACATAAAGTGGTGTCCAGCCCTCTTTACTTTCCTTTTCTGCCAAGTACAATTCCATACCTAGAGGGGCATCTCGATCATCTAGCGTTGTCATCGGATTTGGCGCAGCAGTATAATCCACATCCCCAATTTTGATGGCGTAAAAGTCGGCATTTTCTGTTAAATTATACACAGATGAAAGATTTATTTGTTCAGGAAATTGGGTAGCAAATGGATTATCTATTGCTGGAAAAAGGAAACCTCGTGGTACAAAACGCCAAGATAGGTTATTCGGAAAAGCATTCAAAGTACCCAATATTGCTTTTCTAAGCGTCACGATATCAAATGTGGTAACGGTACCCGATCGGTTTACATCGGCGGCGATTAATTTAAATGGAGTGTTTAAGGGTTCTAAATTGAGGATATGCCTCGAAATCAAAATCAAATCGTAGGTATTAACGCCATTTGTTAAGTTGGAACTTTCTAATCTGGGTTTCACAAAATAATTACCAAATAGCGTTAAATCATTGAAAAAGTAATAATTAAATGGATCTGCATTGAGCGATGAACCCACCAATAAAGTATCCGGCATTTGAAAGAGATCAAAATTTAAAACTACAGTTTGGCCAATCATATTTTGCGCCGTACCACTTATTGCTGGATGGTAGTCCGTGCACACTTCTTCTGGATCAGTAATGGCCACAATAGAATTACAAAACGCAGCATTTCCAAAAGCGTCTCTCGCCCAAATACGTACGGGACGAAAACCTATATCATCACAATCAAACGAAACAAATGATTGAGGTCCACCAGATGCATTGGTAGGAAAACGGGTACCAAATGGTTCATGTTCGATGGCTTTCTGGATTTGATTGGGCATTGTTACACTATCCATCACACTGAAAAGAAGATCAAGAGCAGCAACAGTCACCGTATCAGCACCCATCGAAGGAATAGCAACAGTTATATCAGGGATACATGTTAACACTGGCGGGGCACAATCATCCGATACGGTAAAACGATGCTCAAAAATACTTTCATTACCACATTCATCGGCTACTGTCCATACCACTCTATGGTATCCATATGGGAACTGAGGCGTAGTAAAAATATTCGGAGATGTCATAGTGTTCCACGCTACCCTCGCCCTCAAAGAATCGTTTTGGATATATTTTTCTAATCCAAACAAATACTTATTATTAATGCCTGTTATCCTCTTGTCAAAGACCCGTTGTTCTTCAGGGCCATTAATATTTTGGTACATTATGCTTCCTGCGGGAGGAATATTATTGGAACTAACTTTTGTCTCCTCCACACCATCGGAATTAAGATCTAAATATAGGTCAAATTGAACGCCAATATCGTTTTCACTACAATTATCTTTTAATTTTAAGGCAATTTCAACGGGGCATTCAAACAGATCATTGCTGTTACTAGCCGGATTAAACCAGTTGCCGCCTTGCCACATATTGGGGTCATTTTGGGTTTTATCGCAAAAGGCAGCACTGCTTACAACCCTACCTTTAGGCGCAATAGTATCGTAAACAAAAATCTTTTGTTGATAGATATACCCATTCACTGTGGGTGTCCAAAAAGTACTAAAATTGGTCTCCACAATATCCGATGGTTGAACCATCATCAAACTCGCTGTACCCAAAGGCCCTACTGTTGGCCCCGGTAAATTAGCAGGAGCAAAAGGCGACACTGCTGTCGCTGTAGGATTGGGAACAAAAACCAACGGCAATGAACTAGAGTAATGGCACCAATTCAATAATCTCCAAGTTCGTGAAATAAACATGCACGGTCCGTTGATAAAAGTCACATTGTAAGTTAATGTATCAATATAAGTGATGTTCATATTTTCACAATTACCATCCAATACCGTCGGTTTACCCATTTTTTCTGGCGAAAGATCAACGCAACCATAATTGAGTTGGTCGGCAGGAAATGCTACGGAATAAAACTGTTCATTGACCACCGCTATAGTTTGCGTACTTGTAGCCGTGTTACCAGCGCAATCGCGGGCCGTAAAACGCCTTCTGATCGTGCCTCTTTTACAAGCAAGATCAAAAGTAATATTTTGATCAGTGTAGAAAACAGTATCCAAACAACAATTATCCGTTGCAGTAGGATACGATACCTGAAAGGAAGGATTTGTATAGTCTTCGCAACTTAAAGAAATACTTGGAAGTACGGCTATTTGCGGCTTAACCGATTCACCAACTACTACCTTAGTGATACAGTCATCAAAATTACCAACACCGAAATTGGCATCGATACCACCTGTATCAACTGCCATATTATATACTCGAAGCACCACCTCAACAGTGTCGCCTGCATCTGCACAACAAAATTGTAATTGTGAACGGAACAGGTCATCCGATCCACAAGCCCCTGGTTGTAGGCGTTTTATTTTAAAAAAAAGGAAATTTCCATTTTGGTCGTAGCTACCATCGTCCAACTGTGGAGCATTAAGGCTACGGATGCCTGCACTACTGAGTGTGAGGTTGTATACCCCATTACAAACAGCAACAGGGGCTATCTGTTGCTCACTAGAACGGTAAGGGAACTGGTTTGTATAAATACTATTACTGGTGAGCCAAGTAACATAAGTTAATATGCCCGTAAAAATGTAAAATCGAGTTTGCCACATAGGGTTAGTTCGTTTAGTTGTTTAGGCGGGATAAATGGATTAAAAAAAATATTTTTTGGGTTGCTGTGGACACACAACAACCCAAAAGACATTACTGTGCTTGTAGTGGCCCCAATAAGATGCCCTTCATAGCCAAGGTAACAACAATAAGCAACGTAGCAATACCTGTATAAATAGCTACAGTCTTATGCTTTGCGGTGCTATCCGTTTTGCGCTTGGAGAAGGTGCGGCCTAATTGCACCAATACAATGGCTACAATCATCGTTGAAATGTGTTCTACACCAAAATAACGGAGTAGTGGATCTTTCATCGCAGCACCCATATTAGCACGTGCCTGTTGCGCATAAGCACTTGTTACAAAGTATTGAAGCAAACCTCCCAATAATTGAAGATGCGCCAATCCGACTAATACGCCGCCTGCGATAGAATCGGCCTTTTCGTAAGGGCGATTACTTAGCCACCCAGAGATGGAGCGGTACAGCACAAAAGCCAATGCTGCTAAAATTAAATAACGATTGTAATAATGAAGGTGATGTAACCCTGTTGCCATAATATTTTAAAATTATTATTATAAATTTAAGCAAAAGTAATGCAATTAGACGTTAAGATGTTCAATAATAACAAGCTTTTGTTCTTAATCTAAATAAAAAGTGAAGTCAATGCACCGCCCGACACCAAAAGGGTTACTTCGATAAATCTATTTACTCATTTTGGCTACGCATTATCCTAGTCTTTCTTTGTAATGAAATTTCATTCACCATTGTAGGGTGGTAACTATTCTAACCAAATGCACGAAAAAAAATTATCAGGCAGCATTTTTAACAATTAATTGATCTAAATGCGCATAAAACTGTAAATCAAACGATTAAACATTTTAAAAATTTTTATTTCATATATTTTCAAGCCCTAACTGAGTTAAAATGAAAAAAAAATAATTTTTTTTTGAAAAAAGCTTGCACGAATGAAACAAGTGCCTGTATATTTGCACTACCAAACGACACTTACTGAGTTGACTTGATCCTCGAAAAACATTTTTAAACTCAGTAGGAAGATTGTTTTCATTTGGTTTTGGGGCCGCCCGACGCAATCGTCGGGCGGTACTTTTTTTTATACTCAAATCCTAAGCAAATAAGCAAAAAAATAGCCATTCGGTTTGTACCGAATGGCTATTTTTTTGGAAAGAAAACTATTTTGCAACTATCCAAAGCCACAAAATAGTTTTCCTTTACCTTCAAATACTATTGAGGTAACAATACGCGATCAATAGCATGTACTACACCATTATTCGCTTGTACATCTGTTGCAATAATATTTGTTACACGTCCTTTTGCGTCTTTAATCTTTGGGCTAGTTGGCGCAGAAAGATCAATCGTAAACTTACCAGTTTGGAAAGTAGTCACTTCTTGATTGTTCTGCAAAGAAGCCGCCAACACATTTGCATTTACTACTACGTGGTATTGCAATACCGCATTCAACGTTGCTGCTGGAATAGCAGCCAAATTAGCCAAACCCAATTCTGTCAATAATTTTGCAAAGGCATCATTCGTTGGTGCAAATACCGTGAATGGGCTATTAGCTGTGCCTGCAAGTAAAGCAACATAATCCACACCTAGATCAGAGCGAGTCAAAGCGGATACCAAAGTACTGAAATTAGGATTGCTCGTAGCCAATGTAACTACCGAAGGCAAAGCAATCACTTTATCTACGATATGTACAACGCCATTGTTAGCATCTACGTCAGCAGTAGTTACTTTTACGTCATTGCTCAAGGTAACACCACTAGCCGTATTTACGAAAAGGCTAAGTTGGCTTTTTGTTGTTCCAAATTCAGCCAAAGTCTTTACATAACCAGTTGTAAGTGCTGTAGATTTTACCTCACCTGCTACCACGTGGTATGACAATACTTGCTTCAATACGTCAACTGGTACGGCTTCCAAGTTAGCAAAACCATTATCCGACAAAAACTTGGCGAATGCAGCATTGGTTGGCGCAAATACAGTGTATTGCGTAGTTCCAGTGAAAACATTGGTAAGACCAGCACGGTTCAATGCTGCTACTAAGCTGCTTAGATCAGCAGTTGCTGTTGCTAGTTCCGCAATGTTCTGTGTTTTTACATCTTCGTCATCGTCTTTACAACTCGTAAAGGTGAATGCTGCCAGTAGCATTGCAGCCATCATTGTTTTAAAAAGTAATTTTGTCATTGTGTTTGTTTATTTAAATGTTTGATAGAATGAGGAAATAGAACGTGGCAATTTGTTTTTTGTTTAATCTTTAATAGTGTTAAAAATGTAAAAATTAAACAAAATTATGAAAAAGACGTAATTTTCAAAGATGTTATAAAACCATAAAAAAATTTGCTGATGCTATTTTATCCATATCCAAAAAGAATAGATTACCTTGTGTGCCAAAATATAAAATCAATATTTATAGGTTACAACGTATTGTTTCTCCACCACGATAAAGCAGAGAAAAACTAAGTATTTTGCAAAAAAAAAGTTCATAAATATTTACAACCATGACTAAATCGGCAATTCAAGCCCAACTCACTCAAAATCATGTGGCGTTTTGCGCATTTTATGAGACTATGAACGAGGCTGATTTTCGGTACACACCACCTGAAAAATGGGATATTGGCCAACATTTAGACCATATCAGAAGAGCAGTTGCACCTATTGTGTTGGCCACTGCTTTACCCAAATGGTTATTACGCATTTTATTTGGAAAAGCAAACCGTGTATCTCGAAGTTTTGACGAATTGGTAGAGCGATACCAAGGAAAATTGGCGGCAGGCGGCAGGGCTAGTGGACAATTTATTCCCAAGCCCATCTCTTTTGCGATAAAAGCAAAACAAATTGAATCTATTGAAAAAATGGTTGTAAAAATTAACCATCAACTGGAACGATGGTCAGAAGCAGATTTAGACACATACCTACTCCCCCACCCTATTTTAGGCAAATTGACGATGCGAGAGATGATGTATTTTACGATATATCACGCAGAACACCACCTCCATTTGGCAAAAAACTACTTGAGTAATCGTTGATTTTGCTATAAATTTTTATCTTTGTATTTTCAATAATATATTAATATTTAAACAATATGCTTGCAAAATTCTACACACTCGTTGTACTCCTTTTTACTGCTTTATACACCGTGCATGCACAGGAAATGCCCGTGTCCGAATGTGGCACTCATGCTTATTCACCTTGGCTAAAATGGTACCACGATCATAAAAACGAATTTGCCAGCCGTAGTGTGGATACGAATTGGCTCTTTGTTCCTACTACAGTTCATATCACATGTCCCGACAATTCGGTTAATTTCTATGCCGATGAAGAGGTATTTCGTATTATTTGTGATATGAACAAGCAATATGAGCCAGCACATATTCATTTTTATTTAGTACCCGGCGAGTCTTTTGTTTACCATTCTAATAGCAGTTGGTGGCAACACGATTGGGCAGGCGGACAGGAAATGATTGAAACAACACTGATTCCAGATCGGCTGAACTGTTATATCGTAGATGATCCAGTTGGTAATTGCGGGTATTCTTGGTTAGGAGCAATAGTCCTCAATACGGATTGTTCTGGTGTAGGTAATACTACTTGGGCACACGAAGCAGGGCATCATTTCTCTTTACCACATACATTTTATGGTTGGGAAAACCAAACGTGGAACTATGCAACACCAGCCCCACCCGAATGGGATGGCTATGAAGTAGAAAGAATGGATGGTTCTAATTGCTTGTTTTCAGGTGATGGTTTTTGCGATACAAAACCTGATTACCTCAATGCTCGTTGGACTTGTAACGACCAATCCCAAAGTACTCAAATACAACAAGACCCTATTGGTGTCCCTTTTGTATCCGATGGTACGTTATTTATGTCGTATTCTTCTGTAACCTGTAGGAATCGCTTTTCGGATGAACAAATTGAAGCAATGCGCGCAAACCTTTATACCGAGCATTCCAATTACTTACAAGCATCTGAATCTGGCGAACCGATTGCCGATAGTGCAGTAGTAACTTATATTTCTCCCATAGATTCTGCGATACAACAATATAATAATGTTGTATTAAATTGGCTGCCCATTGAAAATGCTACATTTTATCAAGTTGAAGTAGCATTATCGCCTTCTTTTTCGGTGCTTTTTTATAAAAAACATGTTTATGGCACTACCGTGAATATCCAAAGCAATATACCCAATAACCGCACTTTATATTGGCGTGTTCGGCCATATAGCGAATGGGATCTTTGCAAAATACCCGGAACAATACCCAAACAAGTCTTTAAAACAAGAAATAATACCGCTGTAAATGAATTGGAGCGCACCACGGATATTACTATCGCTCCCAATCCAACCACAAGCGGCACACCTATAATGATGACAATTACACATCCCGAGCAAGTGAATATGCAGCTCACTATGAATGACGCATCGGGGCAAATAATATATAAAAAATATAAAGAACTACAGTCAGGTGAAAATCAAGTAGAGATCCCCACACAACAACTCGCAGCAGGGTTCTATTTGGTAACCGTTCAAACAGCAAATGGAATACTAACAAAAAGTGTGGTTATTACGCAATAGCCACGCTATCGCATCCGAACATCTAACTGCGCATAGGGAATTGTAATCCCGTATTGCTTAAATGCATGCCAGATAATAAACCGGATATCGCTCTTAGTACTTTCAATCCGAAACATATTTTCGCTGTAAAATAGGAGTTCAAAGAGTACACCGTGGTCCAAAAACTTCGCCATTCGCACCGAAGGACTAAAATTGGTATCATCTGTAATGGTATGCTTATGCTGCACTACGCAGTCGAGGAGGATTTTTTTAACCAATTCCATATCGGATTCGTAGGCGACAGTTACAGTAATAATAAACCGCGTTGCTTTGTTGTTGTGGCTCCAGTTGACTACATTTTCTTCCATAAATTTATGGTTAGGAATGATCAGTATCACATCGTCGCGGTTGCGAAAAATAGAAGTACGTAGGCCAATATCTTCAATTTTGCCGACCATACCATCTACTTCAAGAATATCGCCAATTTCGATCGTCCCTTCAAACAACAGGAAAACACCGGAAACAATATCGGCAAAAATTTGGCGCAAACCCAATCCTAAACCCACCAAAAGTGCTGCCGAACTGGCCACCAAGAAGGTAAAATTGATCCCCAAGGCATTGATCATGGCCATTACTGCAAATGTCCAGATAAAGTACCGCAACAGGAGCAAAAAAGAGAATAAGCGCCCCTTGTCCATGTTACGGCGCTTGGCAAATCGGCGGAAAAATTTAGCCGACAAAAAAATGACTATACGGGCTATAACAAAAATCAGCACCACCGAAAGGAGCGACCATACGGTGATGCTGAAATTACCTACGGCTAATAATTGATACTCTAACAGTTCTTTCATTTATTTTTTAAATCCCATCAATACACCTTCTATAATATCGCAACAGGTATGTACCTGCGCTTCTGTAATCACCAATGGCGGTGCAAAACGGATAATATTACCGTGGGTAGGCTTGGCCAACAAACCGTTTTCGGCCAATTCCATACAAATATCCCAAGCAGTGGTGCTATCTTCGGTGTCATTGATGCCTACTGCGTTCAACAGACCTTTACCACGCACAAAAGATACCATTTCAGGGCATTTGTGCATGGTTTCTTCCATGCGCTGACGGAAAATGACACCCATTTTTTCTGAATTTTCGGAAAGGTTTTCATCTGTGACCACTTTGAGGGCTTCCATCGCAACTGCACAGGCTAATGGGTTACCACCAAAAGTAGAACCATGTTGACCCGGTTTGATACACAACAATACTTCGTCGCTACCCAATACCGCACTTACTGGCATAGCACCACCTGAAAGGGCTTTTCCCAACACCAGCAAATCTGGTTTTACATCGTAATGGTCGCAACAAATACGACGACCGGTACGTGCAATACCCGTTTGTACTTCATCCGCGATCATCAGCACATTGTATTGATCGCAGAGTGCACGAATACCCGGAATATAGCTATCATCGGGTACAACGACACCCGCCTCTCCTTGTATTGGTTCGAACATAAAACCCGCCACGTTTGGGTCTTGAAATGCTTTTTCCAAGGCCACCAAATCATTGTAAGGCACTAAATGGAAGCCCGGCATAAATGGACCAAAACCTTTATAAGAACTTGGATCGGTTGAAGAAGATATAGCAGACATGGTACGTCCCCAAAAATTACCTTCCACAAAAATGATCTTTGCTTCGTTTTCCGGAATACCCTTCACCTGATAACCCCAACGGCGTGCGAGTTTGATCGCTGTTTCGCCGCCTTCTACGCCTGTATTCATGGGTAACATACGCTCGTAACCAAAATAATTGGTCAAAAACTCGGAATATGGGCCTAGTAAATTATTATAAAATGCGCGTGAAGTCAGTGTCAGTTTTTGTGCTTGATCGGTCATCGCCTTGATGATACGCGGGTGGCAATGGCCTTGGTTAACAGCACTATAAGCGGACAAAAAATCGAAATAACGCTTGCCATCCACATCCCAAACATAAACGCCTTGGCCTTTTTCAAGCACAACGGGCAGTGGGTGGTAGTTATGGGCATTGTAACGCTCTTCGAGTTCCATCAAATCTTGCGAAGATGTTGTAGTGGTGAGGACTTCCATATTATATACTGAATTTAAAATTTTATAGCACAAAGGTAAGAATATCTTATGGAAAACCGCTTTTAAACTTTGTAAATCATTCAAATATGGGTTCGAGATTGAGGAGGGAATACATTTTCGCAGCCTGGCAACTATTCTATTACACTCGTGGCTGACAATGGTTGTGATAGTGTTCTAATGATCCATATTGAGTTAATTTCAAGCGTAGAGCAGTCTCCTATAAACGGCACACACGTAACTATCCAACCCAATCCGAGTAGTAACGACGTATGCATTCAATGGTTAAAAAACACACAATTTGACCATTTATCGGTCTATGCAATGGATAAAAAAGAGGTATTTACTGACGCAATATTGCCAATGGACGATCATTACAAACTTGATATATCTAATTGGATAACAGGAGTTTATATCATAAAATTAAGAAACAAAGGGCAAGTCGTAGTAAAAAAACTGATCAAAACATCTACTTTTTAATCTTTTAAAGCACTGTTGAAATAAAACGGAACGCTTCAATCAATTGAGCATCGAAGCGTTCCGTTTTCATAAAACCAAAACTTACGGATATTTCTTAACCGCCGCCGCTTTTACAGGTTTTTTCAACTCAAAATCTGCCGTTAAACCACCTACTAATGCTTTAAACGCACCCGGTTCAGTGACCCATTTGTTATTGATTCCTACAAATGCTAAATCTCTAAACGAGATATTAAACGTAACAGTTTGGGTTTCGCCAGCCTTTAAGTTCACTTTTTGGAATCCGCGCAAACGCTTTACCGAAGGCGCAATGCTCGCAAACAGATCGCTCACATAAAGTTGTACGACTTCCTTGCCTTCGCGGCCACCGGTATTGGTAACTTGCACAGAGATTTGTATATTCTCGTTTTTACCAAACTCTTTTTTATTGATTATCAAGTTTTTATACTCAAATTTGGTATAACTCATACCCGATCCAAATTCATACTGCGGGTCATAAAATTTGTTTTTCCCATCTGGGTAACCCGTACTTGCATCCAATGCTTCCAAAAACTTATAGTCGTAAGGCACAATGCCATTGGCGTATCGTGGGTAAGTGAGTGGTAATTTACCACTAGGGTTTACGTCGCCAAAAAGCACATCTGCAATGGCTTCTCCGCCTTCCATGCCTGGGTAAAGAGCAATCAGAACCGCCTTCATATTGGCTTCAATGGAATTGATGAGGCGTGGGCGGCCTTCTGCAAGCACCAATACAATTGGTTTGCCTGTTTTGGCCAGCGCATTGGCCAGTTCAACCTGATAAGCATCCAAGGCCAAATCATTGATGGTACCCGGTACTTCTGTATAACTTTCTTCCCCAAGGCAAAGAACAATACTGGCGTAATCACCACTGGAAGCAGCACGTACAGCATCGTCAATGGTAGTAAGTCGTTCGAAATTAGCACCTTCAAAATAGGTTACCTTATCTGTGCCTATTTTTTTGACGATCGATTCCAAGATGGTGTTTTTCTCTTTGTAAACTTCGTTGGATTTTTCACCCTGCCAAGAATTGGTCCAACCGCCATTAAGGGCGCGTATCGAACCCGCTGTTGGGCCAACAACCAATACTTTTGATGTTTTGGAGAGCGGTAATGCGTTATTGGTATTTTTAGCGAGTACAAGACTTTGGCGTGCAGCCTCTAATGCTGTTTGGCGAAATTCTTCGCCGCCAAATTTAGGAAAACTGCTCAATGGGTCATGTGTTTTTTCAAACAAACCCAACATTATTTTTACCCTTAAAATACGGCGCACAGCATCATTGATACGCGTCATCGGAATTGCCTTTTCTTTGATTAATTCAATTAATAATGTCGTAAATTCTAGATCATTGGGTACCATTGTCATATCAATACCCGCATTTACGGCAATTTTCACTGCTTCTTTGTAGTTTTCTGCTATTTTATGGCGGGTGGTCAGGTATTTCACATCTTCCCAATCCGACACGGTAAAGCCTTTAAAGCCCCATTCTTCTTTAAGTATCCCTGTCAATAGTTGTTTGTTGGCATGCGCAGGAATACCATTGAAACCCGACGAATTGATCATCACCGTCATAGCACCATTTTTGATGGCCTCTTCGTATTGTGGTAGAAAATACTCGCGGAGTTCGCGGTCGGGAATCCAAGCATAGGTACGGTCTTTACCGCTAACGGCTGCCCCATATCCGGTAAAGTGTTTCATACAAGCCGCAATTCGGAAGGGGTTGCTCATATCAGTACCTTGGTAACCTTTCACCATGGCCGAGCCAAATATTTTGTTCATCAGCACATCTTCACCGAAACTTTCCCATGTGCGCGACCATACCGGAAAGCGGCACAAGTCCATGGCTGGGCTAAATGTCCAAGGAATACCCGAAGCACGGCATTCGTAGCCTGTAATATTACCCAGTTGTTCGGCCAAACCTGGATTCCAGGTGGCGGCCACTGCTAATGGTTGCGGATAAAGTGTAGTACCCAAGGTATAGTTGACACCATGAATCGCATCAATACCGTACAAAACAGGGATTTTCAAGCGCGATTTACCCGCCTCGATTTGTATTTCTGTGATGATTTCCTGCCAACGCGCTGCGGTATGGGCAGTAGTACCTACATTCAGAATAGACCCGACATGGTACTCTTGTAATACCTTTTTAAGTTTTTCTTTATTAATGGTGAGTGGTTGTTTGAGGTTGTACGGGTCACCATCACAAACCATGTCCAATGCCAGTTGAGTCATTTCTCCAGCCTTTTCCTCTATGGTCATTTTAGCCAGTAAAACGTCAATTTTCCGCTCAATAGCGGGATTTGTTTTTTGTGAAAAAAGTAAAAATGGAATGGTACTCAGGATAACCAGTAGAATGGTACTGGAGTGCAATTTTGGTAGCATAAATTTTATACAGATTTTTTATTTTATAAAAAAGGCAGAAGAATAAGGAAACAAAAGCACTCAAAAGTACTAATTGATACGCAAAATATTCTGCCGTGCAATATTACGGTAACTACTGAATATAAAAAAGTGAATTGTTGCTTTTGTTATCTTCTATCTAGGCTGCTAGGGTTTTCTTATAAGAGCGGCAGAGCCGCGTGATATTTGTAAAAATGATATATTTTCGTGTATTGAAGGTGCAGCCCACCGTAATATTTACAGCAATGATATGTTTTCGGTGTTTTGAAGATGCAGCGCACCGTAATATTTGTAGCAATGATATGTTTTCGGTGTTTTGAAGGTGTAGCGCACCGTGATATTAAATTTAATGTCACGGTGCGCTACAAAATAATTATAAGCAAACCCTAAATGCTTATAGGCAATACTTTTTATTCCAAAATCCGCATTAAACTATCACCCAAAAGAGGATAAGACCTAGTAAGGGTCAAAACTGGATGAAATTCGGGGGATAGAATTATTTCAAAAATATCTGCCGAGTTACGATTTGGCTTTCCGTTTGGATCATTACCATATATGTCCCTTTATTTTGGCTCGATAAATCAAATGCTCCTGTTGATAGTTGCCCGTTCCATACCTGTTGGCCAAGCGAGTTCATAATCGTTACCGTACCTATTTCTTCCGATTTAAGATTACTGATATAAAAAACGTTTGAAGTTGGATTGGGATAAATGCCTAATGAAGCACCATCCAATTGTACCTCAACAATGTCCGAATAAGTAAATTCGCCATCGCGGTCTAATGGTTTGAGCCTATAATAGTTATTGCCTGTCACTGGATTAGTATCCTCAAATTGGTATTTATAGCCTTCATCTGTATTGCCTTTTGCCGTTACCGACCCGATTGTATTAAACGTGAAGCCATCTGTTGAGTGTTCCATTTCAAAGCAACAAGCATTGCGCTCTATACCTGTTTCCCAGGTCAATGCCACCCCTTCCCTACTTTTGTTTGCCGCAAAAGCCATTAATTCAACTGGTAGCGGCGGTGCAGGTAATTGGTTGTAAAAAAACAAAGCCGTTTTATAGATAATATCAATATAAAAAGGCGTAGGGGCGGGCGAGAATTGACCATTGGAGGTACCCCAGTATTCGTGATCTTCTCCTACACCTGTATAAAACTCATGTATAATATTCTGATTAGTAAGGCGTTGGTCAATAGGCAATGAGCCATAAACATTGGGGAAAATTGGAAACCCAAACGGAGGGCCTACATTATAAGGTACAGAACCATCCATATCGCCGTGAAACAAAATAGCCGGAACATTATTATTGGATGCATTGATCCATGTGGTATTGCCTATTGCGCCCCAACAATTGGCAATTGCTTTTACCTTATGAGAATGCGTGTAGGTATTACCAGCGCAGTCAATACAGCCTAAATCAGGACGTAATGTAGCGGCGAAAGTAGAGGCAGGACGTTCACTATTATCCATATAGGCCAAGTTGATGGCAGAAAAACCTCCTGCACTACTGCCCATCGCGTAAATATTGGAAGTGTCAATCTTATATGTGGTACGAAATTGCCTCAAATACCGAACGGCGGCGGCGGCATCTTGCAAGCCCCTATACACAGCCCTTTCGGACGCATTAGCAGACAGTACATTAAAGCCTTTTCGGTAATTGATACTGACAGTGACATATCCCCTTCGAGCAAAAGAGTCGCATAAAGCCTGCATATCTTCATTTTCTTTTGAACCATTCAAGAATCCTCCTGAATGCATAAATACAATCACCCGCCGGAAAAGAGCAACATCGCCCGTTGGTTCAAATAAATCAAGTGTCAAATTAGTATTGGTCGTAGAAGATTCAATTAAATATGGCGAATTAAGGGCGGGTGCATTGCCATACACGATATTTGCCGTTTTGGTAACGCCTGTAAAAACCCGATTGAGGTATCGGGTATTCTGAGCAAAAGTAGGTATAGCCACACAAAGGCTAAAAAATAGTACTAGTTTATTCATAATTTGCTTATTTTATGGTGTACTATGAAATGTGTTTGATATTAGACAAAATAAAGTTTAATAATTTATCCGTGGATTCTTCCTCTGCACTTTCGTTGGTATCGATGATGAGATCAACATCTTGTGGTGGTTCAAAAGGATCATTCACGCCCGATAAATTATGTATTTTCTGCTCGTGGTGATCGGGCAAAAATGCGCGATAATATAGCCCTTTTGTATCCCTGCGCCGTAAGGTAACCAAATCACAATTCACCCAAACCGTCTTCACTAAATTGGATGTTTTTTTCAATTCTGTTCTAACGGCCTCGTAAGGATTTATGGCTGCTATCAGTACAATCACGTTAAATTGGACGAGTTTAAGCCCTACAAATCCTAGTCTTCTGATATTTTCGCACCGATCTTCTTTGGAAAAACCTAAATCTTTGCAAAGACTTTTTCGGTATTCGTCGCCATCAATAATCTCTACGGCATAGCCCAAATTTACCAATTGGTGTTTCGTTTGTACAGCAATTGTTGATTTGCCCGCTCCCGATAATCCTGTTAATTGAATTAATATCATTCCATTATAGATGGTTGCTTTTTAAACGCAACTTCTTCGTGCTGTTTGGACTCGAATTTAGTCGTTTCCAATGATAATGCTATTTCCGCTTTGGAGTAATCGAGATTAAAATGTGGTAAAATAACAGATTCATATTCCGCTATAAAATCGGGATAATCCACAAAACATGATTTTTCATTTTTCCCCTGATGGGCAAAATGGCGGTGTTTGAGTAGCATTAGCCGGATATAACCCTCTTGATTTTCATAAATATCCGTATCACTTAGAAAACACCGTCTCATTGAATCCCCAGCATGATTGTACCAGTCCACAAATCCTCTACCCGATTTCAACAAAGACTGAACCGTATCCTCAGTATCACGATCTATATAAATCCAGTTGGTATCGGGGTATAATTTTTGAAAAAGATGCACCAAAAAAACATTCCATGAGGTCATTTTAAAAATCAAATATTGCTCGTCGTGGATCGGTTGGCGATAAGCATCTATGATACGCTTTAAATGGTCCAAAACTGTTGCCTCTGGTAGATCATACAATAACGCCGACAACAGTAAACCATTGATCGCTTCAGTTTCCGATACCACCCTTACCTTGGGCAATTTGCTAAGCATTTTCGACAATAAAGTGGAACCGCAATGGGCAGTGTGGAAAATAAATCCTTTTATTTCCAATAAACCTGTGGCATCAGATGTATCCAAATCGACCAGTTTGTATGTCTTTCGTTCTGTAAACTGCGCTCTAGAATGCACTACGCCATCGTTAAAAAATGGGTAATCAAATGCAGCAGCCCCAACTACTTCGCAAATAGTATCTGGGGCTGGTGCCACTGTGGTATAAACTGGAAATTTCACTTCTTTCATCTCAATGTTGTGTTTCAATGCATTAATGCCCACAAACACAACGCGAATGCCCGCAAGATTCCATAATGGCCTTATTTCCAAAATTACTGCCTGGTTTTTCGAACCAAAATGCACCGCGTTTTTTTGTATAATTGCCTGTTTCGTTCAAGGTAGTGGCTTCGTATAATCGGCCATTGACCATTACTTGTTGTATTTTTTCGGAGTTTTGGATATTGTCTAATGGGTTGGCGTTCAAAATAATTAAATCTGCCAATTTGCCTGTTTTGAGCGAGCCAATTTCTTTATCCATACCCAAGTAAACGGCTCCGTTAATGGTAGCGCATTTGAGGGCTTGTTGGTTGCTCATACCGCCTTGTTGTAACATCCAAAGTTCCCAATGTGCACCCAAGCCTTGCAATTGTCCATGCGAACCTAGGTTGATATTGATACCATTGTCCTGCATCTTTTTCAGGCTTTTACTAACGAGTATATGTCCGTTGGTATATTCCTCTTCAGGAATCATTTCGCGGTGGCGCGAACGGCTATCGAGTACAAAACCAGGCGTAAACGTGCGCAATGGCTGCTTTTTCCAAACTTCTGATCTTTGATACCAGTAGTATTCGCCGTTTACCGCACCGTAACATACGATGAGCGTAGGCGTATTGTGTGCACGTGTGCGTTTCCAAAATTGTACCACATCTTCGTAAACAGTGGCTACTGGCAGGTTATGTTCCACACCCGTATGTCCATCTGCTACTTGCGTCATGTTGTGGTAGAAAAACGAACCACCTTCTGGCACTACCGACATTTGAAGTTCTTTGGCGGCGGCAATCACTTGCTGGCGTTGCTCGCGGCGGGGCTGATTATAACTTTTTACCGAAATAGCACCCCAAGCCTTAGTCCTTCTCAACGTACTCCGCGCATCGTCGAGGCTATTGATCGGTGCTTTAAAATCGCCGTCTGCACCATATAAGATGGTACCTGTGCTAAACAAGCGGGGGCCTAACATACGACCAGATTTGAGCATTTCGGCATTAGAGAAGGCCATTTCGCTATTCACCGATGGGTCGTGCATGGTGGTTACGCCGTAAGCGAGGTTCGCATAGTATTCCCATTGTTTTTGTGGGTTAAGCCCAAACCTGAAATTTCCGGAATGGCTATGCACATCGACAATACCGGGCATAATTGTTTTCCCTTTGCAGTCGATAGTTTTTCCACCAACGCCTTTGTATCCGCTGCTGGCACCTACATAAGTGAGGATATTATTGGCTACTTCGATCGTTCCATTTTCGATGACCTGATCGTTTTCGCAGGTGATAATTCGCGCATTTTTAAGTACAAGAACACCCGTTGGCGCATCGTAAGGTAAAGTAAGTCCTATTTTTGTACCTGTTTCGGGTAGTGGAGGCAACGAATCTGGCGCGCCGGGCAAGAATAGAAAACGGGTACTCAAATCAAGGCCAAAGTATTCATCGCCTAAGGTATAAAATACTTTTTTGCTATCGCCGCTCCAATGCAGGTTGTACCCCGCGTCTTTGGCTATTTGAGCAACGGGAATTGATTTGGTATCGGCACTCAGGTCAATTGTTTGCCCCGAAGCAGGCATAGCACAGATATAAGCCTTATGCAATTCGCTGAATGCCAACCATTTGCCATCGGGAGAAGGTGTCCATTGGTTCGAATATTTGCTTTTGAACAATACCCGTTTATCTTGGCCATTTAGATCAAAAGACAAGAGTTGTTTGCCCAATTCGCCAAACAGGTCACCACCTGTTGTGGTTAGGATGCGTTTGCCATCCGGGGAAAATTGTGGATTTTCGCCTTCGTCGGTGATATATTTTGCGGCTTGTCGACTACCTAGTTCATACGTGTAAATACCCGGTTTTACGGTGCGCGATGGGCCGGTTTGGTCGTCGCCGGATTGAGATACAAATACAATAGACTTAACATCGGGTGCATATTGTGGTGTACGCAAAATACCGCTTACTGGTATTTGCTTTAATGCGCCGCTGGCCCAGTTCATTTGCCAGATGCCACCGCCGTACTCGTCGTTCCAGGTTACAAACAGCACATCTTTGCCATCTAAAGAAAAACTAGGTTCAAATTCCAACAAATCTGGATTCTCTACCTCTTTTCCATCAAAAATGGCACGGCCATAGCCTTTAGTAATCAGTAATTCTGGTGCGCCATTGGGTAATGTTTTTTTATACAATTTGCCCGCAGCATTGAACAGTAGTACTTTGCCATCAGGACTAGTAATGGCTTGGCGGATAGCACGAGCGGTAAATTGCTTTTCATATACAGTATGCTCAAATTTTAGGGTTTCTGCCAATTTTGTATTTACATTACAGGAAAACGGCACATCCTTGACCTGCACATTGGCACTAAAATTGGCATCGTTCAATTTGGCCAAATTAAATGCTATATTCTTTATTTTACCACCTGCCCAAATCAAAACACTCCGATCATTGGCAGCACCAGGCATCCAAGCAAAACCAGTATAAACCCCAAAAACAGTCCATGCTTCTTGTTGGTCTTTATCCAATCCGTCGTAGATGGGGTATTCCAAACCGGTGTTCATTTCACGCAGGAACAATACTGTTTTGGTATCAACACGGCGTACAAAAGCCAGCCATGCGCCATCAGCACTGATTTGTGGGCGGCATGCGCCACCAGAGCCACCTGTGATATCTTCCACTTTGCCTTCTTGTCGGTCGTACCTTCTGATCGCCGTAATTTGCTTGAGTGGGTCTTTATTATATTGAAAAAAACCGCCGGGATATAAGTCTTCGCTAAAATACACATAGCGGCCATCCGAGCCAATAGAAGGTTCATTTACGTCTTGTTGGTCGTTTTTGCGTTTAGTCAATTGTACACCGTTACCGCCGGAGGTATGGTACATCCACATTTCACCTGCACCAAGCGATCGGGTATTGGTGAAGTGCTTGCGCGCCACAAAATACTGTCCATCGGGCATCCAAGTCGCATTATTGAGCAATTGGAACGATTCTTTGGTGATTTGTTTGGGTTTGCTACCATCTGTTTGTACCACCCAAATATTGTCGGCACCACCAGCATCGGAGGTAAAAAGGATTTGTTGGCCATTGGGCGAAAAGCGCGGTTGTACTTCCCATGCCAATCCACTTCGAATACAAGTAGCCGTACCACCGGCAATGGGCATCGTATAAATATCGCCAAGTAAATCAAAGGCAATAGTTTGGCCATTGGGAGACACATCAACGTTCATCCAAGTGCCTTCGGTGACTGTAAATTGTTGTTCGGTATAACTGATGCCTGTGGGGTTACTGATGTCCCACTTTTTATCTTGAGCCGAAAGTGTGGTGCAAAGGCAAAGAAGCAGTAGTAATTTCTTCATAAAACAGTTAGAATGGATGCTATAAATAGGTACTGTGGTTAGTTTGGGCAAAGTTAGTTATTATTCGATAATTAGCCTAATCACCCCTTACCCCAACGGTAAGAACTAATATCAAAACCCGCCAAATCCAATACTCGATCAGTAACTGTTGCGGCTACTTCTTCCATAGTTGTAGGATTGGAGTAAAAAGATGGTGTTGCTGGGCAGATAATTCCGCCGGCTTCGGTTACCGTTTTCATATTATTGATATGGATCAAACTCAGCGGCGTTTCGCGGGTAACGAGGATCAATTTGCGGCGTTCTTTTAGCACTACATCGGCGGCGCGGGTCATTAGGTCATTACTGATACCCGTGGCTACGCGAGCGAGCATACCCATTGAGCATGGGCAAATAATCATGGTATCGTATTTTGCAGAACCCGAGGCAAAAGGCGCGTTAAAATCATTTTTTTTATAAAAATCAAAGGGATAAATGCTGAAATCGGGGGTACCAACCTCTAATTCCCAATTTAAAATGGCATTTTCAGACATTACAATGCCTACTGCATCCCATTGATCTTTTATTTGAGCGAGACGATCAAATAGGATTTTGGCGTACATTGCCCCCGAGGAGCCCGCAACACCTAATACGATTTTTTTTTTCATACCTTTTAAACGCATCTCATTAAAACTTGTTTATTTTTTAAGGAACAAGTAAACAAAAATTGCTTTACCTGCACCTATATAATAATCGTACAACAATATCGCATAATTGCAGGTATTGGACAACCTAAACACAAACTTTTACACCTATGTTATTAAAGCAGAGCATTGTGCTTTTTATCAGCGTACTTATTGGTCTTACAGCATGCCAATCCGATACAGAAACCATAGAAACCACCAATGAATTTGGCCGTAAAATCCGTTACGAACGCAAAAAATCTGATTTTGCCAAACATGGAAAATACGAATCTTTTGGTGAAAATGGCGTATTGACGGAAGAAACTTACTATGAAAATGATACTTTGCATGGCACAAGGAAATATTTCTATTCCAATGGCAAAGTAGAATCGGAGGAGCAGTTTGTTCATGGTTTGCACCACGGCCCATACCGCAAATACTTTGAATCTGGCAGATTGGAGATCCAACAGGAATTTATCAACGACGCTATGGAAGGTATGAGTATTCGGTATTATCCCAATGGCCAAAAAATGGAAGAGGTAATGCTTGTCCACAACGATGAAAATGGCCCTTTCAAGGAATATTACGATACTGGCATACTAAAAACAGAAGGTAATTATATTTTTATCGACGATACTGCCGCTGAACAAGGTGAACTAAAAGAATACGATTCTACTGGCGTTCTCATTCGGATTGCTGATTGCGAACAAGGCGTTTGCCGGACGCAATGGCGTAAGGAATAATAAATTTGCGATTGGGCGATACTTTTTTATAGAGAAAAAGTCTACCCTTTAAAAAACACTTATAAAAAATTCAATATCATAACATCATATCATGAAGCAAAAGTTACTATTACTTTCTATCCTTACTATTATTTGTAGCAGCACAGGGCTAATGGCGCAGGTACAAGGAGGCCAAAACACCTTTTCTTTTGTCGGCCTTTCCCCTTCGGCGCGTGCAACGGCATTAGGAGGTTCGCAAATAGCAGTACGCGATGATGAGATTGCTTTTGCGGCATTAAATCCTGCAGCACTCAATCCTTTAATGAGCGGGCGATTGGCATTTAACCATAACTTTTACCTATCCGATATACAACATGGCTATGCGTCTTATGGCCATTATTTAAAAAAATATGGTTTTACGGTGCACGGTGGTATCCAATATACCGATTACGGCAAAATTAAAGAAGCAGATGTATTTGGTACAGTAACCGGGCAAATAAAAGCCAAAGAAACCATGTTGATCGTGGGTGGTGCACGCCCTTTGAGTGACAAATTATCCTTAGGGGTTAACCTTAAATACGCCACTTCTACCCTATCTACCTATAATGCCAGTGCTATATTAGCCGATGCAGGTCTTTTGTACGCCGATTCAGCACGCCGTTATACTGTAGCGGTGGTTTTGCGCAATGTAGGCACCCAAGTGAATAGCTATAACGGCAACAGAGAATCCTTACCCAACGACCTACAAGTTGCGGTAAGCAAGCGCCTAAAATACCTACCCTTTCGGCTTACAGTGATTGCCCACCACCTCCAAAAATGGCAAATCCGATACGATGACCCAAGTTTACAAACCTCCGATTTTTTTAATTTCAACGGTGAACAAACGGATGACAAGGGTTTTCCGGGTATCGATAATTTTTTCAGGCACTTGATTTTTAATGGCGAGTTTCTATTGGGCAAAACAGAATCGTTCCGACTCCGTTTTGGTTATAACCACCTCCGAAAGAAAGAATTATCTGTAAAAAACTATCGAAGTCTTGCAGGATTTTCTGGTGGCGTAGGCATAAAAATCAACCGTTTTAGGGTCGATTTTGGCTATTCTTCCTATCATTTGGCCGGAGGTGTGGTACATTTAGGAATTGGCACTAACTTGCGCGACTTTTTCTAGCAAATTTCTATTTATGCAACTTACGAAAACCATATTTTTTAGCGCATTGGTATTGCTATCAGCATGCCAAAACGATCCCAAAACAAATAATAATGCCACTACCTCGGCACTAACGCCAGCATCTGCTACCATGGCTGCCAATCAACCAGAGGTGCTGCTGTATGCAGTAAATGTAAATAACCTTCAGTTGCGCGACCAGCCTACAAGTACTGGATCGAAGGTAATAACAAAATTTGCAGAAGGCAGTTTTGTGACTGGAATAGGGGAAAAATCGGCAAAGCAAGAGGAGATAGAACTACGTGGTATTCCTTACAAAGATTACTATTATAAGGTAACCTCCACATCACCAGAACAATATACTGGTTGGTTGTTTGGTGCAGCACTTACTACGGTGTATGCGGGTAGCAAACAAGAAAGCCCTGATTTGGGAAAATTGACCCAATTGAATAACTTTTTGGTATCTTTGAATGCAAAAGACCTAAAAAGCGGTAAAAAAGCATGGGATTTTGTGACCTCCAATTTTGCCGATACCAAAGGCGCGCTTGCGGATGCATCCTATATTTTGTTGTCCAATTTTCTAACTAAAATGGAAGTAGATGGTGAGTTTTATACCCTTACCGAAAAAAATATCCAATGGAAACAAGCCGATTTTGAGGCCATTTATAAAGACAAATTTGAGATGAATACTTACCCGCTCACCAAAACTTTGATGGAAAATGGTTTTAGGTTGGAAACTGGCGAGGGTATGGTGTTCCCAATTGCCGACTGGCAAAAACTATACGATTTTTTTGGCACAAGGGTAAGCACGGTGATGAAATCGTATTTGGACCAAAATTTACAAGAACAAAAAGATGTATTGAGTAGCGATGGGGGCTTGATGGTATCCGTTGCTCAACTCGCTGATCGGGCCGCATTCTGGGAAAAATTTAACAAGGAAAACCCGTATTTCCCTATGTCCGAAAGTGCCCGAATTACAGAAGAATGGATGCGTGCTACCGTGATTTGTGGCTTAGACAATACGCCCTCTCGTGACTACGAAACGGGAAAAGTATCAGAAGAGTTTAAGCAGGTTTGGCTGATGGTTCAGCAAAAATACCCCGGCACTAAATTGGCTGCTAAAACAAAGGAAATCAGCGATTTATATGCCGCAAACAACTGGCAACATAACGAAGCCATTGAAAATTGGGTGACCAAATTTCAGGAGACGAATGCTAACTGAACGCAATAAAAACTAAAATAAGCCGTGCAATTCGCCTTGCACCATTTCAAGTACTTTGGATAGGTCCTCGGGACTATTTTGAAAATCAAGGTGATCGACATTGATGACCAATAGCCTTCCGTGTTTATAACCGGAAATCCATTCGTCATAACGTTCGTTGAGCCGTTTTAGATAATCAAGGCTAATACTACCCTCGTAGTCCCTACCGCGCGACTGAATGTGTTCCACCAACGTTGGGATACTCGCTTTGAGGTAAATCAATAAGTCTGGTGGCTTTATTTGTGACACCATACAATCGAATAATGTCATATAATTATCAAAGTCGCGGCGTTCCATCAGCCCCATATCGGCCAAATTAGGCGCAAAAATATGCGCATCTTCAAAAATAGTACGGTCTTGAATTACAGTGCGGTTACCCGCTTGGATATTGACGACCTGTTGGTATCTGCTGGAGAGGAAAAACACTTGGAGATTAAACGACCAACGCTTCATTTCCATATAAAAATCAGAGAGATAAGGGTTATTCTCTGTATTTTCGTAGTGTACGTCCCAACCAAAACGGCGGGCGAGTAGTTCACTCAAAGTCGTTTTACCGGCTCCGATATTTCCAGCAATTGCAATGTGCTTAATTTGCTGTTTTCCTGTACTATTGTCTGTTTGTATCATAAAAAAAAGGGAACGCGAAGGTAGATTGTTTTTTTGGATTGGTGTATTTTTTTCCTTTTTTTCAATGTGAAGTAAAATAATTGCTGCTTGACCTTCTGTGAATTATGCCAAATTAGGCACTTTCGACTAAAAATAAAACAGAGGCTGGGCTTGATAACAAAAATCTATCTACCTTTGCAGACATTTTTTGGTGATACACAATTCCTCCTTCGCAAACAAATAACATGAAGAAACTATATAAATATTTATTCGCACTCGTTGCTTTTGGCACGCTTGTTAGCAGTTGTTCTAACGATTTTGACCTCACATCCCCTTGGAAAGAGATTCCTGTAGTATATGCTATCCTTTCCCCTAAAGATGAATACCATTATATAAGGGTAGAAAAGGCGTTTTTGGATCCAGAAAAAAGTGCGCTCGTAGTGGCGCAAATTGCAGATTCACTCTATTACCGCGAAGAAGACATTAGCGTTTTCTTGCAAAAAAAAGGGGAAACCGCTTTATATCCATTGGAGCGCGTGGACGGAAATTTGTACGGCCATGTACGCGATACGGGTATTTTTGCAAATACACCTAATTGGTTGTATCGGATCAAGAATTCCAATTTACCAGGTGGATTAAAAGAACAATCCACCTATCAGATGGTCATTAAACGCAAAGATGGCCGCCCCGATATTACCGCAGAAACGACTATCCCGAAATCGTTTCAAATCGTAGCACCTAATTTGAGTAATACGCCTAGGATCATCACATTTACCGGTGATACCCCAACATCATTCCGTTGGACGCATGATCTTAATGCCGTTTATTTCAATCTAACATTGACTCTCCCGTACCGCGAGCGCGATGCCAATGGTACTATACTCCGCCGTGATACCATCGTTTGGCGCGCGGCTTCTAATGAACTGGCTACCCCAGGAGGTAGCGGAAACACACAATTACTGATTAATGGTGCCGCATTTTTCCAAGTACTGGTCGATAATATTAAAACGCCCAACGACGGTCGTGTCCGTGTTTTTGGCACTACCATCAGTATAAAAGTAGAAGGTGGCGGTAAGGAAATTCGCGATTTTGTACTCACAGAGGAAGCCAATGCTGGTTTAACTGGCGCAGAAATAGTCCAAACTTATACCAATTTGTCGGAGGGCATTGGCATATTTACCGCTAAAAATGTAGCCTTAGAAGGTGATTTTCGACTTAGTGAACAAACCATCACAGCGCTCCTTAATTCTCCCATAACGAGGGATTTGAATATCAAAATACAGTAAGAAGGCAATACCATCCTTCAAATAAACTACAGGGGTTGAATAGGAGTAAGTAACTTAATATTTATAAGAGACTATTCCAATTCAGCCCTTTTTTTTATGATATTAGGTAACTAAACAGCCAAATCAATGATCATCGATATAAACGACTAACCGTTGTTTAACACGGTCAATTTTTTTCATCATTTCGCGAAAAAACCAATCTCTCGTCCGTTCCGAAACCTGCGTCATGTGGTTCGATTTGCTCATCACTTCCTCAAACCAATCATTCGTAAATTTACAAAAACGCTCGTCGGTCGTGCGCATAAAATTAGGTCCATTGTAGGTAAAATACACCACAGGCCCTAAATCCGACTGCATAGAAGTGATATTGGTGGTAAAGAAAATTTCGTTATGGTACAAATGGAACTTGGCAGCAAACTCCGAAGCGGAACTGCCCACCTCAAATTTACGGCCAGCAACGACCATTTCTTTCACATGATTGACCCATTTCCCCAAAATATCACAAAGTGCCAATGCTTCATTCGGGTCCGCAAAACTTTCGGAATACAATAAATATTCAATTTGCGCTAACGTCATATCAATAGAACCCACATTGAGCAGTTCTACCGTTTCTACGTGGTTATAATGGCTTTGCGATTCCTTAATAGTACGCCGTACAGGTTCTGTTATGAGGCTAAAACTAAATGGTCGATCGCGCAAATATTCAAAATTCCAAGAAGTACGCCCCCAAATATACAGTTTAAAACCCAATAATTCGGGAAAATACGTACAGGCCATAATCGGTATTTCTGTGGAAGCACTATACATCCGTAAATTGGGCATACGGCGTACCAATTCAAAATCTCGATTAAAATAGGTCATATATTCCTCGAAATTATGTACTTTTTGCGTGATGGGCTTAAAAGAGCACACCAGTTTTGTACTATCCGAGAATACCAACCGATCCAATGAGATATTGAAATGAATGGCCAATAACTGCATTTCCTGCGGCGTGAGCAAAGTATCACCCCGCAAACGGCGATAAACCGGATCTTTTGTAGAATTAAGGATACGGCAAAGATCCTCCACTGCATCCGAACGGCGCTCGTAACGCGCTACAATATTGTCTAAAAGTCGCTCCTGAAGATTGGGTTGTTGCATAAAGTACAGATGAATTGTTGATTAACTTTGAAAA
The DNA here is from genome assembly GCA_043764095.1 of Chitinophagales bacterium. Lineage (GTDB taxonomy): Bacteria > Bacteroidota > Bacteroidia > Chitinophagales > Saprospiraceae > M3007. The sequence continues at coordinate 86,050 of JAYUKX010000178.1, forward strand.
ATACACGATTAAAAACTACTGATCCAACCCATAATCTGGCTAAAAAAAGAGAGCAACAAACTAGGTTTAAATACAAATGGGAAAAGAAAACCAAATAATGCACCATAAAAGTGGGCCGTATGGTCAATATTATCACCACCCCTGTTGGCAGCATAAGAACTATACCATAAATATAGAATGCCAAAAATAAAACCTGGAATCGGTAATGGAATAAAAAAAAGACCAATACCTATAGTTGGAATGAACAAAATACATGCAAAAAGTACCGCCGCCGTAGCACCAGATGACCCAATACTCGCAAAATGGGGATTGTCTTTATGCTTAATATAAGTAGCAGAGGACGCTGCAACTATGGATAATAAGTAAAAAAGTACGAACATAAACGTAGATGCTCCCGGGAAAATCTGCTGAAAACACTGCTCAAGCAAAGGCCCAAAAAAGTACAATGTCATCATATTAAACAGCAGGTGCGTAAAATCACCGTGCAATAAACCTCCCGTCAACCAACGGTATTGTTCCCCCCTGCGCGACTCAGCGTAAGGCCAATGTTTTAATTTTTCAAAGATATGATAATCATTCAAGGCCCACATCGAAATGAGCACAGTAAATCCAAGGATAATATAAGATACGGGCATTGTAATAATTTTTATACTTTTTGATATGCTTAATGCAGATTATGGGTTGGATCAAAATATTGATTTTCAGGGTGTTACGTTTACGAAACCTTCAAGGTTTCGTAAACGTTCAATGGCAAGTACATGAATATCAATCTATTAAAAATTTCAACCCATGATTCGCATTCCTTACTCTTTTACAAAATCTAAAGAGACCGAATTGATACAGTACCGAAGACCAGTTGGGCGCGGGCCGTCATCAAAAACATGTCCTTGGTGACCGCCACAACGCGCACATTCTACTTCTACACGGGTCATTCCAAGGCTTTCGTCCCTGTTTTCGGTTACATATCGCTTGTCGATAGGTTCATAAAAGGAAGGCCAGCCAGTGCCTGATTCAAATTTAGTACTCGAAGCAAACAACGGCAAACGGCAGCCGCGGCAAACATAAGTACCTTTTTCGTGATTTTTCCAATAATCGCCAGAAAAAGCATATTCTGTGCCTTCTTTTCTTAAAACATTGTACGATTTACTGGGCAAAATACGCGCCCACTCCTCATCGGACTTGGTTACTTTTATCAATTTGCCGTCGGTATCATACACCGCTGGTATCAATGAATCCGTAGTGGAAATAGCCGCATCTGGCGTTGTGGTAGTGCTGACTTTGGCTTGCTGCTGGCCAGTATTACAGGCATAGAGTAGCAAGGTAAAAAGAAAAATACGCATAGTGTGTGTTGTTTAGGAAATAGAAACCCTTTTATCACAGCAAATGTACGGTTTTATAATCAAAAATCATATCAGCCCATCGTCCTACTTCCAATATGCCTGTTAACGCATCACCATTGGCTTCCGCTGCGGTACGCGTATAGGCGCGCAAGGCTTCTGCTGGGGTAATCTGCTCGTCCAATGCAATGGCTACCCCACTATGGTCTTTACGCTCCACGGCATTTCTTATCCCAGTGCGCGGGTCAAAATCCTTTACCACCGGAGCATCCGAAGAAAAAGCCAACGAAATGCCCGCATCCAGTATCGTTCGATACGGATAAATGCGTTGTACATATTCATCGGGTAAATATTGCCTAAAATTCACACCCAATTCATACAAAAAAATGGGTTGTGATACACAAAAAGTACCCATATCGCGCATTTTAGCCAGATGCTCCGCCTCCGGTAATCCAAGGTGTTCAATCCTATGGCGCAGCCCTTTGGTATTACTTTTTTGGATTTTTTCATAAACGCCTACGACCATTTCAATCGCCGCATCACCAATGGCGTGGGTAGCAATCTTGAAACCCGCCGACTGCGATTCCAAGGCTAATTGTTCAAAAAATGCAGGATTTAACCGCAAAACACCGTGTTCATTCGTGTTTTTATAGGCAGTTTTAACAGCCGCTGTTTTTCCAGAAATACCGCCATCGGAAAAAAACTTAACCGTGTTGACTGTCAAGTAATCACTTTGGAACAGTTCGGGCAGTGGCAAGGCTTCAATAGCACCATCTGGCACACGAATAGGCACTGCATTGATGCGGATGTTGAGTTCGCCTGCTTTGTTCATGGCATGATAGACCGCCATCAGATCGGGCATAACGGCGGGATCAGTGGCCGAAGTAATGCCCTTTTCCAATAATGCGTCTTGAGCGGCGAGTACCATTTCACGATAAGCATCGGGGCTGGGATCTGGGATATACTTTTTGGCCAAACCCAAGGCGGTTTCGGTGATAATTCCATTCGGTATCCCTAAATGATCCAACCTGATTTCGCCACCCAGCGGCGGTATCGTTTGAGATGTAATACCACAAATTTCTAACGCTGTTGTATTCAAAATGGCAATATGCGCACAGGTACGGATAATTTGGCAAGGGCGATCGGGTAATACTTGATCCAGATCGTGGCGGGTTGGAATTTGGCTTTCCTCAAACAACGCTTCGTTAAAACCACGTGCCAATATCCACGGCCGATGGGGAAATTTACGGGCAAAATCGGCAATAGCATCCAACATAGCCGATTTGCTGCGCACGCCCCTTAGATCGAGCATATACGTCAGCAAATCACCCACTTTCCAAATATGAATATGTGCATCAATAAATCCAGGAACAACCGTTTGGCCTTGTAAATCAATAACTTGTGCAGATATTGGAGCAGGAATATTTATGCCAATAATTTTATTTTGGTGTACCAGCAGGTTATCTGCTACGGGGAGCGCAGTGGATTGCGTCAGGAATTTGGCATTGTGATAGTATAGCATCGTAATATTTCTAAGAAATAAAAGGCAAATGTAAAAAGAACGCCCCATTTTTGCGGGATGAAATCCGTACAAGGCAATTATATCAACGGCCAATGGGCATCTGCCATTGGAGGCGGCACTTTTGAGGTGATGAATCCCGCTACTGAAACGACTTTTGACACCATTCCGTGGGGCGGACAGGAGGACGCTCATCTGGCTATTTCGGCGGCAGTAGGCGCATTGAGCGGCTGGAAAAAAACCAATCCTTGGCAACGCGCCGATACCCTCAAAAAAGTCGCGGTGCTCATGCGCGAGCGCGCACGAACCCTTGCAGCCATTACGGTGGAAGAAGCAGGAAAACCCATGGTAGAAGCAGTGGGCGAATGGACGATTGCCGCTCAATTTTTTGAGTGGTTTGCCGAGGAAGGCAAACGCGCAACGGGTCAAGTATTGCCCGCCAGTAGGAACAACAAACGGATGTCGGTAATTGTACAACCCATTGGTGTTGTGGGGATTATCACGGCTTGGAACTTTCCAGTTTGGAATGTAGCGCGGGTTTGGGCAGCATCTTTGGCGGCTGGTTGTACCTTTGTTGCAAAAGCCTCGGAATATACGCCTTTGACCGCCATTGCCTTAATGCAACTTTTAGAAGAAGCGGGTGTGCCTGCGGGTGCAGCCAATTTGATACACGGCGATGCTCATGCTATCGGTCAAGCATTTTTGCACCATAAGGAGGTGCGTAAAATGCACTTTGTTGGTAGTACCCGTGTTGGTAAAATATTGATGGATGGTGCATCTGTGACCAATACGCGCTTGTCTTTGGAACTGGGTGGCAATGCGCCTTGCCTTATTTTTCCGGATATGGATCCCGTAGTGATGGGTAAAGCCGCTGCTGCCGCCAAATGCCGAAATTGTGGTCAGGTTTGTGTTTCTCCGCAAAGATTTATCGTTCACCGCTCTATCTATGACGTTTTTTGCCAAGAGGCAGCGGCGTATTTATCCACGTTAAAAATGGGAAATGGTGCGGATTCGGATACACAAGTGGGTCCATTGATCAACGGGCGACAAAGGGAAATGGTGGCTCAATTGGTGCAGGATGCCATAGCGGCAGGTGCAAAACTGCTTTGTGGCGGCCAAGTACCCGCCGATCTGGAAAAAGGATATTTCTACGCCCCTACCCTATTGAAAGATGTGGCACCGGATAATCCACTGTTCAGAAACGAAGTATTTGGGCCAGTGATGTCTGTAACCCCTTTTGATACCGAAGCAGAGGCTATTGCATTGGCCAATGACACGGAATATGGTTTGGCGGCGTATATTTGGACTAATAATTTACAAACTTCTATCCAAGTTTCTGAAGGACTGGAATTTGGTATCGTGGGGATCAATGAATGGAATCCACATGCTATTGAAGCACCATTTGGCGGCTGGAAACAAAGCGGATTGGGTTACGAATGCGGGGAGGAAGGGTTGCACGAGTACTTGCATAAGAAATTGGTGGCAACGGGGGTTTGAGTACACTTTTGAATTAATTTTTCGATCACAAAATATTGATTTACAATATTTTAAACAAAAAAACCAGTAGCCTGTTTACTAAAAAGGAATAACAAGCACAAATTACATTACCTTTGCAATCATGAATACAAGCAGCATATTAGAGAGCCGCGAAGTGCGCGGTTTGGGTTCTAACCTTGAATTGTTGGCCTCGCAAGTGGTAGAGGGTTTTATCGTGGGTTTGCACAAAAGCCCTTTTCACGGTTTTTCGGTGGAATTTGCGGAGCATAGGCTCTACAACCAAGGCGAAAGTACGCGTAATATCGATTGGAAAGTATATGGCCGTAGCGACAAACTTTTTTCCAAAAAATTTGAAGAAGAGACCAATTTGCGCTGTCAAATCGTGGTAGATGCGTCTTCTACGATGTATTATCCCTACGATGAAAAGAAAAATGACAGTATAAAATACCAAAATAAGTTCTGTTTTGCGGCACAATCCGCAGCAGTTTTGATGAACGCGCTCAAAAAACAGCGCGATGCCTTTGGACTTACCCTATTCGACAATGAAATACGGGTGGCCACCGGTTGTAAATCGACGACGACACATTACCGCCAATTGCTCAACCACTTGAGCAAATATATTGAAACACCTGAATTAAATAAATCAACGGATTTGGCGCAGAGCCTGCATACGGTAGCCGAATCGGTGCACAGGCGGTCTATGATCGTGATCTTTACAGATGTAATTGAGCGAATGGATCAAGCAGATCAACTTTTTTCGGCACTCCAGCACTTAAAGCACAATAAGCATGAGGTGATTTTGTTCCATGTAACGGACAAGAAGCACGAATTGGAGTTTGATTTTGAGAATCGTCCATATGTATTTGTGGATATGGAGAGCGGCGAGCAAGTAAAATTGATGCCCAATCAAGTAAAGGAGTACTATACGACGCAGATCAACGAATTTATGGGTCAATTAAAGATGCGTTGTTTGCAGTACAATATTGAGTTTGTAGCAGCGGATATTGAGAAAGGATTTTTGCCTATTTTGCAAACTTGGATGGTAAAACGGCAGAAGATGGTGTAATCGTAAATCGCTGACGACTAAGCACTTACACCCAAATTGTGTATATTTTCTTGTCCTCTATTTCGTATTGTTTTTGTTCCCAAGACTTTTGAGTGTCTCTGTGGTCAAAAACGACGAGATAACCTTGTGTCAACCCTAAGCCATCCAAATATTGGGCTAATTGCTGGATTCCACGCTGGTGCGCTTGTTCACCCCGCCATATTTTTAGTTCTACTACATATTTATGTTGGTGGTAGGTAACTACAATATCCAGCCTTTGTTCTTCATGGATTTCTGGCTCTTTAAAGCTATGGCCGTGGCCATTAAGTATTGGTTTTAAGAACGCCAAAAAGACCAATCTTCCATGCTTTTCTAAAAAACCGCGATCTTGTTTGCTGTATTGTTCTTTCATAAATGCCTGAAAGCGCACCAGCACTTTTTCCAAATCCAACAACAAAAAATGCACCATAACGGGCGAACCGATATAGTGCATTTTACTGTAAATTTTAACATTGACAGGTAGCGAAAAGAACAAAGAGGTCGAGTAGTCGTGCCTTCTAAGTTATGTACTCTTAAAAGGAGGTGTTCCAGCCGCACCTTCCGGT